>NZ_JAWOWJ010000287.1:0-872 GCF_033340495.1 Vibrio sp. 1249-1
TTTTGTAGTGCTTGTCGACCACCTCGGTAAGCTTTACTCACTTGTTGAAATTTGCTCACCGTTGATTTCCTATAACTTCAATTACTCTTCACGGCTAAACAAAGCGTCGATAAACTCTTGAGTTTCAAAAGGACGCAAGTCTTCAATGCCTTCGCCAACACCAATGTAGCGAATTGGAATACTAAACTGATCAGCGATAGCGAAAATAACGCCGCCCTTCGCTGTACCATCCAGCTTAGTCAATGTAATCCCGGTTAGAGGAGCTACATCACTGAAAAGTTTCGCTTGGCTAATCGCATTTTGGCCAGTACCTGCATCCAGCGTCAGCATGATTTCATGTGGTGCAGAATCATCAATTTTCTTCATCACACGTACAATCTTGCGTAGCTCTTCCATTAGGTTGGCTTTGTTTTGTAGACGACCCGCCGTATCGGCGATAACCACATCGACGCCACGCGCTTTTGCCGCTTCAATCGCATCGTAGATAACCGATGCGCTGTCTGCGCCAGTATGCTGCGCGATCACAGGAACATTGTTACGCTCGCCCCACACTTGCAGCTGCTCAACTGCAGCCGCTCGGAAAGTATCGCCAGCCGCTAACATCACTTTCTTGCCTTGGCTTTGGAACTGCTTCGCAAGTTTACCGATGGTGGTGGTTTTACCCACACCATTCACACCAACCATCAAGATGACATAAGGTGTTTTGCTACTGTCGATATCTAGAGGCTGTTCTACTTTAGATAGAATCTCCGCCATTTCTTCTTTCAGCAGACCATAAAGGGCTTCGCCATCTTTCAGATCACCTCGAGAGGCTTTTTCTGTCAGGTTGTTGATGATTTTTGTGGTGGTGTCCATGCCTACATCGGCAATGA
>NZ_JAWOWJ010000288.1:0-871 GCF_033340495.1 Vibrio sp. 1249-1
TTCATGGTCATCTCTCCTTTTCAACTTACACTTTTATCCTATCACAGCATTAAAAAATGCAACTGTGAAAGGGCGTTTTTCATTCAAAAAGAGGTGACACTTTGAGTGCAATTATCAGCAAGTGCGGCATGTACAGATACCGTCTGGAAAGGGATGTGCAACCCGAAGGCCTTGTGTTCGGTTATTTTGGTGTAAACGGCTCTACGGCCACGGCCACCGAGGACGATCACACGGTCAGAAAGTGGATAGGGTTTACCAAGGTCAACGGAGGGAGGCGATTCATAGTCGGTAATGCTTTTGCTTTTCGGGCGACCGACGTTCGAGAGCTGGCTACGGCGGTTGATCCTGTCGGGCCTGAAAATGAAATCCACTTGGAAAGGATTATTCGGGATGCTGATGTCTTGGTGCCCTGCTGGGGGAGCCGAACTAAGCTGCCTAAGTCTTTGCATGTTCATTTGGACAGGCTTTTAGAGCAGCTCGTTGCATCTGGGAAGCCGGTATTGGCATTTGGCGTGACTGGTTCGGGGGACCCGAAGCACCCACTAATGCTTGGATATTCGACAAAACTTGTGCCCTGGGGAGGAAAATAATTATGTCGATGCTTGAAGCACGTTACTTCGTGGCAAAGATAAGCGATGCACAGGCCGTGCTCTGCGATGAGGAGCTGGCGACACTGGAAAGGCTGATCCGGAAGGTTGATGATGGCCGCAGAGCAAATGGCAAGAGCTCGCTTACTTGCGTTGTTGTCGAAGAAGATTGGCCGAACTGGCAGCAAACGGTTGACTCTGTACTTTCACTTGCTGACGGGAAAGACAACGATTGGACCAATGCCACACCAGAACAAATCAAGGCCTTTTGGGTCGATGACTCA
>NZ_JAWOWJ010000289.1:0-870 GCF_033340495.1 Vibrio sp. 1249-1
AAACAGTATGTGTCGGAAGGTAACTTCCGTGAAGAATTGTACTACCGCCTGAATGTGTTCCCAATCGCATGGCCAGCGCTGAATGAGCGTAAAGGGGACATTGCGCCACTTGCGAAGCATCTTGCCGAGCGTCACTGTAGCAAAATGGGTATGCCTGTTCCTCAGTTCTCGCCAGTTGCAGTGGAAAAACTATTGCAGTACCCATGGCCAGGTAATGTTCGAGAGCTGGATAACGTTGTACAACGCGCGCTGATTTTGAGTGAAAACGGCGATATCGGTGCAGAGCACATCTTGCTAGAAGGCGTGGATTGGCAAGATGCCAACAGCTTGCAATACGTTGTGCAAAGTGCAGAAACATTGGTCCCTGATGTCAAGCCTGTTGCTCAAGCTGAATCCGTCAACCGCGTTAACACTGGCGGCGAGGGGTTGGGTGGCGAGCTGCGCGATCAAGAGTACGCGATCATTCTAGAAACCTTGGTGGAATGTAATGGCCGACGCAAAGAAATGGCAGAGAAGTTGGGCATAAGCCCGCGTACTCTGCGCTACAAACTTGCCAAAATGCGTGACGCGGGTATAGATATTCCGAGTTAGGTTTCACACGCGTAGCCTTAAGACAAAAGTGTGAGTAAACTATTCTGCTGGCGTCTTATGGCACATAAATTGCTGTGTCAATATTTAGTTTAAATGGATAGTCAAACTTTTGGCTCAGAGGTGATAATGAAAGTTGATGGTATTCAGGCCGAAATGCGCGCCATGATTGTAGAAGCGGCCGACACCACTCCGACAGGAAGGGGTGCGGAGTTGGGTGCAGATTTCAATGATCTCCTAACCAAAGCCATCAATACCGTCAACTCACTTCAACAATCATCT
>NZ_JAWOWJ010000290.1:0-869 GCF_033340495.1 Vibrio sp. 1249-1
AAGCGCTTATCGGTACGCACAATGCCCATGTAGTCCCACATAAACAGACGAAGCTCGTGCCAGTTGTGTTGAATAATAACTTCTTCATCACTGTTGGTGACTTGGCTTTCATCCCAACATGGAACACGTGAAGGCAGCTCAACGCTGGTGTGATGTTTCAGAATATCTTTTGCAGCAGACCACGCATAAACCACACATTCCAACAGTGAGTTCGATGCCATACGGTTAGCACCATGCAAGCCGGTGTAGCTCACTTCGCCAATCGCGTATAGGTTTTTCAAATCCGTATGACCGTTTTGATCCACCATCACGCCGCCACAGGTATAGTGCGCAGCTGGTACGATTGGAATAGGCTCTTTGGTCATATCAATGCCCAAGTCCATCAAGCGCGAGTAAATGGTGGGGAAGTGCTTGGTGATAAAGTCCGCTGGTTTATGACTGATGTCGAGATACATGCAGTCTGCACCCAAGCGTTTCATTTCGAAGTCGATGGCACGAGCGACAACATCGCGGGGGGCGAGTTCTTTACGCTCATCAAAATCTGGCATAAAGCGAGTGCCGTCTGGGCGACGAAGGTAAGCGCCTTCACCACGAAGGGCCTCGGTCAGCAAGAAGTTGCGAGCTTCAGGGTGGTAAAGGCAAGTTGGGTGGAACTGGTTGAACTCTAAGTTCGCCACTCGACAGCCCGCTCGCCACGCGATAGCAATACCATCACCCGATGAGACATCAGGGTTAGAGGTGTATTGATAAACCTTTGACGCGCCACCTGTCGCTAGAACCACAAATTTGGCGCGCACGGTTTCTACGTGCTCTTCGTTTCGGTTCCAGATATAGGCACCGATGACTTTGTTTTTATCACCACCGATTTT
>NZ_JAWOWJ010000291.1:0-868 GCF_033340495.1 Vibrio sp. 1249-1
TGAAGCGTTGTTTGGTGAAGCGTTAGCTTTGGATAAAAGCGTACGCGACCAAATCCAGATCGTGACCAAATGTGACATTAATTTGTGTGGTGACAAAACACCTGAACGCAAAATTAATCACTACGACACAAGTTCGGCACACATTTACCAATCAGTGAACAACTCACTTGAGCGCTTAAATGTGGACGAAATCGATGTGCTATTAATCCATCGTCCGGATGTATTGATGGATGCTGATGAAGTTGCGGAAGCATTCACGGAGCTGCACAAAGTAGGTAAAGTGAAGCACTTTGGTGTGTCCAACTTTACGCCGCGTCAGTTCGAATTGCTGCAATCGCGCCTTGGTAAACCTCTTGTGACTAACCAAGTGGAAATCAACCCGCTTAATTTTGAGGTTGCGCACGATGGAACGCTGGACCAAATGCAAATGTTGCGAACGCGTCCAATGGCTTGGTCTTGCTTAGGTGGCGGCTCAATCTTCAGTGGGGAAAGCGAGCAAGCGATTCGCGTTCGTAACGAGCTAGAAGCGATTCGTGAAGAAGTGGTAAGACGCATCTCTGAAGGTGAAGCTTCTATTCTCGCGGCTCAAGAAGAGATGAGTATCGAAAGTATCTGTGAAGCCGCGGCAAATGGCGATCCTCTCGCGGTTGATGTGATTGAAAAATTGGGACGCTATTTAGGTTCTGCAATTGCTATCGTGATCAACTTGTTTAACCCAGAAAAGATTTTGATTGGTGGGGTAATTAACCAAGCGAAAGAGGTGCTTTATCCAGCCGTTCGCCGTTGTATTGAAGAACAAAGTTTGCCTGTTTATCACCAAGATCTTGAGCTGGTGGAATCTCGCTTTTATAAACAAGCGACGATGCCA
>NZ_JAWOWJ010000292.1:0-868 GCF_033340495.1 Vibrio sp. 1249-1
ACTCTATAAGTGATGCCATAAATTTAGTGTTGGAGAGTGAAGAGAGACTGCGGTGCCACATCGAGGTTCTGGTCTAGGCCCCCTTTTAGGGGGCTCACACAAAGCCACCTTCTTTAGAAGGTGGTAGTTTACATCTGTAGCTCTGAGCTGAAGATATTTCTCCATACCGTTATTATACCAATCTTGAAAATTAACTGGTTAGGTCTATCACTTTTTGCGAATGGATTTTGGTGACTCTTTTGGAGCAATCCAAAAACCGATTTCATGCATCGCAGACTTTGGAGATGATGTCGTGGTAATCAGTAAAAGATTGGTTGGATAAATCGCGTTGCCTCAACCAACGCCATACTTGTTCGATAGGGTTTAGCTCTGGAGAATAGGGCGAAAGTTTGATGACACTGACATTTTAAAGTCATTGGCAATTTCTTCTGTATGCCATCCTGCTCCATCCATTACAACGACAGCGTGACATCCCTCCTCCGTGACTGCCAATATTTGTTTTAAGTGCTCTATCATGATGTCTTTATTAACCCAGGGACAATGATAGCCTCACCAATTCCTCTTCTGCGACAGACTGAACCGAACAGATAAGCATACTCAAATTGTAGTTTCTCGGCTCTTGGGCGAGCTGCTTTTTCAGTCCATAAGTGTGTTGTCGTGTTTTGAGCGGGAAGTTATCCATGAAAAGCCCATGTGGTCGGGCAGGTAATAGATAGAGTTAGGGTGGTAGTGCTCGCCAAATTCTTTCACGATATAAGCGAGGATGTCGGAACCAGTCAGTTCTCCGTCTTGTGTATCATTGGCTTTATCTTTTATATTGACTCAATTGTTCTCTTTGCTCGGAAGTTAAGAATGGTGCTTTTCCTGT
>NZ_JAWOWJ010000293.1:0-865 GCF_033340495.1 Vibrio sp. 1249-1
GTTATCGGCCTTGCTGAGTGGGCGAAGAACAAATTGGTTTGCTTGGCATACTTTGGTTAAGCCTTTTAGATACACTTCAAGCCCTTGTTTGAGCTGTTGCTGCTCGTTTTCGTCCAGATGGGATAGCAATGATTCGAAGAAAGTATTTTGTTGTTGGTCGAGTTGAGATAGCGCGTGTTGGCCTTGCTCGGTCAAAGCGATGAACTGGCTGCGCTTGTCTTTTGGATTTTCGATGCTCTCAACGAGGCTCTGCTTGATGAGAGCAGTTACGGTGCGGCTGGCATTGGATTTATCTACGTTAAGCTGCTGCGCCAGTTGATTGATAGTCAGTGGCTGTAATTGGATCTCGCCCAAGGCATGAGCTTGTACTGGGGTGAGGGTAACCTCGCCACATTGTTTATCAAGCATACCTAACAAGCGGACGGTCTGTCGGGAGTAATGTCTGAGCTGACGAGGATTCATCTTAAGTTACCTATAATAAGTTGCGCACCGCAATTAATTTAATTGCGGTGCGCAACATTGTCAATGATGAATCGGTTTGAGCTCGCTGTTGCTTCGGTTTCGACCCGCTCTTAAGCGTGTTTGTGGAAGCAAAAATGCGGCGCTGAGCTCTGATCAGACGATTTACGTAACCAAACTTTTTCGTGGAAGTAGTAGGCTACGGTATTTAATGATGGCTCTAGCATTGCCATAACGCCACCGATAAATGCATCACCCGTTAACAAGTAAACCACCGTAAACGCTACGCTAAAGTGTACCGTTGCGAAACTCGCGGTTTTTAGCTTGGTCATGAATTGACGAGCTTTTAAAGCGGGAACACTTGCCCAAGCTTTTTCATGAAAGTAAAAAGCGACGGTGTTTACTG
>NZ_JAWOWJ010000294.1:0-863 GCF_033340495.1 Vibrio sp. 1249-1
GAGCGGTCAATTTAGTTATGACATTATTATCTCGTGAATGAGTAAGGGATTACGATGAAACTGCAGCAGCTGAAGTACATTGTTGAGGTTGTGAACCATAATCTAAACGTTTCTGCGACGGCGGAGAGTTTATACACCTCTCAGCCTGGTATTAGTAAGCAGGTTCGTTTACTAGAGGATGAGCTGGGAATCCAGATCTTCGAACGAAGTGGTAAACATTTAACGCAAGTGACACCAGCAGGTGAAGAGATCGTACGTATTTCCCAAGAAATCCTTGCTCGGGTTGAGAGCATCAAAGCGGTGGCGGGCGAGCATACTCACCCTGAAATGGGCACGTTAAATATTTCAACAACCCATACTCAAGCGCGCTATGCATTGCCCGATGTCATCAAAGGTTTTACGGCACGTTACCCGAAAGTGTCTTTGCACATGCATCAAGGTACGCCTTCTCAAATGTCTGAAGCGATTGCAAAAGGTACAGCCAACTTTGCGATTGCGACAGAAGCTCTCCATCTTTACCAAGATGCTATCATGTTGCCTTGTTACCACTGGAATCGCTCTATTGTGGTGCCAAAAGATCATCCGTTGGCGAAGAAAGACTTAGTTACAATTCACGATTTAGCTGCTTATCCTTTGGTGACTTATGTGTTTGGCTTTACTGGTCGCTCTGAGTTAGATACCGCTTTCAACCGTGAAGGTTTGACGCCGCGAGTCGTGTTCACTGCAACCGATGCGGATGTGATTAAAACGTATGTGCGCATGGGTATCGGTGTTGGTGTGATTGCGAGCATGGCTGTCGATGAAGAGCAAGACCGCGATTTAGTTGCTATTGATGCGAGTCATTTGTTTGGTGCGAGTACAAC
>NZ_JAWOWJ010000295.1:0-861 GCF_033340495.1 Vibrio sp. 1249-1
AACAGCTTGCCTGAAGTGTGTGGCCGTGTGTGTCCGCAAGACCGTTTGTGTGAGGGTTCGTGCACACTAAATGATGATTTTGGTGCAGTCACGATCGGAAACATTGAAAAGTACATCACCGACAAAGCCTTTGAAATGGGCTGGAAGCCTGACATGTCCAAAGTGGAGTGGACAAATAAAAAGGTGGCAATCATCGGCGCAGGCCCTGCTGGTCTGGCAGCAGCAGACATCTTAGTTCGCAACGGTGTAAAACCGGTGGTGTTTGACCGTTACCCAGAGATTGGTGGCCTACTTACCTTTGGTATTCCTTCTTTCAAATTGGAAAAAGGGGTCATGGAAAATCGTCGTCGGGTATTTACCGAAATGGGCGTTGAGTTCCGCATGAATGTGGAAGTCGGCCAAGATGTGCAGATGCAAGAACTGCTTGATGAATACGATGCGGTTTTCTTAGGTGTGGGCACATACAAATACATGCGCGCCGGTTTGGAAAATGAAGACGCGCCGGGCGTTTATGACGCCCTACCATTTTTGATTTCCAATACCTATAAGGTTATGGAGCTAGAACATAACCAACCGTTTATCGATATGGCTGGCAAAAAAGTCGTAGTGCTTGGTGGTGGTGATACCGCGATGGACTGCGTGCGAACTTCGATCCGTCAAGGCGCATCTAACGTGATTTGTGCCTACCGTCGTGATGAAGAAAACATGCCTGGCTCCCGTCGAGAAGTGAAAAATGCCAAAGAAGAGGGCGTGAAGTTCATGTTTAACCTTCAGCCTTTAGGTATTGAGGTTGATGCGTATGGCAAAGTTTCAGGCGTGAAAGTGGTCAAAACTGCTTTAGGCGAGCCTGATGACGCAGGT
>NZ_JAWOWJ010000296.1:0-860 GCF_033340495.1 Vibrio sp. 1249-1
ACGATGAAAACGCTGCGTCGCCAGGTTGTTTCTCTGCGCAAGTCGCAGTACCAAGCGCGTGCGATACTGTGCCCATCGTCAAACCACGAGCAATTGGATGCTTAATGCCGATTAGGTTGTAGATTGGGTACGCCAAAATAGCGCCAAGAAGACCTACGATCAGTACTAAGATTGCAGCGACTGCCGCTTCGCCACCAAGGTGGCTTGAGATTTCCATTGCAATCGGAGTGGTCACTGACTTACCTACTAGGCTCGCGATTAAACTGATGTCAGCTTTAAATGCAACGGCGATGAGGGTTGTGGTTGCCATTGACATAACACTTCCGAGCGTACAAGCAAACGTGATGATTCGCCAGTTGGCTTTGATTTGAGGAAGTTGCTCGTACAAAGGGTAAGCCAACGCTACAACAGCTGGTTGTAGTAAAAAGCTGATGCCTTCGTTGTCGGCGTAGTATGTCTCAAACGGTACATTGAGGTACGTTAATAAAGGAATCAGTACTGCAATACTGATCAACAAAGGGTTTGCAAGTGGGCTGTTGATCTTAATTGCGATTTGGCGAGCAATCAGGAAAACGACAATAGTGACAATTAACCACATATTAATGTTTCTCCTTTAGCAAGTAGTCCAGTAGCCAAGCAAGGCTGACCAAGACAATGAGTGAACCACCGACTGCACTAGCTATGATTGGCAATGCATTCGCAAGTAGCATATCGAAGTGCTGCATGAGTCCCACACTGATTGGGACAAAGAGTAAGATCATGTAGCGAATGAATAGAGTTGCGCCCGGTTTTACCCAATCCACTTTGACAAGGCCAAGTGTCATGGAGAAAAACAGTACAAGCATACCGATGACACTTCC
>NZ_JAWOWJ010000297.1:0-858 GCF_033340495.1 Vibrio sp. 1249-1
GGATTGCACCAGCGGTCACCTCGCGTCCTGCACCTGGGCCACGAATCACCAAAGGGTTGTCCTTGTACCATTTACTTTCAATCGCAAAAATGTTGTCGCATGGCAGCAAGTTAGCCAGAGCATGTTCGCGCGGTAATGCTTCTACGCCCACCGTCGCTTTGCCATTTTTCTCTAAGCGCGCCACATATCGAAGCACCTGCTCATCTCTTTGTGCTTTGGTTAGACGCTCTTGAAGAATCTCACTGAGCAGTGCGCCATTATCAAAGAACTCATCCAAACTCAGAGAGCGCAGCTCTTCAGGCACCAGTGATTCCACTTTTACGCTGTCCGGTTCAATATCCAGACCAGACTCACGCGCTAAGATAACCAGTTTACGCATGACATCCGAACCATCTAAATCAGCACGCGGATCCGGTTCTGTTAATCCTTGTTGCCACGCTAAATCGACCAACTCATTAAACGGCACCGAGCCATCAAACTGCTGGAACAGCCAAGAAAGTGTTCCCGAGAAGATTCCGGATAATGCCACAATCTCGTCACCACTTTCACGCAGATCTCGCACGGTATGGTTGATAGGTAACCCTGCCCCAACCGTCGCGTTGTAGAGCCAGTAGCGACCGATTTTTGCGAATGCATCTTGCACTTGATGGTAGTACTGACTGTCGGCAGAGCCTGCAACTTTGTTAGCAGAAATTAAATGGATGCCTTGCTGAGCGATATCAACATAACGTTGCGCCAACTCTTTGCTCGCGGTCACGTCCAATACCACGGCTTCATCATAACCTTGTAAATCGCCTAACCGACTCAGCCACGTCCCATCGTTCTCAATACTTTCATCATCAAACTTGTCGGCAACCG
>NZ_JAWOWJ010000298.1:0-856 GCF_033340495.1 Vibrio sp. 1249-1
TTTGACGGGATGTGCTTTAGGGTTATTTGGCAGCGCTGCCATGATAAAGCTTCTCAGTGTGACGGGATTGTCGCTTGGAGGGCTCGCCGATGGTTTAGGTGCATACGGCGTCGATACTCTGCTTTATCCTCGTGTTTCGTTTTACGAATATCAAATGATCATTGTAGCGATTTTTATGGCCAGTCTGTTTGCGGCTCTGTATCCCGCACGACAAATTCTCAAGCATCGACCGGCTGATGCCATGGGGGAGAAGACCTGATGACAATTAAACTTGAGCGACTGACGAAAACTTATAATCCAGACAGCGATTTCCCTGTGCATGCGGTACAACACGTTGATTTAGAAATAAAACAAGGAGAGTTTGTCGCCATCATGGGGCCTTCTGGCTCGGGTAAAACAACATTGCTCAATATGCTTGGCGGCATTGATGCTCCAACTTCAGGCAGTGTTGAAATCGATGGATGTTTAATTTCAGAGATGTCGGAGAAAGAGCTGATCGCCTATAGACGAGACAATATTGGTTTTATCTTCCAAGACTACAGTCTTCTTCCTGTTTTGACCGCGTTGGAAAACGTCGAGTTTGTGATGCAGTTACAAGGCAAAACGGAACGAGAATGCCGAGAGCGTGCCATGTCTCTCCTTGAGCAAGTTGGTTTAGCTCAGCAGATGCACAAGCGTCCGAGCAAAATGTCGGGTGGTCAGCAACAGAGAGTTGCTGTCGCACGGGCACTTGCACCTAAGCCTCGCTTTGTCATGGCAGATGAACCGACCGCCAACTTAGACGCAAAGAGTACTTCGGAGTTACTCGACATCATGGAGCAACTGAGCGAACAAGAGGGCACGACATTTATTTTCT
>NZ_JAWOWJ010000299.1:0-855 GCF_033340495.1 Vibrio sp. 1249-1
AGCTGTGTAGAGTTTTACAAACAGCATTTCCCGGACCGTTTCTATCTAGAATTGATTCGTACAGGTCGTCCGGATGAAGAGACGTACTTGCACTTTGCCATCGATCTCGCTGAGCAACATGACTTGCCCGTGGTCGCGACAAACGAAGTGGTTTTCCTAAGTGCAGACCTTTTCGATGCGCATGAGATTCGTGTTGCGATTCATGATGGTTACACATTAGAAGATCCACGCCGACCAAAAAATTACAGCCCGCAGCAGTACCTTCGCACTGAAGAGGAAATGTGTGAGCTGTTTGCTGATATTCCAGAAGCGCTAGAAAACAGTGTCGAGATCGCCAAGCGTTGTAACGTGACCGTTCGTTTGGGTGAATACTTCTTGCCAGCCTTCCCAACAGAAGGGATGGAAGAAACTGAATTCTTGGTCATGAAGTCGCGAGAAGGTTTGGAAGAGCGTCTAGAGTTCCTATTCCCTAATGAAGAAGAGCGCAAAAAGCGCCGTCCAGAATACGACGAGCGTTTACAAATCGAACTCGACGTAATCAACCAAATGGGGTTCCCAGGCTACTTCTTGATCGTAATGGAGTTCATCCAGTGGTCGAAAGACAACGCGATTCCAGTCGGTCCTGGTCGTGGTTCGGGTGCCGGTTCTTTGGTGGCCTACGCGCTGAAAATCACCGATCTTGATCCGCTTGAATATGACTTGCTCTTCGAACGTTTCTTGAACCCAGAACGTGTATCCATGCCCGATTTCGACGTCGACTTTTGTATGGATAAGCGTGACCAAGTGATTGATCACGTTGCCGAAATGTACGGACGCGATGCCGAATCTAAGATAATAACATTACGTGCGATGGCG
>NZ_JAWOWJ010000300.1:0-855 GCF_033340495.1 Vibrio sp. 1249-1
TGGTGATTCCCTACTGGTTCTCCCCACGTTTTAATCACAGCATCAGGATCGTACTCGCAGTACGCTTCACGAATCGCAGACTCACTTTGACTCGCGGCAAAACGATCAGGAAAAATCTGATAGAAAACTTGTTCTTGAACCCACTTTGGCGGTTGATGGTTTACATTCAATTTGAAATGAAATTCTTTGGGCGGAATACGTTTTTGCACTCCACGTGCGTCTAGCCAATATTGCTGACCGTTTCTAACGACTTTAAATACATAGTGGGTGATGTCTCGATCTCTATTCGGCTCGAACGATACTTCCCACAGCAGTAACTCTCCAGCTCTGCCGCATTGCACCATGGCGACAAGGTATTCTTCGTTGTCTGGCTCAATACGCACATAAACAGCATCAAATGTTAACGCTTCTGTTTTTAGACAGACCTTCACGCGTTTACCATCGAAGGCTAAACCATCAACCGTCTGGCTATGAAAGAGAAATGGCAAAGACATAATAAGCACTCTTTAATAGGTGGATATGCCACTATTTTATTAAAGAATGAGAGATAAAAAATCCTCCTTGGAAATTCGGTGTTTTACCTATTTTCTCAAGGAGGATCACACTTGGTAGGCGTAGTCGCGGCTCTGACTATGTCGAAGAAACGCGTAACGAATCAGACATGCTATTTAATTGAGCAATAAACTGTCATCCGAAAGTTCTTCGCCTCGAACTTTAGAGAACATGTCTAGTAAGTCAGGTACTTGCATATTGGCGCGCTGCTCTCCAGCGACATCCAGAACGATTTCCCCTTGGTGGAGCATGACGGTTCTGTCGCCACAAGCGAGCGCGTCTTTCATCGAGTGCGTTACCATC
>NZ_JAWOWJ010000301.1:0-854 GCF_033340495.1 Vibrio sp. 1249-1
GGAAAATGCAAAAAGCTTATTCAAGATTTAAGCAAGACAACAAACGCAACAAGCGGCCACACTAGGTCGCTTTTTATTGCCTAAACGGTTGGGTGAACAGGCCAAACCTGAAACGACTCAACCAGCAATACTGTAGTGTTGATAGACATAACTATTAACTTGTAACCCTACCCACTTCGCATCATACGTATTCCATCAGTACGCTTCTTGTGACTGTCGACAACTCGACACATTCTTTTCTTATACTGCTATTCGCCTACGTCTTAGCACAGGTGTAAAACAACATGAATACGGATATTGAAATGTGTACACATGGTGCTTACTTGCAACGCGTACCACGCAACTTTTTTCAAAAGCTGCTAGGCATCAAAGAAGTTTATGTCTGTACTAAATGTGGTTACGTATTGAAAGTTAAGTAGTTAGCCCAAAATAACAAACCAACCGCAACAAAAAAGCGGCTCATTTGAGCCGCTTTTTACTGTCTAAAAACTGAAGGATTACTCCTCTTCTTCCTCATCTTTACGAGTGTAAAAACGAGCAAAGAACAGACCAACCTCAAACAGTAAGCACATTGGGATCGCAAGTAACGTCTGCGAAATCATGTCTGGCGGCGTCAGCAGCATGCCGACAACGAACGCAGCCACAATAATGTATGGACGCTTCTCTTTTAGGTCTTGCGGCGTGGTCGCCCCAGTCCAACAAAGTAGGATAATCGCCACTGGCACTTCGAACGCAATACCAAACGCCATAAACAGCGCCAGCACAACATCTAGGTAGCTCGAAATATCGGTCGCAAACTCAACCCCACCGAGAGAAATCGCAGTAAAAAAGCCAAATACCAGTGGAAATACCAC
>NZ_JAWOWJ010000302.1:0-854 GCF_033340495.1 Vibrio sp. 1249-1
GCGTTTTGTATAGAAAAAAACCACCGTATTGTGCGGTGGTTTTTTATTCTTACTTTTGCGCAAATTTGCGGTCGTTAGTGCTTATGCCGCGCTTTTTCCAAAAGATCCGTAAAGTAATGACGCAGTGAATACAACATGATCAAGCTCGGGATCACCATTACGGCCGTGAGAATGAAAAACGTGCTCCAGTCATTTAGGTAGTCAACCAATTCACCGCTGAATGACGCTAGCGTGGTTCGTCCAAAGTTTCCTAGCGACGCAAGCAATGCATATTGAGTGGCAGAGAACGCTTGCCCGGTTAATAGAGTCAGAAACGAGACAAAGGCTACGGTGGAAAATGCCGTCGTAAAGTTATCAACGATGATGGTCGCTAAATACAGATGCTCGTTAGGGCCAACAGACGCTATCCAAGCAAACATCAAGTTACTCGCTGACATAGCAATGCCGCCAATCATCAAACCGCGCACGATACCAAACTTCACATTGAACATACTGCCAACGAGAGTAAAGAAGATGGTGGCTCCCCATCCAATCAACTTCGAGTAGTAGCCAATTTGTTCGTTGCTAAAGCCAATGTCTTTGTAGAAAGCAATCGACATGCGGCCCAGGAATGCTTCGCCAATCTTAAATAAGAAGACAAACAGCAACAGGGTTATCGCGACGCGAACACCATTGCGGTTGAAGAAATCGAGGAAAGGCTCAACAACGGTGACCGTAAACCACGCCACAAGTTTTGAACCGACGACTTCTTTGTGTCTTTGTTCCGCTTCGGATTGGAGCTTTTCACGTTGTGTGACTGGTTCGCCCACTAACAAAGTGAACACCATGAGTACCACAACAACGGCTGCCATACC
>NZ_JAWOWJ010000303.1:0-853 GCF_033340495.1 Vibrio sp. 1249-1
GATCCAACACCACTTTATTGCTGATGACGATATCGGCATCAGCCAAGCGCTCAACCACGAACTCAGGCGGTGGCAGTTCATACTCCATCCAATGATGAGGAAACTTAGGGCGCGGGACTTGAATGTGATTGGGAATGGTGGCGCGGTCGAGAAAGACCACTTTAGGCAGTGACATAACGGCTCCTTGTTCACTGCCTAATGAAATCTATTTATGGGCGTGGCAGTGTTTTGTAATCAGGTAATTTACGCTCTGGATCGAAATAGTCAAAGATCATCTCTTCGGCTTCCGGGTAAAAGTCACACGGAACAAAAATACTGCGGAGCCAGTGACTTTTCGGGTGGTAGAAGCTCAGTTCAGAAGCGTGCAGTTCCAAACGCTCAGAGAAGGCTTTGGCTTCTTCGGTAGCATAGAACTCATCACCAACAATAGGGTGACCCAACGCTTGCATGTGCACACGCAATTGATGTGAGCGGCCAGTAATAGGCAGTAAACGTACGATGGTCGTCTTTGTTCCGTCTTCATGTTCTTCTCGCTTCGCGACTTGGAAGAGAGTTTTTGATGGCTTACCATCTTCAAAACACACTTTTTGCAGCGGACGGTTTGGCCAGTCACAGATCAATGGCAGATCGATTTCGCCCTCTTCCTGCTCGACATGACCCCAAACGCGTGCGTAGTAAATTTTATGCGTTAAGCGGAACTGGAACTGCTTTTTCAACGCACTTTCTGCTCGCTTGTTTTTAGCCATTACCATCAATCCCGACGTCGACATATCTAAGCGATGCACGACTTGGATATCTGGGTACTCTTCCTGTAAACGACTCCACATGCTGTCATGGTGCTCTGCAAGACGTC
>NZ_JAWOWJ010000304.1:0-853 GCF_033340495.1 Vibrio sp. 1249-1
ATTCGACCGTCGCAAGCTTGAACTGTTACCTGCACCATTGAACTTTGAAGACTTTGTCGCCGAGATAGAGAGTATTTCGGCGCTCATGGCGGAACAAAAAGGACTGCGTTTCGACTTAGAACGTTTGAGTGACCTACCAAAAGCGATCGAGGTGGATGCGACCCGTTTACGTCAGGTGATTTGGAACCTAGTCAGCAACGCGATGAAGTTCACCAAAGAAGGTGGCGTTGTGATGACAGTCAGCGCTGATGTTGAAGAAGACTTCGCGACTATCATTATGGAAGTCGAAGACACTGGCATCGGTATTCCTGAAGCTGAACTGGATAAGATTTTTGCTATGTACTATCAAGTTAAGTCGGGTAAAGACAACTTGCATGCGGTAGGTACAGGCATTGGGTTAGCGGTTTCGAAACAGCTGATCAATATGATGGATGGTGACATTACGGTCACAAGTGAAGAAGGCTTTGGTAGTACCTTTACTGTGTCGATTCACGTTCCTATTGTTGAACTCGAAGAGCCGGTAATCGATGCGAAGCGCGACAATGTGCATCTCAACATCTTTATGGTTGAAGACATTGAACTTAACGTGACGGTGGCTAAGTCGCTGCTAGAAAGTTTGGGGCATTCCGTGACGGTCGCGATGACTGGGGAAGAAGCGTTAGTCAACTTTGTGCCGGACCAATACGACCTTGCGCTGTTGGACATTCAACTGCCAGACATGACAGGGTTTGATGTGGCGAAGTACTACCGTGAGCATTATGACCACTTGCCTCCGTTGGTGGCGTTAACGGCGAACGTGATGAAAGATCGTCGAGAGTACTTAGAAAATGGAATGGATGACGCAATCAGTAAA
>NZ_JAWOWJ010000305.1:0-852 GCF_033340495.1 Vibrio sp. 1249-1
TTGGTTGCAGCAATACTGGCTATATAGTGATTAAAGCGTGCCCATTCTTCAGGTTTTGCTTGCAGTGTTTGCATCTCTCCTCCACGCGTATGCATGGCGAGCAAAGCAGGATATTCGTCAGGTTCTCCGCGATATTGCTGGCCACACAACACCGTTTCTGAACCATCATGCGCAAGATCACGAATGCTCAACTTATGATCCGGCAACGCAACTTGATCAAGCAACTCGCCGTTTTGCGAAAGGTAGCTCAAGCTTGGCGTCATGCTGTCCAAATTCAAAGGCTCACGACCATTAGTATGCACCCCACCCACACCAATCGCTAACGTGCCATCGGGCATCATGATCACTTCATGAGGCCCAATGCCGAATCCCGATAACTCAGCGATTTTTCGGTATTGGTTTTTAACATCGTAAACACCGATGATACCTCGGCTAGTGCCTCTTTCGCCTTCCGTAGCGAAGAGATAAAGACCATCGTGAGAATAAACGCCGTGGCCGTAAAAATGGCGCTCCGGTTTTGCCAGTTCCAACTTGAGCATTTGTTCTGTTCGATAGTCGAACACCATAAAGAAAGTGCCAGGACGTCGACCAAAAACAACCGCGTGGCCATGCTGATTGGTCGCCACGCCATGTCCACGTTCAGGGATAGGTAACGTCGAAATAGGCATACCATGTTCATCAGCCACCACGGCAGCAAACTTATCTCGCCCGACAATGGAACAACCAATCAATGCGGGCTCTCGCTTTGTTGTCGCCGCACAACCAAACGGCAACACGGGAGTTGCCGCTCCAAATAGTGCCGCTTTTAGAAGCGTTCGGCGGGTTTGATCAGTCACCATCGGTTGCATTAAA
>NZ_JAWOWJ010000306.1:0-442 GCF_033340495.1 Vibrio sp. 1249-1
TAATTGAAAAAATAACGCTAATACGGAAGTTAAATTAGAAGCTTCTTAATAAAAAATAAAATTTATGTGAGGATTTAAAAATGAAAGAATTGATTTCATCTGAACACGCGCCTGCTGCTATCGGACCTTATTCACATGGCACTAGCTATGGCGATTTGATTTGTACATCTGGTCAATTACCCGTTGATAAGGCAACAGGAAAAGTAGTTGAAGGCGGCATCAGTGCAAAAAGTCATCAATCTCTTACTAACTTGAAGCACGTTTTAGAGGCTGGTGGTGGCAGTGTCGATACTGTTTTAAAAACAACGTGTTACCTATCGAATATTAATGACTTTGCCGAGTTTAACAAGGTCTACGCAGAGTTTTTCCAACAAGATTGTCCGGCACGCAGTTGCTTCGCAGTGAAAGATTTGCCTTTTGGCGTGTTAATTGAAGTCGAAGC
>NZ_JAWOWJ010000306.1:452-852 GCF_033340495.1 Vibrio sp. 1249-1
CGATTGCTCATAAAAAGTAATACGGAGAACAGAGCATGAACCAGCAATGGACACAATATATCCAAATCATTAAGCAAGTTGTGAAACCTGCATTAGGATGTACAGAACCCATTGCTGCGGCGTACGCGGCAGCAGTTGCTAGAAAAGAGTTAGGCACATCCGATATTGATGCGATAGAGGTGCGTGTTTCAGACAACCTATTTAAAAACTCGATGGGTGTTTTCGTACCCGGAACGGGCAAGATAGGCCTCAAAATTGCCGCCTCAGTTGGTGCATTAGCTGGTGACCCAACAGCAGAACTGGAAGTGTTGGCTCGGATTAATGAGCAGGATGTCGCTGCTGCGCAACAATTGATAGATGAAGAGCGGGTAACTGTAGCGCGCATGGATACGCAAGAATT
>NZ_JAWOWJ010000307.1:0-850 GCF_033340495.1 Vibrio sp. 1249-1
CCTTCAAGATCCATATTCAGTTGATCGTATAACTGAACCAGATTAAACCCGGCTTGCAAGCCCAATTGATAATCATGCTCTAACGCTTCTGGTTCACTCAGGAGTGAAGAAGATTTCAAGCCCTCTTTGGGCGCAATTTGCAAAATAAACGTGTCGTCCGGTGGGTTTGATAAAAACGCCTGCGTTAGCTCAAAGGTCTGATAGTGAATCATCAGCATATCGGCCAAGCCAGAATCAAAATTCTCACCAATCAAATGGCTTAATCGATACAAATTATCAGCACCAAATAACCAACGACCACCGTTGAGAAGCATTTTCCCAGTTAACTTAGACTGGTGCGCAGTATTAATTTTTTGTTGGAAGAAAGACGTCCAGTCAGACTTCCATTGGCTGACTTTTTGTTGCCAAGATTGCTGCACCGAGTTTATGGATTCGCGATACCATTCTACTGGCACGTCTCCGATTTCACTTTGCGCCCTCGCCTCTATCTCAGAGAAGGGTTCTGTGCGAATCACAATAATGTTGCGCGCATTTTGTCGCCACGCTTCTTGAACCGGAATCGAGGCTGATACACCACCATCCACAAACTTTTGCCCATTTACATCGACAGGGCCATGGTACAACTTAGGAATCGCACAAGTGGCTAGCATGGTGTGGAACCAATCATCCCCAAGAATCGGCAAATACTGATCGGATAAATTTTCCACGTTCGTAACGGCTGCAAACGCCCCTCTTCCAGCCAAGGTCTTACGCCCTAAATCGAGATCCAGTTTGTAAGGAAAATCTTGGATTCTTTCTAGCGCCCACTCAAGACTCAAGTATTGTTGCTTACGAATGTAGCGGAAAAGAT
>NZ_JAWOWJ010000308.1:0-849 GCF_033340495.1 Vibrio sp. 1249-1
GTTGTTCACCTAGGCTGCCCGTTTCTAAACGCATTTTTTCTTCTTGCGGAGCCAGTGCCGCTTCATTTTCACTGAGCGTTACGCTTAATGTATCAGCTTCGGCTTGAAGGGCTGCACGCTCAGCAACAAGCTTGTTTTTAATTGCTTGCAGCTCTTGTTCGGTTTTCTTGAAACCCGATTCACGTGACGCATTGTGCGTTTGCTGCTGACGATTTTCTTGCTGCGCTTTTTGCAACAACGTATCACTCGCGAACGTCGTGTGAGGCATCATCGACGCGGTTGAGATAAGAGCAACCGATAGCCATTTCTTGATCATTTACTTGCCCTCCGCAACCGTTAGTGACACTGGCAGAGTTAACATACTCGGTGCAATTTGTTTGTTTGCCATAGCAAACGCCTTATCTAGCTCGGTCTTTTGTTCCGAACCAACAGGCTGCCAGGCTTGTTGCTGTTGCGACCAACTCCAGAATTTGTCACCAGACAGGCTACGCGCAACCAAAGATACACGGCCCAAGTAAAGGACATCAGCTTCCACTTTTTCGTTAGCATCTAGGTTAATTTTGCCTTGGTAGATACCAAGCTTGGTGCCGTAGTCCATTTCAATTTGGTAGGCTTCTAGGATTCGACGGAATTTCTCTGCGTCGGCAACATCGGCTCGCGTCATCAGCTCATCAAGCTTCGCAATGCGTTCTTCACGCTGAGCTTTACGAATAGGTTTGTCGCTGGCCACTATGCGCTTGAGTCCTTCAAGCATGTGATACATCAATGGCACGACACCCTGACGAGTTTGAGCAATCTGCTCAATTTGCTCGTTCAAACTGTTCACTTCTTGATGTTGGCTTTCGACCA
>NZ_JAWOWJ010000309.1:0-849 GCF_033340495.1 Vibrio sp. 1249-1
ACATCCATCGTATTGAACGAGACGAAGTACACACCTGTAATTGAGAAGAACAAAATCATCGGAAGAAGCACTGTTCTTGGAACGGCCAGTAGTTTCGAGATGTAAGGAATCAACGGCAAGTTAAGGATCACAAGCACGATGTTACCAAAGTACATTGAGATGATGACTGACCAGAAGACATCCGGGTGTTCAACAAACAGGCGAGGGCCAGGTTGAATGCCGTAGGCGATTAACGCGCCAAGCATAATAGCGGTGGTGCCTGAGCCTGGAATACCCAGCGTTAACAATGGAACGAATGAGCCACTTGATGCGGCGTTGTTCGCTGATTCTGGCGCAACTAGACCACGAATGCTGCCTTTTCCGAACTCTTCTTTTTTCTCTTTTGGAGCCAAGTTGCGCTCTAAGCCGTAACTTAGGAATGCCGCGATTGTTGCGCCAGCGCCCGGAAGTACGCCAGTAAAGAAACCTAGGATAGAAGAGCGGATCGATACCGGAGCGACTTCTTTAATTTCCTCTTTGGTGACTTTCATCGAGCCGATGTTGCTCAATTTGTCTTGCTCTTCATCACGAGTATCGTTTGAAGGTTTGAGAATCCCCATTAAGGTTTCTCCCAAAGCAAACGTCGCCATTGCAAGAAGAAGGAAGCTAAAGCCGTCCATCAAATCGGTTAAACCAAAGGTGAAACGCTCGACACCAACGCCTTTATCGATACCGACTGTCGACAGCATCAAGCCAAGAATGGTCATCATCCACGCTTTAATGACCTGACCTTTACCAGCAAAAGCCGCAACGGCAGACAAGCCGAGCAACATCAACGCAAAGTAATCAGAAGATTGAAAGCTTAATGAC
>NZ_JAWOWJ010000310.1:0-848 GCF_033340495.1 Vibrio sp. 1249-1
CCGACGTTGGTAACATTGGTTTGGATGTCAGTATTTGGTGGTACTGCGCTTGATCAGGTCGTGAACAAAGTTGGTGAATTGGGTGCGAATGGTTTAACGGATATTTCACTGACACTATTCCATGTTTACGATGTATTACCATACAGCTCAGTGATTTCTATTCTGTCGATTGTTTTGATTTTGGTGTTCTTTATCACCTCATCTGACTCCGGTTCATTGGTTATCGACAGTATCACTGCGGGCGGTAAGATTGATGCTCCCGTTCCACAGCGAATCTTTTGGGCGTGTATCGAGGGTTCGATTGCCGCTGTTATGCTTTGGGTTGGCGGTAAAGAAGCCTTACAAGCGCTACAGTCTGGTGTGGTTGCGACCGGCTTGCCATTTACCTTTGTTCTGCTGTTGATGTGTGTGAGTTTGGTGAAAGGTTTACGTACCGAGCTTTCCGCTTACCGCTAATCGATGTTGATAAATTAATACTCAATGCCGAGCATTCATTGCTCGGCATTTTTATTTCTGCTTTTCTTTTTAAGAAATTCCGTTACAGTTTGGGCTTCTTTTTCATCACTCAACTGCATTATGTCGCTTGCTAAACTTATTCTCATTCGTGGTCTTCCTGGCTCAGGAAAAACAACCTTGGCGAAACAATTGGTGAAAGATTTCGATGCGAAGTATTTCGAAGCCGACATGTATTTTGAGAATGAGAAAGGCGAGTACCACTTCAATCCGTCTTTGCTTCCGCAAGCGCACGAATGGTGTCTTGAACAAACGCGCAAATGGTTGAACAAAGGGAAAATCGTGATTGTGAGTAATACCTTTGTACGACATTGGGAAATGAAGCGGTATTTAGA
>NZ_JAWOWJ010000311.1:0-847 GCF_033340495.1 Vibrio sp. 1249-1
GCCAAATTCAGCATCTTGTCCTGGGAAAAGTTCTTGAGGCGTCGCTGTGTTCGAATGTCCTTTAGCGACCGTATAATACAAAACGGTACCCGTATCATTACCTACCGAGCCAAGCGCAGATAAAGAAGACAACTTAGCCGCTAACTCAGAGACCTCCACATCACTCAACAAGTACGCCGCGAGAGATTTGTCGTTATAGCTGAGTGTTTGCGCCATCGTCGTCATGCCAAGTGTGATGTGTTCTGGCTTCATTTTGCTTAGCAACCCGACCGTGTTTTGCTCGATGTATTCCAACTCAGACGCATTGGGATCCGACATCACGGTGCCAGGCAGCTTCACGTTAGCATGTGCAAGCCAATCTTTTAGAACTTGTTCTGCTTGGCTGACGGTTTTACCATCAATAACCAGCGCCGCGATTAATGTGGTAACGCCATTAATGTCGTTACCTTTGCTCAAACCACGTCCCGGCGTCATCATGTTCAGTGTGAGCTCATCGCCTTGGTCAACCTGAGCCAAAATTGGACTGGTTAAAATGTTCTTGTTTGTCGAGGTAATCGAGAACTCACCTGCGTTATTACTTTTTGTGCTCGGCTCAGTCGCATCACACACAAAGTTCTGGTTGAGATCGATGCACACTGGTGTATCTAACAACGTACCTTTCGCAGAAATGGTTCCCGCTACGTTGTAACTTGGCGCCGTTGCGTCACCACCACCAGAACCGCCACCACAACCAACAAGGGCCAGTGAGACTGCAATGAGAGAATATTGAAACTTCATAGGTCTTATCTTCTTTTTGATGAATCGTTATTACGAGAGCGAACCACTCTCAACATTGAAAGCACAAGCA
>NZ_JAWOWJ010000312.1:0-847 GCF_033340495.1 Vibrio sp. 1249-1
TGACCCACTATTTGGTCCGTATCTGGATGGGGCCTCTGGCTTGCCTGGTGCAGATATCAATGCCCCCGAAGCTTGGGATATGACGAAAGGTAGTTCTGCCGTCAAGATAGCAATTCTCGATTCCGGTATTGATTGTCGTATGGCAGGGGATAGCGTGAGTAGCATTGAGTTCGGGAACGGAAAATGTGTTGAGCAGCAGAAGTTCGTCACCGATTATCAAAGTGATACGTTAGAGGACGTGGTTGGACACGGCACCCATGTCGCTGGTATTGCGGCGGCTCAGACAGATAACGGTATTGGTATTGCTGGAGTCGGTTTTAACAGTTCTGTTGGCAACCTGAAGACGTGCTACGAATATCTGATTTATAGCTGCGACCCATTTTTTGGCTGCTTCCTTATCGCTGCGACGGGGGTATGCCCGCTATCTTCCTCCATTGATGCGATCACCTATGCTGCCGATAACGGCTACCACGTGATTAGCATGAGTTATGGCTCTGATGAAATCGATGAAGAGGGCAACCCGATTAGCTTAGTCGGTTATAGCCAAGCTGAAAATGATGCCGTTAACTACGCTTGGGGGAAAGGCGTGTTGTTAGTGAGCGCAGCAGGGAACGCCGGAGATCCGATGAAGAACTATCCCGCAGCTTATGACAACGTGATTGCCGTAGGTGCAACGGATGACGATGACAATCGTGCCAGTTTTTCTAGTTTCGGTAGCGATTGGGTGTCGCTAATGGCACCCGGTGACAGTATTCTCTCGACGATGCCAAATGAGCAGTGTGGCACCTTCGATTACGACAATGACGCCTGTCTGCATTGGCAGTCGGGTACATCCATGGCCAGCCCT
>NZ_JAWOWJ010000313.1:0-846 GCF_033340495.1 Vibrio sp. 1249-1
GACTGGAGTCCAGACCAACGTTTAACCGCCATGCCAGTACGCTTTGTGTATGAGCGTGAAATGCCGCAAGAGATGCTCGACTTCTTGTGCAGCAAACTAAGAATTTCCAATTACGACAACCTAATTCCAGGTGGACGCTACCACAACTTCAAAGATTTCATCGCTTTTCCAAACGTCGGGCGAGAATACCTCGAAAACAAACCAATGCCACCAATGAAGTGTGCAGACTTTGAAGGTTACGCCAACAGTTTCGAAGCCATCAAAGCCAAAGACATTCTACTCTACTACCCTTATCACACCTTTGACCATATTGGTGAATTGGTTCGCCAGGCATCCTTTGACCCGAAAGTGCTCAGCATCAAAATTAATATCTACCGCGTAGCCAAAGACTCTCGCTTGATGAACTCTTTGATTGATGCAGTGCATAACGGCAAAAACGTTACTGTAGTCGTTGAGCTGCAGGCGCGATTTGATGAAGAAGCAAATATTGAATGGTCAAAAGTTCTGACTGAAGCTGGCGTGCACGTCATCTTTGGTGCGCCCGGTTTAAAGATTCACTCAAAGTTATTGATGATCAGTCGCCGTGAAGGTGACGATATTATTCGCTACGCGCACATTGGCACGGGCAACTTCCACGAAAAAACCGCTCGAATCTATACCGACTTTTCGCTGCTCACCGCAGACCAAGAAATCACCAATGAAGTGCGCAACGTGTTTGGATACATTGAGAACCCTTATCGCCCAGTGAAGTTCAATCACTTGATGGTTTCTCCGCGCAATTCTCGCACCCAAATTTACCGCCTGATTGACAATGAAATCGCCAATGCAAAGGTGGGCAAAAAGGCA
>NZ_JAWOWJ010000314.1:0-846 GCF_033340495.1 Vibrio sp. 1249-1
TGATGCGGAGTAATTCCCATCTGATCTTTAAACAAGCTGTGGAATTGGCTTTCACCCAAGAAAACGCGCCCCGCAAGCTGAGCAACGCTGATCTTATGGCTGAGATGTTGTTCGATGTAGCGGTCTATTGCTTCTAGATCAAAGCGCGAATCTTTGCGGCTGGTTTCAAATGCAGAGATATGGCGCTGCATCAATGCAATCACGGTGTCATTACACGCGCGACTAAGCAGCAGATCGTCAGGATGGTTACGCATTTCCTGTACCAGCATCTGAATCAGCTTCTGAATTTGACCATCGAGGTGAAAGTAAAGGTGGGAACGTTCTGGGTTATTGATCTTCTGAAGCATCTCAGGGTCATCATTGGTCGGCTTCGGCATATTCAGCACTAAAATATCCGACTGATGAATCACGCCGCCGAAAGCATGATCAGAGCATGCTGTTACCACACAACCTTGCCCAGGACCGACTAAATTACCCTGCCCACGGACTTCGAATTCCGCTTGACCTTTCAACCCAATCACAATCTGCGTGTAAGCATGATCATGGCAATCCATATAAGATGGCAATGTGATCAGTTCTGCTGGTTTTGGCAGCATACTTTCTTTATATGGTGGGGCTTTCGGGTTATCTGAGTCACTCATTTCACACGGTCATCTTAAGCGTTCGGCTTACATCGAGGCATGATATACCTTCTCGGTTGCCTTGCAAATCTCCACGGAGCCAATCGCGCAAGATCAAACCAACAAGATCAACCCCAACCACATGATCATAGTTCCGGAACGATGATCATGCTAGATTAACTTACGGTCAATGTACAACCAACTTTCTTAACAAAAACGGGCAGAT
>NZ_JAWOWJ010000315.1:0-844 GCF_033340495.1 Vibrio sp. 1249-1
TCGGAATGCAGAATATGTAACTTATGCTTTCGGTGTGTGGTTATATAAATATTCTTTTAGGGGGTGATCGCTGATCAAATGGTAAATATCCGATGATCAGAATAAGATCTTTCTTAAAGTAAGCTTCTCGTGAAGTAAACCCATTACCTTGCATACGGTGATATACATCAAGGTTAGCGGTTAGAAAATGTGAATACTGGAGAGAGTGAAACAGTAAGGTGAGAGATATGCAACAGAACAAATGTCCAGATTGCGAAGTAGAACTAGAATGGACTGGTCAATATCATTGTGGCCAATGTGAATCCGATATCAAAAAAGTAGGTTTTTGTCCGGACTGTGGTGCTGAGTTAGAAAAGCTTCAGGCTTGTGGGGCTGCGAATTATTTCTGCAATACCTGTAATGAACTCAAATCCAAATCTCGTGTGCGATTTGAGTTTCAGAAAATCAGCTGACTAAGCTCATTTTAAAGTCGGCTAACTAACGGTAGAGTGAATCTCACCATTAGCCAAACGGGTGACTAAAAGGTCGCCCGTTTTTACATCATCTGCGCTTGTAACGACCTTACCTTGATCCGTTTGCGTGATGGAGTAACCACGCTTGAGTGTCGCTAGGGGACTGACGGTATCTAACTTTTCTGCCGCAATCGCTAACTGATGACGCATCGTCAGTAGTTTTCGATCCATTGCGTCCATTAGCTTGTGCTCAACACGTTCAAGTCTCGACTTTTGTTGTGCTAAGTGTTTAACAGGAGAGTTTAATTGCAGACGGTGGTGTTTACGCTCAACGGCTTGTTGACGTGTATCGATGAAGCGCTGCATAGCTCTACGCAAACGCATATCCAGCT
>NZ_JAWOWJ010000316.1:0-844 GCF_033340495.1 Vibrio sp. 1249-1
CTTCGTCAGAATGTAGTTCGTGTGTAGTGCGCTCACCATATAGAAGGTAAACACGGCCGGAATCACCAAGCTAAAAACACGTAGCAGACTTTTGGTCACTTTGCTAAACCCAACTTGGCGATAGCGCGAGACACGCTGGTCGACCCAATACAGCAAAATGATGAAAATCAGCCAGTGCACGAGAGAGTGATAAAACGGATATTCCAACTGAGAGTGAAGTACGATAGGAATGAATAACGCGAGCAACGCTAGGCGTGTGCCACGTTTGGCTTGATAAATCCTATGTAAAACCAATCCCATTGCGAGGATTATGCCTAATACAGGCAGAAGCCCACCTTCTACGCCCCAGTACAACATTTCATTGTGTGGATGATCCATCGATGGCAAGCCAGCAGGATAGTTCTCATTCAGCGCATGCTGGCGCGCGGTGTACAGCATGTACTCAGATTCAACCTTACCGTAACCGTAGCCAGTGAACGGTTTCTCGATCACCATATCCAAGGTTTGAGGGAAAGTGTACGCTCGAGGCGACTCCATATTCACTTTCTCTGTCGCCAGTCCACTTCCATCCGGGAATGCAATGCTCATTACAACGAACGAGAGCACCAAGCCCGTAACCAAAGCCGCGATCCAGCGAATAAAGCGGCCTTTGGTTGCAAAGCGATACATATACGGAATCACTAACAACAAACCGATGATGGTCGCTAGCCATCCTGTGCGCGAAGCTAACGCGACAATCAACGGCAAGGTAACAACAGGTACGGCATATAAAAGGTAAACGTCGCTTAGCTTACGTGAGTACTTATAGGGTTGACGAGCTAGAAGGTAACTGGCAATGACTAAT
>NZ_JAWOWJ010000317.1:0-843 GCF_033340495.1 Vibrio sp. 1249-1
GCTCAATAGCACAAAAGTCCAGTCCGGTGTATATCTATAGTAAATAGCATCATTGATGCATATATAGAGTGTGAGACAATGATTTTTCATGATTTAATTTCAGCGGTATTAAATGAAAGAGAGCCATTTCATAATATTTGGTTTGCAGGAGATTTTCATACGCCGCCTGAATTTAGCTATCAAGTTAATTTCCCTCGCCTAGAGTTAGTTCTGGATGGGGAATATATTAATGAAATGGAAAGTCATGATCGAAAAGTAACGCACATCGTTGCTAAAAAAGGCGACGCGATATTTATTCCACCTAACTGTTGGAATAAACCAGACTGGGATACCAATTGCTCAGTGTTAAGTATTTTGTTTGGGCGTCGACAACTTGGGTTAAGTTTGGTGAGCAAACGCAAAGGTGAGGCAAACTTTTACGATATTCAAAAGCATAGCATCCAAACACGCTCAGGATTTGCGATAGATAACATCTTAGAAGCGTTGAGCTCACTGGCTCGTGAGAATACTAAAAAACCAATGGATGAGCTTTTACTGCAAGCATTACTGCAATACGCGAAGACGATGTTGGATGCACCAGTCGAGCAGCAGTCACATAGCCGTGTGCAAGATCTCTATCAAGGGATTTGTATCTACATTCAAGAGAACTTCCATCGCCCAATCACACGTGACAGCATTGCGTCGAGATTCAGTATTTCCTCGAACCATTTGTCGCGCTTGTTCCGTCAGCAGGGGCACATGACCTTGGCAGACTACATTACTTGGGTACGCGTGGATCGTGCGAAGTTTATGCTCAAGAAATACAACTTCAAACTCAATGACGTGTCAGTGCGCTGTGGATTT
>NZ_JAWOWJ010000318.1:0-842 GCF_033340495.1 Vibrio sp. 1249-1
CAACCATAAATGATGGTTTGCAGTTGCTGTTCGACCGATAGATTGATGATGGGTTTGCTGTTGTTCGCCGCATCAACCTTGGGTTGTGGTGTCACCGCCGTCAGATCGTAAGGGTAGTAACCATCAAGCGTATCGAAAGGGTTCTCGGCGACGTTTTGTTGATCGAATGGCGTCGCATTAAGCACTGCATCTAAATCGAGAGAGCTCGAGCCATCCAACGCCGATGTTGTGAGCGCCTGCTTCACCTCAATTAACGACGTACGTTCACCATAATGATGTTGGCTGTTTCTTTTATCGATAGGAGAGCTGTTTGAAGAGCTGGCCGCAGACGCCATGTTGCTCTCGTCACTTAACAAGTAAACACCCAATAAACCGGCGCCGATCGCGCCGATAATCCACAGTTTCTTGGTCATGATTTATGCGTGTGCCATTCTTGATTGCAGCCAGCTGCGTGAGAACTTGAGGTCTTTTTCGATCAGGCTTGCGCTGCACTCTAGCAGTTCGCTGATCTCCTGGTTCTTCATGCCCATCAGGTATTTGAGTTTTAAGGCGCTCGATTGACGTGGGTAGCGTGTGCTAAAGCTATCTAAGGCTTTGTCCATGATGATCAACTGCTCAAAGCGGTCTTCTTCGTCCTTCATCAACGTGATGTGTTGGCGTTTTTGCGCTTGGTGTGAGCGAGCGTTGTCGATCAATATTTGGCGCATGACTTTAGCTGCCATTAAGAAAAAATCACGCTTGGTGGCGATTTCACTCATGTCGCAGTTTGACATTTTTAGGTAAGCATCATGAATCAATGCGGTGGTGCTGTTGACGCTGTCTGCCAATACCATATTGTCGGT
>NZ_JAWOWJ010000319.1:0-842 GCF_033340495.1 Vibrio sp. 1249-1
ATAGATATTACTTCAACTGGGCATTTATCATATCTTTTGATTCACTTTAAATCTTTGGGGAGACATGTTGTGACAGACTACTCCCCATATGTGTATTTAGGAACGATCAACTTCCGAGCGGCAAATGTCCGGTTTTCACCCAAATTACCGTTTCTTCTTCTACAAAAGGGAAGTGCTCACTCATGTGAGGTGATCGCAACCAAGTATGTGTTGGGTATATACCTAGCTCATCCCTAAACTCGCCAGACAACACAAAAACTTCTTCTCCACCAAAGTGTCTGTGAGGTTGAAACTTTTCTCCTTTGGGCCACTTCACCAACGCAACATGCTCGTGCTTAAAATCATGTAACGGCATCACTTGTAGTCCGCCAATGCCAGGCAACCATTCTGTTTCTCGAGTATTGATTCGAACAGTTTTAAGATCGTTCGGATCAAATTGATTGAGCTTGACCAAAATGACACAACCTTTCTCGCTAAACGGCGCGTGCTGACTGTCGGGTGGGTTACGAAGATAAGAACCCGCGGGATAGTCGCCATTTTCGTCAGAGAAGACACCATCGAGCACAAAAATTTCTTCTCCGTAAGGGTGAAGGTGAGGAGAAAAACGCGATCCTGCTTCGTACTTCACTACACTGGTTACGTGACCAGATTCTTTTGCCTCTCGCTCCAATGGCTTACGCCACACTCCTTGAGAGGGGCTAGCAACCCAATTTTGGCTGCCTGTTTCGATGACGACCCTTTGAGAAAAATCCATATTCAACATACTGAAATACCGTTACTTATTTTGTCGGTTCTTGCTCCAATTATACGTTTAAAAACGTAATTTGATGCAATGGTTGGTA
>NZ_JAWOWJ010000320.1:0-841 GCF_033340495.1 Vibrio sp. 1249-1
AGCCAGCCACTAAACTGCGCAGAAGACAATCAATGAGCGAAAACAAACAATTGATGAAGAACGGCATGTGGAGCAACAACCCAG
Organism: Vibrio sp. 1249-1; assembly: GCF_033340495.1. Classification (NCBI taxonomy): domain Bacteria; kingdom Pseudomonadati; phylum Pseudomonadota; class Gammaproteobacteria; order Vibrionales; family Vibrionaceae; genus Vibrio; species Vibrio sp. 1249-1. Next base: position 85 of record NZ_JAWOWJ010000320.1, read on the forward strand.
CATTGGTTCAGCTGCTCGGTTTATGTCCTCTACTCGCCGTTTCATCGACGATCACCAACGCGCTGGGTCTTGGTATTGCCACATTACTGGTACTAGTGGGGTCTAACGTAACGGTTTCACTGATCCGTAACTATGTTCCTAAAGAGATCCGAATTCCGGTTTTCGTTATGATCATTGCGTCACTCGTAACCTGCGTCCAGCTACTAATGAATGCTTACGCTTACGGATTGTACCTATCACTGGGTATCTTTATCCCGTTGATCGTAACTAACTGTATCATCATCGGTCGCGCCGAAGCTTACGCTTCAAAAAATGATGTGCTTCCTGCCGCATTGGACGGCTTATGGATGGGACTGGGCATGACCAGTGTGCTAGTTGTGTTGGGCTCAATGCGCGAGCTTATCGGCAACGGCACATTGTTTGACGGTGCAGACTTGCTATTGGGTGACTGGGCTGCAGCGCTGCGCATTCAAGTATTCCAATTTGATAGCAGCTTCTTATTAGCACTATTACCACCAGGTGCTTTCATCGGTGTAGGACTTTTGATTGCGTTGAAAAATGTTATCGACAGCTCAATTCAGGCTCGTCAGCCGAAAGAAGAAAAACCGGCCATTGAGCGTGCTCGCGTAACTAACGCATAATATAAGAAACCTAAAATCAAGGCTCTACCACTCGTAGGGCCTTTTTCATAAACCGCAAAGACGGGTTTGGAAGTCAGCAATGAACAAAGAAAAAAGAATAGAAATTCTTGAACGAT
>NZ_JAWOWJ010000321.1:0-840 GCF_033340495.1 Vibrio sp. 1249-1
GATTTCTGTAATGCCTTCTGGCACGTCCATGTAACGACCTTGCTCTTTATCATAGTAAGCAAAGCGAACGTTTTTGATTGGTTGGTCGAATTCCATCACGAAGAATTCTTTTTGGCTTGGTGCCCAACCATCTGAGAAACGGTGACCTTCTAGACGGTTATTGTCTTTGTCCCATTTCAAGTAAGAATCTGAGGTGTAGTCCCAGTTAATTTTGAAGCCAGTGTTCACGATGATTTCTGACTTCTCATCACGAGGGAAGGTGTAACGATGGACACCAACGCGATCAGACGCCGTCAACTCAGCTTTGATGTCGTAATCCAATAGATCGACTTTGTAGTAACCTGCTGTCGCTTGCTCGTCACGATGTTGGAAGCGAGACGCTTCTAGGTTTAGCGTTGCCGAACCTTCATCAATCATGTAATCCGAACGCGAGTTGATTGGCATGACGAGAATGTCGTTCAAGTCGCCAGCACCAGCTCCGGAAAGGTGGGTATGAGAGAAACCGGAAGTACGTGCGTCGTGGTAGTAGTAGCCTGAAATGTATTCCCAGCCGTTAGAACCGTTGTTTGGAGAAAGCTGCACCATGCCGTGTGGTGTGGTTGCACCAGGGTAGGTGTTGCCTAGGTTACCTGTGCCGATGAATGGGTTGACGTAGCGTGTTACGTCCATATCGGAGAAATCTACCGGGATATGAACGCCCATGTCGATTTCAGGTGTTTCTGGGTTTGGCTTGTCATCACAGTCGCCATCGCCAACTGGAGGACATACTGGCTTGCCGCCGTCAGGAATATCCGGCAGTGCAGGGTTGGTGTCACCGCCTTCATAAATGTTGGTTGTGTC
>NZ_JAWOWJ010000322.1:0-839 GCF_033340495.1 Vibrio sp. 1249-1
CTATTGCTCACACTATCGGTGCAGCAACAGCAGGTGCACAGGCGGCCGTCGTATTCGGCAGCGAAGCACTTGGCATCTTCTCTGCTGTGCTCACACTGGCGATCTTGGTTCTCTCTGAAATCGTACCGAAGACCATCGGTGCAACGTACTGGCGTCAGCTTGCACCAGCAGCGGCGGTATCGCTACGTTGGATGGTATGGGCGCTAACGCCATTTGTATGGTTTTCAGAGCAAATCACCAAGCGTTTGGCTCGTAACCACGAAGCACCAAAAATGCGTGATGAACTTTCTGCGATGGCGATTTTGGCACGCGAAAGTGGTGAATTTGCAGAAGGCGAATCTAAAATCTTAAGCAACCTGCTAGGGATTCAAGATGTGCCTGTCACACAAGTCATGACACCTCGCCCTGTTGTCTTCCGCGTTGACGCAACGATGACCATCAATGAGTTTCTGGACAAACACAAAGACACACCGTTCTCACGTCCGCTGGTATACAGCGAGCAGAAAGACAACATCATCGGCTTTGTGCATCGTCTAGAACTGTTTAAGATGCAGCAATCAGGCAGTGGTCAGAAACAACTCGGTGCGGTCATGCGTCCAATCCAAGTGGTTCTGAACAATACAGCGCTACCAAAAGTATTCGATCAAATGATGACGCACCGCCTACAACTGGCACTTGTGGTCGACGAATACGGCACCGTTCTTGGCCTTGTCACACTTGAAGACATCTTTGAGCACTTAGTTGGTGAAGAAATCATCGACGAAGCCGACAAGAGCACCGACATGCAAGAACTGGCCTACCAACGCTGGGAAAGCTGGAAAGAAATGCACGGTGTAATC
>NZ_JAWOWJ010000323.1:0-839 GCF_033340495.1 Vibrio sp. 1249-1
CCTTATCGAGCCAAGAAGTGCTTACGCCAACGATGGCGACCACCAAACCCAGCCGCAGCATCAATATGACGCGTCTGCTGCTTTCTCTCGACAGCACGCCTGAGAATCGTGAGGAAATTGTCTTAGCCAACCGTGTGTTGTCTGATCCTCGCTTTCAAAGCCAACTCAAGAGTCTCGATCTCAATTATCTGGATGACGCTAAACGACATCTCAACCTCGACTGGGTTTCTGTCGATGAGGCGATTGATCACTTGAACGAAAGCCAGCAGTACATTGAGGAAAACTTTGCCTCTGATGAGATCATCTTTGAACCTCGCGGCATCACGTTCAAAAACATCGTGATCAAAAAGAAAGATTGGCAGGGCCGCGCTTGTGCCTACGATCTGCGCTATAAACATCACCCCAAATATCGCCCCCCTTTTGGTGAGACCCGATTCACCATCACCAAAGATTCGTTAATTGAACACCCGAGTGTTGGCGACCATTTTCAAGGTTGCTTCATATCGCCGAATCACCAAATTACGGAAGATATTGTCGAGCCGATTAGCAAATTTGCGGATTGGTTTAACCTTGTTGGTTGCTCTATCACAGGATGCACCCGCAACGACTTGAATGGCTTCTCTCTCGAAGACTTTGACGATGAAGGCGACTGGAAATATCGCTCAGTCGCGATGAATTTTGACCCAAGCACTGAGCTCTTTATGGAGAAAGTACAAGGTCTCGGGCGCAACAAACACATCCAACACAGCAACCGCACTGAAATGCTGTGGTTTTCCTACCCTAACACCAGCGAGCACGACATCGACTACCTCGGAGTGTGGCAGCAAACCCAATACCAC
>NZ_JAWOWJ010000324.1:0-837 GCF_033340495.1 Vibrio sp. 1249-1
AATGCCTCATCTTTTCTGGATGAATTGGTTTGCTTGTATTGTCGCCCTTCAGTAACTCCTTTTCTCCATCATTTTGCTCAGGAGGCAACGCTCGGACGAGCTAGGCAGAAATTTATCGATGCGTCTTTGTGCGAACTGAATGACGCACTCGGCCAGTTGGGTCAGCGACTTTGGACGCTAGATATACCCCCGTATCAAGCCCTCAAATATGCCATTCAATATTTGAGTGTCACTCATCTTTATGCAGACGCAATGGCCGGCTCGGATGAACAGAGCATATTGCACAAGCTGCAAGATGAATACCCACACCTTGTCATTGTTCAGCACGCTGTACGCAGTTTGTTCGACGAAAGCAAGCTGCCGGTTACGTTGCCTGATCTACCTGAGACTTTTACTCAGTTTAGAAAGTGCGTTGAAGGGATAGACATCGCCCACCCAATAGATGCGCCGAGCCGCCTACCACCAATGCCAAAAGGCGCTCAACTGCCAACTTTATCCTCTTTTTACTTTGATGAGTCTGCGCTGTTTTCTGGCGGAGAATGGAGTGGTCTTGCGCATTGTCGGCGTTACTTTTCTTCTGGCTTGGCAAGCTCATATAAAGAGACGCGCAACGGACTCGACGGGATGGCGTATTCCACCAAATTTTCACCTTGGCTTGCGCTTGGTTGTGTGTCGCCAAGAATGATTTATGCCATGCTCAAACAGTATGAACAAACCCAAGGGGCGAATGATTCGACCCACTGGATTTACTTCGAATTGTTGTGGCGAGAATATTTTTATTGGTACGCAAGGTGTTATCAACAAAGGCTGTTTCGGTTTGGTGGTATTCGCAATCAA
>NZ_JAWOWJ010000325.1:0-837 GCF_033340495.1 Vibrio sp. 1249-1
AGACCCATTCGCAGGCCCAGCGCCGAAAGAATTTATGGTGAAAGAGGTGCCAGATCTTGACCTTTTCCACCCAGACTCTCCAGATCCAGACTACGCAGCACAAGTGGCGATTGCCGCTGAGAAAGAAGCGCTAAGCTACAGCGATGCAATCAAGCAAAGTGACGGTGCAAGCTACGATAGTCACTACGGCGTCAAAGTGTACGGAAACAGCCATGGTTTGTTAGCAAGCTACGCGTCTAGCCGACACAGCACAAGCTGCTGCGTTATTGGCGTAGGCAAAAATGGCGAAATGGAACGTGACTACAGCTATACCGTTGCCCGCCATCGCGATGATTTGTGGACGCCAGAAACCGTCGGCCGCAAAGCGGCGGAAAATACTGTAAGCCGACTGGATGCTCAACGATTGAAAACGGGCCCATACCCAATTATGTTTGCGGCAGATGTGGCAACTGGCTTGATTGGTCACCTAGTGATGGCGATCAGCGGTGGCAACCTGTACCGCAAATCTTCTTTCTTACTGGATCACTTGGGTAAACAAGTCTTGCCTGAATGGTTCAATATTTCAGAGCGTCCGCATGTACTGCGTGGTTTGGCTTCCAGCCCATTCGATAGCGAAGGCGTTTATACGCAAGATTGTGAAATCATTACCGATGGTGTGTTGGCGAGCTATCTACTGACTAGTTATGCCGCTCGCAAGATGAAGATGGATCCAACCGGTCACGCTGGTGGTATTCACAACTGGTACGTGAAGTCGACAGGCCAAAACTTTGAGCAAATGCTGAAGGAATTAGGCACAGGCCTTTTGGTAACAGAAGTGATGGGCCAAGGTGTGAACGT
>NZ_JAWOWJ010000326.1:0-836 GCF_033340495.1 Vibrio sp. 1249-1
CTCACTTCTTAGTTGAAGAATACGGAGCGAGCCTGGTGATCTCCGGCGAAACTGACTACATCGTGACAAAAGAGCAAACCGTCCAGCTGAATAATGGTCACGAGATGATGCCATACGTAACGGGCATGGGTTGCACGTTAACCGCACTGACAGGCGCGTTCGCAGCAATCGGCGACGAAACAGGCCTTGCTGCGGCAGCGGTGCTTGGCGTTGTGGGGGAAATTGCGGCTGAGCAAGCGCGAGGGCCAGGTAGCTTGCAAATGCATCTTTTGGATGAGCTTTACCAACTGGATGAAGAAACACTGGCAACACGTCTTAAATTACAAGTGAGATAAATCGCTTCTCAATGCTTTAAACGCCTCTCACTCCAACGAAAGTGGGAGGCGAAAGGAAACACAATGAACGCCTATCGTTTGTATTTGGTCACCGACGACCAACAAGATTTATCCACTCTCAAACACGTTGTAAGAAAGGCGGTAGAAGGTGGGGTCACCATGGTACAGGTGCGCGAAAAGCATGGTGACGTTCGTGCATTTATTGAACGAGCTCAAGCCGTGAAGACGATCCTTGAAGGCACTGGCGTCCCGTTAATCATCAATGATCGTGTTGATGTTGCCCTTGCTGTTGATGCTGATGGTGTCCACTTGGGGCAATCAGATATGCCCGCAACTATCGCTCGTGAGTTGATTGGACCAAACAAAATTCTCGGTTTATCCATCGAAAATGAAGAGCAGCTTGCAGAAGCGGACTCTCTTCCGATTGATTACATCGGCTTGAGCGCAATCTTCGCGACGCCGACCAAAACCAACACCAAGAAGTTCTGGGGTATTGATGGC
>NZ_JAWOWJ010000327.1:0-836 GCF_033340495.1 Vibrio sp. 1249-1
AAGCCAGCTATCAAGCAACTGGATTTCGCGGTAAGCAGCGGTTTATTGCAAGACGAGCAAGCGTGGCAAACACGTAAAATGCTAGCGGATATTTTGTTGAACGAACAACAGTTTGCTAAAGCCTTGCCGCACTATTACGAATTGAGTAAAGCCGTACCTAAAAACCAGAAAGCTCATGAAGTTTGGCTGCGCATCGCACAATCGCATTACCAGTTGAGCCAATGGAATAAAGTGCTGTCAGCGATGGGTCGCTACGAGAAGTTTGGTCAGCCAGATGAACTCGGTCCATTGTCGATTAAGCTTTCGTCTGAACTGGAACTCAAAAAGTGGCAGCCTGCTATTGTCACCATCAAACGTTTGATTTCAATTGAGCCTGAACGGGTGGAGTGGTGGCGTCAGCTCGTCGCTTTGCACTTACGTGTCGATGACAGCAAACGCGCACTAGATGCAATGGCTTTAGCCAAGCTACAAGGTGTCGCGCTCAGTCAAGATGATTTTAAACTGCTGGCGCAGCTTTATGCGAAACGTGGAATCCCGGAGCGTGCTGCTTTAATTATGGAGCAGTTGGAAGACCTTAACGTCGATAGCCAGTTAAAAGCTCAGCAGGCGACCTATTGGCAGATGGCAAAAGAGTGGGACAAATCCATCGATAGTTGGCGAATTGCCGCGAAGTTGGATTCTAAATACTACTGGAACTACTCTCAGCTACTTGTTCAACAAGGCCATTACCAACAAGCATTGGCTGCTTTGGATAAGGTAAAAGGTCGTAATGCTGACGTCGCGCTCATCAAAACCAGAGCCTACTACAAGTTGAATCGATTGGATGACGCATTGGC
>NZ_JAWOWJ010000328.1:0-836 GCF_033340495.1 Vibrio sp. 1249-1
CGCTACGGGATGTAAGCAGCCAAAAACTGAATAGGGCTCAGTAGCCAAAAAACTGAGCCCACTGACACCACACATCCTGCAAACCTTGTCTATCACCCTTGATGAAACGCACTTTCTGACCCGGCTTCGCTTGCGCTAATCTAGGCAAATCTATTCTGGCAACACAACCAAGCTTTGGATATCCGCCAATGGTCTGGTGGTCATTGAGTAATACAATCGGATTACCATCATGGGGAATTTGAATGGCGCCTAGCGCGATCCCTTCAGATAAGATGCCATCATAAGGTGGCTTTACCGTATTTCCTTCAAGGCGATAGCCCATTCGATTAGAGTCTGGCGAGATCGCAAAGCTTCCCGAATAGAATTTTTCTTTAGCTTCAACACTGAAATCATCACATTGATAACCTTCAATAACGCGTAGTGTAATTGGCAAGTTGTAATCTGGCTTGAAACGAAATGTCATGATTCTTGGTTTATGGTTAGGTAATGAATGAGCGTCAAAAGGGAGAACATCTCCAGCTTTTAGAGCGTTACCATTGGCTTCTAGTCCACCTAATGCTTCACGAAGCACGGTCGATGAGCTCCCAAGGTGCTCAGGCACATTGAAGCCACCTTTTACAGCGAGATAGGCGCGAATGCCATTTCTCGCCATTCCGAACTGAAGCTTTTGACCTTTTTTTATCGAAAAATCCGACCAATTGGCAATAGGGTGACCATCCACTGATGCATTAAGATCGCCGCCACAAATTGCCAGGTGACAGTCTTGTAAGGCGACAAAACAAGCATTGCCTAACGTAATCTCAATTGCTGAACAATTCACGTGATTTCCAAGTAGA
>NZ_JAWOWJ010000329.1:0-834 GCF_033340495.1 Vibrio sp. 1249-1
TAACGACATCGCGTTAGAAGATATTTTGTCGGGCATTAAAGCCACCAACATCTATGGCGTGAGTGAGCGTGCTTTCGAGAGTTGGACGATTGAAACGACGAACAGCGACAGCCGCACCACCATTACCCCGATGCCCATCGATAATCAGGATATCCGTTCGATGATCGATATAGCACCGCATGACATTGTGGAGTTCACGATCACCGCGAAGACTAACCCGTTAGCCGCGAGTGATATCACCAACACGGCAACGGCGGATCTCAACGGTACGCAGCAGCATTCAAGTGCCACTGTTCAGCCTCAATCTCAGGGGATCTCGATTGAGAAAACCGCAGACACCCAATATTACGTTCCGGGTGCAGAAGCGACGTTCCGCGTCAAAGTGAAGAATGAAGGCACAGTCCCAGCGACAGATGTGGCTGTAAAAGACGCCATTAGTAATCTTGAAGTCGTGCGTCTTGATGGTACGTCGGTAAAAGCGTTCGACTCTTGGCGCATTGAGGTGAATAAAGCGAATGCGGAAACAGAGATCACCAACATGCCGGGTGTGAATTCAGACATCGATTCAACGCTAACAATTGCTGCGAATGATGAAGTGGAGTTCGTTATTACAGGTCTTGTGAACCAATACGCTACTGGCGAAATTGAGAATACCGCTAGCGCCACATTCCGTGGTGAAACACAAGATTCAACAGCGACACTGCTGGCGATGCCGGAGTCGGTCAAACTTGAAAAAACCGTTGACGATGAGTTCTACCGTCCGGGAGAGAGTGTTACTTACCACGTGGTGTTAACGAATGAATCGGGTTCATTTACTGAAGAGATGGTACTGAA
>NZ_JAWOWJ010000330.1:0-834 GCF_033340495.1 Vibrio sp. 1249-1
AACGTTTGCTTTGGACACGATGACGTATTCGACCCATGGTATCCACTTGGTACAGCAAACATGCTGCAAGTGCTGCACATGGGCCTGCATGTATGTCAGGTCATGGGTTACGAACAAATTAATCACTCACTCGATCTCAGCAGCACCAACTCAGCGCGGACATTGAACATTCAAGACAAGTACGGAATTGAAGAAGGCAAACCAGGTAGCCTACTGATTCTTCCTGCTGAAAATGGCTTTGATGCAGTACGTCGCCAAGTACCTGTTCGTTACTCGGTTCGTCACGGTAAAGTCATTGCAGAAACACAACCTGCGACAACTCGTATTCATCTTGAGCAATCAGAACAAGTGACGTTCAAGCGCTAAAGTTCTTAAAAAGACCGACCGAAACGAAAAGGGCCTGACTATTTAGTCAGACCCTTTTACTATTTTTTAGTACGTTGCGTTAATTGTCTTCGACAACTAATGATGTTTCTGATCATGGATGGACTATTACCCAGATAAACAACATGCCCTTCTTCATCAACGACCGCGGGTACCACTTTTAAGCCTTTCATATCTGCGCCATTTTCGACCAGTTTACGCTCTAGCTCATATAAATCCTGCATATCATCGACTCAGTTAACTCACCATTTGCGCGGAATCCTATCGCTCTGAAAGCAAAAATATCATGATCAAGATCACAAAAACCACACTAAGCAACTATAAAAATGGAATTGAGATCACTCAAAAATGCAATCTATAGACCCAAGTTTTCTGTGCTACTGAGTCACATTTATAAAATTAATGACTCATAGAAACACTGATAAAAATGTCTGTTTGAAATAGTCTTGT
>NZ_JAWOWJ010000331.1:0-834 GCF_033340495.1 Vibrio sp. 1249-1
ATGAGTATGCTTTTTTCATATCACTACCATAAAATCCATTTGAGTAGTGATATTAACATATGTTTATGATTGCCAAACCACCTAGAGATGTCTCGCGATATTTCTTATTCATATCTTTACCAGTTTGGTACATGGTTTCGATAACTTTATCTAATGAAATAAGACATTTGCTAGTGCGCTTTAGTGCCATTCGTGATGCGTTAATCGCTTTTACTGCGCCCATCGCATTGCGTTCAATACAAGGCACTTGAACCAGTCCCCCTATTGGGTCGCAGGTCATACCTAGAGAGTGTTCCATTGCAATTTCAGCTGCGATACAAATTTGCTCGTTGCTGCCTCCTCGCAAGGCGGTTAGGCCAGCCGCTGCCATAGAAGAGGAAACTCCCACCTCACCTTGACAGCCCACTTCCGCCCCAGAAATGGACGCGTTGGTTTTGTATAAAATACCAATCGCTCCAGCAACGGCGAGAAAGTCTTTTAATTGCTTAAGGTCCAGCTCTGTGATGAATCGATGGGAGTACATCAATACTGCTGGGATAACGCCTGCGGCACCGTTAGTTGGTGATGTGACGACTTGCCCGCCTGCCGCGTTCTCTTCACTGACTGCAAAGGCAAACAAGTTAATCCAGTCCATGATCTCCATTGGATCATTTTCTACTGCTGCATTCGCTTCTAGTTTTTTCAACAGATTCGGAGCTCGGCGAGTGACGTTCAAGCCCCCTTCAAGGATCCCTTCAGTATCGAAACCACGCTGCATGCACAGTGACATCACTTTCCAAATTTGTTCAGCTCTTTGGTCAATTTCTTCTTGCTCTCGAAATGCCAGCTCATTTT
>NZ_JAWOWJ010000332.1:0-834 GCF_033340495.1 Vibrio sp. 1249-1
GTTGATGATGCGCGACAGCACTGGTGAGGTGCTTGATCGCAATTGTATTCAACGGAACGCCAGATATCTGCGGCAAATAGCTGGTGGGAATGTTCGCCGCTTGCGCTTTTTCTACAAGCTGCGCTTGAGGTGTGTACTCCGTTGGCAACACAATACGCACGGCGTGCCCGAACGCGAGAATACCTTTTGCCAGCTCTAATATGTGGCTTTCGATGCCGCCAAAAATGCGGCTATCAACAAAAATCCAAACTTCGCCCACAATGGGTAAATCAGGATTGTTCGAGATTAACTTCATCCGCTTCCCACGCTTGTTTTTTACGATAGACCGTTGAAGGGCTTAGCTCCAGCATCACCGCGGCATTGAGCACGTTACCATCACAATAGGCGATCGCGTTTTGAATCGCTTCACGTTCGACTTGCCACATTGGTCGGATACTTCCGTCTGCATTAAAGTACGGCGATAAGGAATGACTCGGTGTTTCAACGCCGACAGTAGGTTGTGTTTGTTGAGCAGGCACCTCTTGAACAGGTTGCACTGGTTCAACGGGTTGTGTTTGCATCGCTGGAGCATTATGTCCGTTGAGATTGTTGCTCGGGCTTGATGATTCGACGTGCACAGGGGTTACGGTTCTTGCCTGCGTTTTCTTTTGAGTTAACTGAGCGGGTAGGTGAGCCACCGTGACTTTTTCATCATTGTTGAGTACCACGATATTACGAATGATGTTTTGTAGCTGCCTTACGTTACCAGGCCATTCGTAATGTTTGATCACGTGCTGCGCTTCGGTATCAATGTTAGAGAATTTTTTCTTGTCCTCTTTGGCGTAAGTTGTGAGA
>NZ_JAWOWJ010000333.1:0-833 GCF_033340495.1 Vibrio sp. 1249-1
CTAAGTGCTTATAAAGCGATCAGAGACACGCACTCCACCACAGTTAGCCTTGAGCTACTTTGGGCCTTAGAAGGTGCTATTAACGGCACACACTGGAGTGTAGTTCCCCAGTCTCGTCGTGAAGAATTAATGAATGGCCTTTCGTAACAGAAGTCTGCTCTAATCTATCGACTAAAACCGCAGTGTGAACTGCGGTTTTTTTATGAAATTTTTTTCGCTCCCCTCGTGTCTACTCCTTTGTAAATCCCAAAACACCCGTATCTTCAGCGCCACGACTTAGTTTCGATAACGAGATTGTTAAAACAATATTCAGTATGAATACTTTAAGCGGTAGCCTAGATATAGAAACGGAGCACACATGAATAAAAAACTTATCTTTGGACTGATACTTGTTGCCACCATTCTTTTGTTAGGCGCTAATTTTGGTCAATATCTAACGCTTGAAAACGCAAAAGCGCAACAAGAAGCGCTCAATTCATTCATCGAAGCCAACATCGTCTATGCCGCCACGGTGTATTTTTTAGCGTATGTTGCGATTACCGCATTTTCTATTCCCGGAGCAGCAGTGGTTACTTTGCTAGGCGCAGCTTTGTTTGGGTTTTGGTTTAGCTTACTTTTGGTTTCTTTTGCCAGTACGATCGGTGCGACCTTAGCTTTCTTGAGTAGCCGATATTTGCTTAGGGATTGGGTTCAATCGAGATTTGGGGAAAAGCTTGTTGCGATTAACCAAGGAGTAAAAAAGGATGGCGCGTTTTATCTGTTTTCTTTGCGCTTAATTCCAGTGTTCCCATTTTTCCTCATCAACCTACTGATGGGATTAACACCTATGAGCA
>NZ_JAWOWJ010000334.1:0-833 GCF_033340495.1 Vibrio sp. 1249-1
TTGGCGCAACCAATACCATTACCGGTATTGCAACGGCGTACATGGATTCCATCCCGATGATCGTGATTTCAGGGAACGTGCCAAACAGCCTGATTGGTAACGACGCTTTCCAAGAATGTGACATCGTGGGCGTCTCTCGTCCGGTAGTAAAACACAGCTTTTTGGTGAAAAAGGCGGAAGATATCCCTGAAACGATCAAAAAAGCCTTCTATATTTCAACAACGGGTCGTCCTGGGCCAGTTGTGATTGATTTGCCAAAAGACGTAATGAATCCGCAAATCAAACTGCCTTACCAATATCCAGAAAGCATTTCGATGCGTTCATACAAGCCAACCACTTCGGGTCATAAAGGCCAAATCAAGAAAGCACTGAAGTCTTTGATTGAAGCGAAAAAACCGGTGCTTTATGTCGGTGGTGGCGCAGTCATTTCTGGTGCTCACGAACATATTTTAGAACTGGCAGACAAACTTAACCTGCCAGTTGTCAGCACCTTAATGGGCCTAGGTGCATTTCCGGGTACTCACAAAAACTCGCTTGGTATGTTGGGGATGCACGGTACTTACGAAGCCAATATGGCGATGCACGAAGCGGATCTGATCTTCGGTATTGGGGTGCGTTTTGATGACCGCACCACCAATAACCTTGAGAAGTACTGTCCAAATGCGAAAGTGATGCACATTGATATTGATCCGTCGTCGATCTCCAAAAACGTCAAAGTGGATCTTCCAATCGTAGGCTCTGCTGAAAAAGTACTGACTACTATGCTTGGTCTACTGGCAGAGCAAGATTGTAGCAACGATGAAGCGGCGATCACTAAGTGGTGGGATGATATT
>NZ_JAWOWJ010000335.1:0-832 GCF_033340495.1 Vibrio sp. 1249-1
GGTGGCAAACGGAAACTGGCGGCATCTTGATTGCGCCACTACCAGGGGCAACCGATCTAAAACCAGGCTCTGCGACTCGCCCATTCTTCGGCGTCCAGCCTGCTCTTGTCGATAATATGGGCAACATTCTTGAAGATACCGTTGCTGAAGGTAACTTGGTTATCCTTGATTCTTGGCCAGGCCAGATGCGCACGGTTTACGGCGACCATGAGCGCTTTGAACAGACCTACTTCTCAACCTTTAAGGGGATGTACTTCACCAGTGATGGTGCGCGTCGTGACGAAGACGGCTACTACTGGATCACTGGCCGCGTCGATGACGTACTGAACGTGTCTGGACACCGTATGGGCACCGCTGAAATTGAATCTGCGCTAGTCGCGCATCACAAAATTGCCGAAGCCGCGATTGTTGGTATTCCACACGACATCAAAGGCCAAGCGATCTACGCCTACATCACGCTCAACGATGGCGAGTTCCCATCCGCAGAGCTGCACAAAGAAGTGAAAGATTGGGTGCGTAAAGAGATTGGTCCAATTGCAACGCCTGACGTACTGCACTGGACAGACTCTCTACCAAAGACTCGTTCAGGTAAGATCATGCGTCGTATTCTGCGTAAGATTGCGACAGGTGATACAAGCAACCTAGGCGATACTTCAACGCTTGCCGATCCAAGTGTAGTAGACAAACTCATCGCCGAAAAAGCAGAACTGGTATAAGCTCGCCAGCCTGTTTTAAACAGTGAACGAAAACCGCCATCTTTGCATGGCGGTTTTTTGCTTTTGGGCGCAAATTAACCACAACATAGATATGGTGATTATGTTGTTTTTGTTAA
>NZ_JAWOWJ010000336.1:0-832 GCF_033340495.1 Vibrio sp. 1249-1
CTTCAATAAATTAGACTCAGGGGACACTTATAAGCTGCGTTGTATATAACTAAAGGAATGCCCATGAGCTCAAGTATGATCCTTAGCGAATCCCTAATTGAAAGTGGACGTGATATCCCACTAAAAGAACTGCTTTATGCAAAGCGCGTGTTAGACAACTACATGGCGGTAGCAAAAGACACAAGCCCGCTTGAGCTATTAACAGAAATGAAAGCTGCAGCTAAACAAGTAGAATACTTCACTACAGATAACAATCCGTGTGAAGCGCGCAATGTCATTAGCAGTATGATTGATGAGATCGACAGTGCAGAAACGTTTGCTGCTTTCAAAACTCTCGCAGGAAAGCCATCTCAAGCTTTGAACGAATTAATTGAAGATCGTGCTCAACTCATTAGGTATGAACGAGAACTTTTGCTTGCATCAGGTTATGATGCCTCTCGTATCTAACGAGTTTTAGCTTAACATAGGTAAAAGGAAAGGAGCTCAGTGAGCTCCTTTTTGTATGAACAATCGAGTGTATTGTTGGGTTTATAAACCCATATCCGATGTGATTTCTTTGATCTGTTTGAGATCCATTTTATAGACTTCAATTAGTTGATCAATTTGGCTAAGTCGAGAATTTGCTTCATCGTGCTTATCGCAAGCATCGGATTTTACATCCCACGACTTCCCTTCTAAGAACACATCACATTCTTTCTTCAGCTGGTCGATTTTCGGCAGTAGCTTCTCGCGCTCTTTCTCTAACGCTTCTAGATCTTGCGAGATTTTGAGTTCTTTCTGGAACACTTCACGAGAGCGTTCAAACATGGTTGCTTGCATATCCGCTTGGCGA
>NZ_JAWOWJ010000337.1:0-831 GCF_033340495.1 Vibrio sp. 1249-1
TGTCGCGACTCTACAATCCGAGTTAGTTCCGCTTTTTTCGACCAACTTCACGCGTGAGCAGTGGCTGATTGGTATGCCAGATGGCAGCCAAGTAGAGGTCGCGTTTGACCAAGGCATGGTTGTCGCGCAAGGGGAAGACGGAGAAGAGAGACAAGAACCGATTTGTGAAGTCGAACTTGAACTCAAATCTGGCCAGACCGATGCACTATTTACTTTGGCGCGCAGTTTCTGCGAACAAGGTGGGATGCGTCTGGGTAACTTGAGCAAAGCCGCAAAAGGTTACCGTTTAGCGACTGGTTACACTGGCGACGAAGTGAAGCCGCTTTCTTTAGTGGACAGTAACAAAACAGACACCGTTGAATACTGCTTAATCAATTCACTTGAACATGCTTTATCGCATTGGCATTACCACGAACAAATTTACTCAGAGCGCGACAGTGTAGAAGCGCTGCGTGAAATCAGTAACGCCATTCGTTTTATTCGCCAAACATTGACCATTTTTGGTGGCGTAGTGCCTCGTCGTGCGAGCGCTATCTTACGTCAAGAATTGAAGTGGTTAGAAGAAGAGCTCGTTTGGCTTGATGAACATGCTCACCTTGAAGAGTTGCTTGATGATAAAGGTAACGTATTGCGCAAACTTGACGCGCGTAAGTTCCTTGTCTCTGAGTTGACTCAACAGTTGGAAGAGTTGCCAAGTCGTGAAGAGATGCTGACATTGTTGAGTTCGGCGCGTTACACAGGATTACTGCTGGATCTTAGCCGCTGGATCTTAGCGCGTGGCTGGCAGCCATTCTTGGATGAGAAAGCGCGCGAGAAGATGGCAAGCAACAT
>NZ_JAWOWJ010000338.1:0-831 GCF_033340495.1 Vibrio sp. 1249-1
AAATTAGGTGTGAAGCTGTTTGGACTGATTAGCTGGGTCTTGATGGCGTCTGGCTGCGCTAATTTGTCTGCGGGCAATTTGTTTAGCCACTACAGCGACCAGAATCAAGAAGTTTATCAGGCAGTTGTTGCTGGCAATTATGCCAACGCTGAGCAACTCCAATCGAGCGACGTCGGTGGCGAGATCCTTGGCAATTTCGAAAAGGGTCGTATTTCATTCCTTGCGAAAGATTATCCAACCAGCCTCAAAGCTCTCGAAGAGAGCGACCGCGCGGTACGTGTTCAACAAGACCGAGCAACCATTTCTGTTTCTGAAACAGCGACGAGCGTAGGTTCACTTGCTGTAAACGACAATCTTAACGAATACCAACCTGCAGACTACGAACTCGGCTTTTTGCATTTATACCTTGGTCTGAACTATCTACAAAAAAATGATTTAGAAGGCGCAATCGTCGAAGTTCGTCGTGCTAACCAAGTTCAGGAAGCGGCGAGAAAAGCGCGTGAAAAAGAGCTGAAGTCGGCAGAAAAAGATCTAAAAAACCAAGGTATGTCAGCCAACTTAGGCAGCGTGCTCGCGAGTTATCCAGACGCAGGGAAAAAACTCAGCGCGGTGCAAAACGGTTATCTCTTCTATCTTTCTGGTTTGTTGTACGAAGCGTCACGCGATCTTAACAGCGCTTATGTGGATTACCGTCGCGCTTTGGCTGTGATGCCAGATAACAAACAAGTTATTGAAAGCACGATGTACGCCGCGAAAAAGCTCGGTATGCGTGAAGATTTACGTCTGCTTGAAAAACGCTATGGCAAGGCACCGACAGGGTTAAATAAGTCG
>NZ_JAWOWJ010000339.1:0-830 GCF_033340495.1 Vibrio sp. 1249-1
TAAAAATTAGGCTGTCATTCGCTGGTATTGATCCGATTCAACATGCGCGACAGCCGCATTCAAGGCCTCGTAGCGGAACTGATACATATTGTTATCCGGCACTAGGTCGATGACATGAAACTTCTCTAGTTGCTCGCGAGTACGCTGATTCGGACACAACAAGTACACTTCACAGCGAGCATCTAACGCGTCTTTAATGGCGTTTTCGAGTGCTAGGCCCACCGTAACATCCAGCATAGGAACATCGGTCAAATCCAAGATCATCACGTCGTAATCAGAAATACTGGTGTGTTGACGAGAAATGGCCTTAGACACACTGAAAATCATCGGGCCAGAGAGATAGAAGAACAACACTCGCCCATTGGCGCGATCTAACAATCCTCGTTCACTGTCCGTCAGTGGCACATCATCTTCGTCGGCATCACTGATGGCTTTTACCTGACGAGCTTGTTCGCGACTCAAGCGCTCAATAATCATGATGTTTGAAACAAACACACCCAAACCAACGGCCACAATGAGATCAACGAACACTGTCAGTAGCATCACGCCATACATGATCGCCATGCCAGAAAAACTGACCTTATGCGCGCGCTGAATAAAGCTCCAGTCTAGGATGTTAAAGCCAACGTACACCGCGATGCCTGCTAGCACAGCCATTGGGATAGGTTCGGTTAATCCACCAGCCACCAAAACAACCAGAGCCAATACTAAGGCTCGCACCACACCAGATAATGGAGAGCGAGCGCCAACTTGGATGTTTGTCACCGTGCCCATCGTCGCGCCAGCTCCTGGAAGTGCGCCGAATAAACCTGAAATCATATTCGCTAAAC
>NZ_JAWOWJ010000340.1:0-830 GCF_033340495.1 Vibrio sp. 1249-1
TTGAAATCACAAGATAAAGACAAAGCAAAATACTACTTTACGCGAGCTATCGATCACGACCCACACCGCCCAAAATCGATTCTCCAACTGGCTAAACTCGAAATAGAAAGTGGCAACTTTACCGATGCAAGAATTCGACTGATGCGATTTAATCAAATGTACGGTGTGAAAAAACCGTCACTGCAACTTATGATCGAGTTAGAACGTGCGGCAGGTAATGAAGCGCTAGAGCAAAAATACGTAAAACAGTTAGAACGCATGTCTTAACGAGCCACACTAATAACCCAAACAGCATAAGTCTTTGCTTAACCTCTCATTTTATTTTCAGGCTCACTTACACCGTTCAAGTTAAGTGAGCCTTGTTTCTCAGAACGCCGACAAATCCCCTGTTTCACTTGTGTTTCAGTCACTGAAAGAGCGACATTACTCCTGTACTTAACATTCAAAATCGGTACTATTTGAAAGATACGTGACCGAGTCACTTTTTGAGTTCTAACTCAATAATTACTGAATGATTGTGCGCTTCGTTGAAGTGCAATTTGCTTTTATTATGAATCTTGTCGTTCAAGAACACATACCCAAGGATGTTGACGCCGGATGAAACCTGCCTGCACACTCTTACTGCTTGCTTCTTTAAGCTCCCCCTTTCTTGCTAGCGCTCAACCCGTCAATGACCTCGTATTTACCGTAGGTATCGTTTCCGACAAAGCAAAAAGTAAAATCAAAAAGGCGACACCCTTTGCTCAATATGTATCCGGAAGGCTGAATCATCTCGGTTATACCTCTGGGTCTGTACAAGTCTTCAACAACTATGGACAACTTGCAGTTGC
>NZ_JAWOWJ010000341.1:0-829 GCF_033340495.1 Vibrio sp. 1249-1
TTCTAATAAATTCTCTACTTCTTCATGACCAATCAACTGCGATGCGTTGTTGGTTAATAACTGACTTAGATGCGTTGCCAATACCGTCGATGAATCCACCACGGTATAACCGAGAGCCTGAGCGTGCTCGCGCTGCTCTTCACGAATCCACACGGCTTCTAGGCCGAATGCCGGGTCCATAGTCGGTTCGCCATCAATCATGCCGTAAACCTGACCAGGGTTAATCGCCAATTCTTGGTCTGGGCGAATTTCCGCTTCACCCACCGCAACGCCCATCAGGGTAATTCTGTAGCTGTTTGGCGTCAGCTCAAGGTTGTCGCGAATGTGTACAGCTGGGATCAAGAAACCAAAATCTTGTGAGAGCTTTTTACGAACGCCTTTCACGCGCTCTAATAACTCTCCGCCTTGGTCACGATCCACCAGCGGGATTAATCGATACCCCACTTCTAAACCAATAATATCAACAGGTTGAACGTCATCCCACGACAACTCACGTTGAGAAATCGGCTCGCTGCCATCTTCTGCTTTCGCAGGTAATGCTGGTTCTTTTGCTTTTTGCTTCTGACGCTTGTCAATTAAGTAAGCACCCGCGCCAGCAGCGACGGCCAACGTTAAGAAAGCAAAATGCGGCATACCCGGTACGATACCCATCACGCCCAAAATTGCCGCCGTGATCATCAACGCTTTCGGATTGTCGAACATTTGGAAAACCAACTGCTCGCCCATGTCTTCATCGGTGTTTTGGCGCGTCACCATCATTGCCGCTGCAATCGACAGCAATAACGATGGAATTTGAGCAACCAGACCATCACCAATCGTTAGCAAGGTA
>NZ_JAWOWJ010000342.1:0-828 GCF_033340495.1 Vibrio sp. 1249-1
GTTGATCGAGTGCTTTGATTATTCGCTGACCAAGACGAGTAAAGAACTGCGCATTGGCGATACTGCGGCGGGCACCTTGGGTTTCGCCGTTTTCAGGGTAAGTAAAAATCAGGTCGATATCGGAAGAGAAATTCAGTTCGCCGCCGCCAAGCTTTCCCATCCCAATGATCAACATCGGTTGAGCTTCACCCTCTGCATTTGTTGGCGTTCCCACTCTGCGCAGCAAATTTTGTATTGCCATTGGTATGTCTCAAAGATCATCGCCTCTGCCAATTGGGACAAATGACGTAATGACTCTTCAAGTGTCCAAGCATGTAAGAAGTCTTTCCACGCGATGTAGACCATTTCTCGATTTCGGAACTGACGCAGAACGCGATGACCAGACATTTCATCTGGGCATTCTGCCAATAAAGCGGCCAGACGGGTGCGATAAGCTTGGTGTCGGCTAAGCTCACTTAACATCGTTGGTAACTGCTGCGCGAGAGCCTCGTCACGGTGAATGGTTTCCGTAATAAATTGGCTCAGCGCCGAGACGTAATGAAACTGCTCTACGACCTCATTTGGCCATGATTGAAGGTAACCCACTTCTTGGGCATTTTGAACGGCAGATTCGGCGACAGAGACCAGTGACGAAGGCAGCTGCATGTTTCTTCCTTGTGTGAAAAGCACGGTGATTCATTCTTTATACCAGACTTAAAGCAAATAAAAACGCCCACAAAAGGTTTGTGGGCGTTTTATCAAAAGTTCTGGATGGAATATTAAACTTGGAAAGATTTGATCTTCTTGTCTAACTCGCCAGCATTATTTTGCATCATTTCAGAAGTTTCT
>NZ_JAWOWJ010000343.1:0-828 GCF_033340495.1 Vibrio sp. 1249-1
CCACTAGACTTCGTTCTTTGGAAAATGTCTAAACCAGGCGAGCCAACATGGGAATCGCCATGGGGTCCAGGTCGTCCAGGTTGGCACATTGAATGTTCAGCAATGAACTCTACGATCCTAGGCGATCATTTCGACATTCACGGCGGTGGCTCTGATCTACAGTTCCCACACCACGAAAACGAAATCGCACAATCTTGCTGTGCACACGACACTAAGTACGTAAATACTTGGATGCACAGTGGCATGGTGATGGTAGACCGCGAAAAGATGTCTAAATCTCTAGGCAACTTCTTCACTATTCGTGACGTTCTTGGTCACTACGATGCTGAAACCGTGCGTTACTTCCTAATGTCTGGTCACTACCGTAGCCAATTGAACTACAGTGAAGATAACCTAAACCAAGCACGCGCTTCTCTTGAGCGTCTATACACTTCTCTGCGTGGTCTGGATTTAAATGCAGCACCAGCGGGTGGTGAGGAGTATGTATCTCGCTTTACTGCTGCGATGAACGACGACTTCAACACACCAGAAGCATACTCAGTTCTGTTTGATATGGCGCGCGAAGTTAACCGCCTTAAGACAGAAAGCGTAGAGAAAGCGAGTGAACTCGGTGCGCTAATGCGCGAACTAGCAGACGTGATTGGTATTCTTTATCAAGATCCTGAAGCTTTCCTAAAAGGTAATGCTGGCAACGATGATGAAGTCGCTGAAATTGAAGCGCTAATCAAACTGCGTAACGACTCGCGTGCTTCGAAAGATTGGGCAAACGCCGACATGGCTCGTGATAAGCTGACGGAAATGGGCATTGTCCTTGAGGATGGCCCAGAG
>NZ_JAWOWJ010000344.1:0-827 GCF_033340495.1 Vibrio sp. 1249-1
TCCAACGCCTCGCTTAAACCACCTTATTCCATTGTCCTTTTGGTAGTTGGCTTTTGAGTTGTAAAGCTGAACATACTTAGTGCGCTCAAGCTCATCAATATTGAATTGCTTTGCATCTTCCTTTGTCATGGTTGTTAGGTTGATTTGGCATCGTATGTTGTCTGTAAGAGCCGCAGAGCCACGAGAAGCACCTTGCTCAAGCCCTGAGCCTAAGAAGTTGCTTGTCTTGTTTACGTGGTGCAGGAAGAGGATTGCAGCACCAGTGCGATGAGCTATTTGCTCAAAGCAACTGATCAGAGTGCTCATGTGTCCTGAGTCGTTCTCATTGCCAGAGTGGAATCTACGAAGCGTATCGAGTATCACAAGGCGCTTACCTTCGAATGCAAGGCACATAGCATCAATAATGCGTTGATTGTAAAAGCCGTTACTATCCACTAAGTGGATCAGGCTCCCCACTTGGCTCTCGATGTGCGCTCTACGCTGCATTTTAATGCGGTCATCAGGTGCTAAAAGAGAACCAATTGCGTGCATACGCTGATGGAGAATTTCACGGGGATCTTCGAGTGTTAGATAAACCGTACCTTTATCGCACTCTTTGATGCCTAAGCCTAAAGTATCTTTGCCAGTAGCAAGATCAGAAAGTAGACCTAAAGCAAAATATGATTTGCCAGTGCTGCCAGCCGCAACAATGCCGCCTACAGTGCCAGCCAATAAGCCGTCAAAAACAAAATCGAGTTCTGGGGCTTCTTCTGAAAATGCTTGTTCTAAATGCAGATAGCCTGCACCACCCAGTTGAAACACTGGGGTTTCTTGTTTAAGATTATCCA
>NZ_JAWOWJ010000345.1:0-827 GCF_033340495.1 Vibrio sp. 1249-1
TTCTTGAGAACTGGTTGGTAAATGTTAGTCTTCGACTCAAATAAAAAGAGGGCTACAAAATGGATAAAACAGACCAGTTATATGTACAAGCAGACTTTTCACATCAAGACATGAGTGGTCAGTATTTTAAAAATTGCAAATTTTTCTGCTGTTCCTTTAAACGGGCAAACCTCCGCGATACACAATTTGTAGATTGTTCTTTCATTGAACGAGGAGAATTAGAGGGGTGTGATTTTTCTTACTCGGATCTTAGAGACGCATCTTTTAAAAACTGCAGTCTTTCAATGTCGTATTTCAAAGGTGCAAATTGTTTTGGTATCGAGTTCAGAGAGTGCGATTTAAAGGGGGCAAATTTTGCTCAAGCTAGCTTCATGAATCAGGTATCGAACAGAATGTATTTTTGTTCAGCTTATATAACAGGTTGTAATCTTTCATACGCCAACTTTGAAAGGCAGTGTATCGAAAAGTGTGATTTGTTTGAGAATAGATGGATTGGCGCAAATCTGAGTGGTGCATCATTTAAAGAGTCTGATTTAAGTCGGGGAGTATTTTCTGAAGGGTGTTGGAGCCAGTGTAGGTTGCAAGGTTGTGATTTGAGCCACTCGGAGCTGTATGGTTTAGACCCCCGGAAAGTTGACCTTACAGGTGTAAAAATCTGTTCGTGGCAACAAGAACAACTTTTAGAGCAATTAGGTTTAATAGTAGTACCTGACTAAATTTGATGGTTTGAACACACACATAACAAACGCCTCAAGAGGGACTGTCAACGCGTGGCGTTCCCAGTCCCAATGAGCTGTGGTGGTTACGGTTGTAAATTTAAGCCGTGC
>NZ_JAWOWJ010000346.1:0-827 GCF_033340495.1 Vibrio sp. 1249-1
ATCTAATGAGTGCCAATCAGATGCGGACGAGAGTGCTCTGCATGCGCCGAGTTGTGGCATTCATTTGTCAGCCAAACAAGAGGACGTGTAATGAACTCATTCCCTAATAAATCGCTCGTTGCCATTGCTATCGCAAGCATGAGCTCTGGTGTCTTAGCACACGGTTACGTATCGGAATCCAACGATGGCGTCGCAGCAAGTCGTGCAGCGCTGTGTAAGTACCCAACATCGGATACCAATGAAAGAAACACTAACTGTGTCGCGATTCAATATGAACCACAAAGCGTCGAAGGCCCTGATGGCTTCCCAGAGACTGGCCCTCGCGACGGTAAAATTGCCAGCGCAGAAACGGCTCTAGCAGCTGCACTAGACGAACAAACCGCCGACCGCTGGGTAAAACGTCCGATAAAATCTGGTACACAAACGTTTGAATGGACTTTTACAGCAAACCACGTGACTCGTGATTGGAAATACTACATCACAAAACCGAATTGGAACCCGAACGCTTCATTGTCACGCGACTCGTTCGATCTCAACCCTTTCTGTGTGGTTGACGGCAATATGGTTCAACCACCAAAACAGATGAGCCACCAATGTAACGTGCCTGAACGCGAAGGGTACCATGTCATCCTTGCGGTATGGGATGTGGGTGATACCGCAGCATCATTCTACAACGTTATCGATGTCAAATTTGATGGTGACGGCCCTGTGATTCCTGAGTGGACTCAAGGTGGCCAAATCATCCCTACTATGAATCTAAAGGTTGGCGATTCGGTTTACACTCGCGTGTTTGATCAATCTGGAGAGAACGTTGCGTACCGCACTGA
>NZ_JAWOWJ010000347.1:0-826 GCF_033340495.1 Vibrio sp. 1249-1
TCACTGTTACGGTGCAGCAGATTGCTGGGCGGATTTCGCCTTCAATTAGAGAGCATAGATTGTCCGCTAGGTCGCGAGGTAACATCGGGATGTTACGGCCTGGTAGATAAATGGTGTAACCACGTTCACGCGCGACTTTATCCATTTCGTCTTCAGGTGTGATGTACGCCGTTGGGTCAGCAATCGCGATAGTTAACTCAAAATCACCAGATTCGGTTTTCTTCGCGTACAACGCGTCATCCATATCTTTGGTTGATTCACCATCGATTGTGACGAAAGGAACATGTGTCATGTCGATGCGCTCTAGATCGGCGTCATCTTTTAATTCCCAGTTCTCAATGCCAGCAGGTTCTGAGTTTGGTAGATCGTTTTGCGCTAGCGTTACCCACCACGGTGCGATTTTGTCGTCAGCGTCAGTGATTTTCTCTGAAATTTCAACGAAGAACGTGTTGTCGCCTTTTAGCGGGTGACGAACAAGATGTGCTACAACCCAATCACCTTCTGCGAAGTTGTCAGGCTTTAAACCTTTCTTCAGTTTCGCTTTTAGAGACAATTTCTTTAGTTGAGGATGGTCAGGCACGACATTTAGCTTGCCTTTGAACATCTTTACTCGACCGATAAAGCGAGTAAGAGATTGTTCGATCAGCTCTTGTGGTTCTGCGACTTCACGTTCATTTTCAGTACGGATGATGGCCACGACTTTGTCGCCGTGAATGCACTTTTTCATGTACGCTGGTGGGATGAAGAAGCTGGTCTTGCTGTCCACTTCCAGGAAACCAAAGCCTTTATCTGTTGCTTTGATTGAACCTTCTTTTTTAGGCAGGTT
>NZ_JAWOWJ010000348.1:0-825 GCF_033340495.1 Vibrio sp. 1249-1
GAGCACGATACGAGAGTGCGTCTCAGCCATCACAGGATCTCAATGTTGTCCACGTGAATCACCGACAGCTGTTGAGTGAAGGTGTGCTGAATGACGACCAGTTATCGTTGTTGCAACGCTTGTTGGACAGAAGTGTGGTGGACAGTTTGTGCGCCAGCCAATTGGTGAAAACGTATTTGAGATTGGGCACATCGATTGACCGTTTTGCCATGCGTCTGTTTTTAGAAATTGGCGCTCAGTTAAGTGACAGTCAACGAGTGGCGACCTTTGAGCAGAGGCTCGAATACATCAACTCTCGATTGGGCTTTCGCTTTAACTTGGCCACGCCAAAAACGCTGATCCTTTGTTGCTACTTGGCGTTGACTGAATGGATTCATCGACAAACCGACCAAAGTGCGTTGCACGCCTCGGTCAAAGTGGAACAACTGATGAATCAGCTGGACATTCAAAAAGAGTACTGGTCGAAGTTATCGGGTGAAGACACCAGCGCGATTTTTGTCGAACAACAACTTGCGTTGATCGAGAGCCAGCAAACGCAGTTAAAAGCGCAGCTAAATACACTGAACGAGCAACAGTCACAAGTAATTGAATCCCATAAAGCGTTGGTCGATAAGTGGCAACCGTCGTTAAGCAACTTGAAAGAACTGGCAGACTACTCTTCAACGACGGATATGTTCATCTCTGATTGGAAAACGTGGTGCTCTGAGGCTCGTTTACAAGCACCGGATCTCAATGAAGTCTGGGATGCATGTGACGTGGTTTATAACGACCTCAATGCCGTTGCTAAAGTGTGGCAATGGTTTAAAGACATGCAGATCGTTGGCG
>NZ_JAWOWJ010000349.1:0-825 GCF_033340495.1 Vibrio sp. 1249-1
CGTTACACTGAGCAACGCTACCTTGGCTTGACGGAGCCTTCAATCATTGCCGCTGAGCCGCCAAACCCAATCGTCAACGAGCTGATCATCATGCCGGACATCGAAAAACGTTTAGAAGCGTTTGTTCGTATGGCGCATGGTATTGTGATCTTCCCGGGTGGTCCGGGTACTGCCGAAGAGTTGCTGTACATTCTTGGTATCATGATGCATCCAGACAATGCAGATCAACCGATGCCGATTGTGTTAACCGGACCAAAAGAGAGCGAAGAATACTTCCGTTCTATCGATGCGTTTATTCGCGATACCTTAGGTGAAGAAGGTCAAAAACACTACCAAATCGTCATTGATGATCCTGCCGAAGTTGCACGTATCATGAAGCGCTCGATGGAAGATGTACGCCTTCACCGTAAAGAAAAAGGCGATGCTTACAGCTTCAACTGGTCATTGAAAATCGAACCGGATTTCCAACTGCCATTTGACCCAACGCATACATCAATGGAAGGGTTGAATTTGAACTTGGATCAAGAACCTCAAGTTCTGGCGGCTAACTTACGCAAAGCCTTCTCTGGTATTGTGGCAGGTAACGTCAAAGCCGAGGGCATTCGCGAAATCGAATGCAAAGGTCCATTTTCCATTCATGGCGATCCTGTACTGATGAAGAAGCTCGACAAGCTACTGCAAGACTTCGTTGAACAACATCGAATGAAATTGCCAGGCGGTTCTGATTACGAACCATGCTATCGAATTGCCCATCCATAAATTGGTGGTCGATAGTCTGGCTTGCATTCGTAACACTAGGGGCAACGCCCCTTTTTTATTGCTAAG
>NZ_JAWOWJ010000350.1:0-825 GCF_033340495.1 Vibrio sp. 1249-1
AACCGCTTACAGACAAGTTAAATATCCATCTTGAATGCCATAAAGGTGAAAAACACTTCGACGCCACAATGGCTATGAAAGCACAGCCATTTTCCAGCGGTTCTTTATTGAAGTGCTTGATCGGAACACCAATTCAAACAGTAAAAGTGATGGTTGGAATCTACTGGCATGCGTTGAAGTTATGGGTTAAAGGTGCGCCGTTTTATTCTCACCCTAAATATTTGGCGTCCAATGAACGTCAAGCCTCTAGCGACAAATAAGATAAGAAAAATAATAAGCACAAGGAGAATTCTGCATGTTAAATACGACTTCTATAACATTGCCGCACAAACTGACGACGACTCAGAAAGCGGCTCGCGGAGTTATTTTTCAATGTCTGCAAAAGATGGAAATGGGTTGCTTAACCATTATTGAATCGTTTCATACCGAGACAAAGGAGCGCAGTGAACGTTTTACTGCGCCAAACGGAGAATACAGTGGCCAACCTGTCGTTGCGACCATTGAGGTTAAGCACCCAGGTTTTTACTCCAGAATATTACAAGGCGGTAGCATCGCTGCCGGTGAGGCGTACATGGATGGCTGGTGGGACAGTCCAGATTTAACTGCGTTGATGAAGCTGATGGCGCTCAATATGCGAGCCCTTGATAAGCTTGAGGAGCAGGGTAGTTGGCTTACCAAGTTACTTTACAAGTTTAGCCATTGGACGAATCGAAACTCGCAAGAAAATTCTCGGAAGAATATCCATGCTCATTACGATTTAGGTAATGATTTGTATGAAGCTTTTTTAGATACCAACATGCTGTACTCATCAGCGCTTTACCACAC
>NZ_JAWOWJ010000351.1:0-825 GCF_033340495.1 Vibrio sp. 1249-1
GATTATGACTACAGATACGATTGTCGCTCAAGCTACTGCACCAGGTCGTGGTGGTGTCGGCATTATTCGTGTTTCAGGCCCTAAGGCCAACCAAGTGGCATTGGAAGTCACAGGGAAAACTCTAAAACCGCGTTACGCTGAATACCTGCCGTTTCAAGCCGAAGATGGCACGGTGCTCGACCAAGGCATTGCACTGTACTTCCCTAACCCGCACTCGTTCACGGGCGAAGACGTATTAGAACTGCAAGGTCACGGTGGCCCTGTGGTCATGGATGTGCTGATTAAACGTATTCTGGGCGTAGCTGGCGTACGAGCAGCCCGTCCTGGTGAGTTCTCGGAACGTGCGTTCTTGAACGACAAGATGGACTTGACTCAGGCAGAAGCGATTGCCGACCTGATTGATGCTAGCTCTGAAGAAGCGGCGAAATCGGCGCTACAATCGCTACAAGGCCAGTTCTCGCAGCGCATTCAAACGCTGGTGGAATCACTGATTCATCTTCGCATCTATGTGGAAGCGGCCATCGACTTCCCTGAAGAAGAAATCGATTTTCTTGCCGATGGTAAAGTTGCAGGAGATCTGCAAGCTATCATCGATAACCTCGATGCGGTACGCAAAGAAGCGAACCAAGGCGCGATCATGCGCGAAGGCATGAAAGTCGTGATTGCTGGTCGTCCAAATGCGGGTAAATCAAGCCTACTGAACGCGCTATCAGGCAAAGAGTCTGCAATCGTAACCGACATCGCAGGTACGACACGTGACGTACTGCGTGAGCATATCCACATTGATGGAATGCCACTGCACATCATTGATACAGCAGGTCTGCG
>NZ_JAWOWJ010000352.1:0-824 GCF_033340495.1 Vibrio sp. 1249-1
TTAGCAATCAGATCGCTTCTGTCTTGTTCATTCATGCTGCGGTACAACACGCCAGCTTGGTAGAAATCTCGTGGTTTACTGATCGCTTTTTGCTGAACCGTACCTACGAGCTTGGTTTCTACCGCTTTAAACTGATTGTCTTCAGCCAAGTTAAGCTTACGGCTTGGTTCATAATTTACGTCCCCATTGCTCAGCTGCGCGTTATTGCTCAAACCATTTTGATTATGATTACTAACAGACGTTAACGGACGGTTCACTGGCAGCTGGAACAAGTTCGCGCCTAAGCGGTAAAGCTGAGTGTCAGCGTACGCAAACAAACGGCCTTGCAACAAACGGTCTTCCGATGGCTCAATACCTGGGATCAGGTTTGAAGGTGCGAATGCCGACTGTTCGGTGTCTAAAAAGAAGTTTTCCGGCAGACGATTAAGCGTCATGGTGCCCACTTTGCGATCCGGTACATTCAACCACACTTTGGTTGCATCAAGGCCGTTGTAATCCAACTTGCTTAATGCTTCTGGCGACAACACCTTTACGTACAGATCCCACTTAGGGTAGTTTCCGCGACCAATTTCGGCATACAAATCATTCGTAAGGTGATTGAAGTCTTTACCCTGCATTTCCGTCATTTCATTAGGACGAAGACTCTTAATGCCTTGTTGGCTCTTCCATTGGAACTTCACATAGTTCACATCACCTTGTTGGTTGATCCACTTGTAAGCGTGAACGCCAAAGCCATCCATTGTGCGATAGCTCGCTGGCGCACCAAGATTGCTGTACACCCAAGTCAGCATGTGAGTCGCACTTGGTTCATGGCTAAAAAAGTC
>NZ_JAWOWJ010000353.1:0-822 GCF_033340495.1 Vibrio sp. 1249-1
AAGCCTTGCACTTCATCAATCGCTTGCTGCGCTTCTAGATACGTTTTCTGCACAAGTAAAGACAAGTCTCGTTTGGCTTGAGATTTAAGAGCATCAACTTGAGATACAACGCTTTGTGCTGCTTTAACTTTTTCGCTTCGACCTGTGGATTCAATCAATGGAATGTTAACGCCAACCCCTACGAGCCAATCCGGTTTCATTTGGCTGGCCAACGAATCGTCTTCATACAGGCTGTAATCGCCATATAAGTAAACTTCTGGGTAGTATTTGCCTTTCTCTGCCTTAATTAAGCTCGATGCCTGTTTGTGCTTGGCATCCAAAATGTCGAGCCCAGGGTAGGTGAGCAAGGTCTGATCGATAAATGCACTCAGTGGTGGCAGGTTATCGTTAATGAACAAGGTTTCTGCTGGTTCAACAGAATCCTCTTGCGCGAGAAGTTTTCCAAGAGCAGCTTGTGCAATACTCAAGTCACTGGCGGCTTTGCGTGTTTCTACTTTGGCTTTGTCTAATGAGGCTTCAGCTTGTAGGCGTTCAACGCGAGCGATCTGTCCTTGCTCTTCCAGCTTGATGGCAAAATCTCGGTGCTTTTTCAAACCTTGTTCTACAGCTTGGCGCGTAGCGAGCACTTCTTTGGCAAGTACAACTGAGAAGTAGTATTTAGAAAGGTCTTCAAAGCGAGCCTGTTGCTCCATGGCTAACTGACTTTTCGCTTCATCGGTTTTACCCGCCGCGGCAGATTGCGCAGCTGAGATTCGGCCACCAGTAAAGATAGGCCAAATCGCACGGATAGAAGAAGAGAAAATATCGCGCTCAGTAATGGTT
>NZ_JAWOWJ010000354.1:0-821 GCF_033340495.1 Vibrio sp. 1249-1
GTGTACTGCCACATCAAACGCTAGACCTTGGTCGGCCCAACCGAAAATGGCAGAGGGTAGGATCAAGTGCGCAGAGCTGGAAATGGGCAAAAACTCTGTCAGACCCTGAATCAGAGCCAAAATAAAGGCTTCAAAATAACTCATGTAAACAACTCAAATTTAAAGTGAAAAAGAAACTGGTTTGAGTGAATCAACGGGCTGCATAGCATGCCAAATGTCGGCTACAGTGCGTCCATCGCCGGGGATCACTAAATGAGGTTCGAGATCATACAAGGGCTTTGTGACAAAAGGATATTTGTAGATATCACTGCGAGGTAGCTCCGGTTTTTGTGCCGAGATGCACTCACCGAAGAGCACTATATCGAGATCCAGTGTTCGATCCTGATACTTTTGCGCATTTTCCTCACGACCCCACTTATATTCAATCTCACGTAAGTGGTGACTCAACTCTTCGAGTGACAACTTTGTGCGCATCGCAATCACAAAGTTGTAGAAGTTTTGGCTACTAAAGCCGATAGGTTCACATTCGTATATCGGTGAGACGAGGAGATCTTCGCCGAGCTTCTGCAACTCGAGATAGGCAACCTTAGCGTGTTGCTCTCTGTCTATGTTTGTCCCCACACCGATATAAGTGGTGATCATGCTTGGCCTCGTTCAATCACAACCCCAACAGATCGTGCCTGAGGAACGGCGCCCGGTTTCGCTAAACGAATCTTCACCCAAGGAACGCTGAAGCGTTGCATGATAAGTTCTGCAACTTCTTCCGCCACGCGCTCTACCAACAAGAAGCGACCATTTTCAATATGATTTAATACTGCTTC
>NZ_JAWOWJ010000355.1:0-821 GCF_033340495.1 Vibrio sp. 1249-1
CACACTACCCTGCGCCAATGACTGCAGTTATTACGATTGAAGAAGGCGCACGCTTTGCGCGTAACGAAGCACTCGACATTGAACGCAAATACTTCGTTAAACTCGCGAAATCAGAAGAAGCCAAAGCTCTGGTTGGTCTGTTCCTCAACGACCAATACATCAAAGGCATCGCGAAAAAAGCGGCGAAATCAGCAAGCAAAGACACTGAGCGAGCAGCGGTATTAGGTGCAGGCATCATGGGTGGTGGCATTGCTTACCAATCTGCGCTGAAAGGCGTGCCAGTATTGATGAAAGACATCGCCCAACCATCTCTCGATTTAGGCATGACCGAAGCGTCTAAACTGCTAAACAAACGCCTTGCTCAAGGTCGTATCGACGGCTTCAAGATGGCGGGCATTTTGGCATCAATTACCCCAAGCCTACATTACGCAGGCATCGAAAATTCAGATGTGATTGTTGAAGCCGTTGTCGAAAATCCAAAAGTAAAAGCAGCGGTACTGAGCGAAGTCGAATCGCACGTTGGTGAAGACACCGTCATTACATCAAACACATCGACGATTCCAATCAACCTATTGGCACAATCACTTAAACGCCCAGAAAACTTCTGTGGTATGCACTTCTTTAACCCTGTGCATCGCATGCCTTTGGTTGAAATCATCCGTGGTGAGAAAACTTCTGATGAAACCATCAACCGCGTAGTGGCTTACGCAGCGAAAATGGGTAAATCCCCAATCGTCGTGAACGACTGTCCGGGATTCTTCGTCAACCGCGTATTATTCCCGTACTTTGGCGGTTTCAGCATGTTGCTTCGTGACGGTGCA
>NZ_JAWOWJ010000356.1:0-820 GCF_033340495.1 Vibrio sp. 1249-1
GTGTTCAGCACATCCCACACGTAGCTAACGTTGAAGCCGATTTCGATTGGGTCACCTTCAAAGGTCACATCCAGCATCTCTTCGGCTCCTTCCTGCTCTGGGTTGTTTGCCGTAATGCGCATTTCGCTGCCCGCTAAGTTAACACGCACACCACGGAACTTTTCGTTAGAAAGAATCGCAGCACGCGAGAACGCTTGGCGCAATTCATCACAACTTGCGATCAGTGTTTTGTTGGTATGTTGCGGTAATACGCGGCGATAGTCAGGGAAACGGCCATCAACCAGTTTAGACGTGAAGATAAAGTTGTTCACTTCTGCACGCACGTTTGAGCTGCCAATTTGCAAAACGACAGGTTGCTCTGGCGCATCCATCAGCTTAACCAATTCCTGCACACCTTTGCGTGGCACGATGATTTGCTTTTGGGCGAAGTCAGCACCTAGTTGAGTTTGCGATACTGCCATACGGTGACCGTCGGTCGCCACACTACGCAGTGTCGTGCCATCGATTTCAAACAACATACCGTTGAGGTAGTAACGTACGTCTTGGTTTGCCATCGAGAACTGAGTTTTGTCGATAAGCGTACGCAGATCCGCTTGGCTCAGTGATACTTCAACTTCACTTTGCCAATCTTCAATGTTCGGGAAGTCATTCGCTGGTAGCGTTGCCAGTGAGAAACGGCTGCGACCAGAACGAACTTGCACGCGATCGCCTTCTAACACAAAAGTGATGATCGCATCGTCTGGCAAGCCACGGCAAATATCGAGAAACTTACGCGAAGGAACGGTAATGCTACCCGCTTCGAAATCCCCTTCTAGAGTCA
>NZ_JAWOWJ010000357.1:0-819 GCF_033340495.1 Vibrio sp. 1249-1
TTCAGGAGCTTCTAATCTACCAGCTCTCCAAGCTTTCGCCATCGTACTGCCTTCCACAATATGCAGGCCATGTAACTTGATGCCATCAGTGCCCACGGCCAACACTTTTTGCAGCGTTTCAATATTATCGTCGCGGGTTTCTTTCGGTAATCCAACAATCAAATGAGTACAAACTTTGATCCCTAAGGCTCGAGCTCGCTGAGTGATCTCCGCATAACATTCAAAATCATGTCCGCGGTTGATGCGTTTGAGCGTATCGTTATTTGCAGTTTGAAGACCTAGCTCGAGCCAAATTTCATAACCTTGGTTTACATAATCTGACAGCAAATCCAATACCGAGTCAGGCACACAGTCTGGGCGAGTTCCCACACACAAACCCACAATATCAGCAGCTTTAAGTGCTTCTTCATACATATTTTTCAGTACTTGTACTTCTGCA
This sequence comes from Vibrio sp. 1249-1, assembly GCF_033340495.1. Taxonomy (NCBI): domain Bacteria; kingdom Pseudomonadati; phylum Pseudomonadota; class Gammaproteobacteria; order Vibrionales; family Vibrionaceae; genus Vibrio; species Vibrio sp. 1249-1. The sequence continues at coordinate 440 of NZ_JAWOWJ010000357.1, forward strand.
TAGGTACTGGTGTACGCCTGAAAATAAGCCAGATACTTCTTCGCTCGATGGATCTCTCCAGCACGATCTTTCAATTGATCGTGGATGCTTTTGATCTGCACTTCTTCGTCAGCAAACGAAGCCACATTACAAAATGTACAACCACCTCGGCCAATCGTGCCGTCGCGGTTTGGGCAACTAAAGCCACCATGTAAAGTCAGCTTATGGACTTTTTCGCCGTAACGACGCTGAAGATCTTGGCCTAGTGTATTGACCAACTCATGTAACTGCATAGATTCTCACCAATAGTAAACCGTAATAAATCTCACTACGATTTATGTAACTAAATTACATCCCTGCAAGAAAAAACAAACAATATTACTCAATTCAAACAACGCCCA
>NZ_JAWOWJ010000358.1:0-819 GCF_033340495.1 Vibrio sp. 1249-1
AATTTCAGCCAACAGCTGGCGTAATTCTCGTTCCATGCATTACACCTTCTGCAGGATCGACTGCATTACATCTTTGATCGCACGAGTGGTGGTCGCGTTGATGTTGTATACCACCGACCATTTGTTGATAGCGTGCTGAAGTTCAGCCAGCTTAGATGGGTCGTCCGCGTTGGTTTCTAGATTTTTAATGGCATCGGTGACGGATTTGTTCGCGTCTTTCGCTTGTTGCTCAAGTTTCGTTTTAACGTCATCGAGGTTTACACTGTTGGTCGCATCGTAAAATGACATAGGATTTCCCTTTATTTTTGGTTAGCTTCGTATGCTTCAATCACAACCTGTGCCGCTGTGTATGCTTCATACTGTTTTAGTAGCAATTGATACTGCTGCGGAGGACATCCCAAGTCCAACTGACGCTTTACCGCTGCCTGTGCTTGTAAGAGCTTGCTCTTAATGTTTTGCACTTCAATGCCACTTAGGTCGTTATTTAGAATCTGTTCAAGATTTGTCATGGTTTTTCTCGCCTTCGTATCCAAGTTCAATAGTGATAACGCGCCCGCCTTTCACCAGCTCAATCCCTGCTGGCGTTACGCTGGATATGCGATAACCCTGCGGAGTGCGAGCACCTACCATGTAGCGAACGTTATCGGTAAGAATGACGTATGGCACTTGGCCAAAATTAACGCTACGAAACGGGAAGTCGATGTCCGTGCCTTTGCTGACTTTGGGAATCGATTTCAAAACCAGATACGGCTTTTCACCATACTGCTCACGAAAATCCCGAGTCACGCCGTAAAAGCGTGTGGTTTCGATGTCGTCTAA
>NZ_JAWOWJ010000359.1:0-818 GCF_033340495.1 Vibrio sp. 1249-1
CAATGGGTTGTTGAGCCACAGTTTGACGCGATTGAAGGCGCAATTATGTTTGCAGGTAAACCTGAACATAACCTTTACTCGCTCAGTGCGGCGTAGGAGTAGATATGGAATATCGTGTTGATCTCGTCGTCCTATCAGAACAAAAGCAAAACTGCCGTTTCGGACTGACTTTCCATAACTTGAGCGATCAAGATCTCCACAATTGGAGCCTGATTTTTGCTTTTGATCGCTACATTCTGCCGGATAGTATTTCGAATGGTCAGCTCAAGCAAATTGGCAGCTACTGCACCCTCAAACCAGAAGGGTTGGTGCTGGCAGCTAACCATCATTTTTACTGCGAGTTCAGTATTGGTTCGAACCCATTCCGTTACTATTCTGATGGATTCAATGAAGCCTTGGTCAACTTTGAAGTCAACGGCAACCTTCAGCGAGCTCAAGTCGATGTCACGCCGATCGTATTGGCTTCGCCGTACCGTGAACGTAGTGAGATCCCTTCCAGCTTGACGCATGCGCAGCCTTTATTGCCAAAACCAAACCATATAGAAGTCAGCGATCACTGCTTTAGCTTTAATCATCAAGCTGGCGTTGCGGTTTATTCAAACTTAGCCAATTCAGCTAAAGAGTGGTTACTTGAAGAGCTTAAGCGCATTCATCAATTTGAGTTCGCATCAGACAATGGCAGTCAGATCATCTTCAAAGGCAACCCAACCTTGGATGAAGGCGCTTACAAACTGAAGGTAGCAGAAGAGTCGATCAAAATTGAAGCTGGCTCTTCGTCTGGTTTTACCCATGCTTGTGCAACGTTGTTGCAACTGATC
>NZ_JAWOWJ010000360.1:0-817 GCF_033340495.1 Vibrio sp. 1249-1
GAGCAAAGCAGCGAAAACAAGCCGAAAGTTGTTCCGATGTTTCGTGAACAACCTAAGCCTTGGCTGCTTGAGCTCCAAGAAGAAATGGAGAAGAGAATGGAGCGCGAACGCGCTTACAGTGCTCGTCTCCGTGAGAAAATCGAGAAGGTATGGAACGAGTGTTTGCCGTTCTCCAGTCATGTGACTGAGCCAATGCGTCTGTACTTCAAAAACCGCGAGCTGCTGTTCAAAGTTGATGAAGTAGGAAAAACAGACTGTCTGCGGTTCAATCCGGCTATGGCCTACTACGACGAAGATGGCAATGAAGTTGGGAAATTCCCGGCTATCGTCTGCGCTATCCGAGATGTGGAAGGCAACCTGGTAACGCTCCACCGCACCTATCTCACCCAAAACGGTAAAAAAGCCAAGGTCGGCAACGCCAAGAAGATGATGCCCATTCCTGACGGTTTGGATGTCAATTGCGCGGCCATCCGCCTCGGTGAACCGACTGAGGGTATCCTGGGTGTTGCAGAAGGGCTGGAAACAGCCCTGTCAGCTTATCGAGTCACTCAAATCCCGGTTTGGTCAACGGTCAATGCGACCCTGATGGAGTCCTTCGAGGTTCCAGAAGGTGTTCACACCGTACTGATCTGGGCTGACAAAGATAAGTCTGTGACTGGTGAGAAGTCAGCGAACGTGCTGAAAGCCAAGCTGGAGAAGCGCGGCATTCGTGTGTACGTCCTGCTGCCTAAGCTCCCGATCCCGCCCAGAGCGAAAGGGATTGACTGGAACGATGTCCTGATGAGTCAGGGAAGCCTCGGTTTCCCGAATGCTCGCT
>NZ_JAWOWJ010000361.1:0-816 GCF_033340495.1 Vibrio sp. 1249-1
ACTGGTCGGTAACACCATCGTGTCATCTCGTCTCTTGAGCAGCATCGCAAAAGCGCATGGCGCAGAGTATTACCAAACGCTAACAGGCTTTAAATGGCTAACCAACGTCGCGATGAGCCAAGAAACCGAGCAACATCCGTTCTTGTTTGCTTACGAAGAGGCGCTTGGCTACACCGTTGGCAATAAGGTGTGGGATAAAGATGGTTTGTCCGCGATTGTTGCGTTTTCGCAATTAACCGGAAAGCTCAAAGCACAAGGCAAAACACTGTGGGACAAGTTGGAAGCGCTTTACCGTCAACACGGTTTTTACTTTAACGCTCAGCGTAGTATTGCGTTGGATCCAAACTCACCACCAATTGGTGACAAGTTACGTGCAAATCCACCAAGCGAAATTGCAGGCAAGAAAGTATCGGTTACTGAGGACTTGAAAACTTCCGTTCGTACATTTGAGGATGGTTCAGAAGAGACGATTGATTTACCAGCAAGTGATGTGCTGATTTATCATCTTGAAGATAAATCTCGCGTAATCGTTCGTCCTTCTGGTACTGAGCCTAAGTTGAAATGTTACTACGAAGTCATCAGTGACTTCCCTGCTGACATGAGCTACGAGCAAGCGCAACAAGCTGCGGAAGCCAAAATGAACGCGCTGATCGACGCACACCAAAAAAGCTTGTAACCCTCTCAACAAGTTGTCATGAAAAGCTCATGACTACATACTAAAAGAGGCGCTATTCGCGCCTCTTTTACTGGATTCCTAACAAGCTAAACATCAGTAGCGACTATTCTGCGATTTCTTTTTGGAGGAAGTATTTGTGG
>NZ_JAWOWJ010000362.1:0-814 GCF_033340495.1 Vibrio sp. 1249-1
TATCACTTGCGCGACAGCTGCGGCGGCACCGGCAATACCACTAAATCCGAGCACCGCTGAAACGAGAGCCAAAGCAAGGAAAATAAACATCCAACGAACCATGGTGTTGTCTCCTTATTTTTTAAAGTGAAAGCTCAATATTAGTTATTACTGAACAACTTCAAGCTTATCGACAACCTTATTTACATCGTTGGTATTATTTGCAATCGATAATGCCAGATCATGCTCGGCATCTGAGTTCACTTTACCGGTTAAGGTTACGGTTTTATTTTCTGTGGTGACATCAATGTCTGTACCACTAACGCTGGTATCCATCAGTAAACGAGTTTTCACAATAGTAGTAATTTTTGAATCCGTTAATGCAGCAAATGCATCAGAATCGGCATCTTGTTTATTCTCACTCACTACCGTTAGCTCGTTATTTACTTTTTTCACACCATCAAGGCCTGAAACCAACTCTTCTGCCAGCGACTTTTCCAAATCGTTATTGACCGAACCTGTCAGCGTAACCACCTGATTTTCAACATCAGTGTTTATATCAAAAGAGTTCAGGTTGCTGTTAAGCAGTAAGGTGGTTTCTGCTTTACCATCTAGCCAAGCGTCCATGGATTCTTTTTCCCATTTATCACTGGCTAATACTGCGGTAGATGACGTTGCAAGAACTGAAGTAAGTACAATTTTAGCTGCGATGTTATTCATGGTAATTCTCCTATATTGACGTTGCAGTTCTAATAAGGCAAAGCATGTGCCAACTTTATAAGTCGCTATTTTTAAAGCGTTTATTTAAAAACAGCCGCTATATTTAAGATGAGAG
>NZ_JAWOWJ010000363.1:0-813 GCF_033340495.1 Vibrio sp. 1249-1
AGTATACTCTGCAAGTTGCTACTCAAGTTGTCTAAGGCAGCTAAACTTAAACCCATCAACAAAAGAATGACGTAAATAAGGTATGAAGTTGATTGGTTAATTTTCTCTAGTAAAGCTGCGCGAGAAATAGGAATTAAGTACCCCACAACAAGAGGGGCAAAAATGAATAGCATCCCTGAGAACATAAAACTTGATAATTCCTTAGTGAGACAAGCCGGAGACAAAAGCCACTGACAAAACAACACTCGACCTTGAGTTTAATGTTTATCGTGGATGACGTTAGTTAACTTAATTACAAGCCGCTAGCACTGAGTACTGCGTTGATTTCGTTTTGAAAGTCAGTATCACTCATATTGCTTAGGTCATACAAGACCTCTGCACCTGTTAAATTGAATTCCACTTCATGTTCATCAATACGTTCGTCTTGATTGCGGAACATCAATAAGTGGTTTGCAATTCGAGCAATGTCCAAATAACTGACTTCTGGACGAGCGGTAACAAACTTTTCGTTTGAAGAGACTTCTCGAAAATCGTTGTCGAACCCCCAGCGTTCTAGCACCAACTTACTGGTTGCAGAGCAGCGAGTTTGGAAGATTTGCAACGCGATATCAGGGTCAAGGTAATTGCCACTATCCAGATACAGGTGATATTCGTTAATGAGGCAGAACAAGCCAATATCGGCCAATAAGCCAACTAGAAGTGCCTTTTCCAGCTCTAGATGTGTGTAAATAGAAGGCTCGTGTTTGTGGAATTCTTGTACGACCAGCACCATCGTGGCGCCAAGCTCTCGAGAGACGGCCGCGCTTTTTACCA
>NZ_JAWOWJ010000364.1:0-810 GCF_033340495.1 Vibrio sp. 1249-1
AATTGAAGAACCTGAGGAGCTTCAGGAAAGCTTGGTCGACAAGCGTTTGGAGTCAGAACGAGAAAACGCCTTTGAACCATTTAGTTTGGTGGCGCATCGTGTTAACTACATCTTGCCGTTCACTTACAGTGATCGCGTAAATAAGCGTGCTTATGCGGACACTAAGTACGGGGATGAGCTGCGTAAGGAAGAAGCGGAGTTCCAAATTAGTTTTAAAGTGCCAATGAACTACGACGATTTGTTGTTTGACGGCGATGGTTTGTTTTTTGGTATGACGCTCAAATCGTTCTGGCAGGTATACACGGGGGATGCGTCGCGTCCGTTTCGCGAAACCAATTATCGTCCTGAGCTGTTTTACTTCACTCCTACAAGTTGGCAGCCGCTTGGTGGCTCAACTTGGCTGGGTTTCGGTATTGAGCATGAATCAAATGGTCAGAGACAAGAGCTATCGCGCAGTTGGAACCGCGTTTATACCAACTTAACCTTTGCGAAAGACAATTTTGTCGCCTCTATCCAGCCTTGGTGGCGCATACCTGAGGACGAAAAAACCTTTCCGAATGATCCTAAAGGTGATGATAACCCAGATATCGAAGATTACATGGGGCATTTTGAGCTAACAAGCGCCTACAAATGGGACGATTACGAGTTGACGTTCTTGGGGCGCGAGAATTTTAAAACGCATAAAGGCTATGCTGAGATAGGTTTGTTGTTTCCAATTTGGGGAAAAGTTAGGGGATATGCTCAATACTCGACTGGATATGGCAAGAGTTTAATTGACTACGACCATAATCAGCAGCGCATTGGTGTTGG
>NZ_JAWOWJ010000365.1:0-810 GCF_033340495.1 Vibrio sp. 1249-1
CTGCCGCTGAAATGACGGTGCTCGTCGGAGGGATGCGCGTTCTTGGCACAAATCATGGCGGTAGCAAACACGGTGTGTTCACAGACCGAGTCGGCCAACTTACCAACGATTTTTTCGTTAACCTAACCGACATGAACTACACGTGGGAACCCGTTGGCGAAAACCTTTACGAAATCCGCAGCCGTCGCTCCAAAGATGTAAAATGGACAGCGACCCGCGTCGATCTTGTCTTCGGCTCAAACTCAATACTCAGAGCCTATGCCGAACTGTATGCACAAGATGACAACGCAGGAAAATTCGTTGAAGACTTTGTCGCCGCGTGGACCAAAGTGATGAACGCCGACCGATTTTGATGTCATCCAAAGCGAAGCCTAATCTAACAATTAGGCATCCTTTCGCTTATATAAAAAATGGCAGGTATCACTTATCTGCCATTTTGTTGCTCAGAAACCTTCGAAGCACATTCTTGTTTTGTCTTATCAAGTTTTGTCTTATCAAGCTTTGCCCAACATTCTCAGCAACGTTCCGTCCTGCTTAATAAAGTGATGCATAAAGCTGGCACCAAGGTGCAAAACCAATAGGAATGGCAACAACGCTTCACCACTAAACTCGTGGATCCCCTCGCCCAGCTCTTTCAGCATGTGTATTTCTCTGCCAGAATTCACTAATTCAAAACCAAACAGGCTCAGACCGTACCCTTCTCCTACAGAAACCGCGATGCCAGACAAAGGCAACACCACAGTTAAGGCCAGAAGAGAATACATAACCACAGCCGCCGCGATAGACTCAAATTTACTTCTTTCAGTCATA
>NZ_JAWOWJ010000366.1:0-809 GCF_033340495.1 Vibrio sp. 1249-1
TCTCTTCGTTACGAGTCATTGTTAGGAACTCGTTGAAGTTCGCAGAGTCTTCAGTGTCTGAGTGCCAACCGATCATAAGCATGTCACCCGCACACTTATCAAACTCTGGCCAGTATTGCGCTTTTGGCATGGTTTTCAGATCAACCTTAATACCAATCTTAGACAACATTGCCGCCGCAGCCTGTGCAACTTTTGCATCGTTCACGTAACGGTTGTTTGGCGCAATCATAGTTAGGGCAAAGCCGTTCTCGTAGCCCGCTTCTTTCATCAGCTCTTTAGCTTTCTTCAGATCGTAGCGAGGAACCAGTTTTTCGTTGTGGCCAACGTAACCCGCAGGGCTTTGCTGACCAGCAGCTGTCGCGAAGCCTTTCATGATTTTCTTCACGATGCCTTCGTTGTTGATCGCATGCACGATAGCTTGACGAACGCGCACGTCTTTCAACGCTTCATTGCTGTTTTGGTTCATTTGGAACGTGATGATTCGCGTACCAGGTAGTGTCACGAGATCGATGCCTTTCGCATCTTTCACACGTTGGTGATCGTTTGGCGCTACTGGGTGAATCATATCGACGCCACCAGAAAGAAGCGCAGCCACACGAGTCGCGTCTTCTTTGATTGGTACTAGCGTTAGCTTATCAACGTTACCTTTCGACGCTTTATCCCAGTAATCTTTGAAGCGTTCAAATTCCACTTTTACGCCTTGTTCACGTGATGTCACGATGAATGGGCCAGTACCGGAAACGTGAGTCGATGCAAATGAGTTACCGTGCTTCACTAGCTCAGACTTGTCTTTGCCGTCTTCTGTCTTA
>NZ_JAWOWJ010000367.1:0-809 GCF_033340495.1 Vibrio sp. 1249-1
TAGTCTACACCTAAACCAAATGTTGAAGTGATACGGTTCGGATATGGGTGAGTTGAGCTCTTTTCAACTGCGTGTTCAGCTGCGCCAAAGCTTGTTGGGTACAGGTTGCCGTTCATCACGTCTTGGTTAACCAGCGGATCACTATGCAGATCTTGCATGACAGAGCTAATACCATCGCCAGCAACTGGAGCGAGGTTTTGGTCGCCCATCATGACGAATTTAGCACCGCTCGCCAAGCCACCTTTTTTACCTGCATCGTCGTAGAAAAATTCTTTTCCTTGGATGTAATGGTGCCAAAATTCCACTTCCGCTGCGTTTTGCGCTTGGTTTTTACCAGGATCGAAAACTGGTGGTGTAGGGTGCGACATCAGAAGATGAACAACCTCATTACCATTGCTGGTCGGGATGATAATTGGTGCATCTACGTGGTTTTTAGAAGAGAGGCGTACTTGAGCCCATTCCTCTGCAGAGTACCACTCATCGCCACACTTCATGTTGTCTGGAATTTTTTGTGAGCCGTCACAGATAGTAATGGTTGGGATTTTCGCGCCTTCTAAATCTTTCCATTTAAACTCTTGGAAGGTTCGTGTATTTGCCGTATCAATTTTGTACTTAGACATTAGGGCAAAGGCGTATTGGCCGTGGTACATGCCAAAGCCCCATGCATCCCCCGGCATTTGGCCGGCAGTGCCGTTGTTGTCGAGGTCAAAATCGCTCAACAAACCTGTGTTGGTAGAGTAAGACTCCGCGTAAGGGTATTCGATAGGTTCGAGGTTTGCTTCTCCGCCCGCGCCATCGAGACTTTGTGC
>NZ_JAWOWJ010000368.1:0-809 GCF_033340495.1 Vibrio sp. 1249-1
CAATAACCGATGCGCCTGCATTTTGCAGAACTAACTTAAACCATGCGTTACTGATTGCTGGGTCGAGCAATACCTTTTTACCAGACATGGCTTCAAGGCGAGATTGAAGTGCTTCTGGATGATGAACCGTCACACCAGTGCCCACGTGCGCTGCAAATTCAGCAGGTAAGCGAGCGGGATCTAGGAAGTACTCCACACTTGAGTCGGCATGAAGAATCGCGTGCGACAGTAAAACTGGCAAACGCGATACATCTAAGCCACGTACATTCAATAGCCAACAAATAGAATCAAGCGCTGTGATGACTGCACTGTCTGCACCGGCTTTTGTTACCAGTTGAGCGATCTCTTTACGCTTACTTTCGCTTGATTGACCAACGGCTTCTGTTGGCATGAGGCGAACGTCAGAAACCACTGGTGCAGGGCGGTCATGCCACAATTCATCAATTGGGTTGCTGGAGAGAATGTTTAGCTCAAGTTTTCCGGCCAGTTTTGCTTGTGCCATATCTAGCCAATCTGAACTGTGCATGCGTGGGTCGATAGCCACGGACGCATTTGTGGTTAGATTGTCTTGAATCCAATCCAATGCTGGTTCTTCAATTAGGTGGCGATATTCAAACAACTCACTAGGAACTTGTTTGGTCACTTGCACTGTGTAGCGGCCATCAACAAAAATCGCGGCTTTGTGTTGTGTGATCACGGCTGCGCCTGCAGAGCCTGTGAATCCGGTTAGCCAATGGAGGCGTTCATTGTGCGCAGGGACATATTCACCCAGGTATTCATCTTCATGAGGGATCAGTAGGGCATCAATG
>NZ_JAWOWJ010000369.1:0-808 GCF_033340495.1 Vibrio sp. 1249-1
AGCTCAGGCTCTGACGCTTCACCATTAGAAAAGAAGCTCATGAAAACTTTAGAGTCGATATTGCTATCGTCACTCAATACCAAAGCAGTGCGATTAAAATCGTCCGAAGCTGAAACTTTCAAACCGTTAACGGCTGATGTTGGGAAATTGTAGTAATGGAGCTCAGGAACAACAACAGAGTCACTGTCACTCTTTGTGAATATACGATGTGTGACTTTATAGTCGCCTGAAGCCGCAAAGTAAGCAACACGAGTAAAGCCTTCTGTAGACGATGTTAAACCCATGTCCAGATCAATCACCGAGTCTGCACTTCCTTGTGTTGATACACTTGGTTTTGTGTTTGGCAGGTTATCAATATTTAAGTAAGCACTCGGATCAACGTCAATATCCCATCCGTCAGAGATCGTTTCGTTAAGTAGAGACTCCCAACCATTAACTTGATTCTCTGAGAACGCCATGTATACCCAAGTTTCTTTATTCGTTGCACTAGGGCGATTATATTCAACGGCCGTTTTATCCAGCTTCAACGCGTCATATGCAAAGCCGTTAGTAACAAAGCCAATGTTAAGCGAGTCGTAAGTATAGTCAGAAGACGAATAAATGTTTGACGTATTATCCGCTCTAACTAAGGCTATCTCACCAGTTCCCCACGAACCAATACCATATTGGTAAAGCGCTTTGTCGCTTGAACCTGATTCATACTGAAACAATGCCGTTGGTTCACCTTTAAGCCCCATCAGTTCATCAGTAGGCAACATATCAGGGTTCGGAGACGTGAAAATATCGGTTTGCGAGACAAAGTTGTAAT
>NZ_JAWOWJ010000370.1:0-807 GCF_033340495.1 Vibrio sp. 1249-1
ACACTTTCAGGTTCGCGAAGATTTGGGTTTTGCCTTCACGGGAGAAGGTGAACACTTAATGGTGCGCATTCGAAAAACAGGTGAGAACACCAGTTTCGTCGCTAACGAGCTAGCGAAAGCTTGTGGTGTTAAGTCTAAAGACGTTAGTTGGGCAGGCCTGAAAGATCGCCATGCAGTAACCGAACAATGGCTAAGTGTTCATCTGCCTAAAGGTGAGACTCCAGATTTTTCGACATTTTTGGCGCAATACCCAAGTATTGAAATTCTGGCGACCGATCGACACAACAAAAAACTGCGTCCTGGTGACTTAATCGGGAACGAGTTTGTGGTTACCTTGTCTGAAGTGACAGATGTGGCGGATGTAGAGCAACGCCTTGAAAAAGTTAAACAAGTTGGTGTGCCAAACTACTTTGGTAGCCAACGCTTTGGTAACGATGGAAATAACCTCGACGAAGCTCGTCGTTGGGGACGAGAAAACGTTCGTACGCGTAACCAAAACAAACGCAGCATGTACTTGTCTGCCGCGCGTTCATGGATCTTCAACCGCATCGTTTCTGCTCGTCTAGAAAATGGTGTGTTTGATAAATTCATCGATGGTGACATCGCACAGACATCACAAGGATTGTTGGCTGTTGATGCGAATAACCTTGCTGATATGCAAAACAAGCTTGCATTGAGTGAAGTTGAAATTACTGCTGCCTTAGCGGGTGATAATGCGTTACCGACCCAAACTGATGCACTTGCATTAGAACAGCCATTTATTGATGAAGAACCTGATTTAATGGCTCTGATCCGTGGGAATCGTAT
>NZ_JAWOWJ010000371.1:0-806 GCF_033340495.1 Vibrio sp. 1249-1
TCTAAAGGTATCACTTGATACTTCCTCGTCATATTGCGCCCACACAGCACTAACCACCGTATCAATTCCTATATGCCTTGTCTCGCCCAAGCGAACCACACCTGATAAATAGCTGTGAAGAACCCTTGAAGCATCAGCTTTCAGCAAGTGCCTTTCTTGTCTATGGATAAAGATATAATTTGCTTTTTGAGACCATACAGAGTGCGCAGAGATAGGATTGATAAAAATATCATATTGCTCAGTATCTTTATTAAACCGATAAGAGAGAAGATTAAAAGATCCAGACCAGCGAGCACCGTCATATTTGAAACTAACAGCTCCTAATCTATCTAGACTTGCCTCAAGCCACTTATAGTTCTTGGCTCCTGATGTGGAGCGTTGCAACTCTTTAAGTAACTCATATCTTGTTAGTGATATTTTTAATGCTGGAAGTTCTAAGAGCCTGAAAGTCTCTTTTTCATTGATAGAACCACCTTTAAGATCTATCTCCAAGGCTTCAAGTATCTTATCGTCCTGATCTATTGCTTCACGATACAGTTCACTTCGAGCAATTGCTAAAACGCACAAAAGCAAATCCTGATCAGCCACATCAAGCTCATAGAACATTCTGGTTTTTAGTGTGCCATTAGGCGTTTCGTGAATGCGCTCTAAGCCCTTTCTTCGCCTACCCTTGGCGATTGGTCTAAAGGTTGGTGCAGCGTGTAAAACAGGGTGATTACGAGCCGCAGGGAATCTTACATCATCCATTAGTTACGCCCTCTAATCATATTTGAAGCACTGAAATTATGACGCATCAAAACACCTCC
>NZ_JAWOWJ010000372.1:0-803 GCF_033340495.1 Vibrio sp. 1249-1
TCGGTTCTGATAAGCCAGACCTACGTAACCCACTAGAGCTAGTAGACGTTGCAGACCTAGTAAAAGACGTTGAGTTCAAAGTATTCTCAGGTCCAGCAAACGACGAAAAAGGCCGCGTTGCAGTTATCCGTGTACCAGGCGGTGCAGAGTTAACTCGTAAGCAAATCGACGGCTATGCAGAGTTCGTAGGTATCTACGGTGCAAAAGGTCTAGCATGGATGAAGGTGAACGACCGTGCGGCAGGTGTGGAAGGTATCCAATCTCCTGTAGCTAAATTCCTAAGCGAAGACGTGATCAACGGTATCCTAGATCGCACTCAAGCGGAATCTGGCGACATCATTCTATTTGGTGCAGATAAAGCTAACATCGTTGCGGAAGCACTAGGCGCACTTCGTCTTAAACTAGGTAAAGACCTAGGTCTGACTAAAGAAGGCACTTGGGCTCCTCTATGGGTTGTTGACTTCCCAATGTTCGAGGAAGACGACGAAGGCAACCTACACGCGATGCACCACCCATTCACATCACCTCTAGGTGTGACAGCGGAAGAGCTAAAAGCGAACCCAGCAGTAGCGAACTCAAACGCATACGATATGGTGCTAAACGGCTACGAAGTGGGCGGTGGTTCTGTACGTATCCACAACGCAGAAATGCAAGCTGCGGTATTCGATATCCTAGGTATCGATGCAGAAGAGCAACAATTGAAATTCGGCTTCCTATTGGACGCTCTAAAATTCGGTACGCCTCCACACGCTGGCCTTGCATTCGGTCTAGACCGTCTAGTAATGCTGCTATGTGGTACTGAG
>NZ_JAWOWJ010000373.1:0-802 GCF_033340495.1 Vibrio sp. 1249-1
CGGTGATAGATAGTAACTCACTCGTTTATTCGCTTTCGACAGGTGAGTTGTTAGGGAAGATGACAAGTAATCATAGTTATTACGATTATGAAACGTATGTACTTCATCAAGCAAATAACGCATATCAGGCATTGGAAGAACTTAGTGAGGTTCGATCGATCGGTCTTGGTCATGACTTAGATGAAGATTCGTTGAAACACTTTGACTCTGATGGTGTTGTAAGAACTAACATCGATGTTAATCAACTTGCAGAAGTGATTCTTGGCAAAGAAGTGTCATTAATGCAAGGCAAGGATGAGATTAGTAGCCTTGATGGAAACGACATCATTTTTGGTGATGCGATTCGTTTTGATATCAATGGAGAGCAAGGTGTTTCTGCGCTACAAAACTATGTAGCTTCTCAACTGGGGAAAGATGTTGCTCTGGTAACGAAGGAGGAAGTTCATCACTACATTACTGAAAACCAAGCTGAGTTTGAGCAATCTCGTTATTATGACCAAGCGGACACCATTTATGGTGGTGCAGGAAATGACATCTTGTTTGGGCAAGGTGGAAACGACAAGCTGTTCGGTGGCGCAGATAATGACATTTTGATTGGTGGTTTAGGCAGCGACATTCTGACTGGCGGTGATGGTGAGGACATCTTCAAATGGATCGATGTGGCCAACGAACGCGACACTGTCACAGATTTTTCTAGCAGTGAAGACTCTCTAGACTTCTCCGATCTGTTTGATGATTTATCGAAAGATGAAGTAGGCGATCTGTTAAGTGATTTACAATCAGGTAGTCATACAGGAGACGC
>NZ_JAWOWJ010000374.1:0-801 GCF_033340495.1 Vibrio sp. 1249-1
AAAGGTACGTTCAAATCTCCTTTTGGCGTCGACTCGGTCGAATCGTCCGGATGTGGCGTTGGAGGTTTTGAAACACGACAGTAGCGAGCAAGACGCACGAGTCAAACTGAAAAAGCTCATGAAGAGCGTTAAACCTCTGAATAAAAAAATAGATACAAAAGTTCCACCCAAACAGGTCGCGAAGTCAAAGGAAAAGAAAAATATGGAAATGGATACGAAATCTGTCGATTTGAAACCAAAGTACGTAGCGCGCTCAGTATTAGACCCGCAAAACTTACGTCCTAAAGCGCCGTCAATTTATCGAATTCAAGTATTAGCAACCTATAAAGTCATTCCGTCAGATTACCTAAATTATCTGAAAGGCAACTATGGCAAAGTGTATTCCTACACTCACGGCTTATGGAAGCGTTATTGCGTTGGTGAGTTTAGCGATATAGATGATGCAAAGAAGTTTCTTGAAAACATGAATATCAAAGGTGCTTTTGTCGTTGATTACACGAAGAAAAGGTACGTTGAATTATGATCAAGTTTCAAAAAGGAAGTTTGACGGTCGAAGTTGCGATGGGCTTACCCGTTTTGATCATGGTGCTATTTACCTGGTTTGACTTGTCTGTACTTACGTATTCGATGGGTGTAACCGACCATGCGCTGACGACAGCTGTGATGAGTAGTAAAAAACAAGGTAGTTCTAGCAACTCGGAAAAAGTGGACTATCAAGATGTGGTCAAAACCAAACTAGAAACCAGCGGTGGTGCCTTATGGTCGAAGGTTGTCGACCATTCATCGGTATCGGCATCGGTC
>NZ_JAWOWJ010000375.1:0-800 GCF_033340495.1 Vibrio sp. 1249-1
CAAGCACTAGGGCGTTGTATCGAGCAAATCCGGCTTCTAAATCGGCGACTAAGTCTTCAACATCTTCCAAGCCTACATGAATACGAATCAGAGTGCCTTCAAAGTTCGGATTGGCGACCGTGCGTAAGCTGTTAAAGCTGCGAGGTTCGTTAGCCAAAATCAAACTCTCATAACCACCCCAAGAGTAACCCATGCTGAAGTGTTTCATGCCATCAAGCAAAGCTGTGGTCGCTTTTGGATACGAGGTTTTCAGCACAAATGAGAACAAGCCATTGCCGCCAGTAAAATCACGCTCAAAGAACTCATGACCAGGGCAAGTCTCTAGGGCAGGGTGACGAACATGATCCACTTCAGGGCGGCTTGCCAACCACTGTGCGACTTTCAAACTGTTTTCAGCGTGCTGGCGTAAGCGAACATCCAAAGTGCGAATGCCACGTAGGCCAAGGTAAGCGTCATCAGGAGAAACGCATTGACCCATCAGGTAGCTTTGTTCGCGAAGCTGATCCCAGTATTTCTCAGACGCCACTGCGGTGCCGAGCATGACGTCAGAGTGTCCAACGATGTACTTTGTCGCCGCTTGAATAGAAATGTCCACGCCATGCTCGAAAGGTGAGAAGTTCACGCCTGCGCCCCACGTGTTATCGAGCATCACAATGATATCGTGCTCGTGAGCGATGCGCGCCATGGTTGGAACGTCTTGAACTTCCATCGTGATTGACCCCGGCGATTCAAGAAACAGTATTTTGGTGTTTGGTTGAATCAAATCACGAATGTTTTCGCCGATCATCGGATCGTAGTAA
>NZ_JAWOWJ010000376.1:0-800 GCF_033340495.1 Vibrio sp. 1249-1
ATCATAAGCATGTGCCGCACCGTGTTGCTTAGCCCATTGGTTAAATGTGGTATCACCTTTGCCATACATCATGTCGTAGCTTGTACTATTGGCGGCGAACACCGAGGAAGAGATCGCAGGTAACTCACCACTCAATGATGCAGACGTAGAGTTGATTATGACATCGAACTCTTCAGCAATGGTATTCATCTCTTTTGCTTTAACAGGGCCATACGCAGAAAACAATTCTGCCAATTCTTCGGCTTTGGAAAATGTACGATTAGTTATCGTTAGAGATGTTGGTTTTTGATCGAGCAATGGTTTAATCACTCCTCGAGCGGCACCACCAGCTCCTATGATCAGGATACGTGCGCCTTCTAAAACGACTTGATGTTGCAACAAGTCCTGCACTAAGCCTGTACCATCAGTGTTATCACCAATGATTTCACCATCATCAAGCTTCTTAAGTGTATTCACTGCTCCAGCAAGCTGAGCACGCTCGGTCAAACGGCTAGCAAATTGATAGGCATCTTCTTTAAAAGGCAAGGTCACGTTACAGCCTTTGCCTCCGTCAGCAAAAAATGCTTTCGCTGCCTCGATAAATCCACCCACAGGCGCACACTCTGCGGTGTATGTAAGGGACTGATTCGTTTGACGAGCAAAGAGTGTATGGATAAATGGCGACTTGCTGTGCCCGATAGGGTTACCAAACACGGCGTAACGATCGATTTTCGGGGTCATTTCCTTACCTTTATTCCTTACTTAGATATAGAGAAAACAGGGCCATCTGATTACAGATGACCCTATCACTATCTATCTAT
>NZ_JAWOWJ010000377.1:0-797 GCF_033340495.1 Vibrio sp. 1249-1
GCACCATCGAAGCACACAAGATCATTGCGCAAGCCGACTATACGATGGGCAATGTCCGCTCAGCGATCGATAACCTCAATGAAGCAGAAAAGCTCGCGAAAGAATACCAACTGCCTTACATGACTTTGGATGTGCAACTCATGCGCAACCAAATGATTTGGATGTACGACCACAACTATTCAGCTGCCGAAGACACCCTCAATCAAATTGAAAAACAGCTAGACGAAGCCGACTCTGTACTTCAACGTACAGACAGCGTCCGTTATCGTATGGTGATGCAACGAGCCCTGCTAGCGG
The DNA here is from genome assembly GCF_033340495.1 of Vibrio sp. 1249-1. NCBI lineage: Bacteria > Pseudomonadati > Pseudomonadota > Gammaproteobacteria > Vibrionales > Vibrionaceae > Vibrio > Vibrio sp. 1249-1. The sequence goes on from NZ_JAWOWJ010000377.1 coordinate 298, forward strand.
CTCATCGTGGCGATAACGTTGGCGCAGAGCGTTTGTATGCTCAAGCGAAAAGCATGCTTGAGGACAGTCGTTCCGATTTGGCCTTAATTGATTACTACACTTCTGTTGGTGAGTTTTACCTTAACAGTAAAAAATACAACCTTGCGCTTTCAGAACTGCTTTACGGTTATTGGCAGTCCATCGAAAGTGACAGCGGTACTCGCCTTGCCAAAGTAAACCGCTTGCTGGCGAGACTTTTCCAAGAGCGTCGTGTGTACGACAAAGCCATTGAATATCTGTCTCAGGCTGCAGATTTCTACGACTCTTACCCAAGCTCCCCTATTTTGGCCGATGTGCTTGAACAAATGGGCGACATCTATTTTTATCAAGGCAAGTTCAATCTTGCTTTGGTGCACTACTTCAACGTACTGGATCACGAAAGCACCAGTCGTAATATCAATCGCACCATTAAGATTCGGTTGAGCTTGGCTGCAACTTACCTGCAACTCTACAACTACGCA
>NZ_JAWOWJ010000378.1:0-797 GCF_033340495.1 Vibrio sp. 1249-1
CAATGAAGAGCTGATTTAGAAAGCACTTTCACCCAAATACGACGTACAAAAAAGGCGAGCTACCTAGCTCGCCTTTCTCTTTCTTTGGGCTCTATCGCAGATGCTTGTCTTCATCACGTAGATAGATCATCCAGTACCACATACCGACGAACACACCGCCGCCGATGATGTTACCGATCGTGACTGGGATAAGGTTGTTAACGATAAAGCCCATCATGTTCAAGTCCGCATAATTTGCGATATCAGCACCTGTCATTTGCCAGAAGGCTTCTGGCGCAAAGTATTTGATACCAATAGCCATTGGAACTTGGAACATGTTCGCAATACAGTGCTCAAAACCAGCGGAGACGAACATCGCTACTGGCAAAATCATTACCGCGATTTTATCTGTTAATGTACGGCCACTGAATGTCATCCAAACCGCAATACAAACTAACACGTTACACATGATGCCAAGTGCAACCGCCGCAAAAAAACCATGGTGCAATTTATGTTGTGAAATGGCCATGGCATTCAAACCAACTTGACCGTGGTCGAACATGTATTGCTTTGTCACCAACATACACGCCACCAGCAAAATAGCGCCAACCATATTGCCGAAATAAACCACAAACCAGTTTTTAACCAGCGTTTTCCATGAAATTTTGCCACTCGCACGCGCAACCAGAGTCAGAACCGAACTGGTAAAAAGCTCGCCGCCAGTAACCACCACCAAAATCAAACCAAGGCTAAATGCTAGACCGCCAATGAGTCGTGTGATGCCCCAAGGCAGATCACCCGCACCTGTCGTTACTGTG
>NZ_JAWOWJ010000379.1:0-796 GCF_033340495.1 Vibrio sp. 1249-1
ATGATTTCACGCAGTACGGCTTCTCGCACCACGGACTCTTCACGTTCACGAACAAATGTCTTGATAGCTAAACGGCGTGCTGGTGGTGTGGCGATGATCGACAAATCACGCATACCACTCATTGCCATGTTCAGCGTACGAGGAATCGGCGTTGCCGTTAGGGTAAGAATGTCCACATCGGCGCGCATCGCTTTGACTTTCTCTTTTTGACGAACACCGAAGCGATGCTCTTCGTCGACAATCAACAAACCCAAATCTTTGAATTTGATGTCGCTGGAGAGCAATTTGTGCGTACCGACGACGATATCAACTTTGCCATCGGCAACATCTTGCAAAATCACTTTTTGCTCTTTGGCTGATTTGAAGCGAGAAAGCACCTCGACTCGGATTGGCAAGTTCGCGAAGCGGTCACGGAAGTTTTCAAAATGCTGCTGAGCAAGCAGGGTTGTTGGCACGAGTACGGCAACTTGTTTGCTGTTGTCCGTAGCAACAAAGGCCGCACGCATGGCAACTTCTGTTTTACCAAAGCCAACGTCACCACACACCAAGCGATCCATGGCTTTTGCTTGGCACATATCGGAAAGTACCGCGTTGATTGCCATGGCTTGATCATCGGTTTCTTCAAACGGGAATGTTGCCTTGAAGGTCGCGTATTGGCCACGATCCAAGGCAAATTTAAAGCCCGGTTTTAGCTCACGCTTCGCGTATACATCAAGTAGCTCTGCTGCAACATCGCGTACTTTCTCAGCTGCTTTTCGACGTGCTTTCGACCACGCTTCACCGCCAAGTTTGTGCA
>NZ_JAWOWJ010000380.1:0-796 GCF_033340495.1 Vibrio sp. 1249-1
GCGGTTCAGCCCCGACATATAGCCATGCCTTTCAGGGTCCGTGGCAAGCAACGTCTCCATTGACTTATCCAACCCAACAGCCTGGCAAGCCCAGCAACCGAAGCGAGCGCCACAGGCGTCACTGGCCTTCTTCTCTGTTGCCGACCACACGCACTCCCCTGTTGCCGCCTTGTAAAGCTCTGCCGTAGTGACATTGCTCTCCAAGTAACTTGGCAGAGGATATGCTGAGCCCATGCCAGCGGATAGTAAGAACTCCCAGACATCACTCGCCAACCAGTTTTTCACCACATACAGCTCACCCCCATCTTTCGTCTTAATGACGCGATCTGAGCTTCCTCGCTGTTTTGCAATGTTGGCCGCACGAATAGTGCTTTCAGCATCACGACTGCCCAGCAAAAGGCAGACTTTCTGTCGAACCTCTTTGGGAAGCTCTCGCATATAAGCTGCCTTCGCTCTTTTGGCAGAGGTGATTTTTAAATCCTGGCTACACTGGCGGGCCGTGGAGTTGGAAAACGTAGGCAACCCCCTCCCAGTAAGGATTCGGCCCGTCCAACTCTGCGAGATCCCAGGCTTTGCTAGAACGATGGTCAGAGGAAGGTTTTCCTTCGCAATGAAACGCTCCAGCTCGGCCAGTTTCTGATCCGCCAGCCACCTTACCTCTGGGCTTTCGATCAGTGTGTCAGTGTGCAAGATGAAGTGGTGCTGGCTGATGGTCGCCCCACTCCTTACAGCCCGGATCAGGGCCATCAGGAACAGGTGCAAGACCGTTTCAGAATCTTTACCACTGGAATAGCCG
>NZ_JAWOWJ010000381.1:0-795 GCF_033340495.1 Vibrio sp. 1249-1
ATGCAAGGCGGCGGCGGTAAAGGCGCTATGTCTTTCGGTAAGAGTAAAGCTCGTATGATGAGCGAAGAACAAATCAAAACCACTTTCGCTGATGTTGCAGGCTGTGACGAAGCAAAAGAAGACGTAAAAGAACTTGTTGATTACCTACGTGATCCGAGCCGTTTCCAAAAACTGGGTGGTAAGATTCCAACTGGTGTTTTAATGGTTGGTCCTCCAGGTACGGGTAAAACGTTACTTGCAAAAGCTATCGCAGGTGAGGCAAAAGTACCGTTCTTTACTATTTCAGGTTCCGATTTCGTAGAAATGTTCGTTGGTGTTGGTGCATCTCGTGTACGTGACATGTTCGAGCAAGCGAAGAAAGCCGCGCCTTGTATTATCTTTATCGATGAAATCGATGCTGTAGGTCGTCAGCGTGGTGCTGGTGTAGGTGGTGGTCACGATGAACGTGAGCAAACACTGAACCAAATGCTAGTAGAAATGGATGGTTTTGAGGGCAACGAAGGTATTATCGTTATTGCTGCGACCAACCGCCCAGACGTATTAGACCCTGCATTACTACGTCCGGGTCGTTTTGACCGTCAAGTAGTTGTAGGTCTTCCTGATGTACGCGGTCGTGAACAGATTCTAAAAGTACACATGCGCAAAGTGCCATTAGCTGGTGACGTAGAGCCTTCTCTAATCGCTCGTGGTACGCCAGGTTTCTCTGGTGCTGACCTAGCAAACTTAGTTAACGAAGCTGCGCTATTTGCTGCACGTGGCAATAAACGCAATGTCTCTATGGTTGAGTTTGAGCTA
>NZ_JAWOWJ010000382.1:0-794 GCF_033340495.1 Vibrio sp. 1249-1
GGTTGTACACGTAACGCCGGTAAGCACGCGGGTGGTGTTGTAATTTCACCAACCACGATTACAGACTTTGCGCCAATTTATGCGGATGCGGAAGGGCATTTCCCCGTAACTCAGTTTGATACGAACGACGTAGAAACTGCTGGTCTGGTTAAGTTTGACTTCTTGGGTCTGCGTACCCTAACCATTATCGACTGGGCCTTGGGTCTGATTAACCCGCGTTTAGAACGTGAAGGCAAAGAGCCTGTTCGCATCGAATCGATTCCACTGGATGATGCGGCGTCATTCCGTTTGCTGCAAAACTCAGAAACCACTGCGGTATTCCAGCTTGAATCGCGTGGTATGAAAGAGCTGATCAAACGACTTCAGCCTGACTGTTTTGAAGACATCATCGCATTGGTGGCCTTGTTCCGTCCGGGTCCGTTGCAATCGGGCATGGTAGATAACTTTATCGACCGTAAACATGGCCGAGAAGCGATCTCTTACCCCGATGAAAAGTGGCAACACGAGTCACTAAAAGAAATCCTCGATCCGACGTACGGCATCATTCTGTATCAAGAACAGGTAATGCAGATTGCGCAGGTTTTGTCTGGCTACACCCTTGGTGGTGCGGACATGCTGCGTCGTGCGATGGGTAAGAAAAAGCCGGAAGAAATGGCCAAGCAGCGTGCAACCTTCGAAGAAGGGGCAGTGAAGAACGGTGTTGATGGCGAGTTGGCGATGAAAATCTTCGACTTGGTAGAAAAGTTCGCAGGTTACGGTTTTAACAAATCGCACTCAGCGGCTTACGCACTGGT
>NZ_JAWOWJ010000383.1:0-794 GCF_033340495.1 Vibrio sp. 1249-1
CATGCGCGCTGGTGGCTTGTAGGTTGATTACTTCTTCTAAGCTTTCGCGGAAATCAAATGGAATGTTTTCCAACGCCAGCTTACCGGCTTCCAATTTCGAGAAATCGAGAATGTCATTGATGATGTTTAATAGGTTGTTTGCGGACTTCTCAATGGTTTGCAAGTAGTCGGTTTGGCTATTAGAAAGCTGCGTTTTGAGCATTTGACGAGTAAAGCCAATTACACCATTCAATGGCGTACGTAATTCGTGCGACATATTGGCCAAAAATTCTGACTTCACACGTGCGGCTTCTTGTGCGCGCTTCTTCGCAATATCGAGCTCAACGTTTTGAATTTCTAACTGTTCCAAGGTTTCGCGTAGGTCTGACGTGGCTTGGTCTATACTGTGCTGCATCTCGACGTGGTATTCCGATAGCGAAACCGCCATGGCGTTGATACCGTTTTTCAGTTGGTCTAACTCGCCGTGCATTTTGCCTTCGATACGCACATCCAAGTGACCACGACGAATGCGATCAACGACGTTTTTCATGTGCGTGATTGGTTGGGTAACATCATGCATTAAGCGGGAAGCAAACACGCTCGCAAGCCCAAGACCAAGGATCAAAACAAGGAAAGCGGAGAAGACTTCTTGGTATTGCTGTAAGCGCAGAGATGAAAGATCCATTTCTACCGCGATGTAGCCAATGGCTTTCGTGCCTTGGTTTTCGTTAGACAGTTCTGATAAATAGTGTCCTTCCGACAAAATCGGCACACGCAGGATCAGGGAGTTCTCATAGATTTCCGAATTTCCCAGC
>NZ_JAWOWJ010000384.1:0-793 GCF_033340495.1 Vibrio sp. 1249-1
GTGTTTCACGCCGTCGACACCTCCGAAAAGCAAATTCTTGTCCGCTCTCTGGAAGAAGCCGAAAACAAATTTGCCAAGCTGACCCAACTATTGCCCGATGGCCTGCTGCTGATTGAAGATGACACCATCATCTCAGCAAACCCTGCCTCGGCTCGTTTGCTTGGGCTTAACTCCCCTCACGAGCTGCTCGGTGAAGAGCTCTCTCGTCTGTTCATCGACGAAAACACCAAAAAAGTTTTCAGTCACCGACTCAGCACGCTTATTTCGGACAAACCGTTTCTTTGCCTGACTAGCGCGCGTTGCGGATTTGAGCGCAAAGTCCAATTGCATGCGGACTCGACGGCAATTCTAGGCAGTGAATCTCAAATTATTCTTATCCAAGATGCGGATGACACACCAAAACACCTGTCGTCAGCCTCCAGTGAAGATTCTCATATCGACTCTTTAACCAAACTGTATAACCGATTTGGTTTCACCAAGCGCCTAGAGCAACTGATCAAAAGCCAAACACCGCTATTGGTGTTTTACCTCGATATCGATAACTTTAAGACTATCAATGATACTTACGGCCATGATGTAGGTGACTCTGCGATTCAACTGGTCGCGAAGTGCATCCGAGACAACATTCGTCACAGTGACGTCGCATCTCGCTTTGGTGGCGAAGAGTTTATTCTCGCGATATACGATGAAGATATTGAAGGGATGAAGCACATTCTCGAACGAGTCAAAAAAGCGATTGATGAACGATCACGACGAGTTACGAAGAATGGATTTACCGTGTCGGGTGGTGTGG
>NZ_JAWOWJ010000385.1:0-792 GCF_033340495.1 Vibrio sp. 1249-1
TCGCCTCTGACTGCCAAGGCATCCACCGTGTACGCTTAGTCACTTAACCATACAACCCGAAGGAGTTTCGAGTTGATGTTCAAATCACCAAAGTTGTCTCTCATTATTTGAATGAGCGAGAGACATTCGATTTTGCCGGACTCATCTCTTTACCTTCATTTTTAGAAAAAATGAAAACAAAAAGCCAAGAACACTTGAATGTGTTTTTTGGTGTTTATCTTTCGATAAACATTGAGAACTTTACAAACAACAATAAATTGTTGTTTTGTCAGCTTTCCAAATTGTTAAAGAGCTATGTTTCTTCACAAGGAAGTTACATTTTCTAAAGACTTTCAGAGTCAAAAATACCAACCAGTATCAATTGCTTGTTCTGGTTTGGACGTTTTATTCCAAAAATACTTAGAGAATGGTGGGCGATACCGGGCTCGAACCAGTGACCCCCTGCTTGTAAGGCAGGTGCTCTCCCAACTGAGCTAATCGCCCACATTGTTTTGATTTCCGTGGAAGGAAATGGTGGGTCGTGCAGGATTCGAACCTGCGACCAATTGATTAAAAGTCAACTGCTCTACCAACTGAGCTAACGACCCAATGGTATCCCGTAGGGGAGTCGAACCCCTGTTACCGCCGTGAAAGGGCGGTGTCCTAGGCCTCTAGACGAACGGGACACTAAGTGAACATCTTGGGGGATGTTCTATCTCTTAAACTTCATAAACCGTATCAATCTGTGTGAACACTCATCGCAATAATCATCGTTTAAGGAGGTGATCCAGCGCCAGGTTCCCCTAGCGCTAC
>NZ_JAWOWJ010000386.1:0-792 GCF_033340495.1 Vibrio sp. 1249-1
CGAAGACACGCCAGTGACGATTGATGTCCTGCCAAACGATACTGACATCGATGGTGATACATTACGTATTGACTCGGCGTCTGTGCCGAGTGACCAAGGGACAGTTGAGATTGTTGATGGCAAACTGGTGTTCACACCGGCTGAGAACTTCCATGGTGACGCTGAAATCACTTATACCGTCACCGATGGTTCGCTGACTGACCAAGCGACGGTCAACGTCACCGTGAATGCGGTGAACGACACGCCTGTGGTTGAAAGCAACATTGCAGACCAAACCTTGGCGGAAGATTTCACGCCATACAGCATCGATCTAAATACTGCTTTCAGCGATGTGGATAACGTGGATGGTGAGTTAACGTTTAGCGTCTCAGGCAACAGTAATGTCAATGTCTCAATAGAAAATGGCATTGCTACGTTCACTCCAACCGCGGACTGGAACGGCTCAGAAGCATTGACCTTTACTGCCACCGATCCAAGCGGCGAGAGCGTTAGCCAAACGGTGAACTTCATAGTAGCGCCAGTGGCGGATATCGTGGCAGATAAAGCGACGGTTGTGGAAGACACGCCAACCATCATTAAGGTTTTAGGTAACGACACGTTCGAAGGCGACGATAAAGTGGTGTCGCTGGATACCAATAACGGTCCAGCTAACGGCACGGTCTCGGTCAACCCGGATGGCAGCGTCACTTACACGCCAAACGACAACTTCCACGGCACAGACAGCTTCACCTACATCGTTACGTCAGGTGGGGTGTCAGAGTCCACCACGGTGAACGTCGATGTGACGCCAGT
>NZ_JAWOWJ010000387.1:0-792 GCF_033340495.1 Vibrio sp. 1249-1
CCAATTGCTGCGGCAAATCAACAATGGTCACATGCACATCTTTATCGTAGTTGCAGCACTGCATTGCCCATTTACCCGTATTGCCACCGATATCGACAATATGTTTTGGCTCATTGGCAAACACTTCTTTAAGCAGCAATGGGAAAGAACGATCCGAATAGAAGTGATCAAACTTAAACCAGCTCTGCTTAGCTTGCTCAGGTAATGTCGACAACCCTTGATAGATGGTTTCCCAATCGCCCAGCTCTTTCAATCCAGCAGGTTTGCCGTCTTTGATTGCTTCAGTCAGGTGCATCATCGCGGCATAACAAACGTCGGCCGTGAAATCCATGTTTGCTTGGGTCATGCCATCGTACAACAAGTAGAACCCGAGGTTGGCCAGTGAGTAGTTAGGTTTTTCCCACAAAACAATGTGCGCACTTATCGCCATGTCTAGCAGCACTTTGACACCATATTCTGACACGCCTGTTTTTTCGGCGATATCAATGGCGCTCATGCCTTTTGAACCAGCGCTATCGAGCGCCGCTAATATACCCAAATCTCTGAGCGTTCTCGCGGTATGGAAAACGATAGGGGCAAAAGATAATTTTTGAGCTTCTGTTTTTGCTTCAAAAGCATTAAAAGGATCATTATTTTGATTTAACACGAAAAAACCTAACTGCATTTAATAATTTTTATTGCTGAGACTGAGTGCCCAACAACGCAAGTGCTCGCTGAATATCAACATTTAAATTGTTTACCCAACGATTGTAATTGCGGTGAATTTTGCCATCACTTGCTTTGAGATTTACT
>NZ_JAWOWJ010000388.1:0-792 GCF_033340495.1 Vibrio sp. 1249-1
GCCTCAACGACATGACTCGCATCCACATTCAGCAGCGCGGCAAACGGCACGAAAGAGAAGCCTGTCTGATTCAAACCAAATGTGTACATGTCGCTATTGCTGCCTGTCCACATCACAGGTAAAGAGGATTTTTCTGTTTTTAGAACACGACCGAAGTCAAAGTTCGCTTCAAACTCACCGCCTTCCAATTCCACCACCAACAGATGCTGACCAGCACTTAGTTGACTTGGCTGAGGGAATAAGATTCGTGATGATTTTTGGAAAGAACCTTGTTGTAGCAGTTCAGCGCTGTCTTGGTCTAACACCAAACGGTAACCCGCATTACCTGAGAATGGGAATCGCCATACTCGGTAAGTCATATCACTTTGAAGGCTGCTTCTTTGCGCGTACAGCTGAATACCATCCAGTTCTGTAGCGTTATTTAAATCGAGTGAAACCGCCAGCGTATTTGTGCCACTAGCAAACACATAACCTTGATAGAGAGAGTTCAGCCAAGCCGATTTGTTTGGCTCGCTCGCTTGCTCAAGGGAGAAACTGCCGCCATTCGTACTGCTAGCAATGTTAGAGATACGAACACCAGTTTCAAACCCAGCAATTGCTTGAAGTCCTGGATTAGAAGTGTCGGAAATCTCAGTGCCACCGTTAGGATACAAATCGCCGGCATCACTGCTTCCATCATTTTCTAACTCATTCAGACCATCAGCCTGCATGATTTGAACCTGCATCGCGCCAACATCGTTAAAGCGGTTCTGGACGTTCACAGACGTCGCCAATACCCCTTCTGCCGCCAAT
>NZ_JAWOWJ010000389.1:0-790 GCF_033340495.1 Vibrio sp. 1249-1
TTGCCTTTGGTCTGTTAAACGGTTTTGTCATTGCTAAGTTGCAAATCAACGCACTGATCACCACTTTGGCGACTATGCAGATAGCACGAGGCTTGGGCTACATCATCTCAGATGGTAAAGCGGTGGGCATCACAGAAGAGAGCTTCTTTGCACTGGGTAACTCATCATTCATTGGTATCCCAACGCCGATTTGGTTGACGATCATTACCTTTGGAGTTTTTGCTTTCTTGCTGAATCGCACTGTTTATGGTCGTAACACGCTCGCGATTGGGGGCAACGAAGAAGCGGCTCGCTTAGCGGGTGTGAATGTAGTGAAAACTAAGATGATTATCTTCACCGTGTCTGGTTTTATCTCGGCATTGGCGGGGGTTATTTTGGCGGCGCGTATGACCAGTGGTCAGCCTATGACGTCTGTGGGCTTTGAATTGGTGGTTATCTCTGCCTGTGTCCTTGGTGGTGTGTCGCTAAAAGGTGGTATCGGTAAAGTCTCTTACGTGATTGCTGGCGTGCTGATTTTGGGTACAGTCGAAAATGCAATGAACCTTCTTAACATGTCACCATTCGCGCAATACGTCGTTCGCGGTGCAATATTACTTGCTGCTGTTATTTTTGACCGCTACAAACAAACCAGCCGCGCATAATGCTCTTTCTACTTGGTATCCTTCCAAGTGAACACAGGCCCCAAAACAGCCATGATTGCATGGCTGTTTTGGGTTTAACTCTCGAATAAGACCCTACAACCCCTTTAAATACTGCGCGGTGGCTGTCGGTTGAATCATGGCATTCAACG
>NZ_JAWOWJ010000390.1:0-790 GCF_033340495.1 Vibrio sp. 1249-1
TAGAACAAGAAGTGATGCGCGATTTTTATCTCCCTGCTGGCAAGCTGTACCTTCAGTTTTGGGGAAGTGATAGCGGAGAGACGCCAGAAAAAGAGCGAGAAGCCATTCGCGCGGTGTATCAGCAACACAACTTCAATTTGATCGAAGTAGAGCCAAGTGAACTAGACAAGCTGGATGAAGTATTGCCAAAACGTCTGCGCCAATTTGGCATCCAAGCGTACTGAGGTTCTTCTCAAATGAACGAAGATGCTTGCGATGTGATGGTATTTGTCATGCCCAGAAACGAAAAAACCCGTGATGATTCACGGGTTTTGTGTTTTTAGTGGTTATCTTGGCTTGTTACCCGAAGGATTAGAAGCCTTTGATGTTTTCCGCTTCTAGCTCAGAGAAGTACTTAACTGTCTTCACTTTAAGCTCTTGTTGTGAAGGCTCGTCACATACGATCACTGCTTTAGGGTGCAGCTGAAGAGCAGAAACTGTCCATAGGTGGTTTACACAACCTTCAACAGCCGCTTCTAGTGCAAGTGCTTTGTTGTGACCAGTCACTAGGATCATCACTTCTTCTGCGTCTAGTAGTGTGCCTACACCGATAGTCAGTGCGTATTTAGGAACTTGGTTGATGTCACCATCAAAGAAGCGAGAGTTCGCGATACGAGTATCTTCAGTTAGTGTCTTGATGCGAGTGCGAGAAGACAGAGAAGACGCTGGCTCGTTGAATGCGATGTGACCGTCGTTACCTACGCCGCCCATGAATAGGTTGATTTTGCCGTAAGACTTGATTTTGTCTTCG
>NZ_JAWOWJ010000391.1:0-787 GCF_033340495.1 Vibrio sp. 1249-1
AGGCATTGCTGAGGAAACCAACCTGCTCGCTCTCAATGCGGCCATCGAAGCAGCACGCGCGGGTGAACAAGGACGCGGATTTGCCGTGGTAGCGGATGAAGTACGTGTACTTAGCCAACGCACTCATGGCTCAACAGAAGAAATCCGTACCATGATTGAAACGCTGCAAAGCAATACCAAGCTTGCCGTAAACAGCATGCAAGCCAGCACTAGCTTGGCAGATACCAGCGTGGATTACGCACAGCAAGCGCACGACAGTCTAACCAGCATCACCAACTCTATCACTGAGATTAATGATATGGCGATGCAGATTGCGAGCGCAGCAGAAGAGCAGCGAGCGGTAAGTGAAGACATCAGCCGCAATACTCAAGGCATCAAAGACGATGCAGATGTCATTGCTGAGCAATCACTGAAAAGCAGTGAAGGCGCACGCAGAATGTTCAACACAGCGAACACCATGCGAGAAAACATCAGTCGCTTTAAAGTGTAAACCGCCCCGAAAAAGCAGCTCCCAGAGCTGCTTTTTTATTGATGTTATCTAGCCCTTTAACTTCCCAATAATAAATAAAAAAATGATGGCATTGCTCGTGGCATTTCATGCATATTAAGAGCCCTCAACCCTATTCAACAAGGACGTCTATCAATCATGGGTTACGAATGGCTTGCTCTGTGCGCTGCCTTTTTATGGGCGGTTTCCAGCCTGATTTCGGTTATTCCTGCGCAGCATCTGGGTGCCTTTTCTTACAGTCGTTGGCGGATGGGCTGCACAGCCGTGATTTTGTCGACC
>NZ_JAWOWJ010000392.1:0-787 GCF_033340495.1 Vibrio sp. 1249-1
TGCTTTTCGGTTTCATACGCTTGCTGCGCTTTAGCAATGATGCTGTCGGCTTTCGAATTCGCCGCTTCAACCAAATGTTGCGAATCGAGATAACTAACGTAATCCTTGGCTTTGAGCACCTTTAAACCTGGCGCTAACTGCAAGTTGTCGGTTTTTATTTCAACAAATGAAACCATTGGGGAATAACCTGTTTTGCGATTTTTTTGGTGAGTCGGTACGCGAGATCACGCTGCTCTTCAACGAGCCAAGAGGTGTTTTCTTTCACTTGGCTAAGTGATTGATCGAGCTTGAACTGCCAACGGAGCAAAATATCGTGAGAAGAGCTCGCTAAGATGAACTTCATCCATGCGTAGCCCTGTTTGAGCATGTGACGTTCAACTTCGTCTTCTTTCATCATGTCTGGTAGCGCTTTTTGCCAACCTTTCGGCCATTGTGACAACAACATCGGCCCTTGCTGAATAAGAAAACGGGCGACATCCAAACCAAACACGTTGTTCAAACACTGCTTGGGCTTTTTAAGTACCACTTGGCGCATCGCAAAACTGTGCAACGCCCCGCCAATGGTGAGCATTAACGTACTGAGCGCATCAGGAGGAAGCAGAGCCAAGCTATGGTGTGGCTTGTTAAAAGCCGTTTCTGGCACAGGCGCAAGCGCCCACTCTTCTAAACACCAAAGGTTGAAGTTTGGGTTATCTCGCCAGCCATCCAAATTAAGAAGCCAAGGCTGTTTTGGCACGATCCAGTTTTGCTCTAGGTACTGACATGGGCAGTAGTTGAACTGATGCAG
>NZ_JAWOWJ010000393.1:0-786 GCF_033340495.1 Vibrio sp. 1249-1
CAATGAACAACCAACTGATGACTTTGTTCTTAATGGAATACTCAGCAATGTTCATTATTGTTCCTTCTCCACAACATCCACTTGCTTACCTTCGCGTAATTTACGTAGGTTTGAATTAACCAACACATCACCTTGAGTGATTCCCGATGAGACAATCGCCCCTTCACCGTTAACTTGTGAAATCGCCACAGGCACTTTAGTGACAGCGTCATTGTTCATTTTCCAAACAAAGAACTCATTATCATCGTTGCCTGCTTGAAGTGCCGTCATTGGGATGTTGTAACCATCGAGAGAAGTGATACCGGCTTTGATCATATCGACCATCACGCTCACACTGGTGCCCGGAAGAATCTCTTGCTCTGGTTGAGGCATGGTCAAGTACATCTCATAAGTCTGTGTTTCTGAGTTTGGCTCGCTAGTGTGCTCTAAATAGTCCAGCGCATACGTTGTTGGAATACCAGAGAACGTCGCACGCGGCTTATAACTCATGTTTTGTGCGGTTGGGTTCACCATCGCTAACACGTTGTCAGACAATTCGATACGCACATAAACCACATCGTTTTGATACAAGTTCAGTACAGGTTCGCCAATCGCCACGCGCTCAAAACGCTCTTTGAAAACGTCTGAGACTTTTCCTGCAAACGGGGCAAATAAACGCGTATAGTTCAACTGGTTGGTGGCGTTATAGAAGTTTGCCTCTGCCAGTTCCTTGTTTGCGGTCAGCTCATCCAGTTCTGCTTTGGATATCATTTGGCGACCGTGCAGTTCCTCACCTCGTTTAAGCTG
>NZ_JAWOWJ010000394.1:0-784 GCF_033340495.1 Vibrio sp. 1249-1
TCTTTCTTTTTTCGGAAGAGGCTGAGGTTGAGCGAAGTGGTTATTTTTCTCTTTTAACAAAATTCGTCTTGACCTTGGAGCTATCTCCAAGGTTTATCCTTAGTGGTAGATGAACAGTCTCAGCCAATAAGGAAAACAAACTATGTGTACAAAACATCAAGGTTGCCAGTCAGGCAAAATCAAAACTGCGGTGCCACTCAGCGCCCATGACTCTTGCTGCGCGCCAACTAAACCGACGCTAAATATTGCTCAAGCGGGTGTTGATACTGTTGAAAGCTCTTGCTGTAGTGGGGGCAGTTGCAGTACGGACACCGCCGATGAAGAAGGCCCCGCGGAACTGCGAGAATCCTCAGTCCGTAGCAGTTGGCTCGTGTCCGACATGGATTGCCCATCTTGTGCGCAAAAGCTTGAAAAAGCCATCATGTCATTGCAAGGCGTTACGAATGCCAAAGTCCTTTTTGCTACAGAAAAGTTAGTTGTCGATTTTGATGACCATTCTCTAAGTCCGATCATTGAACAAACAGCGCGCCAAACTGGTTTCCCGCTTTCTGCGCTGGATAAACCAAAGCAAAAGAAAGAGAACAAAGGCTGGTTCGGTTTTGTTCAAGACAATCTACAGATTTTATCGATCGCAGGTGCTATGGCATTTGCGGGCCTAGTCGCAAGCATCAACCCTCAGCTTAGTAGCTGGATTTTTACTTTAACCTGTTTGCTGGGTTTGTATCCTATTGCCCGTAAGGCCGTCAAACTGGCTCGTGGTGGCACACCATTTGCCATTGAAACA
>NZ_JAWOWJ010000395.1:0-783 GCF_033340495.1 Vibrio sp. 1249-1
CTGAGCACACAATTGCTCCTTGATAACAGGGTGAACAAAGATACGAGCCACCTCATCGCTCTTAGCAGCATAACGGATGAGTTCAAAATGCCTCTTATCCCATCGATGATTTAATATCGAGTAGTCTTGCAGATCAACCACACTCATCGGTTTCGGCAATTGAAGTTCGTTATAGGAGAGAGGATAGTCAGCTAAACGCAACCAGATATCAATATCCAGCCCCGTTTGATGGCTTGAATGACCAGATGAAAAACGGCCGCCACGAGGTAAAGAAAGGTCGCCAATTAGTAAAGTAGTTTTTAACTTTTGATTCGCCTTTAAAGCTAGGCTTTCAACAAAATCTATAGTGTTAGGGTGCCCATAGTAGCGATTCGTTCGACTACGTAACACTTGATAACCTGTACCTTCTAAAGGCAGCGGGGAAGCCCCATCTAAGCAGCCATTCGCGTAACTACCAATAGAAGAGGACATATTATGAGTGGGAGCACTAACTTGCTCCCATGGCGTAGCATAAAGAGGAGCTGAGACAAATAAACTGAAATAAAAAGAAAGACTCAGCCGCATCATACATCCCCTTTAGTAATGTTCACCATTATCATAGTAGGCATTTGGCGATAGTGCAGAAAAAATGACTGCTACATCAATATCTTCACCGACTACACCACGAACTTGTTGTGTAATTACTTTCGCCACCTTGTCTTGGGTCTCTTGTCCTCGATCAAACCACAAAACTTCAACAAAAGGATAAGCAGGACTTACCTCGCCCTCACTAAAGAAAGTTGT
>NZ_JAWOWJ010000396.1:0-783 GCF_033340495.1 Vibrio sp. 1249-1
AGCGTTTATCGATCAAATGGAAAAGAACTAATGGTAGATATGTTAGACACTGCGCCAAGTATGCGTCGTCTGCCATTCAGTTTTGCCAATCGCTTTAAACTGGTTTTGGAGACTGAGCATCCAGAGCGTCCTCCAATTCTTTACTACGTGGAGCCGCTAAATCCTGCGGCTCTGGTTGAAGTACGTCGCGTGCTTAAGCGCAGTTTCGTGCCTCAAGCCATCGATAAAGAATCCTTCGATAAAAAGCTGACTGAAGCGTATCAACGTGATTCATCAGAAGCTCGTCAATTGATGGAAGATATCGGTGCCGACAGTGACGATTTCTTCTCGTTGGCAGAAGAGCTACCGCATGACGAGGATTTGTTGGAGTCGGAAGACGATGCGCCAATCATCAAATTGATCAATGCCATGTTGGGTGAAGCGATCAAAGAAGGTGCGTCCGATATCCATATCGAAACGTTTGAAAAGACGCTTTCTATCCGCTTCCGTGTCGACGGCGTTCTGCGTGAAGTCTTGACGCCAAGTCGTAAGCTTGCGCCGTTATTGGTGTCTCGTGTGAAAGTTATGGCGAAGCTCGATATT
The DNA here is from genome assembly GCF_033340495.1 of Vibrio sp. 1249-1. Lineage (NCBI taxonomy): Bacteria > Pseudomonadati > Pseudomonadota > Gammaproteobacteria > Vibrionales > Vibrionaceae > Vibrio > Vibrio sp. 1249-1. The sequence continues at coordinate 583 of NZ_JAWOWJ010000396.1, forward strand.
GCTGAAAAGCGTGTGCCTCAAGATGGTCGTATCTCACTACGTATTGGTGGCCGAGCGGTCGACGTGCGTGTTTCTACCATGCCATCCTCTCACGGTGAACGAGTGGTAATGCGTCTGTTAGATAAAAACGCAACGCGCCTTGACCTGCACAGTTTGGGCATGACTCCTTCGGTACACGACAACTTCCGTCACCTCATTGGT
>NZ_JAWOWJ010000397.1:0-783 GCF_033340495.1 Vibrio sp. 1249-1
CGGCGGGAATCAAGGTATGTCTGGCGCAATCCGTTTGTGCGCGTCTGCGGCGGTTCGAAGTGGAGCAGGTTTAACAGCAAGTATTACGCACCCAGATAGTTTCATCTCTCTGCAGGTCAGTTGCCCAGAAGTGATGAGTCAAAGCATAACCACGGACTTACTCAGAGACACGGAAAACGCGCTCACTAAGCGTATTCGCTGGGCAGATGTTTTGGTGTTTGGCCCCGGTTTTGGCGACGATGAGTGGGCGTATCAAGCTTATCAATACCTATCTCAAGAACAAAAACCGAAAGTTGTGGATGCGGATGGTCTAAATATTCTGGCAATGTTAAGTCAACGATGTGATGGCACATTGGTGTGTGACAACCAACGCGTCATCACTCCTCATCCGGGAGAAGCCGCTCGCTTGTTAAATGTGACCACTCAACATATTGAAAGTGATCGATATTCCGCAGCACGCCAACTGCAAGAACGCTATGGTGGCGTAGTGGTGTTAAAAGGTGCAGGAACGCTGGTTTTTGATGGTGTCAGAATGTATGTGTGCCTCGCAGGTAATCCGGGCATGGCGACGGGCGGAATGGGTGACGTACTTTCTGGTGTGATTGGTGCACTGCTTGCCAAAGGTTTACCGATCTCTATCGCAGCGCGATTAGGAGTCATGATTCATAGCCACGCAGCCGATCTCAATGCAGAAAAACATGGAGAAGTGGGATTATTAGCCACAGATGTCGTGGAGACTCTTCGCGCTGCGACTCATATTCAGCGAGCGAAAAACTGAATCTC
>NZ_JAWOWJ010000398.1:0-782 GCF_033340495.1 Vibrio sp. 1249-1
ACTTTGAATGAACCACTTTTTTGTACTTCGCCATCGACGAGCACTTCGCCACTTTTGATGATCTTTGTTGCCTGCTTGCGAGTCGCACCCAGAGCATCACACAAATACTTATCTAAACGCATGAATACCTCATTGAATTATACCCAAGTGATCTCCGAATTACGGTTCAAAGGTCACTTGGGTATAAAAGTCAGGTATTATAGCCTTCCTAGTTCGAATAGTTGAGCAATTTCACATATTTTCATGTACACACTTCGCCCATATCAAGCTGACTCTGTTAAAGCCGTTATTCATTACTTTCGCAAACATTCCACCCCCGCAGTGATCGTACTACCAACTGGTGCTGGGAAAAGCTTAGTTATTGCAGAACTAGCACGCCTTGCCAAAGGGCGTGTGTTGGTTTTGGCCCACGTAAAAGAACTGGTGGAACAAAACCACGCGAAATATGAAGGCTACGGTTTGAAAGGCGCCATATTTTCGGCAGGATTAGGAAGAAAGGAAACCGACCAACAAGTGGTGTTTGCCTCGGTGCAATCGGTAGTGCGCAATTTGGACTCATTCAAAAACCAGTTCTCACTTCTGGTTATCGATGAATGTCACCGTGTGCCAGACGATAAAAACAGCAGCTATCAAAAAGTGATTACGCACCTTCGAGAGCTCAACCCTGGCATCAAAGTTTTGGGCTTAACGGCAACACCGTATCGTTTAGGTATGGGATGGATTTATCAATACCACACCCGAGGTCAAGTACGCACCGAAGAGTCGCGCTTTTTCCGCGACTG
>NZ_JAWOWJ010000399.1:0-782 GCF_033340495.1 Vibrio sp. 1249-1
TTGCCAGTTCAGCTTCAGCAACTTTGGTGTTCTTACATTCTTCGATGAATGCAGCAAGCTCTGGGTTGTTCTCTGCAGCTAGCGTTGCTAGAGGGTGACCCGCTGCGATACCTACGTAAGTCACACCCATCAGTGTGTCTGGACGCGTTGTGTAAACTTCTAGGTCTTGTTGACCTTTCACTTCAAACTTCAGTTCCACACCTTCAGAGCGACCAATCCAGTTGCGTTGCATGGTCTTAACCATTTCTGGCCAACCTTCAAGTTTGTCTAGATCGTCAAGTAGCTCTTGCGCGTATTCTGTGATCTTGATGAACCACTGAGGGATCTCTTTTTGCTCTACTGGAGTGTCACAACGCCAGCAGCAGCCGTCTTCAACCTGTTCGTTTGCAAGAACGGTTTGGTCATTTGGACACCAGTTAACAGAAGACGTCTTCTTGTAAACTAGGCCTTTTTCGTAAAGCTTAGTGAAGAACTCTTGTTCCCAACGGTAGTACTCAGGCGTACAAGTTGCGAATTCACGATTCCAGTCGTAGCCAAAACCTAGCAATTTAAGCTGGTTTTTCATGTATTCGATGTTTTCGTAAGTCCATGGCGCAGGTGCTGTGTTGTTTTTCACCGCTGCGTTTTCTGCTGGTAGACCGAACGCATCCCAACCAATTGGTTGCATTACGTTTTTGCCTTGTAGGCGTTGGAAGCGAGATACTACGTCACCGATGGTGTAGTTGCGCACGTGACCCATGTGCAGTCGACCACTTGGGTATGGGAACATAGATAGACAGTAG
>NZ_JAWOWJ010000400.1:0-781 GCF_033340495.1 Vibrio sp. 1249-1
GGATAGTTGGCTGACAGGGGCTGGTAACGGGACGAAAACGAATGAACAAGATGCTGTGCAGCAATTATGGATCATGCCGGAGCCATCAACACAGCTCATGGTCATTTCTGTAGAGTCGGAGCTCAACGATGAGGCCATCTCCATGCTCATGCTCGGGGAGCCGCAGTGATCGTTCGTGCTTGCCATTTCTGTCATGTGTTCAGGCATCATAGCGCCACTCGACATCATTTTGATACTCATTAAAGGCGCGCTGTTAACCACGCTAGATACCAGCAGTATCAGCGTTGTACATAACGTTAGCCAAATTGTATGCAGTGATTTAAGGCGCATACGGAGTCCAGTCAAAATGAGTGTAAATAACGAGTAACCGCTTAATAATAAAGGTTACCCTAGGGGGAAAGTCAAGCATTCACCCCCAAGTAAGCGTGAGATATTTGGTGCATCTTGGGATCGGTTGGACATATTAATCGCCAATAAATATCTCTTTATTGAGTTTTTTGTCACACGAACTTTCCATGGTAGGGGTTATCCTTATAGAATGTAAGGTTTAACGTGCCTGCTTCGGGGGTTGTATGATAGAAATTGTCATCGATGGAAAATATAGAATTGTAGAAGAGGGGCTAACCCTTCTGGAAGCAGCCAAAGTGTGTGGGGTCGAAATCCCTTCACTGTGCGGAATGAACAAAAGTAACGAGAAAATTCCGTGTGATTTGTGTGTTGTCGAAGTGGAGAGTGGCGGAACTAAGCGCGCCTGTGACCTCAAAGTGTACCGCGGTCTCAA
>NZ_JAWOWJ010000401.1:0-781 GCF_033340495.1 Vibrio sp. 1249-1
TGGAATCCATCTTTCCTTATGTGGTGTACAACCCTGATGGCACCGTACAAGGGATGACAGCCGATATCGTTCTACAAAGCTGTGAAATTTTGGATTTAAACTGTGTGATCATCAGTGAGCCTAACGAAAGTTGGGAGTCGATGTATCGCCAGTTTATGAAAGGTGAATTTGATATTTTGGCACCATTAACGGTGAGCAGAGAACGGCATGAATTCAGCTATTTTCCAAGACCACACTATTCACCAGCTTCAGTGATGGTCAAGCGATTGGGTTACAAGCCAAACACCTATTCCCATGTGTCACAATTGATCTCTGAAAGAATCGGTGTAGTCAAAGACGATTTCTTCGATCAAATGATGACTCAGCTTTTACCGTTGAAAGAGCTTGAGCGTTTTAACACGCAGCACGATCTTATTGAAGCATTGCTTAAAGGGGAGGTGGATTACATCCCGATGGATACGGCAATGCTCAACCATTTCCTTCGTTTGAGCGAGCTTGTGCCCATCGAACAAGATACCGCGATAGGGGAGTTTTACAGTTCGCAGTTGTCTATCGGCCTCGTCGCGAATGAACGCGGTGCAATGTTAGCGCCATATTTTAGCCGCGCGATCGCGATGTTGGGCGTTGACAAAATTGTGGCTCAATACGACTTGCGTCCAGATTGGCGCACGGCGTTAGAGTATGAGGTGCGATTGGCAACACAAACCCAAGCGGTATTTCTATTCGTACTTGTATTGGCAATTTGTGTTTCTCTCTATCTGTATCGTCAATCCAACACCGA
>NZ_JAWOWJ010000402.1:0-780 GCF_033340495.1 Vibrio sp. 1249-1
AGTTTTTCACTTGGGTAATCATTCCATTAAGTGTGATTAACGCGGGTGTTTGGCTAAACGGTTTGGGTGTGTTTGCTTCTGAGGTTTTTAATGCCGACATCGTGACTACCATTTGGGTGACTGGCCTTGCGGTATTGGCTATCTCATTGCTGAGTGGTGCGTGGGGCGTAGTGGCGTCGGACTTTATTCAAACGCTGGTTGTTGCGGTTATCTCCATTGCTTGTGCGGCAGTTGCATTGTACGTCGTTGGTGGCCCTGGCGAGATCGTTGAGAACTTCCCTGGTGGCTTCATCATGGGCCCAGATATGAACTACCCACTACTGTTAGTTTGTACGTTCATCTTCTTCGTAGTGAAACAGCTGCAAAGTATCAACAACATGCAGGAGTCTTACCGTTTCCTTAACGCGAAAGATTCGAAAAACGCAAGCAAAGCTGCGCTGATGGCGCTTGTGATGATGCTATTTGGCGCGGTAATTTGGTTCATCCCACCTTGGGCTTCAGCAATCCTGTACCCAGATGCAGCAACGCAATACTCATCATTGGGTGCGAAAGCAAGCGATGCGGTTTACCTTGTCTTCGCTCGTGAAACAATGCCTCTAGGCACCGTTGGTCTGCTCATGGCAGGTCTGTTTGCGGCGACCATGTCTTCGATGGACTCTGCACTAAACCGTAACTCAGGTATTTTCGTTCGCAGCTTCTACTCAAACATCGTGCGTAAAGGCCAAGCTTCGGATAAAGAGCTACTGCGTGCTGGTCAAATCGCATGTTTGGTGAACGGCA
>NZ_JAWOWJ010000403.1:0-780 GCF_033340495.1 Vibrio sp. 1249-1
AGAAGTTTTAGAGAAGCGTTATAACAACGCGATGAAGCGTATCACACAGACCAACAATGAAGACGCGTTTCAGCTTTATATGAACGCCTTCGCAAGACAGGTCGATCCTCATACTAGTTACCTTTCTCCTCGTAACGCAGAGCAATTCCAATCAGAAATGAACCTGTCTCTTGAAGGGATTGGTGCCGTTTTGCAAATGACAGATGACTACACTGTTATTCGTTCATTGGTAGTTGGTGGCCCTGCGTCTAAGAGTAAGCAACTTGGTGAAGGGGACCGCATCATTGGTGTTGGTCAAGACGGTGAAGAAATTGTCGATGTGATTGGCTGGCGTCTGGATGATGTAGTTCAATTAATCAAAGGTCCTAAAGGAACAAAGGTTAATCTACAAATCTTGCCAGAAGGTAATGACGCAAAGAGTTACATTGTCACAATTGTGCGCGACAAAGTTCGTTTAGAAGACCGAGCGGTTAAGTCTGAGATCATTGAGAAAGACGGCAAGAAGATTGGTGTTCTTGAAGTACCAAGTTTCTACGTCGGTCTTTCACAAGACACAGACAAGCTACTTAATGACCTAAAAGCGAAAAACGTTGACGGTATCATCGTTGATTTACGTAACAACGGTGGTGGTGCTCTTACTGAAGCAACAGCACTTACTGGCCTCTTCATTAAAGAAGGCCCAGTCGTACAAGTGCGCGACAGCTATGGCCGCATCAAAGTTAATGCTGATACCGACGGACTGGTAAGTTACGATGGTCCTTTGACGGTATTAATCAACCG
>NZ_JAWOWJ010000404.1:0-779 GCF_033340495.1 Vibrio sp. 1249-1
GTGTCGTTATCTAAGACCTTAATGATGGTTGGCGTATCTTCCACAACCGTCGCTTTATCTGCCACGATGTCCGCCACAGGCGCAACCGTGAAGTTCACCGTTTGGCTAACGCTTTCGCCGCTTGGATCGGTCGCCGTAAAGGTCAATGCTTCTGAGCCGTTCCAGTCTGCCGTTGGAGTGAACGTAGCAATACCATTGACGATCGCCACTTGAATGTTGCTATTACCAGAGACGCTAAACGTTAACTCGCCATCCACGTTATCCACATCACTGAAGGCCGTATTCAGATCGATGCTGTATGGCGTAAAGTCTTCTGCCAAGGTTTGGTCTGCAATGCTGCTTTCAACCACAGGCGCGTCGTTCACCGCATTTACGGTGACGTTGACCGTTGCTTGGTCAGTCAGTGCACCATCAGTAATCGTGTAAGTGATTTCGGCATCACCATTGAAGTTCTCAGCTGGTGTGAAGACCAACTTGCCATCAACAATCTCGACTGTCCCTTGCTCACTCGGCACAGACGCCGAATCAATGCTTAACGTATCACCATCGATGTCAGTACCGTTTGGCAAGACATCAATCGTCACTGGCGTGTCTTCATCAGTAATCGCCGTGTCATTGGTCGCCACTGGCGCATCATTCACTGGTGTGACATCGACGTTCACCGTGGTGGACTCACTGACCCCACCCGACGTGACGATGTAGGTGAAGCTGTCTGTACCATGGTAGTTATCGTTCGGCGTGTAGGTCACGCTGCCATCCGGGTTGACTGAGACCGTGCC
>NZ_JAWOWJ010000405.1:0-779 GCF_033340495.1 Vibrio sp. 1249-1
CAAACCTAGTTGCTCAGGAAGATAAGCAAGCCGCTGAAGAAATCCAGAAGCAATTTGACGCAACACGCAGTCAAGTTGGCGAGTTGGTGACTTCTGCTGAAAAACACAATCAGCATTTCGACCAACTTATTGCTGCGGGTAATGCTCAAGGCAATGCTCTGGTTAACGACACCATCATGGCGTTGGTTGCACAAACAGGTGCTATTGAGCGTGCAGCGGGTATTGTCGGCATCGATAGCCTAAGCCCAGACACCGCAGACCACGAGTTTTAAGAACACATAATAATAAACAAGGGCTCATAGTGAGCCCTTTTGCCGTTAGAGCTCGTTGTTATCCATTCATATAAGAGCAGTGATATGAAGCCATACCTACTTTCCGCCTTTGCCGCGATCCTTTCGACTTCTGCCATGGCTTACGATGCTAAGTCTGGTGGCAACACCAGTGTCAAACAAGACGGTGCTAATGCCTATTCATTACCCGCGACGAACTTGCCAATGAGTAAGCGACTTGATTTTAGTGTGGGCAATAGTTTTTTCCGTAACCCATGGGTGCAAGCGCCAGCGACTACAGATGCAAGAGACGGCCTTGGCCCGCTTTTCAACACCAATGGTTGTCAGAATTGCCACATAAAAGATGGCCGTGGGCATCCTCCTGAAAAAGACGACATTCATGCCGTGTCTATGTTGGTGCGTTTGAGTATCCCGGCGATGACGCCAGAACAGAAGAAAGCTTACATCATGGATGGCGGTATTCCGGAGCCTACGTATGGCGGACAACTG
>NZ_JAWOWJ010000406.1:0-779 GCF_033340495.1 Vibrio sp. 1249-1
GTGTTCTTCAATAAGAAGTGTTGGCAGCAACTACGATCATCACCTGCGTTATTAAGTGTATTCGCTTGGGTTGTGCTTGTTATCGCTTTCTTTAGCCTGAGCCCGGGTAAGCGAGGTGTTTACATATTGCCAGCGCTTCCAATGCTTGCTGTTATTGCGGGTTATGCGTTAACGAACCAAGCTTGGCCTAAATGGACCGACAAATTACTTAAAGCTATCGTGTTGATTTTAAGCGTAGTTTTGTTTTCTGCCGCTGTTGTTGCAGGTCTAGAGGTTAAATCCGTCACGAAGCATTTAGGTGAGTACGATTCTATATTCCCTTACGTCGTATTCTTTCTTGTTGCCGCAGCGATTTGGGTTGGCGCATTTTTTAAAACGCGCACGGTACAGGCTCGATATACCTTTTGGGTGGCTCTTGCGCTGACTTGGGTCTGGTATAGCGTTGCGGGATATACATTGCTTAACCCAGTTCGCACGCCGGCTAAAGAGATCATGTCAGAAGCACAAAAAGCAATCGGTAAAGATGGTGAGTTAGGACTGACGCTATTTAAAGAGCAATTTTTGCTGTTTTCACCTGTGTCGGTAACACATTTTAGCTATTTGTCAGATCACAAAGAGCAAGAGCGCAATGCTTGGTTGTGGCTACAAGAAAAGCCGAATCGGTATATCTTGACCCAAGGTGGGAATGAGATGGAATGTTTCGATGCCAACAAAGCGAAAAAACTAGGGGAAGCCCATCGCCGGGATTGGATTTTATTTGATGCCGAGAGTGCGCTTGA
>NZ_JAWOWJ010000407.1:0-778 GCF_033340495.1 Vibrio sp. 1249-1
TGGCCGCGGTGTCGACTTCTTTCTGGGTAATGTTGATCGCGAGATCGTCGAAAACCTTATCCAACAGTTTATCCATCAAACCCACATCTTTTGGATCCACCTGCGATTCAAACAACCAGTCCGAAATCGGCTCACCATCTTGCGTCATCGTATAAATGCTAGGGCTGTAATCTAAGCTTGATTCTTCACGGAACGTCTCCAGCACTCGTGCGGCACTGATGCGCTCCAGAATGTCTTCTGTCACCGTGTCTTTTGCCGTACGGTTGTACTTGTCGGTGTTGGTAAAACGCAGCAGGTAAAACGATGAAGGCTCGTGACCATCAGTGACGACCGAGCGCGCTGGCAGCTCATCATTAAATGACACACGATAATCTACAGCTTTACCCGGCTTCATCTTAATTGATGCCACGTATTTGCGTAGAAGCGGCGTAATTTGCTCAGGCTCAACGTCTGCAACAATCACCATTTTGTAACCGTGATCAGTTTTAAATAGTTGATCATGCACCGAAAGAATCTGCTCTGGCGTGACGGTATCGGCACCATCACTGCTCAGTAAACGATGACGACTATCCGGCGTGTAAGCGCTGGTGTTCGCTACTTGGATAAGCGTACCCATAGGCGATTCCAAGAAAGCGCTGCGCTCTTGCTTAAACTCTTGTTTCACCGCGGCAAGCTGACGCTCATCAACCTTGATTTCGGTCGAAAGGTTGTACAAGCCATTCAAAGCTTCAACTAGACGATTTTTTTGCGTCGTAACCTGAACGCCATGCACTGTTGG
>NZ_JAWOWJ010000408.1:0-778 GCF_033340495.1 Vibrio sp. 1249-1
TTATCTTTCATAAGGTTTATGGCAAATCGCTGATGAGATCATCAAGTTTCCATGTCCATTTTCGCCGCCGATAAATCTTCCCTGCTCACCAAAGGTAAATGGGCATATAAATGGCAAGTGTTCCAGTTCCTGATTAATTTGTTCGCAAACGCTATTCATGTCTTGCATTAAGTGCAACATCGGTCCTGCACAAAATATATTTATGACACCAATTTTTCGAGATTCTTCTAATTTTTGGTTAAATGCAGCATTCACGACTTTTGCCGCTCGAGCGATTAAATGCTCCCTACTCCCTTTCATCAAAGTAAGCTCTTCTCCTACCGAAATCTGGGTAAATAGCTCAATCCCCCCATCTTCGGTCTCACGTATTGGATGGGAAAGCTTGTAATAAGGTCTATCGTACAAATGTCCGGCAACTCTTCCCAAGGGATAAGCGCTGGAGTTGGTAAAGAGTAGGTTTTCTTTGCTAGTTAGGTTTTCTTGATGACGAGTCCACTTTCGATAAGTATCTAGTGCTGATTCACCATCTATTTCCAGTAAACACCGTCCTTTTGCTTTGGAAACAATGCCTTTGATGTTGGTTGGTGTGTGACCTGCACTAAAAGCAATATCAACGGGATTAGAGGAGTAAAATAGTGTGAGGCTAATCCCTTGCTTTTCATGGCCTTGCGCTGTAATCACTGACCATTTTCCCTCGATGTGGTTATCTGCTGCAGAGCCGCCAATGATAGGAACAAGTGTGCCGAAGCGTTCGTCGATCGATTCGATAATCTTTTCT
>NZ_JAWOWJ010000409.1:0-778 GCF_033340495.1 Vibrio sp. 1249-1
AATGCAAACAGGGTCGGATGTCATTAAACATCATTCATTGTCCAACTTTTCTCAAATGCTAAGCAGCATCGGTAAAACAGACGATGCTCTACTGCTCGCACAACGCTGTGTTGAGTTACCTAACCCAGACAGCATCGAAATCATTAAGATGCCATGCTATGAAGCGTTTGCCGAAGCGTATCTCGCCGACAAGCAATACGACAAAGCGATTAGAACCGCTCTCCTCGTCCTAGAACAAACCAAATCAACCAATGAGCTTGAGCTAAAACAGCGTATCGATATGTTGTCGGTTTTGGTTAACGCCAACCAAGTACTGCAAAATTATGAAGCCGCCTTCCGCTATTTGTCTCAGTTGAGAGCACTTGAAGAAGAATTTTCTGAGCACATTCACGGCGAAGAAATGATCAACATTAAGTTTGACCTTGAAGCGAAATTGGCTCAAAAAGAGTTGAATTTGCTTGAGACGAAAAACGCACTTCAAGCCTCTGAGTTGCGCTCGCAACGTTACCGCGAAATGTTTTACTTTATCGCTATTGCAGCCATTGGTGTGGTGGGTTTCCGTTATGTTTTGCGAGTCAAAAAGATCAATAAAGCACTAACGCAAGAAAGTACTACGGATCTGTTGACGGGCCTTCACAATCGCCGCTATTTGGAAGTGTGGTTAGAGAAGATGGCCCGCCGCACTCCAGATAGAACCTTCGCGCTTGCGGTTCTTGATGTCGACCATTTCAAAGCTTTTAACGACACTTCTGGTCACGACATCGGCGACCACATGTTG
>NZ_JAWOWJ010000410.1:0-777 GCF_033340495.1 Vibrio sp. 1249-1
ATCCAGTATGATGATGGCGTTCCTCGCCGATTATGATTCTGGTGAGCTCAATCCGGATTATACGGAGTTATCCGATGCACAATGGTTCGGTGTGAAAGAGATGCCACCAGTGGCACCAACAGGCACTATTGCAAGGGCGCTAATTGAGCAGACCGTTAGTGATATTCTTTCAGACTGAGATGCTGATCGTAAAGGAAGTAAAGGTTAAAAATTAATCATTTTTGAGACATCACTGTTGCTAGACTAGCTTGGTATGACGTTCTGTATTGATGGGTTTATAAATAATGGAGTATACCGAATGAAGTTGAAATCAGCGTTATGGCTAGGATTAGTATCGTGCACAATGGTAAGCATGTCGGCAAATGCAAGTATCGAAGTAAAAGCGAAGCGCATGTTGACAGAAAATACCATGACAGAAAATGTAACCAAGGTGCAGCAGGCTTGTGGTAATGAAGTACTAGAAACCAATATCGATTGGGCTCAGTGGGATAATTATGATTTTTCTGAAGCTCGACTTGATAAAGTAAAAACCACAGGTTGGTTAGGTGGCCTTATTAACTACATCTATGATGATATGGTGAAGTTGTGCACGACAACTGAGCACGCAGCTTTGTATAAAGAAGAGTTTCAAAAAGTTCAAAAAATCCAATTCGTAGGTCAAGATTCAGTGAATGCGAAAAAAGCAGGTTTCGCGTTAGATGAAGGTGGTAGCGTACTCAAAGTTGCCTTGAATCCAAATGCGGCTTACGACTCTTCAACGTTGAAGTACCTTAAGCA
>NZ_JAWOWJ010000411.1:0-777 GCF_033340495.1 Vibrio sp. 1249-1
AATTGATCGACGTTTGCCGCAAACTGACTCCTGCTGATGTTGCCTCTTTAATGAAAGTGAGTGACAAAATAGCGGATCTGAACGTCGGGCGATTCCAAGAGTGGAGCGAAACGTTCACAACGGAAAACTCGCGTCAGGCCATTTTGGCGTTTAAAGGTGATGTGTACACGGGCTTGGAAGCTGAAACACTATCAGATGCGGACTTCGAATACGCGCAAAAGCACTTACGCATGCTATCTGGTCTGTACGGTCTGCTCAAACCGCTCGACTTAATGCAACCATACCGTCTGGAGATGGGGACAAAACTGGCGAACGAGAAAGGTAGCAACCTGTACCAGTTCTGGGGCAATGTGATTACCGACAAGCTCAATGAAGCGATTGCTGAGCAAGGCGACAATGTTTTGATCAATCTTGCGTCGAATGAGTATTTTAAAGCGGTGAAGCCAAAGAACTTGGATGCACAAGTGATTACGCCAATTTTCAAAGACTGTAAGAATGGTCAATACAAGGTGATCAGTTTTTATGCGAAGAAAGCGCGTGGCATGATGGCGCGTTACATCATCGAAAATCGCATTGAGAGCGTGGCGGATTTAACGAAGTTTGATACCGCTGGCTACTACTTCGTTGAGGAAGAGTCGACACCAACAGACTTGGTATTTAAACGTGAAGAGCAAAACTGATTGAAGCGCAATACGCGTTAATTGAAAGCTACCCAAACGAAAAAGGGTTGGCACTACCACCCCTTTGTTATTTTTATTTGGGCTTTTTAAGCATCAA
>NZ_JAWOWJ010000412.1:0-777 GCF_033340495.1 Vibrio sp. 1249-1
GCAAACGTCGATCAATTCTTTTGAATATTCAATTAACTCTGGTTGAGTAAATTTTTCTGTCGCTAACGGAGACTCGTAATCGAGGGTCTTCGCTGGAGAAACTACGATAAGCATGACTTTCACTTCCCTAATTTTGTTTTTTATTAGGGTACAAAAAAAGCCATGCATTGTCTGCATGGCTTTACGAATCGTCTTAATAGCTTTTAACGATAGGAGAACACTTAGTCTTTCTTAGTGTTGTCCCAAATACCGTCTTCTAGCTGAGACTTAAGCTCAGGGAAATCGTTCGCATCGAACGTTGGTACTTTACCTTCGCCTAGCTGGCGGTTGTAGTCTTTCGCCAGTTTGATCACGATGCCCGATAGCAACAGAATCGCTACCAAGTTAACAATCGCCATCAGACCCATCGAAACGTCAGCCAACGACCAAACCACAGGAAGAGACGCTAGTGCACCAAACATTACCATGCCCAGAACCACAACGCGGAAGATGCTTAGACCAGCTTTATGGTTGTGCTCCAAGAAGATCAGGTTCGTTTCTGCGTAAGAGTAATTCGCGATGATTGAAGTAAACGCGAAGAAGAAGATTGCAACTGCAACAAAGATGCCGCCCCAATCACCAACTTGCGAGCTCAACGCACGCTGAGTTAGCTCAATACCAGTAACTTCCGTTGCTTGACCTACATACTCGCCCGACATCAGGATAATCGCTACTGTTGCAGAACAGATAACGATCGTATCCATGAACACGCCTAGCATCTGTACGTAACCTTGAGAT
>NZ_JAWOWJ010000413.1:0-776 GCF_033340495.1 Vibrio sp. 1249-1
TTGCATGTAGTTATCTGACTCTCATGAAACATGTTCTTTGAAAACAAGACTCAAGCAAATCGTTTTCTAAACTCTCGCGGAGTTAAACCAATGACGTTTATGAAAACCTTCCTACAGGCGCTCGTATCCTCGTAACCAACTTGATGGCTTATAGAATCAAAGGAATGTTGTGTTCTTTCTAACAAATTACATGCGCTCTGAATTCTAAGACGCTGCAAGTATTGATTAGGGTTGTATCCTGTCGCTTTCAAAAATCGTCGTTGCATCGTGCGTTCAGTAAGGTTGGCTTGCTTTGCTAACTGCTTTATGGACAAAGGCTCTGCATAGCGCTGATGCATGATTTGTTGAATGGAAACAATCGCATAATCACCGTGAGAAAACGATGGATGAAACTGTTGGTAGTAGCTCTGCGCTCGCTGAGCGGTATCAATAACCAGCGTTTTTCCAAGCTGACGCACAACACCCGGCGAAGCGTATTTCGCGATCAGCTCAAAGCCAAGGTCTAACCATGACATCATCCCACCCGCCGTTACTATGTCACCGTGATTGATCAATATCTTATTGCTATCCAGCGCAATGCTAGGAAAGGCTTGGGAGAATGTTTCCGCCAATGCCCAATGGGTCGTGACCTCTCTCGAATCGATCAAGTTGGTTGCGGCAAGAATGAATACTCCGGCACATGCAGAAGATAACACCGCCCCTTGTGAGTAGTGCGCTTTAAGCCATCGAATCAACGCATCATCAGGAGCTAAGTAGTAATTATCAAGTGACGCAGG
>NZ_JAWOWJ010000414.1:0-775 GCF_033340495.1 Vibrio sp. 1249-1
CGCGCCAACGACAGCCACACCGACAATATGATGCGCTTCTCGGAAAGGAATGCCTTTCGCGACCAAGTAGTCCGCTAATTCTGTGGCATTGGCGTAGCCTTGTTTCGCGGCTTCTAACGTACGTTCGCCATTAACCTTAATCCCATCGAAACACAACGCTGCCATTTCCATACAGTCGTTCCATGTATCAAGAGCATCGAACAAACCTTCTTTGTCTTCTTGCATGTCTTTGTTGTACGCCAGTGGCAGGGCTTTGACTGTCATCATCATGCCAGCAAGTGCGCCGTACACGCGACCAGTCTTACCACGAATGAGCTCTAGCGCATCTGGGTTTTTCTTCTGTGGCATCAATGACGAGCCAGACGTCACTGTATCTGCCAACTCAATGAAGTTCGACTCACCTGAGTTGTAGAAAATCATATCTTCCGCGAGACGTGACAAGTGCAGCATAGAAATAGAAGCGACAGACATCAGTTCCATCACATGGTCACGATCCGATACCGAATCGAGTGAGTTACGCGTAGCACGATGAAAACCAAGATTATGCGCCAGTTGTTCACGATCAATTGGGTAAGCAGTACCAGCTAATGCGCCAGAGCCTAACGGACAGGTATCTAAACGTTGCAGCGCATCACTCAGACGTGAGTAATCACGCTCAAACATTTCAACATAAGCCAAACACCAATGAGCAAACGTCACAGGCTGAGCACGTTGTAAGTGAGTATAACCAGGCAAAACCGTACCTTGATGTTGTTTCGCCACTTGCACCATTTGC
>NZ_JAWOWJ010000415.1:0-775 GCF_033340495.1 Vibrio sp. 1249-1
TTAACGCAGCAAGCCACCCGCCCTTTTAATCTGGCGTATCTGGATATCGACAACTTCAAATCGATAAACGACATCAACGGGAACTACATTGGTGACCAGATCATCAAGTTTACTGCAAATGCGATTCAACAGAGCTTGTCTTCCCCAAATAACGCGTTTCGCGTTGCTGGCGACGAGTTTGCCTTTATTACTTACGATGAAGATCCCGTGGCTGTATGTCAGGAAGTGCTCGATAAAATTGAAGCCGGTTACAGTGACAAATCCAATCGTATTTCTTTTACCGTGAGCATTGGCATTGCACGTGCGCCTGTTCACATGCTCAACAGTGATGAACTGATCCTAAATGCCAGCTTAGCGTTGAAAGATTGCAAAAAACACCGTGACACACGAATTCAACATTACGACACGCACTTAAGTGCGCTTTATCATCGTCAAACGCAACTGATTGAAGCGATGCGCATTCAATTAAGCACGAGCATTACTGAAAGTCATGAGCTTTACGTGGTGTTACAACCGATTGTTGATGTAAACAATGATCGCTGGGATTACTTTGAAATACTCGCTCGTTGGAACAGCAGTGTGTATGGCAACATCTCCCCTGCGGAGTTTATTGAAGCAGCTGAGCAATCAGGATTAATCATCGAATTAGGTGAGCGAATCATAGAGTTAGCATGTATTGCGAAGCAAGAGTTAGAGGCTCACCTCGGTTATACCGTGAAGTTATCCATCAACTGCTCTGCACACGAACTAGTCGATTCAAACCGCTACATCAACC
>NZ_JAWOWJ010000416.1:0-774 GCF_033340495.1 Vibrio sp. 1249-1
CATCACCTGGTTGGTATGTCAGACCCGAACCATCTAGATCGATTTCAATATGGCGAACATCTTTACCCGAGTCTCGACCCGTGATCTTTTGGCTGGTGAGTAACGTCGCTGTGTATGGATTTTGTTTGTTGTACTGAGAATGTGAAGCTGCCGCTTGTCCTACAGGAAGTTGAACAATTTCCGCTTCATTGCCAGAAGATAGTGTCTCTTTAACTTTACCTAGCGCATTCTTGCGCCATTCTTCCGCTGCCGCTTCGTAATCAACATCGCAGTCAATACGGTCAATAAAAGACGTCGCGCCCAGTTTTGCTAAATACGTGTCAAAGTCTTTACCAGTTTGGCAGAAGAACTCATAACTAGAATCACCCAATGCAATCACACCATATTGAAGGTTTGATAGCTTAGGTGCTTTCTTAGATTGTAAGAACTCGTGCAACTCAATGGCATTGTCTGGCGCTTCACCTTCACCGTTGGTAGAAGCAACAATGATGACGTGCGTTTCTTTGGCTAAGTTTTTGCCTTTGTAGTCGCTTGCATCAAACAACTCTACTGCAATTCCTTCTGCTTTTGCTTCTTGTTCCAACGCTTCAGCAACACCTTTTGCGTTACCGGTTTGAGAAGCAAAAATGATGGTCAACTTACCGGCAGGCTTTGCTGATACTGCGGCAGCTGCTTGGGCGATTGGTGTTGCCGCCGCACTTGGTTGATGTTGAGCTAAACCCCAAAAGTACCCACTGACCCAAGCAAGTTGCTGCGAAGACAACTCAGAGACAG
>NZ_JAWOWJ010000417.1:0-773 GCF_033340495.1 Vibrio sp. 1249-1
TCACGCCCAACTCGTTTCGATAAGGCGCCAAGACATGAATAGCGATCACGGCCACTGCGGCGACGCAGCGCAATAAATCAAAAAACAGAACCCTTTCTCTCATATCCTTTCCTACCTTGGATCGCTTATCGTTTATAGCATAGGGCAATTTTCACTCAATTAAATAGTTAACAATCTGTTTTTGCTTATTTTTAACCCAACAATGACCTGTTAATTGTATTTAACCGATAAATACTGCTGAACAGAATCAATTGAAACAAAGCGATATGTGACCAACACTTTCTCGAATATGAAACAGATATAATTCACAGAAGCCCCTAGGATACTGAGCACATTACAAAGAAAGGTCTTGTTATGAAGAAAACATTATTGGCGTCACTCGTATGTGTGGTGGCTTTAGCTGGATGTAATCAAAAGGAAGAGACCGAGGCACCAGCCCAATCGCAACCGGAAGCGAACCCAATCTGTAACTTAGAAAAACTGCCCGGCGGATGGTCACAAAGTGACATGACCGATGAAGCGCAACCATTGCTTGATGTGGTACTCGCGCAAATGAACACTTCCGCTAAGTTAAAGCAAATCCTCAGTGTTCGCACTCAGGTGGTAAGCGGCATGAATTACGCGATTGAATTTGAAATGGATAATGGCGAAATCTGGAATACGATTGTCTACCGCTCGTTAGACGACGAAATCAAGATGACGCAACCTGCAAAACTTGGACGCTTCTGCTCATAATATGCAGACATAAAAAATAGCTCCCGATTGGAGCCATT
>NZ_JAWOWJ010000418.1:0-772 GCF_033340495.1 Vibrio sp. 1249-1
GTCAGAGTCCAGCTCACCAGTGATTTTTCCGATACACACCACGATCCAGATTTGTTTATCTGGCTAGGTGAACACAAAGGGCTGGATTGGCGCAAAGAAACGCTTGGCGTATTTCGTTACACCCCATTCGCGTCGCCAAACTACATCGAAAAACATGGCCCCATCCACCACCCGAGAGAACTAAACAAACATCCGTGGATAGATTTTGGGTCGATACAAGAGAATGGTTTGCTACTCTCGCACCCTGAACAAGGGGAGTTTTTTCTAGAACCATTTGTCAGCCGACTCTATAGCGACAACATTGCTATGCAGATCGATAGTATCGCCAACGGACACGGCATTGGTCTCTTGCCGACTTGGACTGCACAAGGGTATGAGAAACATCACCCCGGCCGTATCACCCCATGCCTTGAAGGCTGGCTTTCAGAGCCAATAACGATCAACTGTTATACACCAGCAGGGCGTCATCCTCTTCGCTTATCCGTACTGCTTGAAGATATTCACCAAAGTATTCCGCTAGATTGGAAATATTGAGACAAATAAAAAGGCCATCAACATGATGGCCTTTTCTCACAACCGCTCAACAGAGCCGGTTTAAACAACTGTCTCGATTACGCTAGTAGTTCTTTTGCTGTGTTCACTACGTTTTCTACAGTGAAACCAAACATTTCGAACAACTGGTCAGCAGGTGCAGATTCACCGAATGTTGTCATACCGATGATGCGACCGTCGAAACCAACGTACTTGTACCAGAAGTCTGCGATGCCCGCTT
>NZ_JAWOWJ010000419.1:0-771 GCF_033340495.1 Vibrio sp. 1249-1
TGCTTTTGTCATTTAAGGGAAGTAGTTTGCAAGATGCCGGAAATTAAACAGTTATTTGAGAATAATTCAAAATGGTCGGAAGAAATCAAATCTGATCGTCCTGAATATTTCGCTAAGCTCGCCGAAGGCCAAAAGCCTGATTTTCTTTGGATTGGCTGCTCCGATAGTCGAGTACCCGCAGAACGATTAACCGGCCTTTACTCCGGTGAATTATTTGTTCACCGCAATGTTGCAAACCAAGTCATTCACACAGACCTCAATTGCCTTTCCGTTGTTCAATACGCCGTTGATGTACTCAAGGTGAAGCATATTATTGTGTGTGGTCACTACGGTTGCGGCGGTGTTAACGCAGCGATAGATAACCCTCAACTCGGGCTTATCAATAACTGGCTACTGCACATCAGAGATCTTTACTTCAAGCATCGTTCTTACTTAGATCAAATGCCTGTTGAAGATCGTGCCGATAAGCTTGGTGAAATTAACGTTGCAGAACAAGTTTATAACCTAGGCAATTCAACCATCATGCAAAACGCATGGGAGCGCGGGCAAGATGTCGAAATTCATGGTGTCGTATACGGAATAGAAGATGGTCGCCTTGAATATTTAGGTATTCGCTCTAATTCTAAAGAGACCGTTGAAGCATCGTACCAGAAAGCACTGTCGACGATTTTAAACCCTGACAATAAGCTTCTGTGTCGCTAAGCCATAAAATCTGAATAAATAAAAAACGCCCATTTATATGGGCGTTTTTTTTGTATTTCGAATAGTGAA
>NZ_JAWOWJ010000420.1:0-771 GCF_033340495.1 Vibrio sp. 1249-1
TTTCGGTTTGAAGCTTTTTAATGCTGCAGTTGCCATATCAAGCTCCTTTAGTTCATATGGTCTGATGATTATGGTTCAAATGAGCTTAACTTTCAAACAAAGTAAAAAGCCACGTAAAGAAAAAGGCGAGCATTGCGCCCGCCTCTCTTACTTATTCATCAACTTTGTTTACGCATCTATCGATGAACATCGTTTCACTTATTGCAAGTCAAAACGATCCGCGTTCATGACTTTCACCCATGCAGCGACGAAATCATGGATGAATTTTTCCTGATTATCATCTTGCGCATACACTTCCGCGTACGAACGTAGAATCGAGTTTGAACCAAAGACAAGATCCACTCGAGTCGCCGTCCATTTCACTTGGTCTGTTTTACGATCACGAATTTCGTATTGGTTCTCACCCGTTGGCTTCCATGTGTAAGCCATATCGGTGAGGTTTACGAAGAAATCGTTCGATAACGTACCCACGCGGTCGGTAAAGACGCCATCTTTGCTGCCACCGTAGTTGCTACCCAGAACGCGTAAACCACCAATCAGTACCGTCATTTCTGGTGCTGTCAAACCCATAAGCTGAGCTCGGTCGAGCAACAACTCTTCCGGCTTCACCACATAGTCTTTCTTCAACCAATTTCGGAAACCGTCAGCCACAGGTTCAAGCACTTCGAACGATTCCACATCCGTCATATCTTGAGAAGCATCGCCTCGACCTGGTGCGAAAGGCACAGATACATCGTGGCCTGCCGCTCGCGCAGCCAATTCAATACCTAC
>NZ_JAWOWJ010000421.1:0-769 GCF_033340495.1 Vibrio sp. 1249-1
ACTCACTGCTATGTATAATAAATTTTGGTGGGAAATACGTGTTTCAGCTCGATGTTTAACCTCTGTTCTATCGACACGTTTTGAGTCAGTAAACACTTAAATTTCGTTTACTTTATGTTGTACGCAGTGCAATTGTGTGAAATTGGTCACATTAATGTTTAATTTATGAAAAAATAATTAATGAATAGTAATTCACAAATATGCTGACCGTATGTGCTATTTAGTTTTGACTTATCTTTTGAATATTCACTTGGTGAATGTTTTGTTGTTTTTAGATTGACTGAAAGTTTGATTTTCTATTCAAACTTGTGAAAGGTTGAATCGATATATTAGAAAACATGAATTTGATCTTGTTTCTATCTTTTGTTTTAAATGCGAAATTCATTATTAACAACGGATGGTTTTGATGATTTCTCTTGTGTGTATCCCACCAATTTTAGAAATTGAAAATTAAACTTTCTCAATACAATAACGACTAAAATTAAACGGAATGATGTTCTTATATTTTTATTGTATTTTAACTTATACATTTTGACTCATTCATTTTAACTGTTTTTGTTGATTTTAAGTTGTTGATAATAATTGTCTTTTAACTTTTGTTTTAATAGCGTTGCTTTGCTGCTTCTTTAATGTTGTGGTGCGTGGCTTTATTTATAAAAAGTCATTTTAAAGTACGTTTTTAAGCAAAGTAGAACGCGACAATACTCAGATAAATAGTATTAAAAAATTAAATAAGGATTTAACCATAAGAGTAATTTTATGGTTGATA
>NZ_JAWOWJ010000422.1:0-682 GCF_033340495.1 Vibrio sp. 1249-1
GAGGGGAGGCCAGAGGAAAGCTCTGCCGAACTAGGTGCGATCATCGCTTTAATGCCGTAATCAGCCAAAGCCCAAGGTGCGTGTTCACGAGATGAGCCACAGCCGAAGTTTTCACGCGCAAGTAGGATAGAAGCGCCTTGGTAACGTGGCGCATTCATTACAAACTCAGGGTTTGGCTGCTCGCCTGCATCATCAAGGAAGCGCCAGTCATGGAAAAGATGCTTACCGAAACCTAGGCGAGAAACTTTTTGTAAAAACTGCTTTGGAATGATGGCATCCGTGTCAACGTTGGCGGCATCTAGAGGCACAACCAAACCAGTATGTTGTTTAAAACCTGACATGATTGTTCTCCCTAATCCTGTTTATCAAAAGTTAATTCACGAATGTCAACAAAGTGACCAGCGATAGCTGCCGCGGCTGCCATTGCAGGGCTAACCAAGTGAGTGCGGCCATCACGACCCTGACGGCCTTCAAAGTTACGGTTTGATGTTGATGCACAACGCTCGTGAGGTCCCAAACGGTCATTGTTCATTGCTAAACACATTGAACAGCCTGGTAGACGCCATTCAAAGCCCGCTTCTTTAAAGATGACATCCAAGCCTTCGGCTTCTGCTTGTGCTTTCACCTGTTCTGAGCCCGGGACAATCAATGCTTGAACGTGCGATGCGACCTTACGGCCTTT
>NZ_JAWOWJ010000423.1:0-764 GCF_033340495.1 Vibrio sp. 1249-1
TGGCAGAACAAATTTTGGGATCACCTCTTCGGTCATGAACGGGTCGTCTTTGGCGTGGATGATCAAAGTTGGCAAGGTGATCTGCTGTAACTTGCTCAATCCTGAGCATTGATCGTAATAATCTTGTGCATCCTTAAAACCATGCAGAGGTGCAGTGATCAAGTCATCAAATTCGTACAGACGAGTGACGCGCTTGATGGAGTTGTACGACAGCGCCAATTCGCCATGCAGTAAATGATGTTTTTGTAGAGCATTCCGTTTGAGCGAAGAGAGTAGGTAACGGCGATACACTTTGGAAAAGCCCTGCTCAATTCGATTGGCACAAGCCGCCAAATCCAGTGGTGCAGAGACGATGGTGGCCGCTTTTAAAATCGGGTCATCTTTGTATTGGGCTAAGTAGTTCGCCAGCATATTGCCACCAAGGGAGATGCCGACGGCGACTTTTGGATTGTTTGGAAAGCGCAGATGAAGGTGTTCCAAAAAGAAGCGAGCGTCCGTTACTTCTCCTGAATGGTATGCGCGAGCTTTTTTGTTCGGTTTGCCGCTACAGCCACGAAAATGCATCATCACCGATAACCAACCAGATTTCGCAAACGCATTCATCAGGCCGTTTGCATACGGGCTGTAGAAGCATCCTTCCAAGCCATGAAACAGAACGAAGATGGGTTTGTTCTGCGCAGGTTCTTTGGTGGGATCTTCACTCCAAGCGAGATCGAGGAAGTCGCCATCGTCGGTATCCAGCGTCTGCCAAATAGGCGTAAACA
>NZ_JAWOWJ010000424.1:0-764 GCF_033340495.1 Vibrio sp. 1249-1
GCTCTGTTGCGTCTTCTGGCAAACCAACCCCAGTAAATGGTGCATGCAGAGACATGTTGATTTCGTTGAAGGTAAGCCACAGTTTGACCTTATCTTTGTAGCGTTCTAACACGGTTTTAGCGTAACGCTCGAAAAACTCGATCACTCGACGATCGCCCCAACCACCATAATTCTCAACCAAGGCGTAAGGCATCTCGTAATGAGAAAGCGTCACAAATGGTTGCATGTCGTGTTTGGCTAGCTCATCAAAAATGTTGTCGTAAAACGCCAGTCCTTCTTCGTTTGGCTCCAGTTCATCACCATTAGGAAAAATACGGCTCCAAGCGATGGACAAGCGCAGGCAGGTGAATCCCATCTCTTTAAATAAGGCAATATCTAATTTGAAGTTTAGAAGGTTACATTCTTCATATTTAATCCGACAGTAAACCACCTTCACAATAAGCATTGTCCAAGAAACTGAGACAAACAACGTTCCCAGAGCGACTAGTTGATTTTCAAAGAGGATAATCAAAAATGCCGAAATCAACTTAAGCAGTGATTCAAAAACACTAAACACAGCATCAATACCTAAATCTTCATTGGCATTAATTTGCGCATTAAATGGCACGGTTACTACAGATGCTAATACGCCGACAGCCATAATCTGGTATAAAGATTGAGCGGAAGAAACAACTGATACTGGTATGTTAATTAAATCTTCAAAAATAAAAGTTTGCAGTGAAAATAACAGTAAAAAAATAATCATAGCAACAACAATATGTAGC
>NZ_JAWOWJ010000425.1:0-761 GCF_033340495.1 Vibrio sp. 1249-1
CTGCGTTATTGCTACGGCCATGTTGATGCCGTTAACAGCACAAGCAACGGTTTATGACGTTGCGAAACCATCTGAGCTAAACCAAATATGCTCAACTCATAGTTCTTTTGATATTCAAAGAACAGACACTACCTTTTTTTGCCATGGCAAGATCGTATTACCCGCTGGTGATTCCATCATCTCCTCTTCACCTGAGAACGAAGTCATACTAGAAGCTCATCAAGGCATTGTTTTAGAGGGTAATAACCGAATTGGTGAGCCTAATAAACGCATCTCACTTCGCTCGCTTTCGGTCGAGTTGAAGGTTAACAATGAGCAAGCTTCTAGCATTGAAGATTACCAAAACAAACACACTGTTATTTATGGTGACCTTCTGTCGGCCTACCCAACAAAACTGCATAATGTTCTCATCGATGGGGATATAGAGCTAACGGGGTCGACGCTTCATATTGACGGTAAGTACAACACCATTATTGGTAAAATTTTGACTCACAGTACGACCGATATATTCAATACTAACGTTTGTGGCACCATTGAATCAAAAGGCCATCAATTGCATCTCAAGACGAATAACCCTTTCCAACAACATTTCGTCGTCGGTGATATTGTGGCGCACAGTTCTCTGCTTATTGATGATATGGCGGTTTACGGCACGACGGAGTCCAAAGGTGCATCTGCCGCACTGAACGGTTCGTTCTACGCGAAAGATACTGCGATTAAGTACTTCCAGACATTAAACTTTAATCAAGGTGTTGGAAGTC
>NZ_JAWOWJ010000426.1:0-761 GCF_033340495.1 Vibrio sp. 1249-1
AAGTGTTGGTTGGCGCTTTTGCCCTTGCTGTGCCTATCTCTTTTTCGGAAGAAGCATGGCGATTGGGTGAAAGCTTACCCATGATAAACCTGCTCATGTTGTTAAGCCTTTCTGTGATTTTTCTCAGCTTTTTCGCTTATCAAAGCGTATTTCAAAGCCACATTAGAAAGCGCATTCCCATCTTTGTATTTCGCGTTGTGATCGCCTATTCCATCGCCGCTATCGTGGTAGCTTTGGTGCTATTTTGTCTCGACAAGTTGCCGCTCTTTACTGACCCGATCGTTGCGATAAAACGCGTTATCGTCATCACAATGCCAGCGTCGATGGGCGCGATTGTGGTGGACAGTTTCGACAAAGAATAACGCTTACGCCTCTTCTTCTAAGGTCAAATTCGAACCTGAGTGATCTTTGCCTAACACATCTTCTGGGTTTCGCAGTGCGCAGGTTTCTAACGACAAACATCCGCAGCCAATGCATCCACCCAAATCGTTTTGCAAGGCTTTGAGCTTTTGAATCTTTTGTTCTAACTGTTCATGCCAATGGCTCGCCATGACTTCCCATTGCTCTTTGTTCGGAGCTTGATGTTTCGGCAGCTCATCTAGCGCATGTTTGATTTCTTCTAACGACAACCCGACTTGCTGCGCCGCTTTAATCACCGCGACACGGCGCAAAACGCTGCGGTGGTAGCGGCGCTGATTGCCTTGATTTCTCCAACTCGAAATCAGTCCTTTTTGTTCATAAAAATGCAGGGCAGAGACTTT
>NZ_JAWOWJ010000427.1:0-760 GCF_033340495.1 Vibrio sp. 1249-1
TCGCAAGGCCGTATTTGGCGTCCTTGGCTTCCATTAGGTTGATAAGCGTTGTTGAGATACGTGCACCAGAACAACCCAATGGGTGACCTAGAGCAATCGCGCCGCCATTCAGGTTCACTTTTTCGTCCATCACCTCAAGCAGACCTAGGTCTTTCGCACATGGCAGAGATTGCGCTGCAAACGCTTCGTTTAGCTCGACAACGTCCATATCTTCAATTGCAAGGCCTGCACGTTTGAGCGCTTTTTGCGTTGCAGGTACAGGGCCGTAACCCATGATGGATGGATCGCAACCTGCGATCGCCATGCCTTTGATTCGTGCGCGAATCTTCAAACCAAGTTCATTGGCTTTCTCTTCGCTCATGATCAGCATTGCGGATGCACCATCAGATAGAGCGGAAGACGTGCCGGCTGTTACAGTACCGTTCGCTGGGTCGAATACCGGACGAAGTTGAGACAGACCTTCAACGGTGGTCTCTGGACGAATCACTACATCGTAATCTAACTGGAATAACGTACCGTCTGCTGCGTGGCCTTCGGTTGGTAGGAGTTCGTTTTTAAAGCGACCTTCCAATGTTGCTGCGTGAGCACGAGCATGAGAGCGCGCCGCAAACTCATCTTGTTGCTCACGGCTGATACCATGAAGCTTACCAAGCATTTCAGCGGTTAAACCCATCATACCAGCGGCTTTGGCGACGTTTTTCGACATGCCAGGGTGGAAGTCTACACCGTGGTTCATTGGTACGTGACCCATGTGCTCGAC
>NZ_JAWOWJ010000428.1:0-760 GCF_033340495.1 Vibrio sp. 1249-1
TGGTTGATTTGAACAAGTGCCCCAATACTGGAATATCACCAAGCAGTGGCACTTTCGATTCACTTTCTAGTGCACGTTCATCAACCAAACCACCTAGCACCAGCATCTGACCATCTTGGATCATCACGGAAGTGTTAAGTTGGCGCTTCGCGAAACGAACGTCAACGGCACCATTGGCACCCAATACGTTAGAGACTTCTTGTTCAATATTTAGCTGAACAGAATCACCTTCGTTGATCTGTGGTACAACTTTGAGCTTGATACCGACTTCTTTACGATCAACGGTTTGGAATGGGTTGTCGTTGTTTGAACCAGCAGTCGAGCCAGTAATAACAGGCACTTCTTCACCCACGATGAATGAGGCTTCGCCGTTATCCATCACCGTGATACTTGGAGAAGATAGGATGTTTGAGTTGGAATCCGAAGCAACCGCACTAACCAAAGCAGTCCAATCTCCCATCACAATGCTCATTGCTGCACCATTAACATTTTTGAGAGCAGAGGCTAAAGTAGAATAATCACCTTTTGTCGTCGTTTCCTCGTAATATTTGATAGCACCAGTATCTGAGTCACGAATCGGTTTTTTCTCTACTGTATCTTTAGCTTCTTCTAAACCAACCATGACTTGGCCAATTGGCGCACCTGTGTTGCCGTACTGGATCACAGCACCCGTTTCGAGTGACCCCCACTGAACGCCTAGGTTAATACCATCACCTTCGGCCATTTCAACAATCAAGGCTTCAATCAGAACCTGAGCACG
>NZ_JAWOWJ010000429.1:0-760 GCF_033340495.1 Vibrio sp. 1249-1
GTAAGACAGTGGGATCACTTTACCGTTGATGGTGTTTTCTAAACTTAGCAGACGAGTACGAGCAAAGTGCGCGTCATCAGGTTTAATTGCCGCCTCTAATTTGTCAAATGGCAACGTGCCATCTGGATTGTTTTCTATTGGTTGAGGCTGGATAGAACCCAGTACCGCTGCGCCACCTGCTTCATATTTGTAATTGTGCGCTTGCTGGCCGCATAAATATTCATCGCCACGCTCACAATGTGCCATTAACCCTAAAAGGTTTGCTTGCGTGCCAGAAGTGGTAAACAACGCTGCCTCAAACCCTGCTAATTCAGCCGCGAATTGCTCTAGCTCGTTTACGGTAGGATCGTCACCATAAACATCATCGCCAACAGGGGCGCTGAACATTGCTTCGCGCATAGCTTGGGTGGGTTGAGTCACTGTGTCTGAACGAAAATCCATGAATATCTCCTTGGTCCAAATTCCTAAATGTATCCGCAAAGGCGAGCTTTGCTTAAGCAAGCGATGGTTTTGGCATCGGTAATGGTGCCATCAATAATTTTTTCTTCGAGCTGTTCCCGTGACAATGTCACGACTTCAATCACTTCATCGTCGTCACACTCGTAGCGATTGGTTTTGGCTAAGTGTTCCGCGACAAACAAATACTGAATTTCATCACAAAACCCAGCAAGCGGTGTCACTTGACCGAGTGGGGTAAATTTTTCTGCGCTGAAGCCAGTTTCTTCTTCCAACTCACGTTGCGCACAGCAGAGCGGGTCTA
>NZ_JAWOWJ010000430.1:0-760 GCF_033340495.1 Vibrio sp. 1249-1
CATACCCCTTCCGATCCAATTGTTACTCTAGAGGAACTGAAAAAGTGCGACGGTCTAGCGTTCGGTAGTCCCGTTTGGTTTGGCAATATGGCAGCACCTTTAAAGCACTTTTGGGATCAAACAACCCCTTTGTGGGTTAGCGGTGACTTAATCGATAAGCCAGCTTGTGTATTTACCTCATCATCTTCGATGCATGGCGGTCAGGAGACCACACTTCAAAGTATGATGACACCATTACTGCATCACGGGATGATGGTACTTGGTATTCCTTACGCTGAACCAGAGCTGCATTCGACCCAATCTGGTGGCACGCCCTACGGTGCCAGCAGTGTAGGACACGAACCAAGTCTCACAGCGGAGGAGACTCGCCTGGCACAACAATTAGGTAAACGACTAGCAACAGCAGCGTTAAAGCTCAAAGCTTGTCACTAATACCAGTATTAATAATCAGTAGAATTGGTATCAATTCAAGGATAGAGAATCGATGTCTGACTCTTTCGAAGAACAACCACCTCTTGGTGCTCAAGCAAAAACGTATCGCTACCTCGCTTTGTTCGGCAACTTAGCTTTATTAGCATGGGTCGCGATTTGGCAACTCGCTTTATCTCCTCACCCACATCTGAGTAGCACAACACTCGCGATTGCATGGTGTATTCCGTTATTGCTACCATTACCTGGCATCTTAGCGGGCAAACCTTACACGCATGCATGGGCGCACTTTGTCTTGATGCTGTATTTCTTGCACGCTCTCACTATCTTG
>NZ_JAWOWJ010000431.1:0-760 GCF_033340495.1 Vibrio sp. 1249-1
CTTACTGGCAAGCGTATGGGTTTGCTCATGGTGTGATGAACACCGATAACATGTCAATTCTCGGGCAAACCTTTGATTACGGGCCATTTGGTTTTCTCGACGATTATGAACCGGGGTACATTTGTAACCATTCTGATTATCAGGGGCGTTATGCGTTCGAGCAGCAACCGCGAATTGCCCTGTGGAATCTTTCTGCTTTGGCGCATGCCTTATCACCGCTCGTCGAGCGAGAAGATTTAGAACAGGCATTGAGCCAATTTGAAGGGCGTTTAAGCCAGCAGTTTAGCCGCTTGATGCGCAGTAAGCTGGGTTTGAAAACAAAAATTGCAGAAGACGGACGTTTGTTTGAGTCGATGTTTGAACTGCTTAATCAGAATCATACCGACTACACACGATTCTTTAGAGCGTTGTCCAACCTCGATAAACAGCCAGCGCAAGAGGTCATTGATTTGTTTATTGACCGGGAAGCCGCCCAAGCGTGGCTTGATTTGTATTTGGCTCGATGTGAGCTGGAGGTAGATGAAATTGGTGAGCCGATTTCAGCCGAACAGCGTTGTGAACAGATGCGCCAAGCCAACCCGAAATACATTCTTCGCAACTACCTTGCGCAATTGGCTATCGATAAAGCTGAGGAAGGGGATTTCAGCGAAGTTCACCGTCTTGCTGAGATACTTCGCCACCCATACGATTCGCAACCAGAGTTTGAAGCGTATGCCAAACTGCCGCCAGAGTGGGGGAAAAAGATGGAGATCAGCTGCTC
>NZ_JAWOWJ010000432.1:0-760 GCF_033340495.1 Vibrio sp. 1249-1
CAATACGGTAAATAACGTGAAACAAGGTTCGTCTATTACTCGTACCATTCAAATCAAAGCTCGCGGTACACAAGCCGAATACTTACCGCGTATTACTATGGATTACCCAAACTCCTTACGCGTTTACCCTGAGCAGCCTCAATTCGACACAGCAAGAGATGGCACGGTAATCATGACGGTAAAACAAGTGCTGATCCCAACAGAAGCAGGCGAATTCACGCTGCCTGGCTACGCACTGAATTGGTGGGACAGTAAAAGCGATGAAGCAAAGCAGGCAAACTTGTCTGAGCTGAAACTGAATGTGGAACAAAGCGATGCAGGCTTGATTACCTTACCTGAAACCGCGCTTCCTATACCAACCGTTTCAAATGCAGCTCCTGCCCAACAAAATAGCGTAGACAAACTTTGGCAAACGCTCACTTTTGTTTTTGCAGGCTTGTGGATTCTTACTTCCGCAATTGCATTCGTAATTTGGAAAAAGCGTCCTGTTGCTTCCACAGAACCATTGTCAGCATCAGAAAAACCACTTTGCGTTGAAGCGTTGAAACGCATCATTAACGAAGGCGACGAAGCGAAAATCGAACGCTCAGTAAACGAGTACTTGAGTACCCATCGTGACCGACTAAATCCCGAAGATGTTCAAGCGGTCAAACTCGAACTCGATGCCATGAACAGAGCACGTTTTAGTTCAAATCAACAGCCATGGAGTCACAAAGCCCTGTTGGAGAAAGTGCAAAAACTAGCCAAGGCCAAACGTGAC
>NZ_JAWOWJ010000433.1:0-759 GCF_033340495.1 Vibrio sp. 1249-1
GTAACTTTGAGAGAACTACTTGGTTTTCCGAGACGTCGGAAACCGCTACACCGGAAAATCAATTGGAGAAATCACCATGGCAGTGAATGTAAACACTAACGTATCAGCGATGACCGCTCAGCGTTACCTAAACAACGCAAACTCAGCTCAACAAACTTCTATGGAGCGTTTGTCTTCGGGTTTCAAAATCAACAGCGCAAAAGATGACGCTGCGGGTCTACAAATCTCGAACCGTTTGAACGTACAAAGCCGTGGTTTGGATGTAGCGGTTCGCAACGCGAACGACGGTATCTCGATTGCACAAACTGCTGAAGGTGCAATGAACGAGACCACTAACATTCTTCAACGTATGCGTGATTTGTCTCTACAATCAGCAAACGGTTCAAACTCGAAAGCAGAACGTGTGGCGATTCAAGAAGAAGTGACCGCGCTAAACGACGAACTAAACCGTATCGCAGAAACCACTTCTTTCGGTGGTAACAAGCTACTAAACGGCACACACGGTGCGAAATCGTTCCAAATCGGTGCGGATAACGGTGAAGCAGTGATGCTTGAGCTAAAAGACATGCGCTCAGACAACAAAATGATGGGCGGTGTGAGCTACCAAGCTGAAAGTGGTAAAGGTAAAGACTGGAACGTTGCTGAAGGTAAGAACGACCTAAAAATCAACCTAACGGACAGCTACGGCCAAGAGCAAGAAATCAACATCAGCGCAAAAGCGGGTGACGATATCGAAGAGCTTGCGACTTACATTAACGG
>NZ_JAWOWJ010000434.1:0-758 GCF_033340495.1 Vibrio sp. 1249-1
TTACGTGTATTTTTGCCATCCATACTCGTCTCGGCAACCGCGCTGATTGTTCTCACCATCGCGTTTGATGCGCTGTATATGTTAGAGCGAGAGGCCAGCATTTTATTCGCACTGGCGGTGAGTATTGCACTGATTGGCTTTAGAACCTATTGCCAATCTTTGAGTGACCGTTCGCAAATCAGCAACGTGCTTTTGTTGGTGCTAGCACCAACGATGGGTTTGGTCACGTTGTTTTATGCTGACGAATTCATGCACGGTTACGCCCTGTACTGGACGTTGTTCTGCGCGCTCATCGCGGCCTATTATGCGTTCCTTAGCCAGCGCCTTCGCTCTCTTGCACTTGAATGTTCAGCGGTCGTTCACGCTCTGATTTCTGGCGTCGCTTTCGTTTGGTTAAGCGACACTTGGCTCACCACTGCCATTTCGATACAAGTCGCGGTGATGGCACTGCAAATCCAAGCCGGGTTCTTTCGCCCAGCAAGTTGGGCGGTCAAAATCGTGATGGGTATTTTGGTGGTTCGTCTCACGTTGCTGCCATTTATTCCACAATGGCAGCCGGTTGAAAGTGGGCATTGGGCTTGGGTCATTCTTAGTTACGTGCCGTCCTTGGCGATCTTAGCCTATGCCCGAAGCGTGCTAGCGAAACAAGATTCCGACCTGACCAACTGGTTCGAAGGGGCGTTTTTGCATGTGTTCTTAATGGCGTTGTTCACCCAAACCAACTACTGGTTAACAGGACAATACGGCTATTTGGGGCA
>NZ_JAWOWJ010000435.1:0-758 GCF_033340495.1 Vibrio sp. 1249-1
TTAATACCAGACAGGCGAGTCGCAGACTCATTGCCGCCTAGTGCGTAAACATAGCGACCAAAGCGAGTGTGATTAAGTAGGTACCAAGCCGCTGCGAATACAACAACCATCAACCAAACTGGCACTGGAATACCTAACGCGTAGCCTGTACCAAACCATGCGAATGCGTCTGCCGTGTCTGTGAAGCCAGTAGAAATTGGTCGACCGTCGGTGTAAACCATGGTCACACCGCGCAGTAATGTCATGGTGACCAGCGTCGCGATGAAGGCTTGCACTTTGCCTTTAGCGATGATGATGCCACTGATTGCGCCCAGTGCTGCACCAGCTAATAGAGCCGTTGGAACCGCAATTAAAACTGGCACTTCCATCGCGATTAGGCTCGCGGCAAATGCACCACAAAGCGCAAGGACAGAACCGACACTCAAGTCGATACCAGCAGTTAAGATAACCAGAGTCATACCTACGGCGATGATCGCGTGGACTGAGGTTTGACGAAGGATGTTAAGAATGTTGTCTACCGTAAAAAAGTTCGGGTTTAAAAAAGACACCACAACAATCAAAAATAACAGTGCAATCAGTGATTTTTGTTCAATCAACCACTCTTTAGTAAACAGCTTTTTGCTGCTTGTTTCGGTCGGTTTGCTCATGGTATTGGTACTCATGCTGCTTCCTCATTGATCTTTTTGCCTACGGCACAGGCGAGTAATTTTTCTTGGTCGGCGTCTTTCGCATCAAATTCGCCAGTTATGCGACCTTCA
>NZ_JAWOWJ010000436.1:0-758 GCF_033340495.1 Vibrio sp. 1249-1
TTAGATGATGATGAGAGAATCGGCACACTATGTCTATATGAAGCATCATTAATGCGTGCCTTTTATCATCAGCTCGCCATGAGACCTGACGAGCCTCAAAGTATTCAATTACCTGGATACCCGGAAGTAATCTGGAAAGGTGAAGGTATTTTAAAAACGGGGTGTTTACACCCTAACCGATGGCTTGATGCTTATTTCACTTCGGTGATTGTGCGTGACAAACCCAGTATGGACCTGTTGGCGAACTTTCCGATTTCTTTGATGAGACAGAGCTCTACCAAAGCGGGTGAGCTGTCTTATATGCTAGTAGATGTCATTCAGTCGTTCCACAACCGCACATCGGATTATCCTGATAAGCTGGTTGCAGCAATGGACGCAGCGGTAGCTCAAGGAGATAACTGGGCGTTGGAAATTGCGATGGGGATCCTAGAAACCTTCGCAGCGCTCACTACTAACATTGGTTATGACTTTGAGGAAGTGCTAGTCAAAAACCTACAATTCCAAGAAAAATATCATCTTCGAGAATTAGGACCAGATAGGATAGGCATCCGCACGTTCATTAATTTCCCTCTGCTTGGCATGGCTTGTATGTGGTACGACAAAGGTCATCGTTTATCTGTTGAAACCGGTTGGCTTCCTCCATATCTCGTTGAAGGACGTTGGCTAGAAGATGTAAACGCATGGAAGATAACACGTTATTTTATCATTTATCGAGAACCGCAATCTATAACCCTCCTCTCACGAGGGCTCTTACGATC
>NZ_JAWOWJ010000437.1:0-757 GCF_033340495.1 Vibrio sp. 1249-1
TACTGATGAGCTAAAAAAAGTCGACCGACCTGACGTGCTTATTATTGAAGGCTTAAACGTATTACAAAGCGGTATGGACTACCCACATGATCCACATCGAGTATTTGTATCTGATTTTCTTGATTTCTCAATTTATGTTGATGCGGAAAGTGAAACGATAGAGCAGTGGTATGTTGAGAGATTTTTGAAGTTTCGCCGCGGAGCTTTTACTAAACCAGGCTCCTACTTCAGCCACTATACGCAGCTGTCGGTCGATGAAGCGAAAAGTAAAGCGAAAGAAATTTGGCGCAATATTAATGGACTCAATCTGGAATTGAACATTCTTCCAACCAGAGAAAGAGCCCATTTGATCCTCCACAAAGGTGCTAACCACCTTGTCGACAAAGTATCGCTAAGAAAGTAAAGGGGCTCAGTCCCCTTTTCTCAACGAAATTTCTCCGCCAATGTAGGTTTCCAAACCATTTTCAGTTTTGAGCACCACCCCACCCTGTTGGTCGATACCTTGTACCACTCCGTGTATTTCTCTCGGTCCCATAAGAAGCTTAACCGGTCGGCCGATAAAGTTGTCCAAACGATTCCAACGTTCAACAAAACCACCCAGTCCAGTCAGTTCATATTCTTCTAGCGCGGCTTTCCAATGATCGATAAGACGTATCGCCAATTGAGTTCTATCGATACTAACTTCATTGGAAATTTGGTTGAGTGTTGTCCAAGGTTGATCAATACCGGGCTGCACATCAGGCATGCCAATATTTAA
>NZ_JAWOWJ010000438.1:0-757 GCF_033340495.1 Vibrio sp. 1249-1
ATATCTTTTCGTTCATGATAGTTAGGCAGCAATGGCATCACCGATTCATACCCTTGATAGAACTCAGGTTGGAACCCTCCAAACAATTCAGTCATCGCGATGTCGCATTCTCGGTCCCCCCAATAGCATGCAGGATCGAAACAAATCGGGCCAAACGCGGTGAGAGCGACATTACCATTCCATAAATCACCATGTAGAAGAGACGGTTCTGGCGTATGGTTCGCAAGAAGCTGTTTTACAACGTCAATAAAGTCGTCGATATCAACTAGCGTCACGCCTTTCTCTTTTAATAACTGCAGTTGCCAACCAATACGTTGCTCAGCGAAGAACATGCACCATTTTTTGTGCCATTGATTCGGCTGCAGGGTGGAACCGAGATAATTGTCGGTATCGAAACCAAACTCTTTCTGTTCTCCCCATTGATGCAGTTGAGCTAATTGCTGACCAAATTTAAAGCTGTTTTCATGGTCATCTAGGGGTTTGGTAGGAAGGTAGTTCAAAATAATGAAAGCGTTGTTTTTGGTCTTACCGACCAATACCACTTCAGGGACAAATATTGTCGAAGTTTCGCGTAACAAGTGCAGGCTCTCGGCCTCAACTTCAAACTTGTGCAAGAATTCTCGGTCGTTGATTTTGACAAAATAGCGTTGCTCACCGTCGTTTATCATATAGCTTTCGCTAATGTCTCCGCCGGATAGTCGAACTTTTTCGGTGATCTGATATTCAAACAGTAAAGTATCAGAAAGTTGTTGCGATA
>NZ_JAWOWJ010000439.1:0-755 GCF_033340495.1 Vibrio sp. 1249-1
AGAAGAAGTGGCCGTTGTACTTTCGGCACCGGGTAAAACGACGAACAAGTTAGTAGCAGTCATTGAAGGTGCACTTCGCAATGGTGAAGCTGAGCTGCAAATCAATGAGTTGGAAGAGTCGTTTAAAACGCTTTTTGCTGATATCCAAGCGGTATTGCCTAACCTAGAAGGTGCGGCGTTCGATAACCAAGTTAAAACCTCTCTTTCTCAACTGCGTCAGTTTGTGCACGGCATTAACTTACTTGGTATGTGTCCAAACAACGTCAATGCTCGCATCATCAGTAAAGGTGAGCGAGTTTCGATTCAATTGATGAAGGCGGTACTGGAAGCCAAAGGACAAAAAGCGAACCTCATTGATCCTGTTGAATATCTGTATGCGAAAGGCGATCACCTAGAAGCCATGGTGGATGTTGATGTATCGACACAGAACTTCCGTCAAAATCCTCTTCCTAAAGATCATGTGAACATCATGCCGGGCTTTACTGCGGGTAATGAAAAAGGCGAATTGGTGACGCTGGGTCGTAACGGTTCTGACTATTCAGCGGCAGTATTAGCGGCTTGTTTACGTGCTGATTGTTGTGAAATCTGGACGGACGTGGATGGCGTTTACAACTGCGATCCTCGATTGGTTGAAGATGCACGACTGCTTAAGTCACTCAGCTATCAAGAAGCAATGGAGCTTTCTTACTTCGGTGCATCCGTTCTGCATCCGAAGACCATTGCTCCTATCGCGCAATTCCACATTCCATGTCTGA
>NZ_JAWOWJ010000440.1:0-754 GCF_033340495.1 Vibrio sp. 1249-1
AATATGCGGATAAACTCGAATCGGATTCTGACATGCATCTTTTTTAGCCGGACGGCTGAACTCGTAACGGTTAAATTCAGCAATCGAGCCAGGAAGTAATGGCAACGTGGTTTCACGCTTCGCACTGTCTTCAGTGTAACCCGCCATAAACAGACCAACAGGACCTGCGGTACATAACACCATATCAGCCCACTCTAGCGTCTTATCAGAAGCGGCTAGCGGATCAGTTTCGCCTGTTAGCGCTTCTGCTTCGTCTTCGTTCATTGCGACAACAGAAACGTGTTCACGAATAAAGTCTTGCCAGTATTTAGGATCGTCTTGAATAACAAACTTAGTACCTAGCGTTAATACAACAGGAACGTCGTTCTTCTTCGCAAACTCAATGGCTTTCATTGTTGCTTCAGGCATTGGATCGCCTTCTTTACAACGAACTAAGTAAGATGTCAGTACTAGTGCAGAAGCATTTTTGAAAATTTTCTCAGGAATGCTGTCTGGATGAAGCTGGTTCATTTGACCTTCGCTGATCGCAAAAGTACGTTCACCGTCTTCAGTGATCAAAGCAAAACAACGACCGATAGCACCATCAACACCTTGCAGGTAATTCAGATCCATGCGGCTCGATGTATTACAAAGGTAACGATAGCCGTAGCTGCCGATTTTGATATCCTGGCTCATCACACCAAGCAGCGTAGAACGATCGTCTGCAAGAACCGAGTAGTTATGAAGTGTATTGCCAATCGTACCACCAGCGTAT
>NZ_JAWOWJ010000441.1:0-754 GCF_033340495.1 Vibrio sp. 1249-1
ATGTAAACCACAGCCGCGATTAGCGTACCGCCTAGCACTGCGATTGGTACGTTCTTCTCTGGGTTTTCTACTGCTTCAGAGTTCGCACAAGCTGATTCAAGACCAAGGAATGCCCATAGAGTCATCGCAATAGAAGCACTCACTGCCTCACCAAATGGCAAGCTGTGTGGGTTCCAAGCTTCAATCTACATGGTTGGGTTAAACCAGAACCAACCAACAATACCCAATGACCACACTGCTAGTATTACGCCCCACACGGTGAATGTACCAATTTGACCTGTGATTTTCGCACCACCGAAGTTCGCGAAAGTACAAATCCAAAGAATGGCGATGGTGTACAAACAGGTTTCGACCGGAGATAGGGTCACTTCAAAGAATGCGGAGCCGTAACCCACACAAGTAATCGCGATCGCAATGTTCGCAATAAGGAGCGACAAACCGTAAGTCCAGCCCGCCATAAATGCACCCGATTTACCGAATGCGTAAGACGCGTAACCGTTCATACCGCCGTCTCGTTTACTAAAGCGACCACATTTTGCAAACACATAAGCCAACGCCAAAGAGCCCGCCGCCGTGATCAGCCAAGACAACACAGAAATGGTGCCCACTTGCGCCAGTTTACTTGGCAGCATGATGATGCCGGAGCCGGCCATGTTGATGAATGTCAGAATGGTTAACTGCACCACCGACATTTTTTTAGTTTCAGTACTCATAAATTATTCTCCACGAATAAGCGGTTCGCACCGACGCCAGA
>NZ_JAWOWJ010000442.1:0-751 GCF_033340495.1 Vibrio sp. 1249-1
CAAGATCGGTTGCCTGCTGGAAAGATGCGGTGTTGATGCCTACCAATTCACCTTGAGTATTCACCAATGCGCCGCCCGAGTTACCTTCATTGATTGCAGCATCAGTTTGGATGAAGGCTTGACGACCATCGCTAATAGAAGAGCGACCTGTCGCGGAAATAATGCCGAAGGTCGTGGTTTGCCCTAAGTTGTATGGGTTACCAATCGCTAAAACGACATCACCAACCTGAGGTTTGTATTCAGAATTCAATGGGATGACAGGTAGGTTAGAACCTTCAACTCGTAAAACGGCAATGTCCGTGCGTTTGTCGGTGCCAACAAGTTGAGCAGCAGCAGCTCGACCATCTTGCAATGCAACAACGACTTGGTCTGCTTGAGCTACCACGTGATAGTTGGTAATGATATAACCTTTTTCGCTGACGATAACCCCAGAACCCAGCCCTTGTGTCGAGAGTTTACTGCGGTCGTTTTCAACGTATTTTCGGCTGTAGATGTTCACAACCGCTGGCGCCGCTCTTCTTACGGCTTGGTTAAACGACAACTCAAGAGATGCGATATTTTTCGGTTGTTGGTCGAGCGCGACAGGAATAACGTTATTGCGCAATGATGGAACTGCGAGCAGTACAACGGCAGCGGTTGCTAAGCCTAAAAAGACAGAACGTAATAAAAAGCTGAGCATATCCTCTCCATGCGTGAGCGCCAAAATGGCATAGAAAGGTGAAGAATAGCATTACATTGAAAAATAACAAAA
>NZ_JAWOWJ010000443.1:0-748 GCF_033340495.1 Vibrio sp. 1249-1
GAAGCCGCGTCCGGCCTGCCCGAATACCTGCAATGGCTGGCCGCCGAGAGCCGACCGGTCAACTGA
This sequence comes from Vibrio sp. 1249-1, assembly GCF_033340495.1. Taxonomy (NCBI): domain Bacteria; kingdom Pseudomonadati; phylum Pseudomonadota; class Gammaproteobacteria; order Vibrionales; family Vibrionaceae; genus Vibrio; species Vibrio sp. 1249-1. The sequence goes on from NZ_JAWOWJ010000443.1 coordinate 67, forward strand.
GCCAATGACCGCATCCACGATCCGCCTGCGCCGCTGGCTGGCCGGGCTCGCCCTGCTGCTTGCGCTGCCCGCGACCTCGGCCGTCGCCCAGGACTTCGAACTGCCGCCGGTCGACGAGGTCTTCGTCCTGTCCGCGCAGGCCACCGCGCCGGACCGCATCGAGGTGCGCTGGCGGATCGCCGACGGCTATTACCTGTACCGGCACCGCACCTCGGTCAAGGCCGATGCCGCCGTCACCGGCGCGACCATGGCGCTGCCGAAGGGCAAGGCCTACCGCGACGAATTCTTCGGCGACGTCGAAACCTACCGCAAGGAATTGCTCGGCACCCTCACCGGCACGCCCGCGGCCGGCGCGAGCGCGACCACCCTGACCGTGAAGTACCAGGGCTGCGCCGATGCCGGCGTGTGCTACCCGCCGCAGACCCGCACCCTGAAGGTCGCGTTGCCGGGCGAAGCGGGCGCTGGCGGCTTCGGCTGTAAGGCGCGCGGGCTGCATGATTATGTCGTCAAGAACGGCTCTGCCGATCATCCCAACGCCGAGGTGAAATTCGCACTGGGTGATGTGGTCAACACCATGATCGGCTGCACTAATGGTGAAACGATCATGCTGTGCCACGACACCTCGCTGCCGCGCCCCTATTCTCTCGGCTTTCGGGTGCAAGGCACCGAGGGGCTGTGGATG
>NZ_JAWOWJ010000444.1:0-748 GCF_033340495.1 Vibrio sp. 1249-1
CATTGCACCAAAAATGCGCCGATTCGGTTCTCAGTGCCTTTTTCTGGGTCGGAATCATAAGCACTCGCAACCGAGCGAAATAGCGGAGAAATAATACCGCCACAACGCGCGGTGGTACTTGGGGTTGCAGGTGCAAACAGCAAATCAGTCAACACTAAGCCGTAAGCAAGGCCTAATGAGTTGTGACCAAGTTTAGAGATAAACCAGTATCCGACGCGTCGACCAAAGCCGGTGGTAATAAAACCGCGAGAGATAAAGAACGCAGCTGCAATAAGCCAAATCGTAGGATGCGCGAAGCCAGTCAGTGCGGTGTTGATTGGCAGAACGCCAAGCAGGGTCGCGGGCCTCAAACCCATCAACGCCATCGCGCCTAGAGGAAGTGGGGCGAGGATCAAGCTTAGTACGGTGGTGACGAATATCGCCATCATTTGCCAAGCTTGATCGGTGAGTCCTTCCGGGGTTGGGATAAACCATAAGATGCAGCCTATCGCGACCAGTAGGAGCATTTTCATTTGGGAACTATTCATACATCCATCTCCAAGTTATTTTTCTTCATCATAGGGTTTGGAAATGGCAAAAAACTGAGAGAAATCAATTTCATCAACGACGTACTTGAGCTCTTTATCAATTTGCATGTCACGACAAAATCTGTTTGAAAAATAATTGAGAATAAACGCATTAAATTAATAAAAGTCATAAAAATCACCACTGAGATCCGCGTCAAAATTCATGGTGAGAGCCCCTAAGT
>NZ_JAWOWJ010000445.1:0-747 GCF_033340495.1 Vibrio sp. 1249-1
ATCCGTTGATACAAATGACAAAGTTGATGAAAATATGCGAGGTGTTTTCCCTGAGATACGTTAAGATTTTCTAGCATCAACCGGGGAGGATTTCCCCTCCCACTCATTGGAGAAGCAGGATGAAAAAAGGCCTAAAAATGCGTGCATTAGAACGCTCTGATTTGCGTTTTATCCACGAACTCAACAACAATCGCAACATCATGGCCTACTGGTTTGAAGAACCTTACGAGTCCTATGACGAGCTCGAAGAACTTTACCGTAAACACATTCACGATGACGCAGAACGACGCTTTGTCGTTGAAGACGCTGACGGCATTTTGATTGGTTTGGTGGAGCTGATTGAAATCAACTACATCCACCGCAGTGCGGAATTTCAAATCATCATCGCGCCAGACCATCAAGGCCGTGGTTATGCGATGGAAATGATTCATCGCGCATTGGATTACTCTTTCTCCATCCTTAACTTACGCAAAATCTACCTATTGGTTGCGGTTGAGAACGAAGTTGCCATCCATCTGTATAAAAAGTGCGGCTTTATTGAGGAAGGCCATCTTATCGAAGAGTACTTCATTAATGGCAGCTATCGTGACGTGAAGCGCATGTACGTTTTGAAACATCAATACCAGAAGAGTATTGAAGAACAAGCGTAAACCGATTGAACGTTATCACTGGCGTTATTCATGCTGTGCTATCTCTCGCATTGCTGCTTGAGAATTTCCTCAGTATTCATCGCTGAGCAAGGGCTGA
>NZ_JAWOWJ010000446.1:0-746 GCF_033340495.1 Vibrio sp. 1249-1
ATGTTTTAGTTGCAGGTGAAGTCGAAGATATGTTCCCTCTGGAACTGACCGCACACTGTGAATCGGTCGAAGTCTTTACTTCAAACTACAGCTATTTCCGTCAAATCCGTCACTCAGATAAAATAAAAAGCCATTTTGGTTCTGAATTTGATGTGGATACTCAAGCCGACATGCTCCTGCTGTATTGGCCAAAAGCGAAAGCAGAAGCCGAATATTTGCTTGCGATGCTCATGGCTAAACTCGGCGTGAACACGGAGATTGTGGTTGTCGGTGAAAACCGTTCCGGCGTAAAGAGCATTGAAAAGATGTTCAAAGAATATGGCCCGGTGAACAAATACGACTCAGCTCGCCGCTGCTCTTTCTACTGGGGTAATTGCTTAAATGAGCCAAAACCATTCAATCAAGAAGAGTGGTTTAAGTCTTACACGGTAAAGTTTACCGGGCGTATTCAGTCATGGTCAATTTGACTTAGGCAGCCGTCTACTACTGGAAACCTTACCTAACTTGTCAGGCAAAGTGCTCGATTTTGGTTGTGGGGCCGGTGTTTTAGGCGCGTTCATGGCGAAAGCAAACCCAGAAATTGCGATTGAGATGTGTGACATCAACGCGTATGCCATCACCTCAAGCCAAGCAACGCTTGAAGCCAACGGTTTGTCTGGTCGCGTGTTTGCGTCTGACATTTACTCAGATACGGCCAATGACTACCGATTTATCATCAGCAACCCACCATTCCACAGTGGTTTAGA
>NZ_JAWOWJ010000447.1:0-744 GCF_033340495.1 Vibrio sp. 1249-1
TACCGCAAGATCAACAATTGGATCGCCCGGTAGTGAAGAGGAAGAATCGTTGTCGCTGTTACAGCCAGCCAAGCCACCTGTCAGACCAACCAGGATAGCCAAAGAGATAAGATTACGTTTAAACATGTGCATACCGTTTTGTCGTTATTCGTATATAAAAGTGTTTATAAGAGACTGTTTCTAAAGAACTGCTTATAAAATTTGCTTGTAGGGATAGCCGGGAGATGCGCTCCCCCGGCTGAGTTGCCACTATTGGGATTAACGAGAACCTGCTGGCATCTCGTCTTCATGCAAGAACTCACCGATGCCTTGTGCTGGTGGAAGATCTTGCTCTAGAGAGCCCCAACGTTGATTTGGTTTGTCGCCCATCACGAACTCCAACTCACCGCCGTACATGATTTCGTCATGAGTCAAGTAAGTACGGTTGAAGTCTTTGCCGTTGTAGCGAGCCGATTGAATGAAGATGTTTTCGCGGCTAACGTTCTTCGCGGTCACCGTGAACTTCTGGTTGTTGCCGACATCGATAGACGCGCTTTCAAACAGCGGAGTACCGATTTCGTAGATGCCAGAAGAAGCGTTTACTGGGTAGAAACCAAGCGCACGGAACACGAACCACGCAGAGAGCGTACCGAAGTCGTCGTTACCACAAATGCCGTCAGCGGTGTTCTTGTAGCAAATGTTGGTTGCTGCGGCGATGGCTGCCTGACCTTTCCAAGGTTGGCCTACGTAGTTGTACAAGTACGG
>NZ_JAWOWJ010000448.1:0-744 GCF_033340495.1 Vibrio sp. 1249-1
GCGCTGATCAAGTCGTTGCTGTTGGTGGTTGTGAACGATTCTACGTCACAAACCACGCTTGCCGCTTCAACCGATTGGGTAGCCCGCGTACGTAACGTCTGTTTCGGTAGCTGTGGTAACAATTCTGTCGGTGCATACTCAGGCTGCGCCGTTTCTACACCGTGTTCGTGCTGATGATGTTCAACTTTCTCTGTGACTTGCGCTACTGGCTCGCTCATTGCGAACGCAGCAGTGCTGCTCAAGGTTGCCGCAATCGCGACGCTGAGGGTTTTCAGTTCCATCTTTGTTCTTCTATATAATGTGTTCCTTAAATGCCGATACCACGTGACATCACTTCGTGCTCTTTTCACAACGAAGAGCACCCTCATATAAATCTGACTGAGCTTTAAAATAAACAATTCATTAACAAACAAATTTAGCGGTATCACTTTTTAGTACCCAATTCGCCACACTACGAACTTTATTAAAATCGATTTGCTCAATAGACTTTGATGAACTAGCACTTAAAGACGCTACAACGAAGGATTTTGGCGTTATGAAAAAACCAAGCTACACTATCGCTCTCCCAACATATTTAGAATGAAATCTATGACCGATGCCGATATCGAACTTCAGCACCTGTGGTTAGAAATCCAAACGCAACGCTGGCAAAACGTGTCCCGTTTTTTATTCAGTTACTACTGCTATAAAAACAATTTAGTAAATAAAAACAACAAGGTTTGTTGGGAAACAGCCCGTGATTCG
>NZ_JAWOWJ010000449.1:0-743 GCF_033340495.1 Vibrio sp. 1249-1
CAACCGAGGACTTTTCTGTTTCAGCAATATGCCGAGAAGCGGCAGTGATGGTCAGAAGGAACCTACTCGCAATTGTCATTGCGTGTATTCCATTAATCATCGTGCACTCAATTTTTGTGTTTATGTATCCTGAAATGACGGGGCAAGATCAAGCGAGCGTCCAAGAAGGAAACATCACGGGATTTTATTTCGTCACAATCGTTTTATACCCACTTGTTGCTGCGATGGCTGCTGTGCGTGTGCACCGGATTTATTTGGTTGGCGATTACATGCACTCGGCGTTGGATGTGTTTCGTTTGTCGGCCCGAGAATTCCGTTTCATTGGCTGGTGGATATTGTTTGGACTGATGATGCTACTCGTCATTGGTATCCCAATCTTTGTGCTGTCGTCTATCTACATTGCAGAAAGCGGTGAACCCGATTTTGTCGCCATGGCGTTTATCACAACAGTTGCAAGCATTCCGGGCTATTGGGTGATGGCGCGTTGGTCGTTTGTGCTGCCAGCGACCGCAATGGATCATCAGCCGCGCAGTTTGCGTCGTTCATGGAACCAAAGCAGACCATACAACAAGCAAGTATTCATTTTGATGGGATTAATTCCATTAGGTGCCGGCTTGCTCAGTCAGCTTATCTTTAGCCACTTTACGAATTTTTTCATGCTAAGTTTTGTTGGTGTTGCCTATGGTATTTTTGGCGCGTACCAGCTGGCATTGTTATCGTTGAGCTATAAAACGGTAGTGGAT
>NZ_JAWOWJ010000450.1:0-742 GCF_033340495.1 Vibrio sp. 1249-1
CCGTCTGCATGTCTTGGTTAAAGCCGCCACCTTGTGCCATGAATCCTGGGATAATACGATGGAAAATCGTACCTTCGTAGCTGCCGTCTTCTACATATTTCAGAAAGTTAGCCACTGTGATTGGCGCTTTTTCTTCATTCAGCTCGACGGTAAATGAACCTAACGTTGTTTCAAACGCCACTTTTGGCCCTGCCCAAACACTGCAGCTAAGTAATGCTAAAGAAAGAATCGCTTTGCGTAACATTAGAAACGCTCCTGCATGTACTGACGAAGCTCTGGGTCGTTGGCAATTTCTTTAAGCGTTAACGTCACTACATCATTCAGTGTTTCTTCAATATCAGAATCTGAAGCGCTTAAAGTGCCAGAGCGTTTTGCAGTACCTGTATAGGTTTTCACCAATTTGCCTTGTGGTGTTTCTGCTGTGATCTCTAGTATCACTTTGGCATCCATTTGGTTTTCCATCACGGAATGTTTGACGTTCACTAGCGCTTCTTGAACATTCAGTTCAATTGCGTTGTTGCTGTTTAAATCAGAGTGGAAACCTTGAGATGAGAACTGTTTCTCTAAAGCTTCTTCTAATGCAATGCGTAAGTTTTGTTTCGCATGAAGTGGTAGAATGTTTGAACGACCGTTATCAACCAAAGCTACGTACTGCGCTGCGCGCACGTCTTTGCTGGTCAAGCTGTATGTTTTGCCTTGTACAATAGGATTGGTGCTCAAGGTGCTTTCAGGCATTAGGTTC
>NZ_JAWOWJ010000451.1:0-742 GCF_033340495.1 Vibrio sp. 1249-1
GAGCTCAGTATTGCAGATGCCCTTACCTTCTTCCAAACACTCAAGCTAGAAGGTCAACGTGCGCAAATCGCAGAAAAGGTCATGAAGGAGATCAATGATCGTCTACAGTTCCTTGTAAATGTGGGCTTGAACTACCTTAATTTATCCCGGAGTGCAGAGACACTATCCGGTGGCGAAGCACAACGCATTCGCTTAGCGAGCCAAATTGGTGCAGGTCTTGTTGGTGTCATGTACGTCTTAGATGAACCGTCGATTGGCCTCCACCAGCGTGATAACGAACGACTCCTAAAAACACTGACTCATTTGCGCGATTGAGGTAATACCGTACTCGTGGTAGAACACGATGAAGATGCCATTCGCTGTGCCGATCACGTGATTGATATTGGCCCGGGAGCGGGGGTGCACGGCGGTAATGTGGTTGCCGAAGGAACCATGGACGAGATCATCGCCAACCCGAACTCTCTCACAGGTCAATATCTAAGTGGCGCAAAAGAGATAGCAGTCCCTAAAGAGCGTACCCCTCGCGATCCAAAGAAAACCGTCGAGCTACTAGGTGCAACAGGTAACAACCTGAAGAACGTCGACTTGTCTATTCCTGTCGGATTGTTTAGCTGTATTACTGGCGTGTCAGGCTCCGGTAAATCAACCTTGATCAACGATACGTTCTTCAAAATTGCACACACCCAACTCAATGGCGCTACTACTGCACACCCATCGCCTTATAAGTCGATTAAAGGTCTAG
>NZ_JAWOWJ010000452.1:0-741 GCF_033340495.1 Vibrio sp. 1249-1
AAACATGGTCAACTTACAACCCACACCACAATAGGTACAAATGGTATCGACGGCTTTTAGCTGTTCGGTTCTGCCTTGAGAGCGGTCACGGCTGTCCACCATCGCGCCCGTTGGACATGCCTGAACACACGCCCCACATTGCACGCATTTTGAATCGCCCATGAGCGTCAAACCGCTGCAACCTACGCCTTTTTCATCGGAGCGGAATCGTGGGCGATCATCTGGGCGTAAAGCTGGTCGGCCATTTTTATCCGACACAAAACTCAACACACCATGTACCGCTTGCTCACGGCATGCTTGAATACACTGACCACAACTAATGCAGCGGTTAGCATCAAATTCAATGAACTCAGAACTGCGGTCTACTTCGTATTTATGACGAAGATCTTTCGCACGTAAATCGAGCCAATCTTGATGACCAATCACGCTAGCAGAGGAAACGTCCACGGAAACATCGAAATGTTGCTCGGCATGATATTCCGTTGAGTAATCTCGCAAGGCACAGTCGGTATTCGCTTGGCAACCACACTCTAAGCAGCGCGCCGCTTCTTTCATGGCCTCTTCGTTATCAAAGCCCAGTTCCACTTCAGCAAAACTCTGCTCACGCTGCGCTGGAGTCAACTCCGGCATGATTGAACGAGCAACTTTTTGGATGTTTTCAAAATGAAGTGGGTCAACCTGCGCCAGTTTTTTCTCTTTACGAGAGTTGAACGCAGGTTTCGGCATATCCGCCATATCGCC
>NZ_JAWOWJ010000453.1:0-741 GCF_033340495.1 Vibrio sp. 1249-1
AAAAGCTCGCCCCACAGATTTCTTGATTTTGTTAATCGAGTCAGGATGAGTTAAATAGATTTCAATTAAACCATGCCCTGCAATGTCTGCTGTGCTTGGCGCTATAACGGTATTCGGTACAGGGACAGAGCCAATTCCCGTTAGTTGCAGGCCATTAATAACAAGGTCAGAGGTTGATAAAATATAGTCACTATCAGGGGTTAATGTTGGCGAAGCCGGCGCAACATGAACCACGTGAATATTATCAGCGTCGTATCCTAATTGAGAAACAACATACTTGTAAGATTGGTTCACCCATAAGTTTCCTTGCGAGTGAGCAATATAAATTAGCTTTTTGCCTTTCCATGTATTGGAATCATTGATGAGTTTATGCTGCATCTGAGTTTTTTCAGTATCAGGTGAATCAATCGAAGTACTCAAGAGCTGCAAAAACTCACGAATCATCGTATTCATACCTTGGCTGACAAGGTCGGAAACAAACCCTTTAAACCATGAAAAGTCGCACTAATTTTTTGGATGATGGAACTGTCCTGACGTCCGCTAACGATTTCCCAAAACGCTTCCCATCGGTCAAATTGCTTTTGCCCCAACTCTTGTGTTCTTTGATCAAAAGTTTCAGCAAAATCAGCTAAGACATTCAACCCGTTACTTTCAATGTAAGAGTCATTGTAGAACAGTTGATATTCAACTGGCTCACCGTTGAATTGCTTGATACCAAGGGTTGATCCTATTTTCTTCTGT
>NZ_JAWOWJ010000454.1:0-740 GCF_033340495.1 Vibrio sp. 1249-1
TCAATTACCTATCGAAGTGGAACCGGGCAAGTACCGCGCACGAATCACTTCTGGAAACGGCGTATTTTTGCGTGCGCAAGAACAGGTGATTTTGGTGTACCCAAACCCAGTCTCACGTACGTGTATTCAATCTCGTAGCCCAGAGAACCCACACCAGCTGGTGGTTAGCGGTGAACAAGGTATGATTGCTCCCGGTTCTATCGCGGTAAATGTCGAACAAAATGCACCTGATGGCTTCATTACCTACAGCCAAGGGCAAGTGTCACAGGATGGTATGAAAACCACCTTGAACTTGGATAACGATCCTGAACTGGGCAAGTACTCATGGCGCGGAGAAATCTTTGCAACGGATTTCGCAACCCAGCGAGCACTGGTGTTTCCTATTCAAGAACAAACCTTCAGTGTCGTTGATGAAGTGGATTTAGAAGCTGCCCGCATCGCCAAAGAAGCAGAGCTGGCCGAGCAACGCCGTATTGAGATGGAAAAACGCATCATTGCAGAGCGCGAAGCTGAGCGTAAACGCAGCATGATCATCATTGCGGTCGGCAACGTAGTGATGCTTTTGATTGCTATTGTGGCTTGGATTGTGTGGCGCAAGTTAAAAGCGAAACGACAAGCCATGCCTGAAATGCAATTGGAAGTGCCAAAGAAATAAGGCAGAAGAGTTAGAGAAAGAACGGAGCCCATCGGCTCCGTTTTTTTTCCTAGGTTTTTTGCCATGAATGCTAGGGATCTTCTGT
>NZ_JAWOWJ010000455.1:0-740 GCF_033340495.1 Vibrio sp. 1249-1
GAGCACTATGGCGTGTCCCCAGATTGGTTAGAAATCGAGATAACCGAAGAGGCGGTGCTAAACGATAAAGTGTCGTTGACCAATACGATGATCGCGCTGCAAGCGTGTGGTATTCGCATCGCAATGGATGATTTCGGAACGGGTTATGCCTCGTTTCCGCATTTGCTCAAATATCCGTTTGATAAGATCAAGCTTGACCGTTCATTACTGCTTGATGCCACAGGCGAAAAGGGGCGCGAGTTATACCGAATCGTGGCTAAACTCGGGCACATTGCCAACTGCGAAGTCGTAGCCGAGGGCGTAGAAACTCAAGCAGAATACGAGTTCGTCGCGCAATGTGGCGTCGACAAAGTACAAGGTTTTTATCTGGCCAAACCGATGCCGAGACAAGACTTATCGGATGAGAGAGCATGACCGGATTCGCCTAGTAAAAAGGGAAGCACGCGCTTCCCTTTAGTCACACTCAAATTGAATTCAACGATTATTTGAACTCAAATTTACCCTGCATGATTGCCCAGTGACCAGGGAATGAGCAGAAGAATGAGTAATCACCGCCAGCCGTCATTTTTTCCGTGCTGAATGTAATGCTGGTGCTTTCACCGCCACCAACGACTTTCGTGTGAGCGTAAACGCGCTCGTCGTCTGGCTTCACGTAACTGTTATCTGCGCCAGCAGACATGCCGTCAGTGCCTACCGCTTGGATGTTGGCTGTATCTGCGATGACAACGTTGTGCCCCATA
>NZ_JAWOWJ010000456.1:0-739 GCF_033340495.1 Vibrio sp. 1249-1
GAGCAGTATGACTTGGCCGCCGATCATCTCCGTCTTGTCGGAAAGAAAAAGCGATAGGGGGATAGATGAAAGCCCAGGCATACCCACCATCAGTCATTCGTAAAGGCGCTGTGTTGTACGCAGCCCTTTATTACATCTCTGATGATGATAAAGCAAAGGTCGAGGTTACAGAGTGGATAGTTCGCTCTATTCAGAAACGACGCAACTCAACCAGCGATCAACGCTATGTCAATCTTGCCCAAAAGTTAGATGGGATTACGTGGGGGAAAAGGTCACGGAAGAATGGGGACTTTGGTTGGTTGCCATCTATACCGAGCTGGTGCTTGAAGCAGTTCCGGGAAGGTGGCGAATTGCCTTTTGGCGTTTATACGACGCGACTGGCCGCTCTCAAGTTTGCGAAAGTCAGCTTGCAGGAAGAGGTCCAATATTGCGAGGCCGAGCTGAAAAAGGCTCAGACAGCAGAGGATACTCAGGAACTCCAAGAGGAGCTGGCGGAGAACCAGAGACTTCTGAAAGCTGCTGGAGCAATGGTGAAGCGCGAGCAAAACAAGAAGAAAAGAGGTTGACCAATGTTACCGATCGTCTCCCCCTCCGTAGTAACCAAACAACTTGCGTTCAATCGAGTAGGCGATAAACGCAAGGTTAGGGTTTCGTCCAACTTTTTGGATGTTATGGGGTTCAAGCCAGGTATGGGCATCGCCGTTGAGCCAGGGGAGGGGATGGGCGGTTTTTCGGTGAT
>NZ_JAWOWJ010000457.1:0-739 GCF_033340495.1 Vibrio sp. 1249-1
CGACCATTCAGTGGCGCTAACATGCGACCATCACTCGGCATGGTGAGGTCTAGAGTGATACGGTCGCCAACTTGTAAAGGTCGGCTCATTGGCGATGTTACAAAACGACAGCCGCTGCGAGACAGGTCTCTGATCTCACACTCACTTCGATATTCATCCAAGCGGACTCGCGCTTTCAAATTCACCTCATAACGCACTTCTTTACGAAGTTGGAATACCTGCATTGTATTGGGAAGGTTAAGCACTAAAATGGGATAAGGGTCGCCCAAGCGATGTTGAAGCTGAGCCCTAAAAGGGATGACTGCGCCTTCGCCACGATGAGAATACGCTTTTACGTTAATCCAAAAGCCTTCTTGAAAATAGAATTTCAAATCTTCATCGGAAATATTCGGAACTTCGATCAATGCCGTATTGTTAGAGTGGCAGCCGACAAACGTACTGGTGGTGATGAACTTCGTTCCAACAGGCGTGGTCACATTAAGAGTGACTTCACTACCGTGCTCGACCATCGCCATTGCATCGGTGCTGTTTAATGTGGTGGCCTGACGTTCTGGTGCTCTCTTACTCTGCAGAGGTAGATTGCCGTCTCTGGCACTGGTTATCATATTTCTCATTCTTATTGTCGTACCTGATTTGAGAAGAGGTGACTGCTATGAAATTTAGCACTAAACGACTGGGTGTCTTTGCGTGGTAATGATTTTATTCAGTGATATAGTTTGATTCAATAAATCCGTAACAA
>NZ_JAWOWJ010000458.1:0-738 GCF_033340495.1 Vibrio sp. 1249-1
AGCGTTCACATCTTGGAAACCAGCGCCTAGCTTGATGTTCTTCGCTTCGTCACCACCAAAGTGCCATGTTGTTAGCGGCGCGCCTGCTTCCGTGTGCATTGCTGCCACTTCTGAAATCACTTTATCTACGAAGCGAGTGGAAGATTCCATACATGGGTTGATAAAGCTCTGCTTGTTGTAGAACTGAACCGTTGTTACGTTCGATGTATCTTGAGGATCCATCAGACGGTACTCGTTCGCTTCCGCTTCTTTACCTTCTTCGATTAGGCGGTTGTAACGTGCTTCCATTGAGATAACTGCTGCTCGAGCATGTGCTGGCATATCAATTTCAGGAATTACTTCGATGTTACGTGCTTTCGCATACTTTAGGATTTCCACGTAATCTGCTTTGCTGAAGTAACCCGAACCGAAGTTGTCAGAAGTTGAGCCAGAACCTAGTTGTGGCAACAAGCAACTTTTTTCTTCAAGGTCAAAACAGCGGTTAGAACCTACTTCAGTCAGCTCTGGCAGACCCGGAATTTCAAGACGCCAACCCTCATCATCCGTTAGGTGAAGGTGCAGTTTATTCATCTTGTACGCCGCCATTTGGTCTAGCGTTGCAAGGATGGCATCTTTAGAGTGGAAGTTACGAGCCACATCCACCATCACGCCACGGTAGTCAAAACGTGGTGCGTCTTGGATGGACAGTTGTGGTAGAGAATCAGCATTTTGGCTATCTACCAAGCCAAAGATAGATTG
>NZ_JAWOWJ010000459.1:0-737 GCF_033340495.1 Vibrio sp. 1249-1
CGACCCATTAGATGGCACACAAGAATTCATCGCACGTAGTGGCGACTTTGCGACCATCATTGCATTAATTGACAACAACAAGCCAGCGATGGGCGTGGTATATGGGCCTGTTTCTGGCGTCACGTATTACGCATACAGCGGCAAAGGTGCGTGGAAAATCCCAGACATGTCTGAAAGCGTGAAAATCCACACGCACAAACATGAACAAGCAGGACAAAACATTGCCATTGCTATCAGCCGTCGCCAAGACATTAATCGTATCACCAGCCGCATGAGCAGCGCTTGGAACTACGACTTAATTCCTCTCGGTTCTGCAGCACTAAAAGCGTGTTTGGTGGCGGAAGGAGCGGTCGATTGCTATTTACGTTTGGGCCCTACTGGCGAATGGGATACAGCAGCAACGCAATGCATCGTGGAAGAAGCAGGCGGACGCATTCTCAGCACTCACCTCGAACCTTTGTCTTACAACGAACGGGAAACGCTAGAGAACCCGAACTTTATCGTGCTGGGCGATACGAATTTGCCTTGGGATGACATCCTGCAACGCAAAGATTAAGTACTTATACTTGCGTAACTCAACTTGTATCATTAGGCCGTGAATTCCGTTCACGGCCTTTTCTTTTTCCGCATGAGTAGCTTTAACAGTATTTGACCTGCCATATACCTAAAGCTAATCAAACTGCACAAAACCACACAATCCAATTAAAATACAAGCACTTAAACAACCAACCTTATCC
>NZ_JAWOWJ010000460.1:0-737 GCF_033340495.1 Vibrio sp. 1249-1
TGGTTGCAATGGTGGTGCTTCGAAAGGCATGTCTTGAGCCCACACCAACGCTGGACCCATTAAAGAAAGGGATAAACTGGTTCTGATCAGGTTCATGTTTAGTTCTTCGATGAGGTTGGTTTACGTTGTGCAAGCAGAGCGACAATGTCTTTATCCATTTGTGATGTTTCGAACTTATCAAATGGGATGTACACCATGGTAAGTGGTGGTAAGTAATATTGAGTGGTTAACCAACTGCCATGGTGAGGATGAACGACCTTGCCATCTGGGTAAATCAGGACTGGTGGATAAGCAAGTTTACCAATATCGCTTGAACCTAGATTATCGACCTGTTCATGCAGAGCGATACCCGCTTGGTTTTCTACCGCGTAGACTTTTTCTAAGTTACCCACATACAACACTTTATCTTCACGTTTTGGTGCACTTAACGCAAGTTGACCTTGTAAAAGAGGGTTATCAAATTTATCCAGACGGATGCGATCAACATCAATGGCCGACAGCACGCGAGGTGCAAACTGGCTTTGTTGGATAAACTTGTAAAATGGGTGCGCAACTAAATTATGTTGAATCATTTGGTTCAACACCGAATTCTTTAAGGCAGTACTTTCTTGCACTGCGGTTTCGGCGTTATCAAATAGAGTCAGAGCTAAAGGGTATTGCAGGGCGACTTGTTGTTTTTGCGCATGCTTAAGTACGCTCTCTAAACGTGCCGCGTGTTGGAATTGCAATGCTTTGCC
>NZ_JAWOWJ010000461.1:0-737 GCF_033340495.1 Vibrio sp. 1249-1
GTGATGTGGTTGAAGAGAACAAGTACAGAATCGGCTTCAATTACCAAGGGCATGATGTGATTGGCACGGGCTTGTATTACCAATACCGTGATACAGATTACAGTGGGGAAAGTTCGGATTACATCAACGAAGTCGGCTTAAGTTTGAAGTTCGTATTTTAATCCCATTTAGTAAAATCAACCGTAATCAATAGATTTAAGAACAACAAAAAAGGTCAGCATACGCTGACCTTTCGTTTATTTTGTCTGTTTTCGACAGATTATAGAACCGCTGCGATACCTTTACATAGCGGGACCATGTTTGATTTTGTCATACCAGCTACGCTGATACGGCCAGAACCAACGATGTAAATTGCGAACTCATCTTTCAGACGATTAACTTGCTCTTTAGATAGACCAGAGAACGAGAACATGCCGTTTTGACGTTCGATAAAGCTGAAATCTGCATCCACACCTTCTTCTTTCAGAGTTGCTACGAACAGCTCGCGCATCTCTTGAATACGGTCACGCATTTCTTGTACTTCCGCTTCCCATTCGGCACGCAGTTCTTCGTTGTTTAGAATATGAGTAACAACAGCACTGCCGTGAGCTGGTGGGTTAGAGTAGATAGAGCGGATGATCGCTTTTACTTGAGAGAATGCTGTTGTTGCCACTTCTTCAGATTCAGCAACAAGCGTGAATGCGCCTACACGTTCATTGTATAGGCCGAAGTTTTTCGAGAACGAGCTCGCAACGAGA
>NZ_JAWOWJ010000462.1:0-736 GCF_033340495.1 Vibrio sp. 1249-1
GGCCCGCTAAGGTGCCTTTGCCTTTTTCGTCTTCGTTGTTTAGCTCTTCGACTTGTTTACCTGCTGCGGAAATCTTAATGTGTTTGGTCACTTTGACCTGAGTTTCCAGTTCTGCCTGTTGAGAATCCGTTCTTAGTGTGCCGTCGGACTCACGCTCTTCCATCGAGGTAAATCGAGTTTTCACCGCAACACGATCCGTTGCTTGAAGACGGATTTCCGTACCATAAGATTCTTGTTCTAAATCGTCATCTTGGCTAGCGTAACTGTAGCCTGCATCTTTAGATTTGTACCAAGCTTTAACATCGTTACCCACAGCAGAAAACACGCTCGGGGCGATGTCGTAGAGGTTCATCACCCCTTTCACTTGATAAGAGTCACCTTCACGATCATCCGCACTGCCACCAATAGGCGTAAAGGTTAAACCGCCATCGAAAGAGACATAGTTAGAATCGGTTTGACGACCTTTACTGTGACCGAACTCGGCTTTCAAATAGGTGCCTTCTGATGCTCGTAGCGTTAAGTCTGTGCCGTACGCTTCGTAGTCTTGGTTATCTTTTTCTTCGGTTTGATAGTTTGCACCTACACCGATGTAGTCGTTTACCCAACCTTTGACGCGTCCACCAGCGGTCATTGCACCAAGCGCTTCACTGCCTTGAGGCACGTATTCATAATCAACAGTAAGATAGTTGTCATAACCGTCAGCTGGAGAGTCGTTAATGACCGAACCAAAGTTGTC
>NZ_JAWOWJ010000463.1:0-736 GCF_033340495.1 Vibrio sp. 1249-1
TGCTGAGGTCTTTGGATGCGTACATTCGCACTAAAGAGCCTCTGATCAAAGAGGTGTCTATTAGCATCAGTGGCGTGCACGAGCAAATGCTAGTTGCCGCTACAGATGGCACTTTCGCTGGTGATACTCGTCCTCTTGTTCGACTATCCATCAGTGTACTTGCACAGAAAGGTGACCGTCGCGAGCGTGGCAGTGCTGGTGGTGGTGGTCGTTTTGGCTACGATTTCTTCTTGTCTGAAACAGATGGTGTGAAGCAAGCCTTCCACTTCGCGGACGAAGCCATCCGTATGGCGTTAGTTAACCTAGAAGCAGAAGCTGCACCTGCAGGTATGATGCCAGTGGTGCTTGGTTCTGGTTGGCCTGGCGTACTGCTGCATGAAGCGGTAGGTCACGGTTTAGAAGGGGATTTCAACCGCAAAGAGTCGTCGGTATTCTCTGGCAAAATGGGTCAGCAAGTGACGTCATCGCTATGTACGATTGTGGATGATGGTACGCTGAAAGATCTGCGTGGTTCACTCAATGTGGACGACGAAGGTGTGAATGGTCAGTACAACACGCTGATCGAAAATGGCGTATTGAAAGGCTACATGCAAGACAAGCTGAACGCGCGCCTAATGGGGGTAAACCCAACGGGTAACGGTCGCCGCGAATCTTACGCGCACTTACCGATGCCACGCATGACTAATACCTACATGCTGCCAGGTGAACACACACCAGAAGAAATCATCTCGACCGT
>NZ_JAWOWJ010000464.1:0-736 GCF_033340495.1 Vibrio sp. 1249-1
CAGTGTGGCCATACGCCCAATCGGGAACAATTTGATAGTGAATCCCGTGTCCTAGCTCGTGCAAAATCACATCTGCATCTGCAGCATCTGGAGATACTCCGCCAACGCCTAACATCAGCGCACGCGAACCTGTGTAGTAAGAAGAGTTGTCTAGCGCTAAACCACGTCCATCAAAACGAAGCGGCTCTTCAAACAAGTCATAGCTCAAGCTCGATAAGTACTTCAGTGAGCTGTCAAGATGGTAAAACGCCATCAACTGCAAAAAGGCATTGTCGCCAAGTTGAGCGCTTTGCATCGCTTTTACATCAGAAAAAGATTGAACGCCTTCAGGCGGCAAAATACTGCTTGTATCGCGTACGGGCTCCGCACCTACCGCAGGTGTAGGCAGTAATGCAAGTGCATCCACCTGTTTAACGCGCTCGTTGGCTAGGTAGAACTTACCGTCAGACTGCAAAACTTGAATCTGCTTCTCAACATATTGAAGTGGCTGCGGATAATCCTCTAACGAATTCCAAGCGGAATCAGGCGCAGCTTGTTGCTGCATCGTACGTAAATCAGGATCAAACACTGAGACGGGAACCGTCACTAACTCACCGGAGCTCAACGCTGGCGGCTCGGTCACTTCCAATCGAACAGGCGATTCCAGTTCTGCGGCTGGCATCGCCTGACCATTACGAATAACCGTATCTTCAAGGCTTTTGAAAATGCGCTCGATTTGGCGGTCTTGGTTAGTCGA
>NZ_JAWOWJ010000465.1:0-734 GCF_033340495.1 Vibrio sp. 1249-1
GCTTTGGCATTTTAGGCTTGGGCGGCGTAGTAGCATTTGTGCTTGGTTCAATATTCCTGATGGACAGCGAGCTCCCGGGCTTCCAAATTGCCCTACCGTTGATTTTTGGTATCGCTATTTTCTCAATCGCGTTGATTCTTCTCACTATCGGTTTCTTACTCAGGATTCGAGGAAAAGGCGTCACCACAGGTTTAGAGACCTACCCCGGTAAACATGCCATTGTGAGTGACGACTTCATCGACGGACAAGGCCGCGTGCAGTTTGAAGGTGCATTTTGGCAAGCGAAGACCGAACAAGATCAAGAACTCAAACAAGGTGAATCGGTCACCATTGTTCATGTTAAAGGGCTAACCTTAACGGTGAAGCCCAATGACCGCCCTAAAGAATAGGAGGCGTTTATGATGCTCTACACTGTTGCTGTGATCGTGGTGCTGCTGTTCGCATTAGCGACACAAATGTTTAAGGTTCTGCGCGAGTACGAACGAGGCGTAGTGTTTTTTCTAGGGCGATTTCAAGAAGTAAAAGGCCCGGGCTTGATCATTTTGATTCCTTTCATCCAACAAATGGTGCGTGTTGATTTACGAACCATTGTGCTGGATGTGCCAACACAAGATTTGATCACCAAAGATAACGTCTCTGTGCGCGTTAACGCGGTGGTGTATTTTCGTGTGGTTGACCCACAAATGGCAATCAACAATATTGAAAGTTACAGCGATGCCACCAGCCAGTTAGCA
>NZ_JAWOWJ010000466.1:0-733 GCF_033340495.1 Vibrio sp. 1249-1
CCGATCTGCCATCCGATGCCGATTGAGTAACAATAATGAGGAAGATATAACATGAAGGCTTTGAAAAACCCAGTGGCACTCGCCACTCTGTTGGTTCTGCAAGCATGTAGTTCGCAACCGCCACAATCTGGCGCGGAAACACCAACCTCTCCACCAGCATCATTAGATAAGCCTGAAACCATTCAACCTCAAACTTTTATGTTGCGCGGCAAAGTAATCATCGGCCATGAAAGCCAGTACATCATGCCTTGCGGCAGCGACAAACAATATTGGTTGCAACTGTCACCTCAACAAATTCAACGCGCCATTAAGCTCGGCAATGAACCGTACCAAACCATGTATGGCGAAGTCATCGGTCATCTTAATCCTCCGGGCATTGATGGTTTCTCTGCGGATTTCGACGCCAACTTTGTGGTTGAGCAAGTGAACTTCCTCACTACCGAAAACCCAAATCGTTGCAGCCAACCGCAAAAACCGACGCGTGTATTTGGCAACGAGCCGTCTTGGGCAGCCAGTTTTGAAGCCAATGCGCTTAAGTTCCAACAGATGGGAAAAACCACCGAAATGCTGCCTATTCAAAGCAGTCAACTGCAGCCGCGCCAACGCACTTATAGGCTTGATGATGGTGAACTACGCATGACGGAAAACCTCTGTTCAGACACCATGAGCGACTCTTTATATGGCTGGAAAGCAACACTCAAACACGATGGAAACACTTACCAAGGGTGTGGCA
>NZ_JAWOWJ010000467.1:0-733 GCF_033340495.1 Vibrio sp. 1249-1
GTGATCCGTAACGGTCAAGCCGTGGCCGTAAAAGCAATGCCGCTGTCCATTACCTTTGACCACAGAGCTTGCACCGGCGGTGAAGCCGCGCGCTTTACCAAGGTGCTTGCAGAACATCTGCAAAGGCCAAGTGTAACTAAGTCATAACGACATAAGGCTTCCTAAATGGAAGCCTTTTTTCTGCTTTACGCGCTAATTCAAACCCACCCACCGAACAGATAAAATCATCACTAACGGTTTAATTTTCAAACACATGTCACTCTTTCACATTTCAAAGCCCTGACCACCTCTCATCGAATTCACGTTTACGTTAACTGAGCTATAGTTTTCTATATAAACGAAAAATGTCACCCAGATGACGAAAATAAAAAGGAAGCACAAAAATGGAACGTGAATGCATGGAGTTTGATGTGGTGATCGTCGGAGCTGGCCCTGCGGGGTTAAGTGCAGCATGTCGATTAGCACAGTTGAACCAAGATCGTGAAGGCGAAGCGCTGTCAATTTGTGTGGTAGAAAAAGGCTCTGAGGTCGGCGCACATATATTATCTGGCGCGGTGTTAGAAACTCGCGCCTTAGACGAGCTTTTCCCAGATTGGAAGGAAATGGGAGCGCCCGTTTCAGCCCCCGTTCAACATGATGATTTTCTCTATCTAACGACGGAGCTTAATCATATACGTGTGCCCCACTTCCTCACGCCTAAACCCATGCACAATGACGAAAACAATCACGTTAT
>NZ_JAWOWJ010000468.1:0-733 GCF_033340495.1 Vibrio sp. 1249-1
GCTTCACTGTAATATTGAATCGCTTTATTCCAGTTTGCTCTTAGTGCCAGAATTTCCGCGCGAGCTGCAAGCTCTTCATCACTACGTCCAAGGGCATGATAGCCTTTCGATAATAGCTGCCAGCCATTGCTATCTTCTGGGTTATCGTGTGTATAACGCTGAAGCGTACGCACAGCTTGGTCATTTTGGTTTGCTTCAAGCAACGCGTTGGCGTAGTTAATGGTTAATACTTTGTTTTGAGGATTACGCTTTAGCGCGCTATTTAGCAACTCAACAGCTTTTTGTGGCTGTTTTTTCTCGATGTATAGATCGGTCATTGCATCTAAATAGAATGGGTTGCCCGGATCTTGCGCTAACAGCTTTTTCAAAATCGGTTCTGCTTGTGATAAGCGTTTGTTGTCCAGATGAACCAGCGCTCGGCCATAATCAAATGACGGCATGATGTCCGCTGAAGCTTTCTTTTGAGTACGCTCAAACCAACCTAGTGCGGCTTGTCCGTCGATACCGGCATATCGCGCCACAATGCGCGCACGCGCCAAATGGTAATCGATAGAGGGTGCAATGCGCATTGGAGGATAGGCTTGTGCACGTTGACGGCTATCTGCTACACGGTCTTCTGGTAAAGGGTGAGTCAGTAGCATTGGTGGCGGTTTGCTCGCGTAGCGGTATTCATCGGCTAAACGGCCAAAGAAACGCGGCATTGCTTGCACATCAAATCCTGCTTTCGCCAAGG
>NZ_JAWOWJ010000469.1:0-732 GCF_033340495.1 Vibrio sp. 1249-1
TAACGTAAAGATCAAACTCAACGTTAAAACCGCCAGCATAAGCTGGTTACCGATACTAAACCGGCGTTGAGTTCGCTCTTTTACATCCATATGAAATCACTCCGATAATCTTGCGCTACTCTAAATATAGTCGTGAGCAAATAATAATCGAGGATAGGATGAAAGGACTTCTACGTGTATTGGCTTTTAGTTGTATGGCAGTCAGTGCAGCGACCGCCGCTGAAGAGGTGAATTATTACGTTATCGCCGACCAAGCAAGGCCATTTCAAATCGAACAACAAGGACAACAACACGCCGGGATCGTGACGGATATTGTGAACGCGATTTTTGCCAACTCAGATTATAAGGTGAATTTTCACACCTATCCGTTTAAGCGCATGATTTCAGTATTAGAAGCGGGTGGGGAAGAAAACTGGCTGACATACGGCAGCCCTGATTGGGGCCGAGTTCAATCAGAAAACCTATCTAAAGAGCCTATTTACACTGTAAAACACGTGTTGGTATCCAGCAGTGATGCGCCTTTTAAATTCAATACCATGCAAGACATCAAAGGTCGTTCCATCGTGTTGCTGCTAGGTTTCGACTACCCAAACTTAATGCCGTTTTTTGAAGATAAAACCGTCAACGAGATGCGCGTTAAAGATTACGACGCCGCATATCGCGTAATTCAGAGAACGCCAGGCGATACGGCGTTTGTCGAGATGGAATCGCGGGTGATGTACAACTTAAAAC
>NZ_JAWOWJ010000470.1:0-732 GCF_033340495.1 Vibrio sp. 1249-1
AACACATTTGCAGTTTTGTTTTCAAACCGACGGATGGCAGTAAAGTGACGAAGTACAAGCCTGGGCAGTACCTCGGCATCTACATCAACAGCGATAAGTTTGAAAACCAAGAGATCCGTCAATACAGCCTATCTTCTTCGGTTCAAGAGAACACTTACCGCATCTCCGTAAAACGTGAACAAGGCGGTAAAGTATCCAACTACCTGCACGATGAGCTAAACATCGGCGATAAAGTAAAACTCGCAGCGCCAGCGGGTGATTTCTTTATGGATGTAGACACCAATACACCAGTGGTGCTGATTTCTGCAGGTGTCGGCCTTACGCCAACACTGTCAATGCTAGAAAGCTTGACGGAACATCACGCGCCAGTGACTTGGGTACATGCAACAGAAAACAGCAAACACCACGCCTTTAAAGAGCACGTAAACCAGCTAGTCACGGCGAAAGAAAACATGAACGCGCTCATTTGGTATAACCAACCAACGGTAGAAGACAAGATAGGTGAAGACTTCCACTTTACCGGCTTTGTAAACCTGCATGAAATCGAAGCCGCACTCAAACAAGACAACGTAAAAGTGTACTTCTGTGGTCCGGTGGGCTTTATGCAGCACGTCGCGAAACAGCTACAAGAACTTGGCGGCCCTCAGGAACAATTCCATTACGAATGCTTTGGCCCACATAAGGTGGTTTAAGCGCGTTCACCTATCGGGAAAACAAAAAAGCCCACGAAGT
>NZ_JAWOWJ010000471.1:0-731 GCF_033340495.1 Vibrio sp. 1249-1
ATGTCTCGTTTGCTACAAGGCTTAGGTGCGTGTGCGACATCGGTAGCAGCCTTTGCAACAGTTCGCGATATTTTCGGCCCAGAGAAAAGCGGCAAGATGATCAGCTACCTTAATGGTGCGATCTGCTTTATTCCGGCACTGGCCCCAATCTTAGGTAGCTGGTTAACACAGCAATTCGATTGGCGTGCAAACTTCAGCTTTATGGCTGGTTTTGCGGTTGTCTCAGGAACGTTGATGTTCTTGATGATGAAGGAAACCAACCCTGCAACCGAGAAACAAGCGGTATTCAAAGTAAGTCGTTACTGGTCGGTACTGAGCACGCCATCTTTCATTTTCCACGCGTCACTATGTTTGATGGCCATGGCGGTTATCTTAGCTTACGTGACGTCAGCACCGTCGGTATTGATGACAGGCATGGGCCTTTCAATGAATGAGTTCACATTCTGGTTTGGCATTAACGCGGTCATCAACATCGCTGGCTGTATGTTGGCACCGAAGTTCATGGAACGTTTTGGCACACACAACACGCTTGTGGTTGGTATCTCGACGTTGGCTCTGGCTGGTGTGGTGATGCTGGTGATGAATGGCCAAAACACGGCGCTGTCGTTCATGCTGCCAATCTTTATGTCGTCCGTTGGTTTTGCTTTGATTCTTGGCGGCGCCGCGGGCAAGGCGTTGGAACCATTCGGTGATAAAGCGGGCACAGCCGCGGCGCTACTTGGTTTGTTCCA
>NZ_JAWOWJ010000472.1:0-731 GCF_033340495.1 Vibrio sp. 1249-1
GCAGACGGCTCATTACGCCACGGTCACAGTACAGTAGGTAAGTTTTCGACTGGTCTAGGTCACCGAATTGCGTACCCAGCTTATAGAACGGAATGTGTTTCACATCCACACCATCGATTTCTAGTGGGTTATCGTCTTCCTCATCAGGGCTACGAATATCCAATACTACCGCGTGTTCTTCTACCGCTTGTACTTGCTCGACTTCTGGTGCCGCTTGCTCAGATTCTTTTGCGATATCACGAATGTCCATTTGACGCGCTTCGTAAACCACTTTTTCTAGAATGCTGAAGTCAAACTTCGCTTCTTCTGCTTCTAGCTTCTCTTTCACCGCTTTTACTGTTGGCTTCTTAGAGATCACGCCACAGTACTCAGGCATAGTTTTCGCGAAGTCTTCTGTACCGATTTCACGAGCTAAGTTGATGATGTCTTCTTTATCCCAGTTGATAAGAGGACGCAGAATCAGCGTATCCGTAACATTATCGATGTGACGAAGGTTCGTTAGCGTTTGGCTAGATACCTGGCCAAGAGCTTCACCCGTTACCAACGCTTCAATCTTAAACTTCTCAGCAATCATGCCAGCAGCGCGCATGAACATACGCTTCAAGATGACGCCCATTTGACCGTCATCTACTTTCTCAAGAATTTCAGCAACCACAGGTTCGAAATCAACAGAGATGAAACGCACTTTCGCTGATGAGCCGTATTTGTTCCATAGGTAGTGAGAAACCTGC
>NZ_JAWOWJ010000473.1:0-731 GCF_033340495.1 Vibrio sp. 1249-1
GCTGATGGATAAGATTAAGCAACAAACGGTCGCGACTGAGCAACCAGCCTAACAATGCAGTTTGGGGCGGCAGGTATCGCCCCAATTAGGAGAGAAATCATGGTACAAACAACGGCAGCGGTTATCTGTGGTGAGAAAAACGTTCAATTAAGAACCTTTGATTTACCAAACATTTCAGCCGACGAACTTCTGGTTAAAAACATTTCAAACAGCATTTGTCTATCCACTTACAAAGCAGCATTGTTAGGTAGCAAACACAAACGCGTTCCTGAAAACATTGACGAAGTGCCAGTGATGACAGGTCATGAATACGCAGGTGTGATTGTTGAAGTTGGTGAGAATCTAAAAGATCAATTCAAAGCTGGTGACTACTTTGTTCTGCAACCAGCCATGGGCTTGCCAACAGGCTACTCAGCAGGCTACAGCTATGAGACATTTGGTGGCAACGCGACGTATTCCGTTATTCCTAAAATCGCTATCGACCTAGGTTGCGTACTGCCTTACCACGGCGATTACTTTGCTGATGCGTCTCTGGCGGAGCCAATGTCTTGCATCATCGGTGCGTACCATGCGAGTTACCACACTACCCAATACGTGTACGAACACGATATGGGCATTAAAGAAGGTGGTGCGTTAGCGCTTTTGGCGTGTGCTGGCCCAATGGGGATTGGTGCAATTGACTATGCGATTAACTGCCCTGTAAAGCCAAAACTGATCGTGGTGACGGACAT
>NZ_JAWOWJ010000474.1:0-731 GCF_033340495.1 Vibrio sp. 1249-1
TCCTCTTATCGACTCATCAGATATGACACCAGCAGACTGGCAACAAATCGCTGATGACATTCGTGACAACTACGACAAGTACGATGGTTTCGTTATTCTGCACGGCACTGACACGATGGCTTACACCGCGTCGGCTTTGTCTTTCATGCTAGAAAACCTAGGTAAGCCAGTTATCGTTACTGGTTCTCAAATTCCTTTGGCTGAACTGCGCTCTGATGGTCAAGCAAACTTACTAAATGCTCTGCACATCGCAGCAAACTACCCAATCAACGAAGTCACCTTATTCTTCAACAATCAGTTGATGCGTGGCAACCGCAGCACAAAATCTCATGCTGACGGCTTTAATGCATTTACGTCACCAAACTTGCCGCCACTGTTGGAAGCGGGCATCAACATTCAGATTAGCAACAGCATCAAGGTGAACGCGCAACCTGAAGGTGAGTTCAAAGTTCACAACATTACTCCTCAACCAATCGGAGTGATCACAATGTATCCGGGTATTTCACATGAAGTTATCCGCAATACCTTGCTTCAGCCAGTGAATGCGATGATTTTGCTGACTTTTGGTGTGGGTAACGCTCCGCAAAACCCAGAACTACTAGGCCATCTTAAAGAAGCCTCTGAGCGTGGTGTTATTGTGGTCAACCTAACTCAATGTTTGGCTGGTAAAGTCAACATGGGCGGTTATGCGACAGGCTGTGCGTTGGCAGATGCAGGCGTAATTAGCGGTT
>NZ_JAWOWJ010000475.1:0-731 GCF_033340495.1 Vibrio sp. 1249-1
CTTTTTTGTATCTGTAACCATGATGCAAAAATGAGAGCTGATGTAACTCCGATTGAGACTGAGAAATATTTGTTGTTCAAACCAAACACTCAATGATAATTTGGCTCCACCTCTTTCAATACAATCACCGTTAGCCAAAAGTACAGAGACGGTCATATACACAGAGGATAACGGCTCTTGCCTCCCATAGTTGTCTTCGATGACTGACAGGTACTCTGCGCTTAGTTGAAAAGGTCTTACCTTCACATGGAGTTGAACGACATGGCTCAGTTTAATGAACCAATTTCTAGCCAGCTATTAGCAATAGATGAAAACCTCACTCAATTAGTCACTGATATTGATATTCTTAGCAGCGTAAACCCGCTTAATTACGCCCAAGAGCGAGAAAGGTTCATCAGTAATAAGTACTCGCAAGAACCTAACTTTCAGTACCAGAAAGCGCCTCTTGACACTCATCAGTCAAAACGCCGTTTGTACGAATTGCCTTTGGAGCACATCGAAGATACTCAGTTGCAAAAGCTTTATGAGGATGTCATTCAGTCTTACGCCGACAAACTTGATCAAGTCAACACCATAGGTACGCAAGAGTTCCTATACAACTCTCTGCGCTACTACGGTGAACCAAGTGCGAAAGACATTGCTAACGCACATTTCATTTTGCATCTGCCGACAGAAGAAGAGAGCAAACCAGAGCATGATAGCCGCTCCATTGCTCATTTCATGCAAAGCTT
>NZ_JAWOWJ010000476.1:0-731 GCF_033340495.1 Vibrio sp. 1249-1
GAGGTATGGCTGGATAGCCGTGTCATTGATTTCGTTGAGCACAGGAGACATGACAAAGAAGGTCAAGAAAAGCGCGATGCCAATGATCACCTGATTCGATGGTGTTTGTTGTAAGCCCATCGCCTGACGCAGAATCGACATTACCACCACAATTCGGGTGAAAGACGTCATCAAAATCACCATTGCTGGCAAGAAGCCCAGCATGGTCATTAAGGCGAGAATTTGCAACGTAACAGAATAGTCTTCACTGCCATCCGGATTGGTGGTCATGGTGAAAGCTGGAATACCAGCACCATTGCCAACCGACATAGAGCGACTGGCTCCGGTATCGCTTTGCATGGCTTGAACCGTCACACTGCTCCCTTCTGCTAAATTCGCAGGCAGCGGTGATTCCTCTGCCTCAGCAAACGAAAATGAAGAAAACAGCACGCCAACCAGTAGCACCAAAGTGCTAAAAAGCAGACGGATTGGATTACCCTTTGTCATTTTTCTTGATCAGTTGGCTGAACTGACTGGCAAAAGCATTGGTCGCCAACTCTTCCTCTTTCAATGGCTTTTCTAGCTTGGCTAAGGTTTGGATCGATT
This sequence comes from Vibrio sp. 1249-1, assembly GCF_033340495.1. NCBI lineage: Bacteria > Pseudomonadati > Pseudomonadota > Gammaproteobacteria > Vibrionales > Vibrionaceae > Vibrio > Vibrio sp. 1249-1. The sequence goes on from NZ_JAWOWJ010000476.1 coordinate 586, forward strand.
GACTGGTGATGCCCACCAAAAACTGCTCTTCTCCAACCTGAACCACGGCGATTCGCTCTTTGGTGCCGACAGGTAATTGGCTCACGATGCGTAAACCTTTTTGCTGCCCTAACGCCGGCACTTGCATGCGTTTAAGCAACCATGCC
>NZ_JAWOWJ010000477.1:0-731 GCF_033340495.1 Vibrio sp. 1249-1
AAATTAATCAGAAATAGGCTCCACAATGAGGATTATTCCATCGATCGCGACGATTTTTACACGAGTACCAGCTCGGATATTTTGCTCACACTGTGCAGACCAGGTGGTATCGGCGATGCGAATTCTGTTTAACCCAATTGAAAAATCTTCCTCAAGTATCGCGCTACGGCCAATCAACTGCTTGTACTTTTGGTTGAGATCTCTTGTTTGATCATCTTGTTTGTCTCTTGACCACTGGCGTCGCCACCATAACCAAGTTGTCAGCAAACTGAAAGTCGCGAAAGATAACCATTGAAGTTGCCAGCCGAAAGGGAGCACTGCCAATAACGCTCCCACTAATAACGCCGATAACCCCAACCACAGAAAGTAACCCGCTGTACCAAGTAGCTCAACGGCAAGCAGCACAAAGCCGAATGCAAGCCAGTGCCAAAATGTTATGCCATCAAGCAGGTTGAACAAGTCCATAACTGGGTCCTAATCTTTATTTTGTTGTTTAAACATTTCTGCGATGCCCGCAACAGAGCCCATGAGTCCGGTTGCTTCCAAAGGTAGCATAATGATTTTTCCGTTTTCAGCTTGACCAATACTCTTGAGAGCTTCTGTGTAGCCTTGCGCGATGAAGTAATTAACGGCTTGCATATCGCCTTTTGCGATGGCTTCGGAAACCATGTAAGTCGCTTTTGCTTCCGCTTGAGCAGCACGCTCACGCGCTTCAGCATGGAGGATAGCAG
>NZ_JAWOWJ010000478.1:0-730 GCF_033340495.1 Vibrio sp. 1249-1
TACAAAAATCCAGTTAACACATCAAATCTCCAGTAACAAAAACTCTATCAACAACACTCAATCCCTTTTCAAATGGGAGAAAAACCACATTTCACTTATCGTTTAGCTTCTTATCCATCATGTCACAGATATGCAGGTAGATTTGCCCAGTGAACGATCTAAATCACACTATAGTTAGTCGGTTACAATCCTCCAGTAAATGCATTTTTTCTTCACTACAGTCTTTTTCTCAGTAATTTAAAAATACCCCTGAAATAAAAATTATATTTATAGGGGTTCGACAATGATCACCAAACTAATAAATGAAGACTTAATTAAGCTTGATCTTAAAGCGTCTTCAAAAGAAGACGTATTTAAAGAACTGGTTGCCGTTCTTCATGCCCAAGGTCGTATTTCTGACCAAACACAATTTCTTGCAGATATAAAAGCACGTGAAGAATTAGGAAATACCGGATTTGAAGATGGCGTGGCAATTCCACACGCGAAAAGCGCCGCTGTGATTGAACCGGCGGTTGTGATCGGCGTAAGCAAATCAGGTATCGAGTACGGCGCGGAAGACGGTTTACCTTCAAAGCTGTTCTTCATGATCGCTTCTCCAGACGGTGGCGATAACCACCATATCGAAGTACTTGCAGAACTGTCTTCAAAATTGATTGAAGATGGTTTCATCGATGCGTTCTTAGGCGCAACAAACAGCCACGACGCACTGGCACTCCTTCTTGCTAAAGAA
>NZ_JAWOWJ010000479.1:0-730 GCF_033340495.1 Vibrio sp. 1249-1
ATTACCGCGTTGGCGCTGCATTACCGTCGCCATAGTGTGGAATCGAAGTTAGCCCGTGCCGCACTCGATGGTATGACCGCCGTCATGATTTCTGACGCATCGCTCCGCATCATCATGGTCAACCAAGAGTTTGAAAACATGATGGGTTATTCTACCGAACAAGTGAAAGGCTCGAATGCCCACAGCCTGATTTTGCTTCCTGAAGACCTCGAAGAGACGCTAAACATTTGGAATAAGTTAGGGCGCGAGAATGTTTGGGAAGGCGAAGTACGCTGCCGTACCCAATTGAATCATGTGTTTACGGCGATCATGCGTATCCAAGCGAACTTAACAAAGTCCGGTAAAATCAGCTATTACATCACTTCGCTGGTGGATATTTCTGAACGTAAAGCGTTGGAAGAGCAGCTGCGCAACTTAAGTGAGAAAGACGGTTTGACTGGACTGTGGAACCGCAGAAAGTTTGAAGAACAATTAACCCACTACGCGAATATTGTAGAACGTTATCCTGATACACCGACGACGTGTTTGGCTTTGTTTGATATTGACCACTTTAAGCGCATTAACGATGAACGCGGTCACGATGAAGGGGATAAAGTCATTTGTAGCGTCGCAGAAACGTTACTACGTGAAGTACGCACTACGGATTTTGTTTCTCGTGTTGGTGGTGAGGAGTTTGCGGTGATCATGCCTCATACTACAGTTAAAGAGGCCGAAGTGGTGCTCAATCGTT
>NZ_JAWOWJ010000480.1:0-730 GCF_033340495.1 Vibrio sp. 1249-1
CCCGCTTTTCTTCTCTTCCAAACTCTGCGCAGCTTCACTGATGGTATGTCATTAACCAAACCAGCGATGGTGATTGGATTTATTGGTTTGCTGCTGAACATCCCGCTTAACTGGATTTTCGTTTACGGTAAATTTGGCGCGCCTGAGTTGGGTGGCGTAGGCTGTGGCGTAGCAACCACCATCGTATATTGGGTTATGTTCGCGTTGCTGTTGGCGTATGTGGTGACGTCATCACGACTAAAAAGCATCAATGTGTTTGGCGAATACCATAAACCACAATGGAAAGCGCAAGTTCGCCTGTTTAAACTGGGTTTCCCTGTTGCAGCTGCACTATTCTTTGAAGTAACACTGTTTGCTGTAGTGGCGCTGTTGGTATCACCACTTGGCCCAATCATCGTTGCGGCGCACCAAGTTGCGATTGACTTCTCTTCGTTGGTATTTATGTTGCCAATGAGTGTAGGTGCTGCGGTAAGTATTCGCGTTGGCCACCGTTTGGGTGAAGAAAATGTCGACGGTGCACGCGTTGCATCTCGCGTCGGTATTATGGTTGGTCTTGCTTTAGCAACGATTACAGCGATCATCACAGTACTGTCTCGAGAACTGATTGCTGAGCTTTACACCAATAACCCAGAAGTAATCACACTAGCGATGCAGTTATTGCTGTTTGCCGCGGTTTACCAATGCACAGACGCCGTTCAAGTCATCGCAGCCGGTGCACTTCGTGGCTACA
>NZ_JAWOWJ010000481.1:0-729 GCF_033340495.1 Vibrio sp. 1249-1
CATTATATCGCTGAAAAATTTAAGAACCAGTATTTTTAAAATGCCTTTTCAAAAATTTGAAACCGCGCAATTAAAGAATCCAGAAAAACAAGATCGCAATCAATATTTTTAAAACGCCTTTTCAAAAAAAATTGCAAACAGTTTCTTTTTGGGTCAGGATGAATGCATACAAAGTGACATGGCCAAGACGCCAAATCACGACATTACCTACTATTGAGGAAAACGACATGATTCTTGATTCATTTAACCTTGAGGGAAAAGTGGCCATTGTTACTGGTTGTGACACTGGTCTTGGTCAAGGTATGGCGCTTGGTCTAGCAAAAGCGGGCTGTGACATTGTTGGCGTAAACATCAGCGAACCAACAGAAACGATTGAGAAAGTAGAGGCTGAAGGCCGTAAGTTCGTCGATATCCGCGCTAACTTAATGAAACTAGAAGACATCCCAACTATCGTTGACCGCGCAGTAACCGAACTTGGTCGCATTGATATCTTAGTGAACAACGCGGGCATCATTCGTCGTAACGATGCCATCGAGTTTTCTGAGCAAGATTGGGATGACGTAATGAATATCAACTTGAAGTCTGTGTTCTTTATGTCTCAAGCGGTTGCGAAAGAGTTCATCGCGCAAGGTGAAGGCGGCAAGATCATCAACATCGCATCAATGCTTTCTTTCCAAGGCGGTATTCGCGTGCCTTCTTACACTGCGTCTAAGAGTGGCGTAATGGGTG
>NZ_JAWOWJ010000482.1:0-729 GCF_033340495.1 Vibrio sp. 1249-1
CTGCGGCATGTAATCGAGGTTCGCTTGAATGGTCTCTTCCAATGCCTGCTCTAGAATCGTTCCTGTTGTGACCAGTGGGTTCAGAATCAACGCTCGGTGCGCGGTATTGCGGTTGCCAGTGACCGCGGCTTCGACAGTGAGCGATTCAAAATCCTTCATCAATTGAATCAGGCGCAGCGTATCTGTTGGGAACGGCGCAACATTCAAAGCGACTGGCCCTGATTTAGTGATCATACAGCTGACTTCCACAGTGCAGTCGTCCGGCAAGCCAGCAATCGCGCCGTTGTTGCGAGTGTTCACGTGCATGATGGTGCGCTTGTCGTTGTAGATAGAGCTCATCAGCTCACAGGCCGCTTCTGAGTAATATTGGCCACCGCGCTTTTCGAGTTCTTTTGGTTTCTCGTTAAGCTCTGTGTTGCGGTATATATCGAACAGACGTTTCTCCATCGCTTTGACCACTTCGCCGCGAGTGCCTTCGCCGTTCGCTTCTTCAATTTCCTGCTTCATGATGTCTTCGCTGGTGTAATAGTAGCGAAGGTATGCGCATGGAATCATCCCCATATTGCGCAGCAGTTCTGTTGGCCATTCGAATGGAGGAATGTTTTGTGGAACGAGAGGATCGTTGCCCGATAAGATCGCTTCAACCACCTCTTGTAGCTTATCGCGGCCTTCATGCAGGATCTGGCGTGCCCAGATAAAGTGGTTCAAACCCGCGACTTGCAATACAAA
>NZ_JAWOWJ010000483.1:0-727 GCF_033340495.1 Vibrio sp. 1249-1
TGTTTCGAGGTTGCGGATCAATGATCAAGCTAAGGTTATTTCATCTCTCTTTACCTTCAATTGTTGCCAAATTAGCCAAACGATTAAAATGACGTCAATTTGGGTCCTTCGCCTCAAAGATTGCATGATTATCAGAACTAACGGAAGCATGATCATGAAAGACACTATGTCTTGTTTGCCGATACTGTATTTCATCGTTCCGAAGGTTGAGAGGCGCATTTATGCGTCAATCCCCCATTCCGTCTGCATTCAGCCGTAAATTGCGCATTAAAAAGCATGCTTCCGAGAAACCTACTTGCTTGATCATTTTTCCGAGAAATGGATCCATGTACTCAAGCCTTGATTTACCTTCATTCGTCCATTATCTGCCATGATCATGCTTTCGTATTTACAGTTATCTTCGAAAACATGATCAAGAGTCTTCCTTGATCATGGTTCCGTTCTTATTCGTTGTCTTTTCGCTGATTTTGCTTCGGATGCATGATCAAGGTCGTTGACGCGACACTATTTCCTCTCTTTTCCTCCACAATCAGTATGTAAAATGATTTAAGTCGATTGAAATCACATAATCCGTAATTTAGCCCACTTATATAATCGTTCCGGATAAAATAGATTTACATTGTAAATAAGTGACAATGTAACACTTTTAATTTTGATAAGAACTAACCTCTTTTATTTGGAATAAATTGATTAAAAATTGATATATTTTTCTTCTTAAATCATAAAA
>NZ_JAWOWJ010000484.1:0-726 GCF_033340495.1 Vibrio sp. 1249-1
AATCAAAATATTGTGTTTTGTCAGCTCTTCAACATTTTGTGGCGTGCCGTATTTTTCTAGGTAACTCGGCGCTGCATAAAACTGAGCTTTGTGTTCGAACAGCGGGGTGGCTTTAAAGCTTAATGAATTGAGCTGTTCTAAATGACGACTGATGAAGAGATCCAAACTCAGTTCCGGCAGTTGACCAGGTAGCGTCGTGGTGAGTTGCAGAGTGATATCGGGGTATTTTTCTAGAAAATCATCAAGGTAGTGGACTAAAAACTTAGAACCTACCGCCAACGTTGCGCCAATCTTTAACAGACCGGCCGGAGACTGGTTTACTGAGCGAGTTTCATCTAACACGGACTGCCAAGAGTCAAGTTGCACTTTGGCTCGCTCGTAGAATAGGGCACCAGCTTCGGTTTGACTTATTGAACGAGTGGTACGCTTGAGTAACTGGACGCCAATTTTGTCCTCTAACCACTGGATACGCTTGCTGATGGCGGAGCTTGTCGTGTTGAGCTTCCGTGCGGCTGCATTGAAGCTGCCTTCTTCGATAACTCGAATGTAACTTTGTACACTTTGAATCCAGTCCATTAAGTCCTCCGAGGAAATAATTCCTTTCCAATTTAGCTCATTATCATCGTTGAGTATCAAATATACACTGTTTGCAATAAGTCTGTAATACAAGTGGGAGAGGACTAGTGCGTAAAAAACCGTTGTTACTTGCGATGATGATCATTGCTA
>NZ_JAWOWJ010000485.1:0-725 GCF_033340495.1 Vibrio sp. 1249-1
AATTGGATTCGCTCTCCTGGTTTTCTTGCCGGGTATCCGTCACGAGCTGGTATGTCCGGACAAACTTTATAAGGAACCTTGCGAGGGATGCGTTCGTGAGTACGTGGATCGTTCCAACTGAAGTTCTGTATTTGCTCTGTAGGGGGAGACAGTTCGAGGAAGTGACCTGCGGCATACCAAAGGATCAGTTCTTGCCCTTTGTAGAAGCCTGAATATAATCCACCTTGCTTTCTAAGATTCAAAGCTGATGCGATCTTTTCAGCTTGAGAAGACTTCTCTGCAATAGCGACCCACATGGCTATTCTCCTAGTTTATTGACTGCGTGTATTCGGTGAGAAATCCAACGACCATACTCAGATTCAATATCAGCAAAGTGCTTCATTGCTTTCAGGCGGTACGAGTAATGAAAATATTTATTGTCTGAAGTTGCATATCGATGGTAGTTAGCGAGGCCTTTAAAAATGTCATTCGTTGCGTTTAATCTTCTGGCCAGAATGACACCACCAATAAATAGATTTGCACATACATCATCTCTGACGTCTTCCCAGTTTATAGTCACACCAAGCTTACGAAACTCTTGATCCCAAACCTTAGGGTTAACTTGTATTATTCCTAAATCACCAGAACCGTTCTTGGCTTTCTGGTCAGCTCCTGGCCAACCATTCTCGCTTCTCATGATTGTACGTATGTATTTAGGATGTATATTGTTTAGCTTGCTAGAGATT
>NZ_JAWOWJ010000486.1:0-724 GCF_033340495.1 Vibrio sp. 1249-1
TTTTGATTGATTGACTGATGCCAACACCGCTTTGATCCGCTTTAGCTTGCTGAGCCAACACAATCGTTTCTAGGCTTTGATTTAACGCGTTTGCCGCGGGTAACAACTCATTTGCCATTAGCAAATTTGCTTTGTTCCATTCATCTGATTGACGCAGCGTAATCACTTGATCAGCCAAGGGGAAATACAGCTGTTGCATCTCTTTAAACAATGACCATAGTGATTGGTCGTTGTCTGACAACATATCCAGTTTAGCGTCGATTTCTGCGACCGATTGGTTGTGGAATTTGATCAGGTCTTGATACTTCTCCAGATGTGTTTGCTGTCCGTACAACAGGAAATCACGCAGTGCCGAGAGAGCATTAGCTAGAGAAGTGTAACTGTCTGCGTAGACTTTAAATAAGCGCTTACGCTCACCGCCCATTTCATTGCCTGACTCTTCATTAATTAGGCTTTGAATTTGGTCGAGCGCGACTTCAGCAATGGGTGCAGCTTCGTTAATAAACAGATTATGCGCTGGCAGATTTTCCGCGCTGTGGCTCAACTCAATAAGCTGAGAAAGTGACACTTTCATCGCTTCCCATTGCTGATGAATCGACTGGAAATCTGACTCCGAGATCAGAGCTTGTAAGGTTGGCAACGCATCGTCCGTTGATACCATAATACTTTGCACTTCCTGACTCAAACGCAAACCTTCGGCTTCATTACTTCCCAATAACATGTA
>NZ_JAWOWJ010000487.1:0-723 GCF_033340495.1 Vibrio sp. 1249-1
TAAAAACGCGATAACTCACAGTACGAGCCACCGACATGGAAGAAAAGCAAGAGCGCTACACCATCTCAGAGAAAACCTATCAAGAGTTCATTGATCACACGCGAGTGCTTGCACTGGAAGAACGAGGCATTGTGCAGTGTGGGATCGCGACTTGCCGTGATTTCTTTTCCGTTTATCGCAAGAACCAGAAGAAACACATGCTGCTTTATACTGTGCGTGGTAAAGGTTGGTTAGAAAGTGGGGCGTGCCGTTATGAGCTTGAACCCGGATCGCTGGTGGTCGTGCCTGCGGGGATTGAAAATGGGTTTGGAATGGAAGATGAAACGTGGCAAATCGCTTGGGTATTTCTTTCCCAACATAAAGAGTGGTCGATGGTGGGAGAAAACATCAGCTATCAACTAACACCTGCACCGGAAGTGATGTATTCATGTATTCAGACATTGCTTCGTAGCATAAATCTGTCCATTGATTACGGCAGTGCGGTCGGTGCTCACAGCGTAGCGCAACTGGAATTGATGCTGAATATGCCGTCTTCGGAATCTGTTTCTCGCAATCAGCTTAAACTTCGCCGCGTATTTGACCTCGTTCAGCGTCAATTACATAAAGACTGGAGCGTTGAGCAGTTAGCGGCACTCTATCCATGTTCGGAGCCCCATTTACATCGTTTAACGCAGCAACAATTTGGTCGAAGCCCGATGGCACACTTGATGCGCATGCGAATGG
>NZ_JAWOWJ010000488.1:0-722 GCF_033340495.1 Vibrio sp. 1249-1
CTCCGATATGGGAAATATAATTGTGTATATTATGAAGAAAGAATGTGCAATGGAATAGAATCGTTTTCCCTTCTGGATACATTGCGTAGGCTTCTGGGGTCATATCATTAATATGAGTTTCAAAGACTTTCTTTTGTTCTACATGCTCATTTTCAATGAGTAAACACAGTGCATTGAGCAGATCTGTAGGGTTCTTTACATCAAAACCATCTAACCATAGTGATTCGAACAGCCCAAAAGCAAAGCTATAACCATCAATGTAACCATCTTTGAAGAATGTGTAGTGTTTGCGACTTTCGAGTTGAGCTTGTTGCTCTTCCAATGAGATATTCACTAGGTTCTTGTTCATTTCACTTCCTGATAATACGCCGAGATATCAAAATCAGACATTAGAAAATCTTAGTCTAGATGAACACGTTAGTTTAGTGAAGAACATCTACCCTAAGTCGAAGTAGGGCACTTTTTAGTTACAAAGTGCCAACTATGCCAACTATTAAGGTTCTGGACAATTCCGAGTTTGGATTTTTAAGAGATAACGAACACTCGAAGAAGATCAGATTGGGCAAAAACAAAACCTGATCCCATTTTCACATTTCTATACTTCTAGTGCTTTATCAAGAGCATCAAGTGATGAAACAATTGTTCCGACTGTTCCATTCTCAAACTCGACTCGATCTGTTTCTTCGTGTGTGCCCTTGTTCAAGTAGACCCAGTGTGGATCT
>NZ_JAWOWJ010000489.1:0-722 GCF_033340495.1 Vibrio sp. 1249-1
TACATCTTTAACCGCACTACCTAGTCCTACGACTGGGTGGGCTTTTTATTGTCCAAAGACCCATTTGGGCTTGAGGTTACATAATGGAAAAAGTTCCAATGACACTACGTGGCGAACAAATGCTACGTACAGAACTAGAACGTCTACTTAAGCTACGTCCTCAAATTTCAGAAGCGATTGCTGAAGCACGAGAACTAGGTGATTTGAAGGAAAATGCTGAATATCATGCCGCTCGAGAAGAGCAGGGTATTTGTGAAGCGCAAATCCGTGACATTGAATATAAGCTATCTGTTGCGCAAGTAATTGATGTAACTAAAATGGAAAACACTGGCAAGGTTATCTTTGGTTCAACGGTGACTTTGATTGATGTCGATACCGATGAAGAAAAGACATATCAGATCGTTGGTGACGATGAAGCTGATATTAAAGCTGGCCGTATTTCAGTGAGCTCTCCAATTGCTCGTGGCTTGATCGGCAAGATGGAAGGCGACGAGGTTGCTATCCAGACTCCTGGTGGAGCGAAAGATTTCGAAATTGACCGAGTTGAATACATCTAAGTGGCATCTTGAATGCCCACTATTTGTTAAATGCAAAAAAGGTCGCCAATGGCGACCTTTTTCTTCAACAACGTAAGTGAATTACTTACGAGGAATTTCGATTTTACGCTCTTCAGACTGGCGGTATAGCACAAGCACTTTACCAATAGTCTGAACTTTTTCAGC
>NZ_JAWOWJ010000490.1:0-722 GCF_033340495.1 Vibrio sp. 1249-1
TCCCCCAGAGAACTGGTGCGGATATTCACCCAGTCGATCTCGAGGGATGTTCACCAAATCGAGCAGTTTTTCGGCGCGATCTTTGGCTTGTTCGTTGCTGAGGCCTTGATGATGACGTAGGACGTCTGCAAACTGCTCTTGAATGGTCAGTACCGGATTAAGCGAGTTCATGGCACTTTGGAATACCATGGCGATTTCGCTCCAACGCAGCGCGCTTAGCTCCTTATCGGACAAACGTAAGATGTCCTTACCTTGGAACAGAATTTGTCCACCAGAGATAAACGCGGGCGGCTTGTGCAGACGATTGATCGAAAAAGCGATGGTACTCTTTCCGCATCCAGATTCCCCAGCAAGGCCGAATACTTCGCCTTTTCCAATATCAAAGCTGACCGATTTCACCGCATTAAAGTCACCATTGTCGGTGATGTAGTCCACGCACAAATCTCGGATCTGGATGACCGGATCACTGTGAAAGGCGTGACTTAAATTAATCTCACTCATTAAAAATACCCAACCAATACAAAAGATAATTATTATCATTATCGTATGTGCAAATGAGAAGAAAGCGTAATCGACCGAATAGGTGAAGTGACTCGAAACTTGAATGAAAGAAAAAGTCGAATTTTGGTTACGAGAGTGTGATAAAAAAAGACAAAAGTGAGAGCTGGATCAGCACACTTTTCTTAGGGGGAATTTTTCAAATTTAATCGTAAATTTGGCCT
>NZ_JAWOWJ010000491.1:0-722 GCF_033340495.1 Vibrio sp. 1249-1
CCAAAAACAAGAGTTTCTTAATCATCACCCTGTGACCAGCTTAGTATTGGCTCGCGCAGAGTACATGGACTTGTTGCTGACGCGTTTATGGCAATACTTCGGTTTTAATGACATTTACAACATCTCATTAGTGGCCGTGGGCGGATATGGTCGCGGTGAACTGCATCCGTTGTCCGACATAGACATTCTCGTTCTTTCTAACAACAAACTGCCGACTGCGTTAGAAGCGAAAATCAGCGAATTTATTACCTTACTATGGGACTTAAAACTGGAAGTTGGCCATGCGGTTCGCACTGTCAATGAATGTGCACAAATCGGTCGTGACGATCTAACGGTTGCCACTAACCTACAAGAAGCACGTCTGCTTTGTGGCAGCGAAGACACATTCCAAGCTTTAAAAAAAGTCGTGCTATCCGACTCTTTCTGGCCGAGCGAAACCTTCTACCGCGCAAAAATCCAAGAACAACGCGAACGTCATGCTCGCAACCGCGATACGACCTATAACTTAGAGCCCGATAGCAATTCGACCCCAGGAGGTCTTCGCGATATTCACACTTTGAGCTGGGTAGCGCGTCGTCACTTTGGCGCCACATCTCTGCTAGAGATGAGCCGTTACGGCTTTCTTACCGATGCGGAATACCGCGAACTGGTGGAGTGTCAGGACTTCTTGTGGCGTGTCCGCTTTGCGCTGCACATTGAACTTCGCCGATACGACAACCGTT
>NZ_JAWOWJ010000492.1:0-722 GCF_033340495.1 Vibrio sp. 1249-1
AAACGTGACGACTACGACTCCAAAGCATATAACCCTGAATTTGAGCGTCATTTTTTGTCGCCTAAGTATTGGGGAACTTGGTTAGGTGTAATACTCTTTTTGCCGCTAGCCTTAATGCCTCTTAGCGCCCAAAAGTGGCTAGCCAAAACAATAGCTAAAAAGTTATCTAAATCTCATAAAGGGCCAGCTCACAGGGCTCGAGTCAACTTTGAATTATGCTTCCCTGGAAAGACGTTTCAGGAACGCGAAGCCTTAATTGAAAAAACGCTCTACACCGCAGCTATGTTCTTTTTTCGTTTTGGGTTGCTGAGTTTGCGTTCTCCTCAATGGCTTCAGAGGCGCTGCCAAATTCGAGGATTGGACGTACTACGCCAGCACATTGATAACAATGAAAATGTGATTTTGATGGTGCCTCACTCATGGGCTATCGATGTTCCTGCTATTTTGCTGGCTTCAATGGGGATGCCTGTCTCTGCGATGGCAAAAAAACAAAAGAATGATGTTGCTGACTGGCTGATGCACAAGCAAAGAGTTCAATACGGTGGTCGTGTTTACGAGCGCTCTGGTGGAATTAAGCCTTTTCTAAAATCTATTCGAGACGGCTACATTGGGTATTACCTGCCCGATCAAGATCATGGCCCTGAACACAGCGTATTTGTCGACTTTTTCGCCACACGTAAAGCAACGCTCCCTGGATTGGGTAAAATTGCTAAACTATCACG
>NZ_JAWOWJ010000493.1:0-721 GCF_033340495.1 Vibrio sp. 1249-1
TTCACGCTCGATAGTTCTAAGCATCTACCTTGTTGTTATTTAGTGATGTTTAGGAGCTCTTTTTATGTTTGATTCAATGATGGGCGTCTTGCTTGCCTTTTGGCATCAAGACTTTTCTGCACTTATGGCGCAAGGAAGTGCAGGGATTATTTATATTGTCGTGGCGACATTAATCTTTTTGGAAAGTGGTTTTATTCCTGCTGCGCCATTTCCGTGCGATAGCGTAGTGGTGTTGTCTGGCACACTTGCGGCGGTGGGCGTGCTTGATCCTATTGCCATCATGTTGGTGATTATTGTGAGTGCGGGCTTAGGAAGTTGGGCGGCATACTTGCAAGGAAAATGGCTAAACCGCCTACCTAAAGTTCAAGGCTGGGTGAATGCTGTTCCACAGAAAAGACTCGAACAAGTCGATGTTCTTTTGGGTAAACATGGCTTAATTGCATTGTTTTGCGCGCGTTTTATTCCTGTGGTGCGTTCGCTTTTGCCATTGATGATGGGATTACGTGTGAAACGCGTGTCAAAGTTCCATTACTTTGCATGGCTGAGCGCCATATTGTGGACGTTATTATTGTGCGGCTTTGGCATGCTCCTGCCTTTACTTCCGGAGAATATCAGCAAGATGGTGACGATGGGGTTAATGGCTGCGCCAGTGATTACTCTTACTATTGCTGTGATGAGTTTTGTGATCCTCAAGGTGCGCAAAGCGCGGTTTAAATCTAAG
>NZ_JAWOWJ010000494.1:0-721 GCF_033340495.1 Vibrio sp. 1249-1
TTAAACGGCTCTATCGACATTGATTCAGAGCTAGGCAAGGGCACGAAGATCACCATCAAAGTGCCACTGACTCTTGCGATTTTGCCAACCTTAATGGTGGGTGTTGGCGGTCATCCGTTTGCACTACCACTTGCGTCAGTAAACGAGATTTTCCACTTAGATTTAAGCCGCACCAACGTGGTAGATGGTCAGTTAACCATCATCGTTCGCGATAAGTCTATTCCACTGTTCTACCTACAAAACTGGTTGGCGTCTAAGTCGCCTCGCGTGGAGCAACGCATCGGTCATGGTCATGTTGTGATTGTGCAGATCGGCAGTCAACGCGTTGGTTTTGTCGTCGACACGCTTATCGGTCAAGAAGAAGTGGTTATCAAGCCATTAGATAACTTATTGCAAGGTACACCAGGTATGGCTGGTGCGACGATTACCAGTGATGGTCACATTGCATTGATTCTTGATGTGCCAGATCTATTGAAGCAATACGCAGCAGCTTCGCGCATCTAAGCTGACGTAAAGAAAAGGAACAAAATGGCGATTAAAGTACTAGTCGTTGATGATTCGAGTTTTTTCCGTCGTCGCGTAAGCGAAATCATCAACTCAGAATCGCGCCTAGAAGTGATTGACGTTGCGGTAAATGGCAGAGAAGCGGTCGAAAAAGCCAAAGCTCTCAAGCCGGACGTCATCACCATGGATATTGAAATGCCAGTTATGGATGGCATTA
>NZ_JAWOWJ010000495.1:0-721 GCF_033340495.1 Vibrio sp. 1249-1
CTGCGTTTTTGATCGGGCGTTAATCCCATTTGTTTACACCAATCGTCGTAACGCTTTAACCCACGTTTGAACCAGTTCATTTTTCTTCCTTATATAAAAACGCCCTTGACTAAGTCTATAGCCAAGGGCGATTTAAAATCTAGTTGCTTTAACGCGGCGGTTGATTAGTGCTCGCGAGTCGCACGGAATTCAACGTCTGGGAAGCGTTCTTTTGCAAGGTTCAAGTTAACCATAGTTGGGGCAATGTACGTTAGGTTGTCACCACCATCCAACGCTAAGTTCGCTTGGTTCTTACGCTGGAACTCATCCAGTTTCTTCGCATCGCCACACTCAACCCAACGAGCAGTCGCTACGTTAACGCCTTCGTAGATTGCTTCAACGTTGTATTCTGACTTCAAGCGAGCCACAACCACGTCAAACTGAAGCACACCTACCGCACCAACGATCAGATCGTTGTTTTGCAGTGGACGGAATACCTGTACCGCACCTTCTTCAGAAAGCTGAACCAAGCCTTTTAGTAGCTGCTTCTGCTTCAATGGATCTTTCAAACGAATACGACGGAACAATTCAGGCGCAAAGTTTGGAATACCAGAGAACTTCAGAGACTCACCTTGCGTGAAAGTATCACCAATTTGAATAGTGCCGTGGTTATGCAGACCAATGATGTCACCCGCATAAGCGTGTTCTGCTCGTGAACGGTCACCAGCCATGAAGGTTACCG
>NZ_JAWOWJ010000496.1:0-721 GCF_033340495.1 Vibrio sp. 1249-1
GGCTGTTGCGGCGGCGGGCACGGTTGTGATCGCTCTGGGCGTATTGTCTCAGTTCATCCAAATCTACGTGAGTATTCGTGACCGCGAGCAAAACCGTGACCTAACGGGTGATCCGTGGGGCGGCCGTACATTGGAATGGGCAACGTCTTCACCTCCGCCGTTCTACAACTTTGCTCATCTGCCAAAAGGCGATGTACTGGACGCGTTCTGGTATCAAAAACAAAGTGGCGAGTTCGACCCAATGAAAGAAGTGGAATACGAACGCATCCATATGCCGAAGAATACGGCAACGGGTATTTATGTGTCGGCTTGGGCGCTGGTCTTTGGCTTTGCGATGATCTGGTACATCTGGTGGCTAGCGGCAGCAAGTTTGGTGGGTATCGTTGTGACGTGTATTCAACACAGCTACAACGATGACGTGGACTACTACGTTGAAGTGGAAGAGATCAAAGCGATCGAAGCCGCTCGCCGAGCTCAGCTAGAAGAAGCGAAGAAAGGAACCGTGAAAGACAACGAAAACAGCGATGATCTGGAGGTGACCTATGCAAACTAATGTCGCAGCTCATCATGACCACGATCACCACCATGACACGAATGGCAACAAGCTGTTTGGTTTCTGGGTTTACCTGATGAGTGACTGCGTATTGTTTGCGACTTTGTTCGCGACATACGCCGTGCTGTCTAGCAACTTGATTGCCGGTCCTACAGGTAAAGAGATTTT
>NZ_JAWOWJ010000497.1:0-720 GCF_033340495.1 Vibrio sp. 1249-1
GTGGTTTAGAGATGAATTGCCGCAGCGATTACAAACTTCCAGTATGGGATAAAACGGGTCAAATCAAACAACAGTGTGAGAAAAAATCTAACTGGTTGAATAGTTTGTTTGATTGGTAGGATCTCCAAATCAACAACATGGACTTGTTTCACTGGTCAATTCTTAGTACATATTAGTGATCAAGTATTCAGTAAAGGAAGAAGTGGATGTTCAAAACGCTGTCATCAAGCCCGATGTCGCGCTATTTCGCGTTGTGGGTAAGTTTGTTTTTGATAGCCACTCCTTCTGTTGCTCAAGTCAAAAATGAGGATACTCCGACTCGTCCTAAAGTCGCGGTTGTTCTCGCTGGTGGCGGCGCAAAAGGCGCTGCCCACATTGGTGTACTCAAGGCGCTAGAAGAAATGCACATTCCTGTCGATATCATCACAGGGACAAGCATGGGAGCTTATGTTGGCGGTTTGTACGCGACAGGCATGAGCGCCGATGAAATCGAAAGTTTTATCTATTCTGTTGATTGGAACAGTGGTTATCGTGATCGCGTCGATCGCAGTCAGCGTCGCGTTCGTGACAAAGAATATGAAGACCGCTATCAAATCACGACCGACCTTGGTTTACGGTTCGGCGAAGTTCGTGCTCCAACTGGTGTGGTTCAAGGGCAAAACATGTTGCGTGTGTTGCGCGAGACCACAGGTAACCTCGGACGTTTTGAGTCCTTTGATG
>NZ_JAWOWJ010000498.1:0-719 GCF_033340495.1 Vibrio sp. 1249-1
TCCACATATAACGTTCTGTGGATAAGTTGGTTGATAAAGTGTTTTTAGCTTGAGGATTTTGATGGGTAAAGAAAGATCTTTTCTTTTTTAGGAAGTCTTGGTTGCTGGTGATTTGGTCTTAACTTGTTGTTATTTAAGGTTAAATGTATTATTTCATCGGATCGAATACGTTAAAATACGATCATAACCTTGTCTTTTTTTGATCCTAGTCATTTACTCAGGTTGTGTTTAACTTTTTTTTGCAACCCATTTTTAATCAAATCTAGAATTTTTTTCCACATTACAGAATTGAGAACAGGGTCATGTATTGAGCATGCAAAAAGTGTTTTCAATCTCTTGCATATAGGCTACGCACTAGGCATCCCTAGGTAAGCCTTTCTCAACAATTCTAATTAAACGCTTTTTCTTCGTCTCAATCGGTTCTGCATCTACAGAAGGGATATGGTTGAGCTGCTGGGTAAGTGCCCATTCGATGTGCTCATCCAGTAATTTACTTTCACCAAGTCGCGCATTAAGTGCGTCTATCACCCGTTGGCTGTATTCTGCATTACCAAGTGCGACAGATATATTACGTAGCCATTGTTCGTGACCGATACGACGGATAGCAGAACCTTCCATATTTTTTAAGAACGTTGCCTCGTCCCATTGGAATAATTCAACTAAGTCTGGGTTGTGAAAGCTTTCCCGGCGATGGAAATCTTCTTGTTCGGTAACGTCTG
>NZ_JAWOWJ010000499.1:0-719 GCF_033340495.1 Vibrio sp. 1249-1
GCTCAAGTTAGCTCGACGCGGCATTTATACGACGGCTCCAAACCCGAACGTCGGTTGCGTAATTGTTCGTGATGGCGTGATCGTTGGTGAAGGTTATCATCATCGCGCTGGAGAGCCTCATGCTGAAGTGCACGCGATGCGCATGGCTGGTGATAAAGCTGAAGGTGCAACGGCATACGTTACCCTTGAACCGTGCTCCCACTATGGACGCACGCCACCTTGCGCTGAAGGGTTGATAAAAGCCAAAGTGGCGCGAGTAGTGTGTGCGATGGAAGATCCGAATCCAAAAGTGGCTGGACGTGGCATCCAAATGCTACGTGAAGCCGGGGTCGAGGTTCAGGTTGGATTGTTAGAAAACGATGCGATTGAGCTCAATCGTGGCTTCATTAAATTCATGCAAACAGGCATGCCATTTATCCAATTAAAAATGGCAGCAAGCTTAGATGGACAGAGTGCGCTAAGTAATGGCAAGAGCCAATGGATCACCTCCCCACAGGCTCGCCAAGACGTGCAGCGTTATCGAGCGCAAAGCGGTGGTATTCTGTCTACAAGCAAAACAGTGATGGATGATAACGCTTCTCTCAACGTTCGTTGGGATGATTTGCCGCAGAGTGTTCAAGCGTACTATGAGCTGACGGAAGTTCGCCAACCAGCAAGGGTAATACTCGACCGTCAACAGAAACTGAGTGATGACCTTAAACTGTTCAGTACCGAAGGTG
>NZ_JAWOWJ010000500.1:0-719 GCF_033340495.1 Vibrio sp. 1249-1
TTTTTACCGTTTGGCCATCTGAATTCTGAGCAGTTAAAAGCGTTCTTTAACGAGCGTTCTCACTACCTATCAATGCTAGGTGAAATGACGTTGCAAGTGAGCGAAAACCGTGGTGAGCAGTGGCTGCTTTTTCACGCCGACTTAGCAGAGCTTACTGATCCTGAAGTGCGATCTTTTGTCGACTTAATGGATATGATTGTGGTGGTGGTAACGGCAGATGCCCTGAGTTATCTCACTCTTCAATCTTGGTTACAACATGAAGAGCTATCGAGATTGCTTCGCTCTGACAAATTACGTTTTTTGGTGAATAAGTATCAGCCAGAAACCGAAATTGGTCGTGATTTCATGTTGGTGCTGAAAAAGGAACTTAGCGAATCGTTGATTCCTGTTTCGATTCATCGAGATACGGCATTGCTTGAATGTGTGGCAAACCTGACGACCGTTCAACACTATTCGCCATCGAGCCAAGCCGCAAAAGATTTTCAGTCTTTTGCTTTTTGGTGTGTATCAGCGTTATCAAGCGCTCAGGACCAAAGCTAATTTATGCGAAGTCTTAATCTGATTTTCCAACGCTGGGTAGTGGACCAATTCAGACTACAGAAGAAAGCTTACGAGCAAGCCTGGAATTGCAAAACAAACTGGGTTGGGGAGTGTGCTTTGTCTTTTTGGTTTTCATTGAGTTTTGTATTTTTAAAGCCGGTTATTTCGGGTGTTCCCTC
>NZ_JAWOWJ010000501.1:0-719 GCF_033340495.1 Vibrio sp. 1249-1
GTTGGCAGCGCAACCAACTGGGCTAGCTCTTGCTCAGGAATATCCGCGACGACGTCACCCGATCTCAAACCTTCAATGACATCGATTTCTTGTTCGCTCAGAGGTTTGCCTTGCGCCAACTTGGTATCAATGACTTCCAGCTCATCAATTGAAACCAGCTGAACCGCCTTACCTTCAAAGCCGACCGTCGCAGGGTCAAGTGACACCGAACCATCCAATGCACCTGAGGTGTTCGCCTGAGCTTGTTGCATTGCTGAAGCATCCATTACAGGAGGCGCAGTCAGGTTTTGCCATTCAGTTGATTGAGACTGTAGCTTCTCAATATCAATCGGCTTTCCATTGGCATCTAAGATTGGTTCCAGTTGCTGTTCGGCCGCCAAAGTCACTTGCTCAACAGAAGGCGTCGATTGCAACGCTGCTAGCGCTTTTGCGTCATCTGTTTCGACCAGTTTCGACACTGGAGCAGAGAAAGAGGTTGCTTGCGTCGTCTGTAGAGGCAAACCCTTGCCGCTATCAACAAAAGAATCATTGGTTTGCAATGCTTGATTCGCTTGTTCAATACGACCGAGTAGTTGCTGACCTTCTCCCATCGCACTGGCCACCTCTATCTTATCTTGCGAGTCTGTGTTCTGAGTGCTTTGTTTTGAATCCAACTGAGCCTCTGACTCCATTGGCGACAAAGCTCGCTTCGCTACGACGGGGGCTTTACCTTCTTCTTG
>NZ_JAWOWJ010000502.1:0-718 GCF_033340495.1 Vibrio sp. 1249-1
AACCCTTCAGGAATCACTCTTCCTTTAAGTGCACTGTTGGAGATTAACTGTTCGGAAAGAGAAGTTGCCCGAGCTAAAGACAAGTGCCAATTGGATGGGTACTTGCTGGTAAATATCGGACGGTCATCGGTATGCCCGGTAATTATGATCTTCCCTTGTGTCGCTTCTAAGGTACGTGCAACTTTAGAAATAACTGGCTGTATGTAAGTCACAACGCTCGCACTACCAGATTCAAATAGGTCTTGAGCTTTAAGAGAAATACGAACTCTATCTTGCAACGCTTCCACAGTGACAAGATCCTTGCCAATCTCCGTTGCCAAATACATAGATATTCTTTCGGCAATAGGTGCTGACTTTGACTCAACCATAGGATTACTGACTGCTGGGGTTGATTGAATCAGGTTTACCAATTGAGCAAAAGTTTGGTTGGAAGCTTTGTTCAACTCGTAACTGAAGTACATAAAAATACAAACAAGCAGTGCGGAAGTTACCGAACAAACCACCCATAGAGGAGCACGTTCCGAAACCTGAGCACCTGCCAATATATGTTGTTCTACTTTGTTACTAAGCTCTTGCTGTACTCCGCGACCATGTGACTTAAGCACTGATACAACTTGTTTTCTCAATCTACGGTGAGCTTCAAGCCCATTTTTTTCTAAACGATACTGACCTATAAAACCCAAAGATAAGCATACGTACATTAGCTCTAGTAAATCTA
>NZ_JAWOWJ010000503.1:0-718 GCF_033340495.1 Vibrio sp. 1249-1
CTTAGAAAAGACCATCATCGTTGACCCTTCGGTGCGCGGTAAAATCGACGTTCGCAGCTACGACGTGTTAAACGAAGAGCAATATTACAGCTTCTTCCTTAACGTGTTGGAAGTGTACGGCTATGCAGTCGTAGAAATGGACAACGGCGTACTCAAAGTCATCAAAGCAAAAGACTCTAAGACCTCTGCAATCCCTGTTATGGGTGATGGCAGCGCAAAAGGCGATAGCGTCATCACTCGTGTGGTTGCTGTGCGAAATGTCTCTGTTCGTGAATTGTCACCGCTATTGCGCCAGCTGATTGATAACGCCGGTGCGGGTAATGTGGTTCATTACGATCCAGCTAACATCATCCTGATCACCGGTCGTGCAGCGGTAGTAAACCGTCTAGCAGAAATCATCAAACGCGTTGACCAAGCTGGTGACAAAGAGATCGAGCTAGTAGAGCTTCGCAATGCCTCGGCTGCTGAAATGGTTCGTATCGTAGAAGCCCTGAACAAAACGACCAACCAAAAGAGTACGCCTGAGTTTCTTGAGCCAAAAATCGTCGCGGATGAGCGTACGAACTCGATTCTGATTTCTGGCGATCCGAAAGTACGTGCACGCCTGAAACGTTTGATTCGTCAACTTGACGTAGAAATGGCAACGAAAGGTAACAACCGAGTGGTTTACCTTAAGTATGCAAAAGCAGAAGACCTAGTTGATGTACTGAAAGGTGTC
>NZ_JAWOWJ010000504.1:0-718 GCF_033340495.1 Vibrio sp. 1249-1
GGTCCATGATTAGAAACAGCATGGTCGCTGCAGAAAGAATATCCATGTTCTGGCCTCGACGAAAAAAATGGCGACCAGTGTATAGTAAGGAGATTGTGCGAGTATACGGCTAAGGGCGAAATCAGATAATTCGCCCTCGATTACCGAAACAACCTCAGACGCCGCTTAATGGTTGCAAATACGCGCCATGTTGACGACGAACTTGCCTTCGAGTTCGCGAACCTTATCGCGCTGTAATAAAAAGGTTAGCAATGCATCTAAGTCTAGATCATTCAACTTACAGGTATGAAAGCGTACGTCTGCGCCAAAATGTTGTGCGAGCTCGTCGCGGCTCATTGGGGTTTCACGTAGTAGGTTTAGTAAGTTGTGAGCATGAATGTCACTCATCGTTAACTCCAGTTAGCAAATAGAACCCGACCAGTGTACTGAAATCGTCGAGCACTGCTTTGACTTACGTTAGTAAATGATAGAAGCAACAATGAGTGCATGAGCAAGAAAGTAGCTTCCACTTACCCAAACATACGCGCGCTTCATTGGTTTACGGAATCCGTGTATGGCGTAAGCGAGCGCGGAATACGTCATGATGACGGTGCCACTAAAGCCAATGGCATTCGCGTAGCTAGGCGTTTGTAGCCAAACCTCACCGGCTGCCCAAGCGAGCTGCACTAGCATTATGCCCATAGTCACTACGGGAAAAACGAGCGAATCTAACTGCGGT
>NZ_JAWOWJ010000505.1:0-718 GCF_033340495.1 Vibrio sp. 1249-1
GTACCCAGAAGAGTAAACGTCCCGACGAGCCAGCGCACTAGAGTGCTACAAAAATAGAGTGCAACAAAAACAAAAAACCGAGCGACTGAACGCTCGGTTTTTTACTTTTGAACCTCTTGAATGAACATATCCATCTCTTCAAGATAATTACCGTTTGAGCATCCCCAGTCAGTTACTTCAATCAGCTCAGTAATCAGCTGACCTGAATCATCACTTTGCACTCGCATAACAAACGCTTCAAAGCGGTCAAGTTGAGCCTGAGTTTTAATGGCATGTACCGCATATTCTTGCATCAGCTCGTTATACACCTGCCAACGGTGATCATCAGAGACATCACTACTCAGAATGACCGCACATTTTTGCTGAATACTCTCAATGGCATCCTTTTTAGGAGCCGTCACTGACGAGCATCCCGCTAAAACCACTCCTAGCGCCAGCAACGTTATTTTTGCTTTATTTATCATTTCGTTTCCGCTTTGTACGACTGCAACAAGAAATTTTATAAATTGTATACCATCAACGCCCAAACGTAAGGTGCGCCACAACAAATAACCTACTAACCATTTAAAATGTAAACAAATAGTAAAATCACCTTTACGCGATGCAAAATCGACAAATGAGATTGTCGCTCCTTTCTCACGGCCAAGCGTGCAATAATCAACTGTCTACATAACGAAACCATTTGAAGGATCAAAATGACCGCAACGGATTATCTCAA
>NZ_JAWOWJ010000506.1:0-716 GCF_033340495.1 Vibrio sp. 1249-1
CGCATCATCGGTATCGACATCAACGAAAGCAAATTCGACCTAGCGAAACAGCTGGGTGCTACAGACGTCATCAACCCACAAAAATTCGACAAGCCAATTCAAGAAGTGATTGTTGAAATGACGGATGGCGGTGTGGACTACTCATTCGAATGTATCGGTAACGTCAACGTAATGCGTCAAGCGCTTGAGTGCTGTCACAAAGGTTGGGGTGAGTCGGTGATCATCGGTGTTGCGGGTGCAGGTCAAGAGATCTCAACTCGTCCATTCCAGCTGGTTACGGGTCGTGTATGGCGCGGCAGTGCGTTCGGTGGCGTGAAAGGTCGCTCTGAGCTTCCAGAAATCGTAAACCGCTACATGGCGGGTGAGTTTGGCTTACAAGAGTTCATTACTCACACGATGGGCTTGGAAGACGTAAACAAAGCATTTGATCTGATGCACGAAGGTAAGAGCATCCGTACCGTTATCCATATGGATAAGTAATGCTGACTCAGGCTCTCCGTAGGGGGAGCCTGAATTCATTCTGTTGTTAGAGAGTTTATCCATGACCATTGAAAATGTAAGCCAAACCAAAGTGTTTGGCGGTTGGCACAAACAATATACACACGAATCCAAAGCCCTAAACTGCACGATGCGCTTCGCAATTTTCTTACCACCGAATGCCACTAAATCGAACCCCGTACCCGCTTTGTACTGGCTATCTGGTTTAACCTGCACCG
>NZ_JAWOWJ010000507.1:0-715 GCF_033340495.1 Vibrio sp. 1249-1
CGGTTAAAGTTATTGATACGCGCGACAATCCGCCAGGTGCCGAGCGTCTGCCTGAACAGGTTGAACTGCACAGTGGAGGTTGGAATACCCAGTGGCTTGCAGAAGCTGACTTGGTGGTGACCAACCCTGGTATTGCGTTAGCGACACCTGAGATACAAACGGTGCTAGCGAAAGGCACGCCTGTCGTGGGGGACATCGAGTTGTTTGCTTGGGCTGTGAATAAGCCAGTGGTGGCCATCACGGGTTCAAACGGCAAGAGCACGGTGACAGATTTAACTGGTGTGATGGCGAAAGCGGCAGGATTGACGGTGGGTGTCGGCGGTAACATTGGCGTGCCTGCACTGGAACTGCTTGAGCAAGATGCGGATTTGTATGTACTGGAACTTTCAAGTTTTCAGTTGGAAACGACGTCGAGTTTGAAACTCAAAGCGGCGGCATTTCTTAACCTTTCCGAAGATCATATGGATCGCTACGAAGGTATGGCAGATTATCGCGCTGCTAAGCTGCGAATTTTTGATCATGCAGAGTTAGCTGTAGTTAACCGTGATGATCAAGAGACGTACCCAGAGGTTGAGATGCCCGTGGTTACGTTTGGCAGCGATGAGCAAGCTTACGGCCTTGAAGTCGATGGTTCTCGCACATGGTTACTTGATCATGGTCAGCGCGTTATCGCCAGCGATGAATTGAAACTTGTCGGCAAACATAACTTAGCGAA
>NZ_JAWOWJ010000508.1:0-715 GCF_033340495.1 Vibrio sp. 1249-1
TCCTTGCCACTGCTGCGCATTGCGCTCCAAGTCATTCACCTGTGACGGAGCAGAAGTCGGCGCATCGTTTTGAGACAGCGCATTTTCCACTTTTTTGGCGAGATCTGGAGACAAGGAAGACAAGTCTAGATCATCCAATGACAAACCTAAGTCGTCACGACGACGCGTAGATGCTGTGCTCGTGACGGGAGTAGCCGTTGTCGGATCTGGAGCCTCACCCTCGTTGGCATACTCGGAGGGTTGCAAGAATGTCCCAATGTCGCGAGATAACTCGGCACTCGGCCATTCTCGTGGCAGTTGAGCAAGATCCGTTGATTCTGGATAATCTAAAACTTCAAATGGTTGTACGACTTCCGCCACCACGACCTCTGGCGTAACCGCTTGAGCCTCTGGCGTAAGCAAATCTAAATGCCACGCAACCGCAATCGCTGACACACTAATAGGCACAAGAAAGAGTCCAACATGTTTGATGACTGACATTACGCCTCCTCCTTGTTAATGCTTGCTAGTGTTGGCGCATTGGGTTGCACACTTTGTTGTAAGCGCTCTAACGTGCGATGACCCGCAATGCCATCCACACCGATGCCCTGCCAACGTTGGAACAGTTCCACTCGCTCTTTTAACGCACCGTCAAAAATGGACGTTTCCAATGGTGATTCACTGACCGCTTTGGCAAGCAATTGGTCAAGCACTTCGATCGCCGGCCCTTCCATAT
>NZ_JAWOWJ010000509.1:0-714 GCF_033340495.1 Vibrio sp. 1249-1
TATGCGTTAATTTTAGTGATTAAGGTGGTTTGCGGTGACATTGGTGTTGCGTTACTCACCCCTTAATTGGGCGTTATATGCTTTCAAGTTTCAAACAATAAAAGGACTTAAAAATGATTCTAAATCACGTCTCAGTTGGCGCTTCTGATGTGGTAAAAGCAGTTGGTTTTTATGACTCAGTTCTTTCTACGTTGTCTATTAAGCGTGCTCATTATATAGAAAATATTGCAGCGGCTTATGGTGAAAACTTTGAGTTTTGGGTCGGAAGCCCTTGTGAAGGGAAAGCGACATCAAGTAATGGTGCTCATGTGGCTTTCAATGCGCCGTCAAAAGAAGCTGTTGACCAGTTCTATTCTACAGCCATTGAATTGGGTGGTTCATGTGCAGGCAAGCCAGGCTTAAGACCAGAGTACGGTGAAACTTACTATGCAGCGTTCGTACGTGACTTAGACGGAAACAAAATCGAAGCAGTTTCAATGTAGCTTCGAATACGCATATAACAATAAATTTAAGAGTGATTCACAACGCTAGGCGCTTTCACTTCAAGCCAGTTTAGTGTTTATGGCACAATGGTTTAGGTAAGGTGTTAGCGTTGTTCACACCTTAATTTGGCGTTATGTGCTTATGAGGAAAATTGGTAAGTGTTCACCAAGCCCCTATTGACAGAAAAAGTGTGACACTCAGCACTTGATCCATTCTTGGCTATTGAGTGAT
>NZ_JAWOWJ010000510.1:0-714 GCF_033340495.1 Vibrio sp. 1249-1
CTTTCAGGCATTAGGTTCAGTTGCGGTTGTTGTGGCGCTGAACATGCAGCAAGCAATGCAACCGAAGCCGCGAGTAACAGTTTTTTCATTTTATTGTTCCTTGTAAACATTTTGCTCGGAGAGCTCTATTGTTTTGCGCTTAATTTAGCAGGATTTTTTGTTGCCTGTAAAATCACGAACTTATTGTTAGAAGCGATGAGTTTCACATTCTTATCACCAAACAGACGTTTCAACTTGGCATCGTAGCCGAGGTGACGGTTTCCTATGACGAGTAACTTGCCATTTTGGTTCAAAATTTGTTTTGCATCACAGAACATTTGCCATGCGATATGATCGGTAATGGCTTGTTGCTGATGGAACGGTGGGTTACACATGATTAAATCGCAACTGTCAGGTTTGAATCCATCCAAACAGTTATTGGCCACGCACTGAATGTCGCGACCTTCGCCCAAGTTATCCAATAAGTTCTGCTTGGCAGATTCAAGCGCCATGAAGCTTTCATCAACGCAAGTCAGTCTTACATTTGGATTGAGTTGACCTGCTTTTACCGATAAGACGCCGTTACCGCATCCCAAATCGATAATGTGGTTGATTGAGGCGTCTTGAGGAATATGTTGCAGCATAAAACGCGCACCTAAATCTAAGCTTTCTCCTGAATAGACATTTGGCAGGTTTTTAAGCTGAATGTGTTCACCTTCGATACCCCAAGCCGTG
>NZ_JAWOWJ010000511.1:0-714 GCF_033340495.1 Vibrio sp. 1249-1
TAAATAGAACATTGCTGCCTTTACCCAAAAACAACTCCGGCAGACTTTGAAAAGCAGGATTTTGATAGAGGCTGATTACATCATCTATCGAGTCAACAATGGCTAAGTAGGAGCAAGTCTGCTCGATACCAAAAGTGTGAAAAGCCTTGAGGCTTGCGTGTTCTTTAATTTGCATAGTGATTTGCAACGCCAGATAAGATTCTCTTAAACTGGGCACATTCTACCCCAGTTAACTTTTAACCGCAGTGACAATACCTAACTCATTAATCATAGAAGTGTTAAATCCGATCAAACTCCCTTTGATCAAAAAGCTCTATAAAGCCCATTACCCCTCCGGGCGAGCCAAAAAAGATGAACTCATCATCACAGCCAGTAGTGAAGGTGTGATCGTCGCACTACTAAGATTAAAAACCGTAGAGCAATATCGCTTATTAACAGGCATGCTCGTCATCCCAGAAGTTAGAGGCACGAGCGTTGGCCGCACTCTGCTAGAGCATTGCGAGAACAAAGTTTTCGAAGATGGTGATTATTGCTTCGCTTTTAGCTACTTAGAAAAATATTATGCTCAACATGGTTTCGAAACCATTGACAGTCATGAGCTGCCGAACTCCTTAAAGATGGCCTTTCAACGTTATGTTGATAGCGGCAAAGATCTCATTCCAATGCAATTTATCCCTTCAAAGGTTTCAAAGCGTGCGCTTTAGTAGCCAGGGA
>NZ_JAWOWJ010000512.1:0-714 GCF_033340495.1 Vibrio sp. 1249-1
TAGCTCACGACAGTGTTGTTGGATGTCTTCACGCAGTTCCCAATCATCCAGACGTAGACGATTCATATCATCCACTTCTGCTGCGCTGCCATCTTCTTTGTAAAGACGTTGGCTGAACATGCGGTAGATTTGCTCCATACAACCTTCGTGTACACCTTCTTCACGCATCTTCTTGAATACCATTGCGATGTAAAGAGGCATAACCGGAATTGCAGAGCTTGCTTGAGTAACAACTGACTTAAGTACAGCAACATTTGCGCTGCCGCCAGTTGCACCCAGTTTCTCGTTTAGCGCTTTTGCCGCACGGTCTAGGTCCATTTTAGCTTTACCTAGCGCGCCATCCCAGTAGATTGGCCACGTTAGTTCAGTACCGATGTAGCTGTAAGCGACAGTCTTACAACCTTCCGCTAATACACCAGCGTCAGAAAGTGCATTGATCCAAAGTTCCCAGTCTTCACCGCCCATTACGGTTACTGTGTCTTTGATTTCTTCTTCTGTCGCAGGCTCAACGCTTGCTTCAATGATTACGTCTTTGTTGGTATCAACCGCTGTCGATGTGTAAGTCTCACCGATAGGTTTAAGAGCTGAACGAATAAGCTCACCTGTTTCTGGCATTTTCCGCACTGGTGAAGCCAGTGAGTACACCACCATATCAACCTGACCTAGGTCTTCTTTGATCAGATCAATGGTTTTCTGTTTCGCTTCGTTTGAGAA
>NZ_JAWOWJ010000513.1:0-713 GCF_033340495.1 Vibrio sp. 1249-1
TTACAACTCCCTGATGGGACCGAGGTCTCTGAACTACTGGAACAAGTAGATAGAAACGGCCTCAGAATTTGGCAGTCATAGCCAGCTCCTAGTAAGGATAAAACAATGAAAAAGATGACCATCAACGACCTTATCAAGTGGAAGCAAGAAGGTCGTAAATTTGCTACTTCAACCGCTTACGATGCGAGCTTTGCACAACTTTTTGAAAGCCAAGAAATGCCCGTTCTTTTAGTTGGTGATTCACTTGGTATGGTATTGCAAGGTGAAAACGATACGCTACCAGTAACGGTAGACGACATCGTGTACCACACTCGCTGTGTGCGTGCTGGCAGCCCGAATTGCTTGCTAATGGCCGATATGCCATTCATGAGCTACGCAACACCAGAGCAAGCGTGTGAGAACGCGGCAAAATTGATGCGCGCAGGCGCAAACATGGTAAAAATCGAAGGCGGCGACTGGCTAGTTGATACCGTTAAGATGCTTACTGAACGCGCAGTGCCAGTCTGTGCTCACCTTGGTTTAACCCCTCAGTCTGTTAACATTTTTGGTGGTTACAAAATCCAAGGTCGCGATCAAGAAAAAGCGGATCGCATGGTAAAAGATGCGTTAGCGCTACAAGAAGCAGGCGCTCAAATCGTCCTACTAGAATGTGTGCCTGCAGAACTGGCAGAGCGCATTACTAAAGTACTCGACGTGCCAGTCATCGGTATCGG
>NZ_JAWOWJ010000514.1:0-713 GCF_033340495.1 Vibrio sp. 1249-1
TGGTTTCCCCGTTTGGGTAAATCCGTTGTATCTAAACGTAATGGTAGAACCGATTTTCGGCGGATGGCGACGAACTTCATCCGTAAAACCGCTGCCGATGTAAAACTCTGTACCATCTGGCAAACGCACGAGCATTGCGCCCATCATCCCAAGCAAACGCCCCGTTCCCGGTTTGTAACCAACCACTTGAGCTTCCGTATCGGCGTAGCGCTTTAGCTTAAGTAAGTCGCTTCCTCTGCCCGCTTGGTAACGGCTCGACACTTTACGCAGCATCACGCCTTCGCCATCGGACAAGGAAATTTTATCCAGTTGAGCAAACAAATGTTGCTCGTTTTGGATGGCTCGGTGCTCAACGTATTTGATGTGGTGCTCATCAATATCAAACACTAAATCCTGAATGTTGTAATAACGTTTTCGGTAATCTCCTGCGGAATACGGCATGTCAAACACCATAAAATCGATTTCGCGCCACGCGCTATCAATTGGTGTTTTATCAAGAACGGTTTGCTGAACAATGTGAAAATTTCCGCGTCCGGCCCAAAGCTCACCATCCAATGGATAGTTCGGAAGTGACTCAGTGAACCACTCGGGCGCATAAATTCGGTTTCCGTTGCGGGTCACGAGGTGTTGACCTGTCCAGTAGGCTCGAATTCCATCGAGTTTCTCACTGTACCAATACTCAGAAACATCTATTCCATCTTGATAGGTTTCAG
>NZ_JAWOWJ010000515.1:0-713 GCF_033340495.1 Vibrio sp. 1249-1
AGTTGGATGAGCAAGTCAATGCACTCAACGTGAATAGTGAATCTCAAGCAAGTGCGGCAGAGCAAATGAGCCAACAAGTACATCACTTGGCCACAGGGCTTGAAGAGTCGAGCAAGTTTGTGGAAGAGCTGCGCGAGAAGAGTGAAGACGTTCATCAACAAGCAGAGAAAAGCTCTGAACTGCTAGAAGATTCTACTCAAGCCATCAGCCAGATCATTACTAGCCATGAAGAAATCATGAAAGTGGCAGACTTGATTACCTCTGTCGCAGAGCAAACTAACTTGCTTGCGTTAAACGCGGCAATTGAAGCTGCGCGTGCGGGTGAGTTTGGTCGCGGGTTTGCGGTTGTGGCTGATGAAGTCCGTGCACTTGCCGAGCGTACGACGAAAGCAACACAAGAAGTAGGCGAGATTATCCAAGCGATTCAAGTTGGCACGCAAGAAGCCGTGACTTACACCGAAGATGGTTGCCGTTTGGTGGAAATTGGTGTTAGCCAAAGCTCGGGAGCGGTGGAATCATTGGAAGAAATCGTTGCTGGTGCAGGGCACGTGCAAAGCATGGTGAACTCTATTGCGACCGCCGCCGAAGAGCAAACTGCGGTGACAAAAGAAATTGCCGCAGATATTACGTCGATCAGCGACATTTCGGTTCGCTCACTGCAACTAGCGAATGACAGCTCACAAAGCGTAGAAGGTTTGAACCGCAAGGTACAA
>NZ_JAWOWJ010000516.1:0-712 GCF_033340495.1 Vibrio sp. 1249-1
TACCACTAAACCGACAAATCGACGACGATGCTCTTCCCTTTGATTTTCGCGCCAAGGCAATAAGTTAATGCGATACAGCACGCACACCTCCTAACCAATGAATGCCACGGACCGCCAGCCCTGCAGCTGTCGAAAAATGTTGCCAATCAGCCGCTCGTCGCTTGCGTTTCGACACTTTCATTTCAAACAGTCCGAGTGGGTTTAGCAACTCGCACTCCAATGCCAACTGATGCGAGAGCTCTTCTGCCAACATTGGCGTCGATGCCCCCTCGCCCGATAACCAAATGCCTTTGATGTTTTGCGAACCATTGATCGAGGTATAGCGCTGCATTTGACGTTTTACGCGCTCAACCACTTGACGATTGAACTGTTCCGTTTTGGCTTGAGCATCATCAGAGAGTAAGTCTTCTTGTGACGTCCCCATTGAAATACGAGTACCGCACGCAAACTCCTTATGAAACAGTTCGCCTTGCTCGGTAAACATGGTGAATGAACTCGCTAACGAGCCGATGTCTAACAAACAGTATTTGTTTTTTTCAGGAAAACGCTCTGCGGCAAGCTTCCAGATATGACCTAGGCTTTGAGAGTGCACGTCAACCAACACAGGCTTTAAACCAGACTGTTGTAACGCTTCAACTCGGCTTTCAACCACATCTTTGCGCGTAGCGAATACTTGATAACTGTCCGTTCCACGCATCCCTTCTTCCGCACG
>NZ_JAWOWJ010000517.1:0-711 GCF_033340495.1 Vibrio sp. 1249-1
CTTGCGGGCAACGTACCCACATATCAAATCGCATAACGTGCAGGTCCCCCACATCCGCACCCTTTAACTATCAATACCTTACGGGAACCACTCTACGGGAACCACTGGAGCAGCATGGCACTTATCCTTCGTCGTGGCTTACGCTTGCACGATACTGAGACTCAGCTTGCGACTACCGTGCAGCGATCCCATATATAGAGCCCCAGCCCACGCTGCATCTGGGGTCACGTTCGCTCTATCCGTGCAGCTCCCCCATATGCGGAGGCATTCCGTTTCCGGTCCTGCCTGGTGGGCGTACCTTGTGCGCTTTCTTCTGGCATAAAAAAAGGCGCTGACGCGCCTATCTTTCTTTTCCCTGGGGTATTGGGAGCTTCTGGTGGCTACCTCCCCTTACGCTGGGGTTCATCAATGATGTCGTGGTCGATCATGCCTTGCTTGATGGCCCGTAGCTCTGTCTGCTGCTTACGCTTGTTGGACGCCATCACCTGCTTCACGAAGTTCTCATGAGGCCTTATGACGTACCGCACGTCGATGACTCTGCGGCCATCCTTGATCTGGTTCGCGTCGTAGTCGCTTATGACCTCTTGTTTGATGAGGGCCTCCAGAGCGAGCTTCATGGCTCTGACGTTCTCCGGCATCCGTGGGCTCAATTCACGAGGGCTCTGGGTCAGGAAGCTGATAAGCGATGGCGTGTACGGCGAATCTGGTGAT
>NZ_JAWOWJ010000518.1:0-710 GCF_033340495.1 Vibrio sp. 1249-1
TAATTCTGCCATGCTTTCAGAGAGTGCTGTCAGGTTTAAACCACCCTCTTCTTTCATTTTTTTCGATAAAGCATCGAACGCGCTAGCCAGAAACTCTTTATTAAAAATCTCCTGCGCTTTTTCAAAATCTTTCGTCCAGCCCTGCGTCATCGATTCAAAGCTGTCTGCAGGCAAAATAAAATCACCATCTTTGTAATAACGAGATTGCACATCAGCAAAGAAGTCTTTAACTGCAACTTTTACGTTATCAAACGCGCCCGGTGCATCCAAACTCGCTGCCACATCGTCAATGATGTCATTGGCAAGTTCCAAGCCATCACTCGCTAACTGCTTAGCTTGAGGGATATAGGCATTCATTTTTTCGCGATATGCTTCAATCGCGGCTTTCTGCTCCGCATCGAGTTCAATCAACTCACCTTTGATGAACAAGTTGTTGTCTTCGTCCACGACGGCTTTATCACCAGAAGTCTGGCGAATTTCCAAACTCTGTCCATCCATACGAACTTCATTATGGATGTCCACACGACATTGCGCTGCATAGCCTGTTGCACTAACCATCAGCAATGAAAGTGTAAAAAGTTTCTTCATGTCATTCTCTTATCTTCAAAATAACTTCTGTTAAACATAACACTCAGTTATACATTTGATGTCAGAACGCCGTCACGACTTCGTAACAAGTTGTTTTATCGCCAATTTTCATCTCAAACTCT
>NZ_JAWOWJ010000519.1:0-710 GCF_033340495.1 Vibrio sp. 1249-1
TGAAACAAAACTCAGAATATCGAGATGACGCTTCGCTTGCGCGTCTGGAATAAGTCCGGGTTCCGGGGGGGAGCTCGGACTTTTTTATTGCTCTTAATTGCGTAAAGAAGTGAATGATGAAATCCCGAAACACGTCTAAAAACACTTACTGAAGCTCATTCCCATTCAATAGGTATGAGCTCAGTCTTCGGCACTCTGGTGACAGCTAAAGCAACTCTTTAGCGATCAGGTGAAGTAAGAACGTTTCACGTTCGATACTCATTCCTTTCTTCGGGCTTTCTGCCATCGTCTTTTCGTTATGTGCTATCGCTTCATGGACATTCATCCAAACTGGACGCATGCCATTCTTCACTTCGTAATCTTCATACGCTGTCTCGCCCAGCTCACGATCGATTTTGCATGTGTAACAGAACGAAATCATGTGCATCACGTCGGCATCGTCTTTGTACCAAGGACGAAACTCTTCAAAAATGCCGAATGGTTTGATGCTATGAATATTTTGCGCCCCCGTTTCTTCTTCGAGTTCACGGACTAGCCCTGCAATAACGTCTTCACCTTCATCAATTCCGCCACCAGGTAGCGTGTAATCGTGATAACGCTCGGTGTAGAGCAACAACACATCTTCACCATCAAGTACAATGGCACGCGCTGCATTACGCTGAAAGATAATTTTATCGTCAAGATGGTCGAGTTCTGGATGAATGGTCGAT
>NZ_JAWOWJ010000520.1:0-710 GCF_033340495.1 Vibrio sp. 1249-1
TGGAAGCTTACGTTGATTGGTTGAGTCGATTAGTGACGTTGGACTTGGGTGAATCAACGCGTTATTACGAACCAGTATCGGATATGATTGCAGAGCGTCTGCCTGTTTCGCTGTTCTATGGTGGCATGACTTTCTTTATCAGCTACTTCATCTCGATACCGCTTGGCTATTACAAAGCCCTCAAGCACGGTTCTGTGTTTGATTCTACCTCCTCCATTTTGATATTCGTCGGTTATGCCTTGCCTGGCTATGTGGTTGGCGTGTTATTGATTACTTTGTTTAGTTATCACTTGGAATGGTTCCCTATGGGGGGCTTTGTCGGTGATGATTTCGATGACTATGAAACCTTCTTTGAACGCGCAAAAGACGTGATGTGGCATGCTGTGCTTCCGCTGATCTGTTACTTGATTGGTGATTTCGCAACGCTCACTATGACGATGAAAAATAACCTGATGGAAAACTTATCATCGGATTACATCCGTACCGCGATCGCAAAAGGCTTGCCGTTTAAGAAAGCGGTACGCAAACACGCGCTACGCAATAGTTTGATTCCAAGTGCTTCTCACGTTGGCAACGCACTGTTGTTCTTCATGACAGTGGCATTTTTGATCGAAGTTATCTTCAACATCGACGGCATTGGTTTATTAGGTTACGAATCCATTATGGAGCGTGATTACCCAGTAGTGATGGGCATCGTTGCTATCAACGCG
>NZ_JAWOWJ010000521.1:0-710 GCF_033340495.1 Vibrio sp. 1249-1
AATGGAGCTTGCGCTGCAAGGTGCTGTGAGCCTGGATGAAGTGATGACCCTCGGCGAGGGTGACGCTTCGGGTAAAACTGATCCCATTTTCATATAGGTAAGTGAATGCCAACTTTTCGTTATCAAGGCCGCACATTAGACGGCTCATCAACCAGTGGCAAAGTCGGTGCGGTGAATTCAGAAGCCGCAGCGGAAGCGTTGAGGAATAAAGGGATCATCCCGCTCAATCTGCGCTTAGAGAAAGAAGGCGTAAAGAACCACGTTAGTTTGTCTAAATTGTTGGTTCCTGCCATTCCACTGGAAGTGATTATCCTGTTTTCTCGTCAGTTGTTCAGCTTAACTAAAGCTGGTGTGCCTTTGCTGCGCTCAATGCGCGGCTTACTGCAAAACTGTGAAAACAAACAGCTTAAAGAAGCGCTAGAAGATGTGGTTTCTGAGTTGAGTAATGGTCGTGGCTTATCGTCTGCGATGCAGCCGCACAACAAAGTGTTTAGTCCGTTATTCGTTTCCATGATCAACGTGGGTGAGAATACCGGTCGACTCGATGAGGCATTGTTACAGCTAGCAAACTACTATGAGCAAGAGCTAGAAACACGTAAACGCATTAAAGCCGCGATGCGCTACCCTACGTTCGTTATCGTATTTATTACCATTGCGATGTTTATTCTGAACATTCTGGTGATTCCCGAGTTTGCATCGATGTTTACTCG
>NZ_JAWOWJ010000522.1:0-710 GCF_033340495.1 Vibrio sp. 1249-1
GGATTGGCTTGATCGTCCCCCACCCTTTACAGGAAGGACAATGCCAATAAAGGGAATGAGTAGAGAAGCCACACTTCCTGCATCGGTAGTGCGGTTTTACTTTTAATTGTTCTCCAACCATCGCTTGTAATGTAGATAAACTGTCTTTTGCGCGACCGTCCCCAGCCCCTGCACTGTAGTAGTCAATCCGGCGATAAAAGCCCTTCATGGTTGGATTTCTCAGTAGCTGTTCCGTCAGCCATTCTTGGGCAGCGCCGACGCTTTCATGGTGAGCGACTAACTGAGCCAGCATCAACTCCGCGGACACCCCTGCCTTTTTATCAATGCAGGCGCGTAAAAACTCGACCAGTTCATCTTCTTGCCCGAGATGGTGATAGCACTCAGCAATTGTCGGCAAAACGTCGCTCACAAAGTCTTTGTCTTGCTCCAATACACCCGTTAGATACTTAATGGTTTGTTTGTAGTCTTCTGACTCCAAGTAAATCCGGCCGAGCGAAATACTTGCTCGAACACATTTTGGATCTTCGGAAAGTGCTTTTTTGAAATGCTGGATAGCTTTATTCGTATTGCCATCAGCTTGGTCTAGCATGGCAATTTCACACCAAAAATGCGCAATATTTGTACGCATACGGCTACGCTGATTACCCATTTTAGCTAGCTGATTGGCGTAATGAATCGCTTTTTCCCATTCACGCGTTTGCTGGTAAATA
>NZ_JAWOWJ010000523.1:0-710 GCF_033340495.1 Vibrio sp. 1249-1
CCGGTCTTGGGACAATATGGAAGCTTCGCAGCGTCAAGCGATTCTTGAGACGGCTGAACGCTATATCGCGGATTTGGAGCATTTGTGATGAACATTTTGATCGTCGGTGGAAACGGAGGGATTGGTTTGGCGATGGTCAAAGAAGCACTAGTGCGCTTTCCGCTGGCACAAATTCACGCGACCTATCGGCGCACAAAATCCGATTATGAACATTCAGCCTTGATTTGGCACCAGGTCGATGTCACGGATGAAACGCAGGTCAAAAATTTGAGTCAAGCGGTTAATACTATCGATTGGGTGATCAACTGTGTCGGTATGCTGCATACGCCAAACAAAAGTCCGGAGAAAAATCTCAGTATGGTGGAGCCTGACTTTTTTCTGCAAAACATCGCCGTTAACACCTTGCCAAGCATGTTACTTGCGAAGTATTTCTCGCCACTTTTAAAGCGCAGTGGTGCACCGAAATTTGCGGTTGTATCGGCCAAAGTCGGCAGCATTAGCGACAATCGTCTTGGCGGTTGGTACAGTTATCGAGCCTCGAAAGCCGCGCTGAACATGTTTCTCAAAACCATGTCGATTGAATGGCGGAGAATGGTCAAACACGGGACTGTACTCGCTCTCCACCCAGGCACAACAGATACGGCTTTGTCGGCACCTTTTCAAGCGAAGGTACCTGAAGGAAAGCTGTTTAGCCCAGAGCGCGTCGCGCG
>NZ_JAWOWJ010000524.1:0-709 GCF_033340495.1 Vibrio sp. 1249-1
CGACGTAAAATCAGTTCGGCTTTTGCATCGGCATCATCGCCGTAGTGTCGGCGCTGAACATTGGCAAAGCTAGAGATCGCTGCTGCATGGCTAAACGAGAAAATCACAACAGGAACGGCTAACCACATTGTGCTCGCAAACGCACCCATGTCCGGTGTATCAAGCACGGGCATTGTCCAGTTCGGCATTAAGTAGAATGAGAGGAAAGCTAGAATCGCAACAAGTGGGTACACCATAACGGCAAACGCGCGCAGCATCACTTTTTCGCCCGCCATCATAATGGCAATCAAAGCGAACACTAATACGCCCGAAAGTAGCTCGCGTGGTAAGGCTTCCATTCCCGCTTGGTTCACCATAAAGCTGTCTACAGTATTGGTGATGCCCACGCCGTAAATTAACAGGATTGGAAAAATCGATAGAAAATAAAGCAGAGAGATTGAACGTCCCGCTTTTGCGCCAAAGTGTTCTTCAACCACATCAGTAAAGTCGGCATTTTTGATCTTAGAAGACAATACAAAGCGCGCTAAACCTCGGTGGGCGAGGTAAGTCATTGGAAATGCCAAAAACGCCATTGCGACTAGTGGCCAAAATCCACCGATGCCTAAGTTGATTGGCAGAAACAAAATACCGGCACCAACGGCGGTCCCGAATAGGCTAAGTACCCAATGTGTGTCATGTTTTGACCAAGAGGTTGTTGTGTTTAATTCAC
>NZ_JAWOWJ010000525.1:0-709 GCF_033340495.1 Vibrio sp. 1249-1
CTGGTGAAGGCGTAACCGCTTAATTATGAATGGGCTGTTTTACCAAGCAGCCCATATTTCTGGAGAGAGAAAATGGAACAAGAACTGGTTGTAATGGAAATCATCTGTAATGCGGGTGAAGCCAGAAGTTTAAGTTATGAAGCACTCCGTTTGGCGAGAGAGCAAAAATTTGAAGCAGCAGAAGAGAAATTGTTGCAAGCCAGAGAGTGCATTAACAAGGCGCATTTAATTCAGACGCAACTGATCGAAGAAGATCAGGGGGAAGGCAAAGTGCCGATGACTCTGGTTATGGTGCACGCTCAAGATCATTTAATGACAACGATTCTAGCGCAAGAAATGGCTGTTGAGATTGTCGCTTTGAACAAGCAACTCGCGAATAAGTAAGGAAATCATTATGTCTAGAGAGGCGATCAAACTTGCCATTATTGGTGGTGGCAGTAGCTATACCCCGGAATTGGTTGAAGGGGTAATCAAACGCTTGGATTACTTGCCAGTTAAACAGATTCACTTTGTGGACATAGAATCCGGCGCGGAAAAGCTAGAAATCATCAGAGGCTTGGCTCAGCGGATGGTCGATAAAGCGGGCGCGGATATTGAAATTAAAGCGGATTTTGACCGCCGTGCTGCGATCAAAGGCGCTGACTTTATCATGACTCAATTCCGTGTTGGCGCGCTTGCTGCTCGAGCAAACGATGAAAGAATTCCTACT
>NZ_JAWOWJ010000526.1:0-709 GCF_033340495.1 Vibrio sp. 1249-1
AAGTGTGTATCGACTCGAAAAACGTTTGCGATTCCAAGAATATCGGGTGAATTGGCAACTCGAAAAAATTACATTTGAATCAATGGTCTATGCAGTACCAATAGTAACTTACCACTCACCACTAAGGACTCAAATGAAACGTTCACTACTTGGATTAACCATGATTGCCTCTTTCAGCTGTTTGGCTGAGGGCGCTTTGGATCTCACCACGCTTTCAAACAATAATACCGACAACCTTGTATGGGTTGGACATTTGAGCCCAGACACCGATAGTGCCGTTTCCGTTATCCTTGCGTCACACATCTACGGCGGAGAAGCAGCGCTAACTGGCGAAGCGAACCCAGAAAGTAAGTTTGTGTTTGAATTTTGTGGCATGGACGCGCCAAAAGTGAAGGCGGATTTCTCTTCTCACCACATTGGTTTGGTGGATTTCAACCAATCGACTCAACTTGCAAAATCGGTTGATCCAACTTCCATCGTGGCAATCATAGACCACCACGCGATGGGCAGTTCGCCAATCAGCATGCCGCAAATCGTCACGATGGACATTCGTGCTTGGGGTTCTGCAGCAACAATTCTTACGGCAAATGCCGAGAAGTTAAACGTTAAACTGCCTAAGAATATTGCGTGTGCAGGTTTAGGGGCTATTTTGTCGGACACGGTTGTGTTCCAATCTTCGACTACCACTGAATATGACAAACAGTACGCG
>NZ_JAWOWJ010000527.1:0-709 GCF_033340495.1 Vibrio sp. 1249-1
GGTCAAGCCGGCAATTTACCTGACCGCGCTTGAACAGCCAGACAAATACAATTTGGGGACGACGCTGCACGACACCCCTCTAAGTTTGAAAGGTAGCAAAGGCTCGGTATGGACTCCGCGTAACTACGACCGTAAATATCGTGGTGATGTGCCACTTTACCTTGCGCTTGCGAAGTCATTGAATGTACCAACGGTAAGGTTGGGGATGGAGCTTGGTATTCCTGAAGTATCTGGCACACTTGAACGCTTAGGCGTCAACAAAGATGAGATTCGTCCTGTGCCTTCTATGTTCTTGGGCTCGTTTTCATTGACGCCATTTGAAGTGGCGCAAATGTACCAAACACTGACTAACTCGGGTAAACGCGCTAAGCTGACCGCGCTTCGTTCCGTCATCGATATGGACGGTAACGTGCTTTATCAATCGTTGCCTCGCTCCTCTCGCGCGGTTGATGAACAAGCGGCTTGGCTAACGACTTACGCGATGAAACAAGGTGTCGCACAAGGTACGGGCCGCTACCTTCAAAGCCAATTCGCTTGGGCTGCGTTGGCGGGTAAAACGGGCACCAGTAACGATACTCGTGATAGCTGGTTTGTCGGGATTGATGGTCGTGAAGTGACGACCATTTGGCTAGGCCGTGATGATAACAAGCCAATCAACCTTACGGGGTCAAGCGGTGCATTGCGTGTTTACGCGGAATACTTGGCGCAG
>NZ_JAWOWJ010000528.1:0-709 GCF_033340495.1 Vibrio sp. 1249-1
AAGAGACAACGCAGAGCAGCAACGTAAGGCTTTGAACGTTAAAACCGCCTCATTACAACAGGCTATAGGGCAGTTGTCTGGTGGTAACCAACAAAAAGTGATTCTAGGTCGCTGGCTCTCTACCGATATGAGTGTGATTTTGTTGGACGAGCCAACACGAGGCATTGACGTTGGTGCGAAATCAGAGATCTACGAACTGATTTTCAATCTCGCTGAGCGCGGTGTCACTGTGCTGGTGGTGTCGAGTGATTTGCCAGAAGTTCTTGGTATATCCGATCGCGTAATGGTGATGAAAGAAGGTGCGGTAACAGGTGAACCACAGCGCCATGAGTTTAAAGAACAAACTGCTTTGAGTTTAGCCATGCTAGGCAACAACCAAGCTGCTGCATAATAAAGGAATATCCTATGTCTGTAACAAGCTCTACGAAAATACTAGAACAACAGGACGCGAAGCGTTCATGGAATTTTGCTGGGATTTGGGACCGATTCGGCATGCTGATGGTGTTCGCTGGTCTGTTTTTATTGTGTGCTTTCTTTGTGCCTTACTTTGCGACGTTCATCAATATGAAAGGTCTGGGTTTGGCGATCTCTATGAGTGGCATGGTGGCGTGTGCCATGCTGTTTTGCTTGGCGTGCGGTGATCTGGATTTGTCGGTCGCGTCCATCATTGCTTGCTCTGGTGTGGTTACCGCCGTCGCAATTAACGCAA
>NZ_JAWOWJ010000529.1:0-708 GCF_033340495.1 Vibrio sp. 1249-1
TAAAAGGGTAAAAATTGACCTCATTTACAAATTAGGGCTTGAGATTTTTCTGCGAAAAATGAACTATGGGGTAGGTTTAATTTATTACATGGAGAGTTATGCGATGAGAGTAGGTTTAGTTGGTTGGCGCGGCATGGTCGGTTCGGTTCTAATGCAGCGTATGGTCGAAGAAAAAGACTTTGACTTGATTGAACCAGTTTTCTACAGCACTTCTCAAGTAGGTATCCCTGCGCCTAATCTAGGAAAAGATGCAGGTATGCTTCAAGATGCCTTTGATATCGAAAGTTTAAAACAGCTTGATGCGATCATTACGTGTCAAGGTGGCAGCTACACTGAAAAAGTGTACCCAGCACTTCGTCAAGCAGGCTGGAAAGGTTACTGGATTGATGCAGCTTCAACGCTGCGTATGGCGGAAGATTCGATCATCACGCTAGACCCTGTGAACCTAAAACAAATTCAACATGGTATTCATGGCGGCACGAACACCTTTGTAGGTGGTAACTGTACCGTTAGCCTGATGCTGATGGGTCTTGGTGGCCTGTTTGAGAAAGGGTTGGTGGAATGGACCAGTGCGATGACTTACCAAGCTGCTTCTGGCGCTGGCGCGCAAAACATGCGTGAGTTGATCTCTCAAATGGGTGTTATCAACGATGCAGTAAGTTCAGAACTGGCAAACCCAGCAAGCTCAATTCTTGATATTGACAAGAA
>NZ_JAWOWJ010000530.1:0-708 GCF_033340495.1 Vibrio sp. 1249-1
TGCGAAATGCAACATTAATGGGCCTTTCACTTGTTTTTGAATCTCTTCTGCAGCGGGTGTTCCATAAAAAGGCACGCCTGCATCGAGCTCATTTGGCATAACTGCCGCCAGCATATTGACGACATAACCACCAAAACAGAAACCAACCGCGCCAAGCTTGCCGTTTCCATGTTCGTGCTGTTTGATAAATTTAGCGGCCGCTATAAAGTCTTGCTCAATCTTGGCTCTGTCCATCTCTTTTTGCATTGCTCGCCCTTCATCATCATTTCCCGGATACCCACCTAACGGGTAGAGAGCATCGGGAGCAAAGGCGATAAAACCATCTTTCGCTAGTCGTCTCGCGACGTCTTTAATGTAAGGGTTGAGGCCACGGTTTTCATGAATCACCAAAACCGTTGGTGATTTGATGGTCTTTTTCTGAGGCATCACCAAGTAACCACGCCCTTCACCATGCCCATTCGGCGACGAAAAGGTTTCGTACGTGGCTTTGATTTCAGGATCATTGAAGGAGACTTGCTCGGCAAGCGCGTAGTTTGGTGTCAGCGCGTCAACCAGTGCGGTCATGCTAAACCCTAGCACCGCAAGGCCACCAAGCCGATTAAGAAATTCTCGGCGCGAGATCTTTCCGTGCGCGTATTCGTCGTACCAATCGAAGGCTTCTTGCGGGATGGGGTGAGCCGCCTTTTCACTTGACGTCGTGTGCTTTAG
>NZ_JAWOWJ010000531.1:0-708 GCF_033340495.1 Vibrio sp. 1249-1
AACAACCTTTACGCTCAAACTCAGCTACAAACGACTTTCGGTATCAACATGGTTGCGTTGAACAATGGTCAGCCACAGCTATTCAACCTGAAAGATATGTTGAAGTGCTTTGTGGATCACCGTCGTGAAGTCGTGACTCGCCGTACTATCTTCGAATTGCGTAAAGCTCGTGAGCGTGCGCACATTCTTGAAGGTCTTGCACTTGCTCTAGCGAACATCGATGAAATCATCGACCTAATTCGTAAAGCGCCGACTCCTGCTGAAGCAAAAGCTGGTCTTATTGCTCGTGGTTGGGATCTAGGTAACGTAGCAGCAATGCTTGAGCGTGCTGGTACTGATGCGGCTCGCCCAGAATGGCTAGAGCCTCAATACGGTATCCGCGACGGTCAATACTTCCTGACTGAACAACAAGCGCAAGCAATTCTAGAT
Source organism: Vibrio sp. 1249-1 (assembly GCF_033340495.1). Taxonomy (NCBI): domain Bacteria; kingdom Pseudomonadati; phylum Pseudomonadota; class Gammaproteobacteria; order Vibrionales; family Vibrionaceae; genus Vibrio; species Vibrio sp. 1249-1. The sequence goes on from NZ_JAWOWJ010000531.1 coordinate 430, forward strand.
CTACGTCTACATAAATTGACCGGTCTAGAACACGAGAAGATTCTTGCTGAATACAAAGAGCTTCTAGAAGAAATCGCTGAGTTAATGCACATTCTTGCAAGCACTGAGCGTTTGATGGAAGTGATTCGTGAAGAACTAGAAGCAGTTCGTGACGGATTTGCTGATGCACGCCGTACTGAAATCACAGCAGCTAGCCATGACATCGACATGGAAGAGCTGATTGCTCGTGAAGACGTAGTCGTAACTCTATCTCACGAAGGCTACGTTAAGTACCAAATC
>NZ_JAWOWJ010000532.1:0-708 GCF_033340495.1 Vibrio sp. 1249-1
TGGAAGGCATACAAACCATCCTTAACGGGCTCTTTATTCCATAGGTCAATCAGATACACCGTGGTATCAGGCAGGCAGCGCTCTTGCTGGGTATCAATACCTATTCGGTAGCGCATCATGGCGTAGGTGCCTACCAAGGCCATGATTAACGCAAGAACAGTCAACCGGATGAGGTATGGCCGCCAAGGCATTCTTTTACGGAGTATCTGCATGAGACACCTCCTTTGAGCCTACTGGCACAAATACGGAATCATCAGCACCCACCACCGCTTGGGCATCCAGCACGATAAAACCGGCTGTTTTTAACTTTTCAATTTGCTGATTGGTCTGAAGCAACCTGGACTCGATGTCTTGTTCGCTGGCATTGGGGCCCAGTGACAACACCGCCTCCCCAAAATCGACGGCTGCAATGGGCGTACTTAACGCCAACTGGCGGTGGATGGGTTCGAGTGTTTTCATTAAGAGCCAGCTGGTCATTAAACCGCTACCAGCAATAGACAAAGTAATAGAGGCCATAAATGGCCAAAGCGTGGTCTTATTCATCTAAATCCCGCGAGAAACCCCGTCCTTCTAGGGCGAGGAGGGATAGCGGTTGCTCCGAAGGAGCAAAAACTACCCGATTGGTTAATGTTAATATTTACTTTCACAAAAACAACTGTATTCTTGTGAACTATGAAAGAGATCGCTATTAAACAACGCTTTTACCCA
>NZ_JAWOWJ010000533.1:0-707 GCF_033340495.1 Vibrio sp. 1249-1
AGCACATCTGGTAAAAGTAGTTACGGTGACAAATCACGTCCGTTGGCGTTAATCGCGTCACTTTCACTTGGGTATCACTATCAACAAACGTTTCGAAGTTGAGAGTAATCACATCACCTTTAGCCATAATATATCTCCACAAAAGGGCTGCCCAAGCGAGGGCAGCCAAAACAAAAATTCAGATTATTGGGTCGTTGTCGCGGCTACTTTAGAGGGCTGCGTGTCTAGCTTGGCACTCTTCTTCAAGCCGTAGCCCACAGCAAAGACTGACGCTGCACAAGCAAGGAACAATAGGCGGCCCCATAGTGGGTTTGGAATCAACACCATCAGTGTTAAACCTGCGGCCATGTAGATAACCAGCGTACCCAATTTCGCGCGTTGCATGCGGTCAACAATGTCTTGGCCTTCTTCTGCAACACACTCGGTGTCCACATCTTTAAAGAATTCCGCCGTTGTCTCTTTGTGCGTGTCTGTTTCTTCTTTGTAGAACAGAGTCGATAGGCAGAAGAAACCAGCAGTAAAGACAAGGTGAGCAGCAATGGTGATCATTGTGCGCATTTCACCTGCTTCGCGGCGTGTTAGCTCATCCATACCGAACCAGCTACCAACAAATTCTGGAGTGAAGATTTTTACCACGGACCAAGAGACAAACATACCAACCACAACTGTTGCCCATGGTGCCCATTTCGGCGTTCTGCGAATGATGA
>NZ_JAWOWJ010000534.1:0-706 GCF_033340495.1 Vibrio sp. 1249-1
TTATTACTATTACCATAACGATCTGGTTGGCATCGCTACGTTTGCGATTTTCGCTGGAGTGACCTATGCCATTGTGCAAGACGCCTATTATCAACAGCGCGGCAGTCGTTACGTGTATGTCCAAAACCCACCAGCCGGAAATTACACGGTCATCAGTGGTAGTGATGTTTTACCTAACTCAGCGTCAACAACAACGAGCTTAAGTACTGTGACAACCTCACCCAACTCTTATTCTGCCTCTCCTAACCAAGTGAGCACCACGACAACAGAGACAAGCAAAACGATCACTAAGAAAACCCCAAGTCCTTATAAGCTTGGCGAAATTGTTGACTCACTTCCCCACACCAAGCAGACGATAGTGATAGACGGGCAAAGCTATTTCAAATACCAAGACACATAGTTTGCGCCACTTAGGGCAGATCGTAAATATGTAGTCGTTGAGTCACCTTTGTAAGTAATCAAGTTTGTACATAACTAATACAAACCCCGCCGATTGGCGGGGTCTACTTTTGATTATTCATGCACATACATCAGTAAAACGCGTCGAACTCAGGAATGCGTGGTTTACCTCTGAGTAGTAAGAACTTCAAGAAACGACGGGTTGAAGTCGTTAGGATTTTGTCCTTCTCCACGCCATGTTTTTCCAGCAATTCGATGGCGAGATCCAGTTTTGAAATCTCTTCGCAAAAGTGCGCATCAGAGCCGG
>NZ_JAWOWJ010000535.1:0-706 GCF_033340495.1 Vibrio sp. 1249-1
AAACCATAGAACAAGCCAAATGCACCGTAGGTGTCATTGCTTGAGCTGTAGTGTTTACGGAAGTTTTGGTTTTGTTGTGCAAACTCGTAGAGGTTTGGCATTTCTTCTTGATTCAGCGCGTCTGCACGCAGGTTATTTACGCTGATCATCAATACGTTCAACTTGTTTACACGGCGGTTGAATTCAAGTTTTTCTAGTGGGTAGTTCACCAGCTCAACGTTATTTTCATTCTCCGCTAAGCGTTTTAGGTACTCTTCACGGTCAAGCAGACCATGTTTTTCCATAAAGCTTTTCGCCGTCATTGGGTAAGAAAGCGGGAAGTTTGAGCGTTGGCTCGTGATCGGATTATAGAAATAGGCATCAGCCCAAATGTAGACCAAATGACTGGTCATAAAGCTCAAAAAGAACACGGCAGCCAGTGGACGACCAACGTGTTTGTGAGACAGTTTGCGTTGTTTACGCCAAACCCATTCTGATAAGGCGAGCTGAACAAGGAATATCAGCGGCATCACAACAAACAGGTGTTGTAGATCCGAGCTTAACGCACTTTTATCATCGCTGAATAACAGCTCCCAAACCACAGGGGTTAGGTGCAGGTTTATGGATTGATATGCCTGGGTATCAATCAATAAGATTGTTTGTCCAACAGTGGTAAAGATCACTGCCACCAAACGAAATAACTTCCGTGATGGCAGGACAAACGTCA
>NZ_JAWOWJ010000536.1:0-705 GCF_033340495.1 Vibrio sp. 1249-1
GCTACTGCGCATTATTACAGGGTTAGGCGATAGAGAAGAAGGAATGATCAAGTGGAAAGGTGAAGAGGTTGAAAAATCTCGTGATGTCTTCCACCAAGACTTGCTATTTCTCGGCCATCAAACTGGCGTAAAGCGCGAACTCACCGCATTTGAAAACTTACGTTTTTACCAATCTATTCAAAATAACAGCACTTCCGATGAAGAAATCTTTACTGCTTTAACCCAAGTGGGGCTTGCGGGGCGAGAAGATGTACCTGTAGCACAACTTTCTGCGGGTCAGCAGCGTCGCGTTGCTTTGGCTAGACTTTGGCTAAGTAAGCAGATTTTGTGGATTTTGGATGAACCACTAACAGCAATCGACAAACAAGGTGTCAAAGTGCTTGAAGCTCTGTTTGCTCAGCATGCCGATAACGGTGGCATTGTGATGTTAACGACGCACCAAGATATGTTTGCTGACAGCCCTAAACTTAGAAAAATAAAATTGGGTGATTGATATGATTTCGGCCATGACAACTATTATTCGCCGCGAACTCTTGATTGCATTTCGTCGCCAAGCCGACATTTTGAACCCGCTTTGGTTCTTTATTATTGTTATTACTTTGTTTCCATTGAGTATTGGGCCTGAACCTAATTTGTTAGCACGTATTGCAGCGGGCATCGTTTGGGTTGCCGCATTGCTATCGGCATTATTATCATTAGAACGTC
>NZ_JAWOWJ010000537.1:0-704 GCF_033340495.1 Vibrio sp. 1249-1
TCAATACGGTGGTCAAACGCCACTTAAACTGGCTCGCGCACTAGAAGCTGCAGGCGTGCCAATCATCGGTACAAGCCCGGATGCGATTGACCGCGCAGAAGACCGTGAGCGTTTCCAGGCTGCAGTTGAGCGTTTAGGTCTTCTACAACCACAAAACGCAACAGTAACGGCGATGGAGCAAGCGGTTGAGAAATCTCGTGAAATCGGCTTCCCACTCGTTGTTCGTCCATCTTACGTTTTGGGTGGTCGTGCGATGGAAATCGTCTACGATGAACAAGACTTGCGTCGTTACTTCAACGAAGCAGTAAGCGTATCGAATGAATCTCCAGTTCTACTAGACCGATTCCTAGATGATGCAACAGAAGTGGATATCGACGCTATCTGTGACGGTGAGCGCGTGGTTATCGGCGGCATCATGGAGCACATTGAGCAAGCGGGCGTTCACTCTGGTGACTCTGCATGTTCGCTTCCTGCTTACACACTAAGCCAAGAAATCCAAGACAAGATGCGTGAGCAAGTTGAGAAGCTGGCGTTCGAACTTGGTGTTCGTGGTCTGATGAACACGCAGTTCGCAGTAAAAGACAACGAAGTTTACCTAATTGAAGTCAACCCTCGTGCTGCGCGTACGGTACCATTCGTATCGAAAGCGACAGGTGCACCACTGGCGAAAATCGCTGCACGTGTAATGGCGGGTCAATCTCTGG
>NZ_JAWOWJ010000538.1:0-703 GCF_033340495.1 Vibrio sp. 1249-1
TTGGATGATGGTGTACACCGTTGCATCCAAATCACCGTAGTTATCAGAGATGACCATCGGGTTGTTGCCGCCCATTTCTAGCGCTAACATCTTGCCTGGTTGACCTGCAAACTGACGATGCAGAATGTGACCCGTGTTCGCACTGCCCGTAAACAGAATGCCATCAATACCTTTCGCATCAGCCAGCGCAATACCAGTTTCCTTCGCACCTTGAACAAGGTTGATAACGCCTTTTGGTAAACCCGCTTCTTCCCACAATTTCATAGCTAGCTCGCCAGTCCAAGGCGTTTGCTCAGATGGTTTGAACACAACTGTGTTCCCCGCTAGCAAGGCAGGAACGATGTGGCCATTCGGTAAGTGACCAGGGAAGTTATATGGCCCAAACACCGCCATTACGCCAAGAGGGCGATGTCGCAATACAATCTGGTTGCCCGCAGCTTCGCGAGTCGCTTCACCAGTACGGTCATGGTAGGCACGAATAGAAATAGCGATTTTTCCAGCCATTGCAGCCGCTTCTGTGCGTGTTTCCCAAATTGGTTTACCCGTTTCTTTCGCGATCACTTCGGCAATTTTTTCACTGTTTTCTTTCACTTTTTCAGCAAAAGCCAACACAATTGCTTCGCGTTCAGCGAATGGACGTTTTTTCCATTCGACGAACGCAGCACGCGCTGCAGCAACGGCTTGGTCTACTTGTTCCGTCGTT
>NZ_JAWOWJ010000539.1:0-703 GCF_033340495.1 Vibrio sp. 1249-1
CTGAAACAGAGCGACCACATTTGATGCTCAAACTCTGTAACACGCTCAAGGTTGAGTGAATCCCCTAGCTCTGCGAGAAGAATATTGATCTTTCCGGTATCCATTTTGTGTCCTGTTAAATTTGATGACGGCTTATTGAAATAAGCGCATAACGATGAGGGACATTTTAGGGTGAGCTTTGAAGTTGGACTTTATTTAAACGTCCGAATTTTATTGCTATTGGCCGTTTTAAAAGTCGATGAGATTGAATCGCATGAACAGCGGCAACAAAAAGAGCGGCGCTCGCCGCTCTTACCAACATACAAATACCAACACCGAAAATCACTGAGTTATTTGGTGCGCTGAGTTATTTGATACCGTGAAGGCTATTTTCGGCATTCATCGCCAGAGGATTGAACGAGTCATTACGCAGTTCAGCGATGGCATAAAGCATGCGCCCCATGCGTCCGTTGCCATCGGTAAAGCCGTGATAACCAATCACACCAGCAAACAAATGTTTACCGAGGTCTTTGTCCGCAACTGGATTCTCTTTCAAAAAGCCTTCGATGTGTTGCTTCAACATGCCTTCCCCACCAATGCTAGATGGTAATGTGCCGCCAGAGATATTTGGCCCACGGTAATCGCGTTCTACATTTGGTACCAAACGAGCATGTAACTCTTTTAGGTTGTCCATATTCAGCAAGTCTTTACCGTTGGTCGCGTA
>NZ_JAWOWJ010000540.1:0-650 GCF_033340495.1 Vibrio sp. 1249-1
AAAAAAAACGACTGCTGCGTCAAATCGATCGACGCGTTCGTTTTCTCAGAAAGTTTTTACCTGAAGTCACCATCGTAGATTACTCACCTCAACAAGAAGGCAAAGGCTTTTTTGGTGCTTGGGTCGAGATTGAAAACGAAGCCGGTGATGTGAAGAAGTTCCGCATTGTGGGGCCAGAAGAAATATATGGCGATGCCAAAGATTACATCTCCATTGATTCCCCTATGGCCAGAGCCATGTTGAAAAAGCAAGTGGATGAAGAATTTACCGTTCGAACGCCGGAAGGTGACAAAGAGTGGTTCATCAATTCGATTGAATACAACAAGCAAAGCGCAGAATCTTAACTTCCTCGACCTTGAAACATTCGGCGAGCGAAGTGCGTTTGCCAATGACGTTGACCTATTTTTTATGCGCCCTCATTTGAGGGCGCGAGCTGTATTTACTGGAGAGGTTTAAAATGAAAGCCGTGATTTGTGGTGCTGTGTTAACGATGGCTATTTCGCTTCCTACTGTCGCTCAAGAAGAGCTAAAAGGGTGTGATGCCAAAGCGTTTGCACTTGAGCAGCAAATTGAATACGCCACAGTACAAGGTAATCAAAAGCGCATTGATGGATTAAAACGAGCCCTTGCTGCGATTGAGGATGAATGCT
>NZ_JAWOWJ010000541.1:0-703 GCF_033340495.1 Vibrio sp. 1249-1
GGAAAGCATCGCAATTGTGGTCGCCTATCCGATTCATTGGTTAGCCAAGCTTGCCAGACCTTTTGTGTTCTTACTTACTGTGTCGACAGATGCGTTACTTAAACTTCTGCGCCAAAACGAAAACCAAGGCGAAATCGTCACAGAAGAAGACATCTTTGCCGTCGTCAATGAAGGTTCGGAATCAGGAGCCATCGAACCGCAAGAACAACTGATGATCCGCAAGCTACTGCACCTTAACGATCGTTTAGCCCTGTCTTTAATGACGCCGCGCTGCGACATCCACTTTTTGGACACCAATTTGCCGCTGAATGCGATTCTCAAACACCTACGTCAAACTCAACACTCAGTTTGGCCAGTGTGCAAAGGCGGTTTAGATAACATCATCGGTACCATCTCCTCAAAAGTATTGCTTGATGAGTACGACCACCTGTCTGTTTCGAGACTCGGTAAATTGCTCAAACATCCGCGCTTTGTACCGGAGTCGATGAAAGGCTTGCCTCTGCTGAACTACATGCAGCAAACCAGCGTAGAGATGGTATTTATTGTTGATGAATATGGAGACGTGCAAGGCTTAGTCACCTTATACGATTTGCTCAAATCCATCGCTGGCGAATTAGGAATGGCACCAGAACAAATCTGGGCGAAGCAGCAAAAAGATGGCAGTTGGCTGATGGATGCGCTGATTCCTCTCAACGAACTCAAA
>NZ_JAWOWJ010000542.1:0-702 GCF_033340495.1 Vibrio sp. 1249-1
AATTGGTACCACCATAAATGCCTGAGGCGAAGGACCAAAACGGTTAACGATAGAACCCATGTTCATCACCGCTGTTGGCGTCGCACCCAAACCAAAACCACAGTGACCACCCGAGATAACCGCCGCATCGTAGTTGCTGCCCATTACCTTAAAGGTCACGTAGTAGGTGAAGATGGCCAAAATCACCGACTGAATCGCCAGAATCACTAAGAATGGGATCGCCAAATCAAAGATGTTCCACAGCTTCAAGCTCATGAGAGCCATTGCCAAGAACAGAGACAGCGACACCGTACCGAGCATATCGATGGTTTCAGCGTCCAGCTTACGAATCTTAGTCACCTCTAAGAAGTTCGTAATAATCACACCAATGAACAGCGCGTAAACGAAATCAGGAATCATCAACCAAGAAATTTCGTAGGTACTCACCCACTGTTCAACGTACTTCGCACCCGTCACACAAATCAGTAAGAAGAAGAGTTTTTCCACGACCTTTTTCGCCGTTACTTTGTCTTCTTCGTACTCGTTGTACGTCACCAGCTCTGGGAACTTCTCGTGGGTTTTGGCATCTCTACCACCACGACCGTACTCAGATTCGATACCATGTTTTTCCACTAGGCGTTGAGCCACTGGGCTACCAATGATACCGCCGATGATCAAACCAAAAGTGGCCGATGCCATCGCGATTTCCAGAACGTTATTTAA
>NZ_JAWOWJ010000543.1:0-702 GCF_033340495.1 Vibrio sp. 1249-1
ATGTCTAGAGTACGCATCACCACGCGTTGGCTCGAGTAGCTGTTTAATATTGCTCGATATTGATGATACTGCTCATCTTCCGATGGAAAGTGATGTTGAAGTAAAAATGCAATTTCAGTTCGATATAAACCGACACCATCGACGCCCGTATTAATGGCACTGTTGCTATCGGCACTGAGACCCGCATTCAGCATCACTTCAATGTGCTGGTTATCTAACGTTACGGCAGGTAACGCGAGATCTTTATTGACCATCGCGAAGAGCTCTGACTCTTCACTAACTAAACTGCGATACTCACGCAACAGCTGGCGGTTGGGCTCAAGAAAAATCTCGCCCGTATAGCCATCAACGATGCCTAATTTGCCGTTAACCACATCCGTATTGATGTTAGCGCCCATAACGGCCGGCACACCCAATGCGCGCGAAAGAATTGCAGCGTGTGAGTTTGCGCCCCCTTCAAGCGAAACAACCGCTAATAAATGTTCTTTCGGCACCGATGCTAACAAAGTCGCAGTAAGCTCATTGGCCACTAAGATGATAGGACGATCGATGGCCGCATTCTCTTGCTCACTGTTGTGCAGAAAATACAGCAACCTTTGCCCCAACTCTCGGATATCTTGTGCTCGTTCACGCAAATAGATATCTGACATACGAGCAAAGCGGTTTGAATAAGTTTCGACTACCTGACGCAGCGCCCAATCC
>NZ_JAWOWJ010000544.1:0-702 GCF_033340495.1 Vibrio sp. 1249-1
GTGATCGCCAGCCATCACGCGCACTTTAATGGTGTGGATTTTCTCATTGGGCTGGACAAAACACCGCACACCGAGCGCGCTCGTAAAATTCTCATCAGTTGCTCTTCAGATATTGAGGCGATACTCACGGCCGTCAATGAAGGTCGTTTGGATCATTGTTTGACCAAGCCTCTACCAGATAACGTCCTTTTTAATACGGCTCAAAAAGAGCTGACGCAGTTTATCTTACGTAATTGCAAAGAAGACTTGCTCAGTTATAGCCAAATCTTGGACCAGCACAAATTGCTACGTGCTCATATCGAAAATCAGATGAGCAATTACCAAGCAGGTTTCTTACACGACTATCACTCGATGTCTGATAATGAACTGGCAGAACAAGTAATCTCTGCCTTGCAACAATTTTTCAAAGCAAATGACGAAACAAAAGCTTGTCGAACCTACTCTCCTGAGCATTTGCTGACGGTTGAAGGGGAACCTAACAGCTTTTTATGGTTCATAACCAGCGGAGAAGTGGCGCTCTACAAAAGAGACGAACAAGGTATGCAGCGAGAAGTGGTTCGCCATACCAAAGGGAACATTGTCGGCGGCATGTCATTTGTAACTGGGGAATGCTCCTTTTCTACTGCACTTACGCTTACCGAAACAGAAGTAATTAAACTTGATAGAAATGTGTTCCGTAAAGTAATGCAGAGTGACTCAAAC
>NZ_JAWOWJ010000545.1:0-702 GCF_033340495.1 Vibrio sp. 1249-1
TTCACACCGCCAGAGAATTTATCAGACGGCGTAAGCCAATCCCCCATGAACGCTTGATAGCCATCATCCAGAAGTACCCATTCTAGGTCTTCGAGCTTGTCTTGCATGCAATCGACATTTTCTAAAACATTTTGCTCGGTCACATCGGCATAGTACGCATACCAAGAACACCAGCCTATCGGTGCATCCTGCGTGACACCGTTGCGAATAGGATGATGCGCGGCAATCATCTCGCTGAACTCTTGATACAGATCGGATAGCGAGTTGCCAGTTAAAATCGTAATGGACTCAAGTTGATTGTGTTCCCAATCCGCCACTTGCGTGTGTTCACCATCAATTGCTGCGGTCAGTATCCACTGCCCATTTCGCTGTTGTATATCAAAGTAACCAGCAAATCGACGGCACGTCGTGAAGCCAAACAAGGTGTAACCAGCAGAATCCTCAATCACTAGATAGTTGTAGTAACGCTTAGGTGCATGTTGCGAGTACACACGGTATGGGGGAATGTTGTCGGGGCATCGACCTATTTCAATAGGATGCGTGATCGTTCCTGACGTTTGCGCCAACATTTGAAAACCATCACCAATCACGTTGGCTTCGTGCTCGTATAGAAACGGCATTTCGAACAGCACTTCACGGTCAGTAAAGGTTTTGTTGTGAAGCCCAGAGAAGGAGAAATGGGCCTGATTACCAATCACATCC
>NZ_JAWOWJ010000546.1:0-702 GCF_033340495.1 Vibrio sp. 1249-1
GGAATACCGAAGCGGCAAGAGCACCATCCACGTTTGCTTTTTGGTATGCTTCTGCAAAATGCTCCATGGCACCTGCACCACCGGAAGCGATGAGAGGAACTTTACACACTTCGCGTACCATATTGAGCTGTTCAATATCGTAACCGTTACGCACGCCGTCTTGGTTCATCATGTTGAGCACGATTTCACCAGCGCCGCGCTTTTGCACTTCTTGTACCCAATCGCGCGTTTCCCACTTCGTCGCCTTTGTACGTTCTTCGTCACCAGTAAACTGGTAAACCTGATATTTACCAGTATCTTTGTCGTAGTAGGAATCGATACCAACTACGATACACTGAACGCCAAATTTATCCGCTAAATCAGTAATAAGCTGCGGGTTAGCCAACGCAGGCGAGTTGATAGAGACTTTGTCTGCACCAAACTCCAGAATACGTGCAGCATCCTCCGCGGATTTAATACCACCAGCCACACAGAAAGGAATGTCGATCACTTCCGCGACACGAGCTACCCAACTTTTATCAACTACACGACCATCGCTTGATGCAGTGATGTCGTAAAACACCAGCTCATCAGCGCCTTCTTCAGCGTAGCGTTTAGCGAGAGGAACAATGTCGCCGATGATCTCGTGGTTGCGAAACTGAACGCCCTTCACCACTTGTCCATCACGAACATCAAGACATGGAATTATTCGCTTTGCCAGCA
>NZ_JAWOWJ010000547.1:0-701 GCF_033340495.1 Vibrio sp. 1249-1
AGGCGACCTACGCGCCATTCGAATACATGGATGAGAACAATCAAATCCAAGGTTTCGATGTGGATCTGGCGAATGCTCTATGTAAAGAAATGGAAGCAAAATGTAGCTTCCACAACCAATCTTTCGATAGCTTGATCCCTGCATTAAAATTCAAACGTTATGATGCGGCTATTTCTGCAATGGACATTACTGAAGCGCGTCTTGAGCAAGTCAATTTCTCGCATGCTTACTACGACAACTCGGCAGCGTTTGTTTCTATCAAAGACAAAGTCGCTGACCAAAACGCGTTAGAGGGTAAGCGTGTAGGCGTTCAAAACGGTTCAACTCACCAAAGTTACCTTATCGAGCAAATGCCGGGTGTAACGTCGGTTCCTTACTCAAGCTACCAAGATGCTTTCATCGACATGAAGAATGGCCGTATTGATTCTGTATTTGGTGACACAGCGGTAGTGGCGGAGTGGTTCAAGAAGGAAGACAACCTTGCGTACGTTGGTGAGCGCGTTACGAATCCTAAATACTTCGGTAATGGTTTTGGTATCGCAGTAAACAAAGGCAACGATGAACTTGTGAACAAGCTAAACACAGCGCTAGAAGCCGTGAAAGCGAACGGCGAATACGACGTAATCTACAACAAGTACTTCGGTAAGTAATATGGCGTTAACGGGTTACTCTTTATCGCTTGTACAAGCTAGCTGGATGAC
>NZ_JAWOWJ010000548.1:0-701 GCF_033340495.1 Vibrio sp. 1249-1
CTCACGTAAGAGTTCCATCAAGTAGCTATGTGCTGTGTAACGCTCAGAAAGTACTGTATCTGGTTTTGGGTGCAAGAAAAGCGGTAATGAAATGCGCGATTTTTCTTGGCGAGCACCTGTTGGGTTGATAACTCGGTGCGTCGTTGACGGGAAGTAACCACCTGACGCTTCTTGTAGCATGTCACCGATGTTAATGATCAAGTTACCAAAATCACATGGAACATCGATCCACTCGCCATCTTTGCTCATAACTTGCAGACCAGGCTCGTTCGCCGCTGGCAGTACAGTCAGTAGGTTGATATCTTCATGAGCGGCTGCGCGAATTGCACCTGGCTCTTCTTCGCCTGTCATTGGTGGGTAATGAAGAACGCGAAGCAACGTTTTGTCGCTGTTATTGATCATTTCTGACAGCGCGATAGAGAACTTCTCTTGTACGTCTTTTGGTGCGTACTCTTCTACCCAACCTAGCAGTTCCTGTGCAAAAGCGTTTGCGCGCTCGTAGTACTCAAGAATCTCTGCTTTCAACGGTTCTGGGATTTGTCCCCAAGGGTAAACATGAAAGTATTCTTTGATGTCTTTTACTTTGTGGCCTTTCGCAACTTCAGAAACCGAAGGTGGGAAATAACCATCTTGCGTTTCTACATTAAATTGGAAATCATTTTTTTCTTCTGAGCAGAAAAACTCGTGCCAGTTTTTGTAAA
>NZ_JAWOWJ010000549.1:0-701 GCF_033340495.1 Vibrio sp. 1249-1
AATGTCGGTTGCATCTGGCTTCGCTGTCCTATCAGAAACGATCTTCTTGATCAGCTCCCAGTTTGCGCCGTCTTTGTCTTCACGAGGCAGACCTACGTTCCAGTTGTTGTCACTGCCGTCGAAGAAGACGCGGTTGAACCAGTCACCAGAATCGTAAGAGTCGCGCTGCATCGATTTAGAACGCAGCAGCTCAGAACCCATGTGGATGAATGGGATACCTTGGCCAAGCATTACTGTTGATAGCGAGACAGATTGCATGCGTGCACGATCTGCAGAAGGAGTCGCAGTCGCAATCTTGTACGCGTTGTTATCCCACAGAGTTTGGTTATCGTGCTTAGACACGTACGAGATGTTTTCTGATGGCACTTTTGTGTAGCCTGCTGGCGCACCATTGTAATCAACGTACTTACCTAATTTTGTGTCGCCTTTGTAGTCTAGAAGAACGAAGTCAGCCAAGTTACCCGCCATGCCTAGACGAACCAAATCTTGGTTGTGTAGACGACCATTCACCGATTCTGCGTCCACTTTGGTTTCTTCATTCGCGTAAGCCGCGTTACCAAAACCTTGGTTGAAGCGAAGTGGGTGCTTACCTTCTGAATCGACACCGCCATCAAATGGGCTACCGCCACGAACAGCGTCACGCAGACGATCCGAGAACGTACCGATTTCAGTGCCAGCCATGTTTAGCTGAGTGGCTTGAT
>NZ_JAWOWJ010000550.1:0-701 GCF_033340495.1 Vibrio sp. 1249-1
TGATAAGCAAAAAGCTAACGCTGTCCTAGATAAACAATCAAAGATTGTTGAAGTTGCTGGCATTGAAGCAAATGGTAAGAAAGTACCTGAGCTATATGCTGAATACATCGAGCCTCGCTTGGTTGATTTCGCAACAGGCGAATTCGTGGAAGAAGCGGCTGATGGTTCTAAAGCAGCTAACTACGATCAACGTAAAGCAGCGAAAGACAACGCGACGTCTATTAAGCTTACAGCTGAGCAAGACAAAGCTAAGATCATTCGTCGTGCTAACACGGGTATCGTATACCTAGTGAAAAACGGTGATGACGTTTCTAAAGTTATCATCCCGGTTCACGGTAACGGTCTATGGTCGATGATGTACGCATTCGTTGCAGTTGAAACTGACGGTAACACTGTGTCTGGTATCACTTACTACGAGCAAGGTGAAACTCCTGGACTTGGTGGTGAAGTTGAGAACCCATCATGGCGTGCTCAATGGGTTGGTAAGAAACTGTTCGACGAAAACCACAAACCAGCAATCAAGGTTGTTAAAGGTGGTGCGCCAGCAGGTTCTGAACACGGCGTTGATGGCCTATCTGGTGCGACACTAACTGGTAACGGTGTTCAAGGTACATTCGACTTCTGGTTAGGTGACATGGGCTTTGGTCCTTTCCTAGCAAAAGTTCGTGACGGAGGTCTGAACTAATGTCTAGCGCACAAAA
>NZ_JAWOWJ010000551.1:0-700 GCF_033340495.1 Vibrio sp. 1249-1
CCCAAACGTTCGGCGTAATCAAGAATTGTTGCGTAAGCTTTGCCTTCGGCAACGTGCACTTTGTAAATCACTTCATCATCAATGTGCTCGCTGGCAAATGCTTTTAGCTGCTGCTTCACATCTTGCTTCATTTTCGCCGCTGCGTCTTTTGGGAAGTAAGTGGCGACCATCGACATGTGAATACCTGGCAAAACAGTGAGCAGGTGGATTTCTGCGTTTGCTTGTTTTGCTTGCCACACCGCCAGTTCAACCGCTCGGTCTGAGAAGCCTTGGTCATTTAGATCAACCGGAACAAGAATTTGTTTATACATTCAATGTCTCTCACTAAGGCCCCAGATCCGCGGGGCCAAATCGGTTATGCGCTCAGTTGTTCCTTGCGAGCACGACGTTTTTGGTTCATGGCAAGTACCAGCAGAAGAATCAAGCAAGGTACAAATACCCATTCTTTCATTGGACGATCCGCGTCTTGAACGACCCATTTGATTTCCCAATCAAAGTCGATACCAGATGACTCCGCAGGGCTACCAAATTCAACCATGTCGACGACCATTTTGCCGTCGTTCTCAGTCAGCATCAGACCCATTGAAGAGATACGCTCTTCAGCTGTCGTTGCTCTGTCTTCGAATGGCAGACGTACCGTTTTCTCGACGTATTCGCCTTCGAGGTTTTGTCCGGCAACACGTAACTCAATGGATTCTCC
>NZ_JAWOWJ010000552.1:0-700 GCF_033340495.1 Vibrio sp. 1249-1
CTTAGCGGGAAGTCACGGCTGTTGGTCGTGGTAGAAATGGTGATGTTAGGCTCGGCGATGGCACCTGCCGACGCAAGCAGTAAAGTAGTGGTAATCAGGTTCAGTTTCATCGTTCAGTCCATTGGCAGCACATGGTAACCATGCACATTTATTAGTTTTATTCACACTAATTGTGCCTAGATAAGAAACTGAACACATCATTCTAACTGCCTACGCCCCAAAGGTCGTGACGCTTCACATTTTATTGATATAGGGGCGTAGTTCTATTTAAGCGCAATGGATTGAGGGAGTTAAAGTTGCACGCTGCCAAGATTGCTCATTTGATTCATCGCCCATCTTGTGCGGCGAGCAGTGTAATCACTTTGTGGATAGACTTTGATTCGATATGGGTTTGGCAACACCACGGCTAAACGCGCTGCTTGCCACTTCGAGAGTTGCTTTGCACTGACACCAAAATAATTCTGCGCCGCCGCTTCAGCGCCGTAAATACCGGGACCAAATTCAACCACATTTAGATACACTTCGAGAATGCGCTCTTTACTCCACATCAGCTCCATCAGCAAGGCAAAGTAAAGCTCATAAGCCTTGCGAACGTAGGAGTGAGAAGGAAACAAAAACACATTTTTCGCGGCTTGTTGGGTAATCGTGCTCGCGCCTCTCGACGGGCCATTGTCACCTGCCTCGGCAATCACGTCGAATA
>NZ_JAWOWJ010000553.1:0-700 GCF_033340495.1 Vibrio sp. 1249-1
TTGAAGTACCTGCAGCTTGGTTCCAGTCACTAAACCCATTCTTTATCATTACGCTTGCGCCTGTCCTTGCGGTTCTATGGGTGAAACTAGGTAAACGTGAACCAAACTCACCAGCGAAATTTGCTTTAGCCATGTTCTTCTTGGCACTAGGCTTCCTATGCATGGTTGGTGCAGTAATGGAGCAAGGTGGTGATACTAACGTGAAAACATCCATGCTATGGCTAGTTGGCGCGTTCTTCTTCCATACTTTGGGCGAACTGTGTCTATCCCCTATTGGTCTGTCTCTTGTAACCAAACTGGCTCCGCTACGTCTTGCATCGTTGATGATGGGTGCATGGTTTGGTTGTAACGCTATTGCGAACTATGTCGCTGGTTACGTGGGTTCTCATGTGGGTGAACTTGGTGCAATGGCTATCTTTAGTGGCATCGCAGTAACCGCATTGATCAGTGGTGTGATTCTAATGTTATTCTCGAACACGCTTGTTCGTTGGATGCACGGTGCAGAAAACACTCACAGCACTGCAGAACAAATTGAAGAGCAACAAACACAAGTTGCTTAACATGGTTTCAAAGTTACTAAAAAGGGTCGCAATCGCGACCCTTTTCTGTATTCATTCAGTACAGAAAACCAAAGCTCTACAGCTTGCTGCGTACTAGTTCTGCCATCATATCGATATGCATGTCATCGTCATTAAGGCAT
>NZ_JAWOWJ010000554.1:0-700 GCF_033340495.1 Vibrio sp. 1249-1
TTTGTCGTTGATCGATTTAAAGTCATCAATATCAAACACCATCACGGTTACGTTTTTTTGCAATGAACTCAGCGTTGCCAATCGCTCAATCAAATGCCTGCGATTATAAAGTTTGGTGAGCGGATCCGTCAGCGTCAGTTCAAGCAGTTGCTGATTTGCTAAGGTGAGCTGCTTTGTTCGTAGAGTCACCATTCGCTTAAGGGCGAAGATATGGTAAAGCGTGGCAATAACCATGATGAAAATGGCAATTGGCAACAGGTAAATGGGATATACCGTTTTGACCAAACTCCAACGATTGAGGATCCGTTCTTTGTCTGAGTCGATGATTTTTTCAAAGTCGTGGGAGATTTTCGTTACTGGAATCGAACTGTGCTCGCCTGTCGCAATGCGCAGATCTTTGCTGTACAGATTGAGGGTAGGCACAAACATGCCTGCATCTGGTGTTGTCGCCATGTGGAAGTTAGCCACTTGCAAATCGGCGACAAAGTACAAGATATTTTTCTCGACGGCGGCTCGGATCATCGCATCGTTATTTACATATTCCACTAGCGATGCTCTTGGGTAGTTGGCACGCACAAATTCCGCTTCATAGCTGCCTTTTACCAAGCCAATAGGAAGCTCTACCTCTCCAGTAAGCACGCCCTTAATATCAACGGCTAGCATATCTTTATTGACGTACAACTTGGTTTGAATAGGCATG
>NZ_JAWOWJ010000555.1:0-700 GCF_033340495.1 Vibrio sp. 1249-1
AGATTTACCACCGCTGTTAGACATCATTTTTATTTTGATGGTTTTCTTGATGCTTACCGCCGCAGTCAAACTCGATTCATTAGATGTCGCGCTGCCAAGCACCGACTCTCAGGCCGTTGCAGAGGTCGATAAGCAGTCGATTACCGTTAATATCCTCAAGGATGAGCCTTATTGGGCGATCAACGGACAAACGTACATTGATTGGGAAAACTTCACTCTCGCGCTGCTAGAAGAGAGTAAATCAACCGATAAACCTATTGTGATTGGTGCAGAAAAAACGGCCAATATTCAATCACTTGTTCAGCTTCTTGGCTTTTTGCAAGAAAACGGAATTCAGGCGACTCAATTGCTCACTGAAGAGTCGCCATAACAAGAACATAAAACTGAGAACATTTTCATGAAGAGCACATTATCACCAGTGCGCACAGCGTTGACTGCTGCCGCTCTGTTACTTGCAAGCACGAACCTTTTTGCCAACAACGCCCCAAACTCAGAACGCGTCGTCAGTGCGGGCAGCGCCGTTACCGAACTATTACTTGCGCTCGATGCGAAAGACAGCTTGGTCGCCGTTGATGTAACCAGTTCTTTGCCGCAAGGCATGGAGTTACCCGACGTTGGGTATCATCGCCGACTTTCAGCAGAGGGGTTGTTGGCACTGAGCCCAACCAAGTTAATTGGCTCTGATGAGATGGGCCCAACA
>NZ_JAWOWJ010000556.1:0-699 GCF_033340495.1 Vibrio sp. 1249-1
TACTCTATCCTCAACCGAAAACGCTGAACCAAGCTAGCCGGTTACTTATTGAACATTTGTGCAATAAAATCCCAAAACTTTTGTAGTTTGCATTTATTGTCATAAAATTTGTGACATTGAATCATGCGCACGCATGATTATCTGAACATCTGTGAATTATAAGATGGCGCCGAAATTATGGAGCCATCTTATGAATCATCAAATCAAAACCGCTGCGCTGAGCACTATCGCGCTCTCTCTACTCGGCTGTAATCAAGCTCAACCTCAGGTTGAGGAGCCAAGCGCATCCAGACCCGTTCAAGTGATTGAAGTCAATGAAAGGAATGAAGAACTCAATAAATCATTCAGCGGGATCGTAAAAGCAAAAGAAACCGCCTCACTCTCTTTTCGTGTACCCGGCACCGTGGAAAGCGTGTTCGTAAATAAAGGCAGCGTGGTAGAAAAAGGCCAAGTCATTGCCACGCTGGACAAGCACGACTACCAAGTCTCACTAGAAGAATTACAAGCGCGCATGTTAGAAGCGCAATCAGCCCACAAACTGGCGAAAGCCGAGTTAAAGCGCGTAAAACAAGCGACTTCTGATGATGCCATTGCCAGCGTAAACTTAGACCGAGCCATCAGCAGCTACGAACGTAGCCTCTCTGCCGTCAAAGTGGTTGAGAAAAACATCCAACGTGCAAAAGATGCCCTACGTTACAC
>NZ_JAWOWJ010000557.1:0-698 GCF_033340495.1 Vibrio sp. 1249-1
CAATTGCATGGGAACATTCTGATTCTGTCAACGTTGCTGCGTTGAAAAAAGCAACGGAAGCTCGTGGCCTTCCAATTACGATTCCTGTTGGGGATTTTGACGATGTTACGGGCGTAAACACGTCTGATCTTTGGGGCGGTTTCATTGAACCGATTAGCCAAGCCAGCCAGCGTTACCCAGCGGACGCGGTATTAATTATTCGTGCGCAAGGCGAGCAGATTCGTTGGACTTTGTATGACCAAGCGCCTGCAAAGATTATTGATGCGCAAACTTCTCCACGCAGCGGGTCGGCAACAGGTGCAGACGCTATTTCCGCAATGGTGGATGGTATTGCTGATTACTACGCAAGTAAAAACGCCGTCGTTGTCTCAGGCAAGTCTTCTAAAGCTGTGAACGTGAAAGTGTTAAATGTAACGTCTGCTGCTGATTTCTTCCGTTTAGAAAATGCACTTACCAAATTGAATTCAGTGGCGGGCACAGAAATCAAGCGTGTACAAGGCAGTGAGTTAACGCTGACTATTCATTTGCTTGCTTCACAACAAGCATTTGAGCAAGAGGCTTCGTCTATCTCACAATTGATGGAATTTGAAGATCCACTCGGTGACGTTGAAGAAGTGACGCCATCGGAAGAGCAATCGGTAGAAACTCTACCTTCAGAGGCTCAAGCTGTAGAAGGGCAACCAAAAACAGTGGTTCAA
>NZ_JAWOWJ010000558.1:0-698 GCF_033340495.1 Vibrio sp. 1249-1
CCCCTTCAAGATTTAACAAAACAGGCTCGCCTGATTCCATTTTTGCCACTGAACAGTTTGCAGTGCCATAGTCAAAGCCAATATACATGAGTCCTCCCACTGACGAAAAAAGGTCGGCAATGCTAACTCAATGGCACATGAATTACTACTCAAACGGTAGAGCGATTCACGCTTATTCGCTTTCGGACGTTTCTTTTTTCATGGCAGGTAACACGACGGCTAATAATAACGCTAATAAAAGAAAAGCAGGCGTGAGTTTCAATCCTTGCCAAATTGAGTACGTGTCGTGAAACAGCCAAAAAATTCCTATCGTTAACAAGTAAGCAAAATAGCTGCTGAACACTAAACTCATGGCGACAAAACGCGTGCGATTAATGATGAGGATTCGCACTAAATATTGGCTAAGTAAACTCGCACAATGCATCGCCAGTTGCCAGTTAATGATAAAAAAAGCCAGAGAAACAAACCCAGCTACCAGTATGGCGTCGTGCGTACTAACAATAAAGTAGCTGCCGAAACGGCTCATCATAACAGGATAATTGCCTTCGTAGACAATAGACCAAGAGATCGCATTCGCCACTGCAATATAATTGGCAAAATAGGCAATAGCATAGAAAGTCGTGCGGGAACTAAAAGGTTGAAATACGTCCGCACAATAGCCGCGCCACTCTTCTTGATTAGCGGTGGGGCCAACCCAA
>NZ_JAWOWJ010000559.1:0-698 GCF_033340495.1 Vibrio sp. 1249-1
AGATGCGTAAATGCATCCATAGCGCCTCGTCCAGATGTGTATTGATCAGTCCCATAAGTCAATGTTGGGTCGACAATCGCAACGTCAGCCAACATGTCCGGACTTCTTAAACTTACTTTTACTTTGTCCTGCCCAGACTTAAGAACGGCATTTCTAGTCACTTCTGAGCCAGTACTCGCAGTTGTGGGAATCGCGATGAAGTGAATCGGTTTTGCTTTGAGAGGAACGTTTCTTCCAACTACTTCCACATAATCGTAGACATTACCCTGATTGGGAATGATTGCGGCCAATGCCTTGCCCATGTCGATGACGCTACCACCGCCGATCGCGATGACCATATCAGGTTGAAATTTTCGCCCGAGTACCGCCGTTTCTTCCACCATCGTAATGTTGGGCTCCCCATTGATGGCGACGTGCTGATAACGCATATTTTGAGCTTTGAGATAATTGATGATGGGTGTGGCGCGCTGAGTCTCTTTTCCCGTCACGAGCAAGACGCTATACCCAAATTGATTGATAACTGATAGTGAAGATTGGAGCGCTCCTTCACCGAAAATAATCCGTGTTGCAGTCATAAACTGAAACATACACTTCCTCCCCAAAACGACAACTTTTAATAGATTGCTATGGTTTGCGTTAAAAAAAGTTGACCCAATCCACCTTGCCATCAATAACCCTTCAAAAAGTATGTTTTTATG
>NZ_JAWOWJ010000560.1:0-697 GCF_033340495.1 Vibrio sp. 1249-1
TCGGTATTCTGCTGCTGAAAACCAACAAAATCATCCATGCGATGACCTATTCTGCAATGGCTTTGGCTTCCGCAACATTCATCTTCTTTGATGTGCAGTACATTTCCAGCACCATGTTTACGCTTACTGGTCTGCTCATCATCATCTATTCAACCTCGGCGATTCACCAACTTGCGTTTACTGACAGCCTAACGCAGATTCCAAGCCGCATAGCATTAGATTTAGATCTAAAACACATGGGCAGAAAATTCACAATTGCAATGCTCGATGTCGACCACTTCAAGAAATTTAACGACACGTACGGGCATGACATCGGCGATGATGTGCTCAAAATGGTGGCTTCAAGATTAATGAAAACACGTGGTGGTGCAAAGGTTTATCGCTTCGGCGGCGAAGAATTCACCATGGTCTTCAAGGGAAAAAACGTTGAAGATTGTCGCCAATATATAGAAGAAGCTCGTAAAGCTATCGCTGAATATGAAATGATCCTTCGTGACAAAGCCTCTCGCCCTGACGATCACAAGCAAGGCCAGCAAAACCGAGGTACCGAAGACATGCAAAGAGAATCGGTGTTCGTCACGGCGAGCTTTGGTGCTGCAGACAGTAGAAACGGAAGAGAACCTGCTGAAGTCATCAAACTGGCGGATGCGGCATTGTATAAAGCTAAAAAAGCAGGTCGAAATTGCACCAGAGTGAA
>NZ_JAWOWJ010000561.1:0-696 GCF_033340495.1 Vibrio sp. 1249-1
CATGTTGAACGTTTGGAAGCATGTCTCAAAACACTTCATATTCCTTTACCTGACTGGAGTATAGTTTCCGAGTGGGCTCACTTGGCTACCCTGAAAGATGAACACGCTGGAATCAAAATTCACATTAGCCGCGGAATCGGTGGAAGAGGGTATGGCACTAAGGGCATTGAGTGCCCAATGGTGACCATCTCGAACTTTGCATTTCCTGTCCATTATGTCGACTGGCAACAAAATGGGGTGAATCTGGGGGTATGCGAAACCCGTCTCGGAATTCAGCCTTTGCTGGCAGGGCATAAACACAACAATCGCTTAGAACACGTGCTTGCGAAAGCTGAAATTGAGCACTCTAACTTTGCCGATGCAGTGACGTTAAATGTGCAAAATCATGTCATTGAAACTACAATGGCAAACCTTTTTTGGGTTAAAGATAACAAGGTTTATACGCCTAGCTTAAATTTGTCTGGCGTCGCAGGCGTGATGCGTCGTAAGGTGCTTGAGTTTTTCGAGGCCAATAATACCGAAGTTGAAGTAGGGGATTTTTCTCTGATGGAACTGCTTTCTGCGGATGAAGTATGGATGTGCAACTCACTACTAGGTGTTGCTCCTGTAACGAGCATTACAGCCTCCAATAACCAAAAAACTGTCTTTCCGATAGGAAAACTGACTCAACGACTGCAAGGGAATTTAAATACGTGA
>NZ_JAWOWJ010000562.1:0-696 GCF_033340495.1 Vibrio sp. 1249-1
AAAAACTCTGTATCGTGCTTGCCTTTAAAATGGGCTTTTTCATCCAAAAAAGTGCTGACTTGGCCATGATTGCCGTTCATCGCATCTAACTTTTTGAACAACGCCCAAGAGGCTTGGTTATCTTCCGTGATGGTCGTTTCTACCGATTTAACCTCGCTCAGCGCTTCCCTTTCGAGAAGCTCCTTGAGCATACGAAATGCTAAACCGTTACCTCTGAATCGAGGTGATACAGCGACTTGCCAAATGAATAATACGTCTTGTTCGTCAGGTTTCTGATAACCCGAGATGAAGCCAGCGATGTCGCCTTTGTGCTCAACCAAAACGCTGGTTTTGCTGAAATGCGTTGACTGTAGAAAATTGCAGTAAGAAGAGTTCATGTCCAACGGAGGACAATCTGCAATTAAGCTGTAAATGTCGTCACCATCAGAGATTTTAGGTTCACGAAAAATCCATTTTTTGCTTGGGTCTTCTCCAATTTCTGGATAAAGCACCCAAGGTGCTGATGTGATCATTTTGAAATACATATCCTTTGACGTCTAATTAAATTTCGTATTTATTATGGACATTCTTTACGGTTGAAAATCAAATAATTGGCGTTTTAATCTGGATTAATGCGACCAAAATCACATAAAAACAACATTTAACCTACCATTAAAATAGTTTGAACTCTAATTTATTAACGCATTATCTAATACG
>NZ_JAWOWJ010000563.1:0-695 GCF_033340495.1 Vibrio sp. 1249-1
GTATCTGGTAAAGGACTGTTTAAGAAGGGCTACACGATCAAAGCTGTAGACGGCGTTTCCTTGTCGGTTTCAGAAGGAGAAACATTGGGACTCGTTGGTGAATCTGGCTGTGGTAAAAGTACCTTAGGACGTACGATTCTAAAATTGTATGAGCCAACAGAAGGTAAGATTTTCTTTGAAGGCAAAGACATTACAAAGTTCTCTGTCAAAGAGATGCGCTCGTTGCGTAAAGACATGCAGATTGTCTTTCAGGACCCAATGGAGTCACTTAACCAGCGTCACACCATTGGTATGATTTTGGAAGAGCCGTATATCATCCATAAAATAGGCACTCCTGCAGAGCGCAAACAATGGGTGAAAGAGCTGTTGGTGAAAGTTGGCTTGCCTGAAACGGCTGTGAACCGTTATCCGCACGAATTCTCTGGTGGCCAGCGTCAGCGTATTGGTATTGCTCGTGCGATAGCACTGAAGCCAAAGCTGTTGATTTGTGATGAATCAGTATCTGCACTGGATGTATCGGTTCAGGCGCAAATTCTCAACTTGTTGCTGCAACTTCAACAAGAAATGAACCTTGCCATCATCTTCATCTCTCACGATTTGTCGGTGGTTAAGCATGTCTCCGATAAAGTCGCGGTGATGTACTTTGGTAAAGTGGTGGAAGCGGGGAATGCGAAAGAAATTTACGCGAACCCTCA
>NZ_JAWOWJ010000564.1:0-694 GCF_033340495.1 Vibrio sp. 1249-1
AATTGCTTCGTTGTTTGGTACCACGCCTGTAATGCCAAATGCGTGTTGGAAAATGGTCGCGAAGTCGCCTAGCGAGCTCACAACTAAGCCTGCACCTGCGCCAAGTACGATGAAACCAAGAATGGTTTTTACCGTGCCTTTAATGCACTCGGTGACTGGTTTTTTCTGGGCAATTAAGCCGATTAGAGCGATGAGACCGACCAGAACTGCTGGCTCTGATAGGACATCGTTCATTAAGAAACTGAAGAATTCCATAACGCCACCTTATAGAGCACCAAGCTCTTGAAGTGCCAAAGATAAACGCTCTTTCATTGCGACTTTGTCGACCATGTTATCAAGCGCTACGATACGTTGTTCAACGCCAAGAGCTTCCAACTGTTCTGCAATGTCTTTTGTGCCGATGAAAATGTCGCAACTTGTGCCTTTTGCTGAGCCAAGATCGATGTGATCCACAGCGGCATCGACATTCAATTCTTTTACGATGCTTTTGATGCTCATTTCCATCATTAGGCTAGTACCAAGACCGTGACCGCAAACAACCATAATTTTCATAATTCAGACCTTTTCTTTTTTATAGGGGGTATACCCATTTGTGAATGGGGTATGTCAGGAGTAAAACTTAATATTTGTCGATGATCGCAAGAACATCTTCTTTGCTTTGAGCGTTGCAGATGGCCTCTACGTGCTCTTCATT
>NZ_JAWOWJ010000565.1:0-694 GCF_033340495.1 Vibrio sp. 1249-1
GTAGCCATATATATTGCGTTGTTTTGAATGAAAAAAGACCAGCGTTGGCTGGTCTTTGTACTTTACCCGTTTTTTCTATTTCAACATAGGCTTAAGGAATCGAGCTGTGTGCGAACCTTCGATCTGAGACACATCTTCTGGTGTTCCCTGGGCAATGATCTCTCCGCCGCCTTGTCCGCCTTCTGGTCCTAAGTCGATGATCCAGTCTGCTGTTTTGATGACGTCCAAGTTATGCTCGATAACCACAACGGTATTCCCGTGATCGCGCAGGCGATGAAGTACAGTTAATAGCTGCTGAATATCATGGAAATGCAGACCGGTTGTCGGCTCATCCAGAATGTACAAGGTTTTACCCGTATCACGCTTGGATAGCTCTCTTGCCAATTTCACTCGCTGCGCTTCGCCGCCTGATAATGTGGTTGCCGCTTGACCTAAACGAATGTAAGACAGACCAACGTCCATTAGAGTTTGCAGCTTGCGGGCAATCGCAGGAACAGGATCGAAGAAGGTGCGAGCATCCTCGACGGTCATTTCCAGTACTTCATCGATGGTTTTGCCTTTGTAGCGTACTTCCAGTGTTTCGCGGTTATAGCGCTTCCCTTTACACACATCACATGGCACGTACACGTCTGGTAAGAAGTGCATCTCGACTTTGATAACACCATCCCCCTGACAAGCTTCACAGCGACCACCA
>NZ_JAWOWJ010000566.1:0-693 GCF_033340495.1 Vibrio sp. 1249-1
GGTGATTCTCGCATCTTTGGCCAGACCTGATGTTGCCTCTTCAACTTGAAGTGAGAGAGTTGCTGGGCGTTTTAGAGACGTAAAATCGAGTGTTTGCTCGCCATTCCTCGCCACTTGAATCGATTGCAGCTCGCTGTTTGCGTGACCAGTCGCTGTGCCGTAGATTTGGTACTCACCCTCAGGCAGCGCCATGCTGTACTGGCCATCTTTGGCCAATGTCCAGGCATAGGGTTGTCCTTCTTTTTCGATCATCACGATAGCATCTTCAGGAACACGACCATTATCTGCGCGTAATTGGCCGTTGATGGTGCCTGTCGCTTGTCCTAGTCGGTCAGCTTCTGCCTTGACAATGGGGGCCATGTCTCCATTTGGAACCACTTGTAATCGGGATTGGAAAGTGCGGCTTTCTCCTGCTTTCAAGGTATGCCCTAGGTACATATCACGACCATTGTATTTGACGCGATCAAAATAAGGAGCATGAAGTGCAAAGGCCCAGTCTCGATCATAAGCGACCATGCGATCGGCGAGGGCATGGTCGGCCATGGATTCTTCTTTCCCTTCCAACCCCGGCACGGCAAATTGGTAGCCAGTGTCTGGCCAAATGGTGTGCCCTGATTCTAACGCGAGATCTTTTTTACCTTGGTTGGTCATGACCGTTTTAAGCGCAATTGAGTCAGATCCAGAAGCGAGTGT
>NZ_JAWOWJ010000567.1:0-693 GCF_033340495.1 Vibrio sp. 1249-1
GAGATGGGCTGTGCTTACTCGGCGTGCATCACCGCATCGCATAACCCTGCAGATTACAATGGCATCAAAGTCTTCATTGAAGGTGGTCGTGATGCAGATGAAATCATTACCGAGAAAATTGAAACTCAAATTTCCACACTTACCGCACAAGATGTGAAAAGTGTCGATTTTGATCAAGCGGTTGAAGACAAGTTGATTGAAATCATCAACCCGATGAACGAGTTTGTTGATTCAATCATCGACTTTATCGACATTGAAGCAATCAAAAAAGCCAACCTTCGTGTGCTGATTGACCCGATGTTTGGTGTCGCGAAAAACGCACTACAAACCGTCCTAATCAACGGCCGCTGTGAAGTAGACGTGATCAACGACGGAAAAAACCCAGACTTCGGCGGTTTAATGCCTTCTCCAAGTGCTGCGACCCTGTACCGCTTGATGCACCTTGTCGAGCAAGAAGGCTACGACATCGGTATTGGGACTGACGGCGATGCAGACCGTCTTGGTATCATCGATGAGAAAGGCAACTTCATTCACCCCAACGAAGTGTTGATGCTGCTTTACTACTACCTGCTTGAATATAAAGGCTGGAAAGGATCGGTGGTACGCAATATCGCCACGACGCATATTCTCGACAAGATCGCCGCCGATCATGGCGAAGTGTGCTTTGAAGTTCCTGTTGGCTTTAAACACATC
>NZ_JAWOWJ010000568.1:0-691 GCF_033340495.1 Vibrio sp. 1249-1
GCCGCTCAATGAAGGGGATGAAATCGAAGTAACCGTGACTTACGATAACGGCCAAAAGCAGAGCTTTAACGCGCCAGTGAAAAAAGTGATGGCAGGGATGAAACATACAGCCCACTAAAATCGAATTAGGCTCCTCATTAGGAGCCTTTGTTTTATTCGCTCTCTCGCAGCGCAATGGCGATTTTATTTAAAAATGTAAATCTGTGCTTTATGCCCCATACAATACACCTCCCTCTTCGCTATAACTCTATTTCCTTGTTTCCACATCTAACCCTGTTCCCGAGATAACTCTTTATGTTTCAAGCTCTCAAACGCGTTTTCAGTTTTTTGACTCAAACCAATCCAAATGTCGAGCAAGACGTGGACACCATTATTGCCGCAATTGGTGGCCTCGATAACGTGGTGGAAACCGGGGCGTGTGCAACGCGGCTAAGACTCACGCTGCGCTCTACTGCTGTCGTAGATAAAGAGGCTTTAAAGAAACATGGCGCTCATGGTGTTGTTGTGTTGGATGAACGTCATATCCAAATCATATACGGTTTGAAAGCCAACACGTATTCGCAGATCATGGAAGAACGAATGACAAGCTAGGCGCTCGTAGCAACTCTCCTAGCAAACTAAGCGGTGATTTTGCTACCCACAAATAAAAAGGGCAGCTATACTCTCCTCGTTTCATTAACCAAAGAATGAA
>NZ_JAWOWJ010000569.1:0-690 GCF_033340495.1 Vibrio sp. 1249-1
TGTTATTCAATTTGTCCTTAAAAAATAAGTAATATAAATATTATTAAATTCCATCTTGTAAATCCTATTGATATTCATCAACTAAGAATTAATCAAAAAGATAGTTCACTGCTTCCAGTCATTTTCAATCTAATTTCAATATAAAAAATAAAACAGTGTTGAATTCATTTTTGATCTTTCCAACTCCCTATACATACTTAATCCATAAGCATAAAGGTAAATGCTTATATTTTAGGTAAGTAGAAAAGTCTTTCCTACCGTTTTATTGATAACTGAGTTGGTCCTCACCACGCCAAAGGCAGAGCTTGTTCCAGCACGGTTGGGCACACAATGGGTGACACCATTTACTGCGGTATGTGTGAGCGGTATTAAGGTAGTGAGACATGTTTTTGTTTGAGCACTTAGCACGCCAAATACACAAACTTTGGGTAACAGGCGTAATAAAGTCTTAAACATAGAGGGTGATCGTT
The DNA here is from genome assembly GCF_033340495.1 of Vibrio sp. 1249-1. Taxonomy (NCBI): domain Bacteria; kingdom Pseudomonadati; phylum Pseudomonadota; class Gammaproteobacteria; order Vibrionales; family Vibrionaceae; genus Vibrio; species Vibrio sp. 1249-1. The sequence goes on from NZ_JAWOWJ010000569.1 coordinate 471, forward strand.
ATGAAATTATTAGCCGGAATACTATTAATATGTTCAGCTACAATTCCATTTACTATTCAAGCAAATGGCGCTTCAGGAGGAAGAACATTAGCACCTGAAGTGAAATGCGAATTACCAAATGGTAATGTCCACATGCTGCCACCGTTATATTGCAAAATGTATGACGGCAGAGAAGTAAAATAGAAAAAGGAGCCATTAGGCTCCTTTTTGATTATTCACT
>NZ_JAWOWJ010000570.1:0-690 GCF_033340495.1 Vibrio sp. 1249-1
GGCTATTCGAGCTTAAATTACATTCATAATTACCCTATCGACAGCATCAAAATTGACGCCACATTTGTGCGCAATATGCTCTCGAACAAAACGTCAGAGCAAGTGGTGTATCTGATAGCCCAGTTAGCTCAACTGTTGGATGTCGACTTAATTGCAGAAGGCGTAGAAGACGACAGGGCGTTAAATAAGCTTATCGACATGGGTTGCCATTATATTCAAGGCTACTTCTATTCTCGCCCACACAACGTCGATGAATTGGTACACATGATTAACGATAGACAAGTCAAACGCGCATAAAAAAGACCAAGCAATTGCTTGGTCTTTTTGTTTCGATTAAGAGCCTAAACAGCTATAAAACCGCTTTTTCTTTATTTTTTAGCAGCTTATCCATTTCATCTCGATTCGCGATGAAGGTTGCCATCTCCTTCTTAGGAACAGAGCTCGCCATCGGAATATTCGCGCGCATCGCGTTTACAGGGCGTCCGTACTCGATCAATTCATAATGAAGGTGTGGGCCAGTAACTCGTCCTGTTTTACCAGACAAACCGATACGCTGACCGCGAGAAACTTTTTGGCCTTTCTTCACTAAGATCTTGCTTAGGTGCAGGTAACGCGTTTTGTATTTGTTACCGTGCTCAACAACAACGTAGTTACCCGCATATGGGTGCTTACGGGTCATAATCACAGTAC
>NZ_JAWOWJ010000571.1:0-690 GCF_033340495.1 Vibrio sp. 1249-1
AATGAGCATTGTTTGCCAACGCGAGTTTTGAGATGTCGCCTCAATTGAGTTTTTGGGCTTAACCGAGGTTAGCCAGTTTGGCGCAAAGTCGCTTTGGAAGTTTTGCTTTCGCTTTGAGTTTTCCGAAAGTGATTTATCAAAATTTTCGGGTTTTCAAATCGCATGAAAGGCCACAAAGTTTGAGCCAATTCGGGTTTCAAAGCTTAAGTGGTTTGTTGATTTTCCAAATCGGTTTAATCTCAGGCTTGGTAAATCTAAGGTGCTGAAATTTAAGCTAACAAACTGCTTAAGCGGGATTCGCAATGCGTGGCATTTTCAGCATGCGGTGAGTTTTGTGATTAAGGCGGTGTGCAGTGGCTCTTGCAGTGCATTGCTCACCCCTTAGCAGGGCGTTAGCCCTCAGGAGGAAAAATGAAAATATCCATTATGGCAGCAGTTTCTGAGAATGGAGTAATTGGCTCTGGATTGGATATACCTTGGCATGTACAAGGTGAGCAGCTCCTGTTCAAAGCTATGACTTACAATCATTGGCTTTTAGTCGGTCGTAAAACTTTCGACTCAATGGGTAAACTTCCCAATAGGAAATATGCTGTGGTTACTCGCTCAGAAATGGTCTCGAATGATCCAGATGTTATTTATTTCACCAGCATTGAATCGGCATTATCTTACTTAGACAATACGACAACACAT
>NZ_JAWOWJ010000572.1:0-690 GCF_033340495.1 Vibrio sp. 1249-1
TATGGCAGTTCATCACCAGTAAAGCGCATTAGCTTTTCACGTACGATTTCTGAAGCCATGAAACGCTGAGAGCGATCCGTTACGTATTCTTCAGGAAAGTGATGCGTCGCTTTCGGCAGGTGATTACGTACGTGCTTGCGCAATACATCAATGTTCTTACCTTGCTTCGCAGAGATTGGCACTACATCGACAAAGTCCATTTTTTTAGACATTTCAGCCATGTGTAGCATCACTTCATTACGATCTTGCACGTTATCGACTTTGTTAACACAAAGTACAACAGGGAAGTTCGATTTCTGAAGCTTGGTCAACACCATCTCGTCGTCTTTAGTCCAATGGGTACCATCGACCAAGAAGAAAACTAGGTTCACGTCACTCAACGAGGAGTTTGCAGCGCGGTTCATCAAACGGTTGCTTGCACGTTTTTCTTCAATGTGAAGTCCTGGTGTATCAACGTAAATCGCTTGGTAATCACCATCTGTGTCGACGCCCATGATGCGGTGACGCGTCGTTTGTGGCTTACGTGACGTGATCGAAATCTTCTGACCTAGAATTTTGTTCAGAAGCGTCGATTTACCCACGTTAGGACGACCAACAATGGCAATGAAACCACAATGCTGGTTTTCCGGTGAGCTCACCTCACCATGTGATGCGAAAAACGCATCGATGTCGAATTCGTTATCAGCCATT
>NZ_JAWOWJ010000573.1:0-690 GCF_033340495.1 Vibrio sp. 1249-1
GTGGTACAGGCGCAGCAACGAACCCAGAACAACTGTTTGCAGCGGGTTACTCGGCTTGTTTCTCTAACGCGATTTTGCACGTTGCGCGTGAAGCAAAAGTAGCGCTAAATAGCGCTCCTGTGACAGCTGAAGTAGGCATTGGCCCGAATGAAAACGGTGGCTTTGCGTTGACCGTTAGCCTCGCGGCAGAGTTAGACCTACCACAAGAACAAGCACTAGCGCTGACGCGCATTGCTCACCAAGTGTGCCCATACTCAAATGCCGTTCGTGGCAACATTGACGTCGCCGTTACAGTAAATGGTGAAGCGATTTAATCGCTTTAGACACTGTTCTAATGCAAGAAAGCCTGCGAACGTGCAGGCTTTTTTCGATTTGAATGGGGCGATAAGGGTTAACGCGACTCCAACGGGTAAGAGCGATAACTCCACATACCGTAAGTACGCAGCGCATCGCGGTAAATGCCAAGTAGTTCGCTCTCGCTGGCTTTCGCTAAGTCTTTGAGGGGTTTGTCTGGGTAACGTACGGTGTCGAAAGTGATGCCCTGCGGGCCAGTTTGCCAACTAGCGATTTCAAACAAGGTTTGACCACGACGCACGTGACTTGCCGAGCTGATAATGGTCGCATGTTTGATGTTGTGGCGCGCCAAGGCGTAGCTGCTGAACAGGGCATTGCCTACCGTGCTGGTGGCGT
>NZ_JAWOWJ010000574.1:0-689 GCF_033340495.1 Vibrio sp. 1249-1
GCATGATGTGGGTCCAAAAGTAACGATCACTTGCGAAGGTATTCTTCCTGACTTGTTCCGTGAAGGGCAGGGCATCGTTGCGCAAGGTGTTCTAAAAGACGCAACGACAGTTGAAGCGTTTGAAGTTCTCGCTAAACACGACGAAGAATACATGCCACCTGAAATTGCAGAAGCCATGAAGAAAACGCATGAACCATTGCAATACAGCAGTGAACAAAAACAAGGAAGCGGCGAATGATTGCTGAAATCGGCCATTTTGCCCTCATTTTATCTTTAGCGATGGCGGTACTGCTTTCTGTACTGCCGCTATGGGGCGCATCAAACAATAATACGATGCTGATGAATACCGCTCGACCGCTGTCTTGGTCGATGTTCATCATGCTGTTTTTCTCGTTCGTGATTTTGTGTTGGGGTTTTTATACTAACGACTTCACTCTGCAATACGTAGCAAGTAACTCAAACAGCCAACTGCCTTGGTACTACCGTTTGACAGCGGTATGGGGTGCACACGAAGGTTCCCTATTGCTTTGGGTGCTTATCCAAGCAGGTTGGACCGTCGCGGTTGCTACATTCAGCCGCGGTATGCCACAAGAGTCGGTTGCACGTGTACTTGCCGTAATGGGTATGATCTCAGTAGGTTTCCTAGTGTTTATTATCTTAACGTCAAACCCATTCCTACGTACGTTACC
>NZ_JAWOWJ010000575.1:0-688 GCF_033340495.1 Vibrio sp. 1249-1
CTCACAACGATTTTTCATCCACAAAAGGGAAGCCGAGATATCCGTTGAAAAACCGAGAAAAAGCACACGCCCTGAATTGAATGTGAGGCGATAGATACACAAATGATGCGCTTGGTTGCTGCCATTGGCTGTACGGCTAAGAAGATTGCCGCTCCAATACCCTTCTTCATCAATGTGTTTCCAAAGCTGATCGTAAAACGCTTGGCTATGGTGAGAAGTGCTGAAGATGTAGGTTTTTAACCCAACGAGATCGCGATTTTGATAGCCCATCTGAAGCTCAAAGGCGCGATTGCAACCAAGAATACGCGTGTCTTCATCGGCAACGAGTACGCCGACGTTTGGCAAATCGAAGATGGTTTCAAGAATCTTCGCCAGCTCTTCACACCCAGTGATGGTCAGCTGAGGAATGATTGTGCCTTGAACAATCCGCTCGTTGAGCTTTTCAAAACTCATGGTGACATGAATGAGCTTGGCGTCATTAGGCATTAAGCAGCATGAAAAATGCCCTTGCCCCCCCATAAATTCGACGTCCGCAATGCGTTGACGACAAGCCTCTTGCTGCCCCATCAACATATATTGAAGCAGCTCATCTAAACTGTTAATCGGACGTTTAAAGCCAAAAGCATTGGCCATGCTTGGTTGGTCGCATTCAAACGCACGATTATAGATGTCATAAGACCATTCCACG
>NZ_JAWOWJ010000576.1:0-688 GCF_033340495.1 Vibrio sp. 1249-1
TATACTGACAAATCTATTATCGATATTATGTCGGCCTAACCTCCAGTTTTTGCTAAGGGAAGTAACATTGCTACTAAAGAAACTCACCAAGAGTGATCTCGATATTTTGAACTCTATGAAAAACGTCGTGGATGGCATTGCACGTATGTATGGTGAACACACTGAAGTGGTTCTCCACAGCTTAGATGCCGAAGCGCCGGAAATCATCAAAATCGCAAATGGGCACGTGACGGAACGCAGTGAAGGTGCCCCAATTACCAACTTAGCGAGAATGAAGTTAAGAGAGGGCAAGGACGTTTCTGATTCGTACCTGACGAAAACGTCGAACGGAAAGACCTTGCACTCCATTACGACAATTGTCAGAAATCCAAAAAACAAACCGATTGGTTTGCTGTGTATCAACGTGGATATGGATGCACCGATGCAGGCGTTTTTAAAGGCAATGCTGCCTCAGCAACACACCGAGTGTTGTGTTGGTGGTGCTCGCTCACCAGAAACGTTTGCGCGTAATATCGATGAAACCATCATCAGCACGATAGAAACCGTACAAACAGAAGTGTGGGAAAATGAAGCCATTGCGCCTTCTAAACGTAACCGTGAACTGGTGACGCGACTGCATGGCCTAGGCATTTTTAAATACAAAGATGCTGTTTTAATGGTTGCAAACCATCTTGGTATATCGCGCGAT
>NZ_JAWOWJ010000577.1:0-687 GCF_033340495.1 Vibrio sp. 1249-1
TAACCCGGCGTGGTTAATGTCAGATGCCCCGTGTCACGCGCGGTGGATTCTTTCAAGCTGTCGTAGGTATAAAGGCCAAAACCACCTGCGCTGGTCAGCGCAAAAATTGCAATGGCGATGATCAGCATCGACAACAAACTGCGTCGGCGATTACGTTGTAGGTTCAGCCAAGCAAGGCGAACCGAAACGGGAATTAGCTTGCCCATGAGACCTCCTTCACACTGGCGTGCGTTTGGATGATTTTGCCGTCCACCAGCTCGATGGTGCGATCGCAGCGTGATGCCATGCGAGGGTCGTGAGTGGCGACAATGAAGGTGGTACCAAACTCGTGCCCGAGCCCTTTCATGATATCGATGACTTTGTTTGCGGTTTGGCTATCGAGGCTTGCTGTTGGCTCGTCGGCAATCACTAATGCAGGTTTGTGAACCAAAGCGCGAGCAATCGCTACCCGTTGCTGCTGACCACCAGACAAGTTATCGGGCATGTGATGGATGAATTCGCCCAGCCCCACATGTTCCAACATTTGTGTGGCAAGTTCGGTTTGTTCAGTTTTTGCAAAACCGTTGAGATGCAACGGATAAGCGACGTTCTCCAAAGCCGTCACGACTGGCACCAAATTGAATTTTTGAAATATAAAACCCAGCTTTTCACGGCGCATTTTCGCAGCCTGCATTTGTCCACTCGGGT
>NZ_JAWOWJ010000578.1:0-687 GCF_033340495.1 Vibrio sp. 1249-1
TTTTACCATGCTTAAGTGGCGCACCGTGTTGATCCGTATCGATGCCTTTACCTGCTGGCTCCACGCCAATCAGGCGAACGCTTTCTTCTTCGATAAAATCTGCAAACATACCAATCGCGTTTGAGCCACCACCCACACAGGCGATAACAGCATCCGGTAGGCGACCTTCACGCGCCAGAATTTGGTTTTTAGTTTCTTCACCAATCATACGTTGGAACTCACGTACAATAGTTGGGAATGGGTGAGGGCCTGCTGCTGTACCGAGAAGGTAGTGTGCGTCTTCGTAGCTGCCTGACCAATCACGCAGCGCTTCATTACAAGCATCTTTAAGTGTTGCTGAGCCTGAATGGACAGGAATTACTTCTGCACCCATCAGTTTCATGCGGAACACGTTCGGGCTTTGACGTTCAACGTCTTTTGCACCCATGTAAACTCGACACTTGAGGCCAAGTAGTGCACACGCAAGTGCAGTTGCTACACCGTGTTGACCTGCGCCTGTTTCTGCGATGATTTCGTGTTTACCCATGCGCTTCGCAAGTAGCGCCTGACCAAGTACTTGGTTGGTTTTGTGTGCGCCGCCGTGAAGCAGATCTTCACGTTTTAGGTACAATTTTGTTTTTGTGCCTTTGGTTAGGTTACGAGTCAGAGTCAGTGCCGTTGGGCGACCAGCGTACTCTTGAAGGAGCG
>NZ_JAWOWJ010000579.1:0-686 GCF_033340495.1 Vibrio sp. 1249-1
CAAGTGTAGAAAGTGGCTGGCGTTTTCGGCCAGAATCACTTGTCATTCTCGGAACACACAAGAGGTAAGATGAATTCGATGTTTGTCGTAGATGGGCTCAGTCCATTGCCTTGCGTTAACAAAGGCACTGCATCGCCAAACTGCGGCTAAAACAATGCCAATGAACAAAACGACAATGAAGGCTTCGAGCTGATGCTGGGTAAACTGAATCAACTTTTCAGACAGTTCACACTTACTCGGCTCTTTGACTTTATCAGCTTTAACAACATGAGCATCATCGCTAGATAAAGCAGAAACCAAGGTTTGGTCATCACTCATCGAGCATGCCGAAACCAAACCAGAATTTTGCATCAGACACACGACGATGACCCAGCCAATCATTGCTAGCAGCCATTTCGCGCGCTTTTGAGGCGTGCCTTGTCGTGAAATCAATAAGCTCATAAAAAGTCAGATAAAGATGGACACGCAGAAAATAATACGCAAGTTGTCGTAAAGCTCAAGTCGTTCGACCTTGCTTGCCGATATGATTGGTAAATAATTGTGATAACCTTAAACCCATCGCTTTTTGCAACACGCTCATTATGCTCAATAAAGTTAATCTCGCCGACATTCGCTCGTTTGTTTTGATCGCCCAACTTGGCAACTTCACCAAAGCGGCGGAAGCTCTTTCCGTATCTCGTTAGATC
>NZ_JAWOWJ010000580.1:0-685 GCF_033340495.1 Vibrio sp. 1249-1
GCTCTTGAACAGGGGACAACATAAACCATAGATAACCAAATACAGCGAAAATTTGGCCAATTGTTAGGTCACTAAACATCACCATTAACATGGCAACCGCACGGAATAATTCAAAACCAATTAAGAAGAGCAAGAAAGAAACTCGACCAGCCGCTTCTGATTGCCAGGCGTATTTGTCAGCATCGACGCGGACTTGATTGGCGCTCTCTTTTAGCTGCTGAAGAAATTCGCGCTCTTTATTGGCAGCGCGCAGCTGGTAAATACCATCCAACGTTTCTACCAGTCGGTTTTGGAAAATTTCGAACGAGTGGTTTTCTTTACGCTTGAGATGCTTGACCATACTGCCAAGTTTGCGAGAGAAATAAATGACAATAGGGTTTACGAGTAGAATAAATAAGCCCAGACGCCAATCTAGCCAAAGCAGAACGATAGCGGTGCCGATGACGGTCAAAAAGCTGATAACAAACTTTGCGAGTGTCGAACCAACAAATTGATCGATGGTTTCTATATCAGTAATAAGGTGGGCGTTAATTCCTCCACTGCCTTTGGTTTCGTACTGACGAATACTGATTCGACCCAATTTGTCGATCATTTTACTGCGCATCTCAAACGTAATGGTTTTCGATACCAGTGTGAATTGACGACTTTGAACAATGTTCAACGCTTGGCTTGCTGCGCGCATGAG
>NZ_JAWOWJ010000581.1:0-685 GCF_033340495.1 Vibrio sp. 1249-1
AAGCTTAAGCACGCCAATTTTAAAATCATTTAAAGGCAAAGCCAGTCGGAAAAGACTGGCTTTTTTGTTTCTTGGTATGAATCTTTCTCATTCTTGCTTCAAGCAATGAAATCAATGCGTTAATATCATTCACAGGATGTTATTTTCCCAGCAGCAGGAGGCTCCACACATGTCAGAAAAAATATCGACATCAGCATTAGCGAAAATGCGCAATATTGACGCCAAGCTGCTGTTTTCAGATCTCAAACGCGCCGGTTACATCACTCGCCAAGAGGACAAATGGATCCTGACGGAAGAGGGCGCTAAGTTCGGCGGTGAATATGTTGACCACCCCAAGTTTGGGCAGTTTATTGTCTGGCCTACGAACTTGCACCTTGAGCTGAATCCTACCTCTGGGAAAACTCTGAGTGCCACACTACTTGGCGATAAACTTCGCCTTAATGCCAAGCGAATCAACCAATTGTTGAGTGGGCTAGGCTGGATAAGTAAATCGGAAGACGGATGGCAAGTCACCGAAGCGGGCATTCGAGCAGGTGGTCAACAGCGTGCAGACAAAGAATCACAAAACACCTTTGTGGTTTGGCACGATATCGTTTTGCGCAACAAGCGCTTGAAGCAATCTGTAGTGGAGTTTTTGGGGCAAGATGCGGAGTCGCACTCCACCGACAAATCCTACTCCAGTTTT
>NZ_JAWOWJ010000582.1:0-685 GCF_033340495.1 Vibrio sp. 1249-1
ACTGCGCACATGTGTCTTCGAAGCGGTCGAAAGGATTGCCTACTTTATGATCGGTATAAACGGTACCATCTTCTTTTGTCACCTTCGGCATATGGCAATCGACGCAAACCACTTTGTTTTTGCCGTGAATCCCTTCACGCCAAGTCTCGAAGCCAGGGTGCTGTGCTTTTAGCATCGGTGCTTTAGAAACGGCGTGAGTCCAATCTTTAAAGTCCAACGCATCGTAATACTTCTCCATGTCACCGACCGTCGTACCCATATCCCAAGGGAATTTCACCGCTTTCGTTGGTCCTGTAAAGTAGTATTCGACATGGCACTGAGCACACACAGACGCTTGTTTATCAAGGCGCGACTGCTCATCAAAGTTTTTTCCAATTACATCGAATGCTCGCTCAACATAAGGTCTGGTTAGTGCGAGTTCTGGCTCGCCTTGGTTGAATTTTTCTGAGCGAGTGTCGTGACAGTCAGAACATCCGATAGGATTGACGATTTCTGAGCCTAGACGTGCCCATTTACCAGAGAAATAGCCATCCTCGCCACGTTCTTCTATCACGCGAGCGACATCAGGACTTTTACAACTCCAACACGCCATTGGCATTGGCCCGGAGTTTTCATCTGCCGGTGCGCCTGTCCTTAAGGTTTGCCTTACATCGTCGAGCGCATAAAAGTGACCTCGAGCCTTGTT
>NZ_JAWOWJ010000583.1:0-685 GCF_033340495.1 Vibrio sp. 1249-1
GTACCGATGATGTTTTTTGAAAATGAACATTTGTACATTAACGGACTCGAGGGTGGTGCTTTTCTGTTTAACGAAGAGGATTCTGACTGGCGAGTGAGCGCGATTACGCGTCTTCGTTTTGTCGACATTCCTAAATCCGTTCAAAACGCGTTTGAAGGTGATCGCGTCGATTTTGGTGGCCAACTGCGTTATGACTTCAATGAAAACTGGCGCGCTGAAGTGGAATTGATGACGGATGACGAGTTTCAGTTCCACTCAAACTACAGAATTGCAGCAAATTACGAGCTGGGTGATTGGGAGTTCGAACCATCTTTTACCATCCGTTATAAGGACTCTGATTTCAACAGCGAGTATTACGCTTTCAAAGATGTGACAGGGGAAAGAATCGGTGCTGGCGCAGATGCTAATCTGGGCATCAAAGCGCGTTATCACGTGATTTCGAACCTCTATTTGTTGGGCGAAACCAGCGTGACGCGCTTAGACAACGAAGCTTACAAGAGCGGAATTGTCGAAGATCGTTACCAAGGTGAAGTGTTTGTCGGTTTCGGCTTCTTTAACGACAAAGGCAAAGAGCGAAAATCTGACCTTCACAATCGTCCATATTTGCGAATTGCGCACGGCTGGGCGACGCCTTCCAATATGGGCGACATTTTCAAGTTCAACGCTGAAAAGGATGAATACGATA
>NZ_JAWOWJ010000584.1:0-684 GCF_033340495.1 Vibrio sp. 1249-1
ATTGAACTGTCGTACCAATATGAGCGACGTCGTAGAAGACTTTGACACCATTTACCCAATACCAACCTTCCGGCTTTCCTACATTCCCGTTATTTGCCTCTCCCCATCCGGTTCCATAGAAGTAATGTGGCGATGTCCAGAGATACCATTTGCCCCATGATTCTTGCTCAAGGTATTTTAACTTGGCGTTAAGCTGTCCGAGCAAAGCCCAAGCACTGGTATTTATCAATGCACCATCCAAAATAGGTTGGAGTGCCGAAATTGCATCACTTCGGTAGGTATAGTCCGTTTTATAATGTATGAGGTGAGCCCCTAGCGCACCACTTAAGCTAAAGTGTTCTGTGAGCTGCTTTTCCACTTCAAACTCGTTGTACCCACCGATAAACTGCTCTTTACTTCGATCTGGAATAGGTTCTTCATTGAAGTAAACATCTTGATCAATGCCCAACAGATAAAAGCGTCCATTAAAACGATACGTTAGTTTCTCAGTTTCGTTTTCGGCAAGGTCAAAGCTGTAAGGTAACGTGAATTCTTTGATCTCTTTGCGCAGATCCAAAGAGTCTGCCGTCCCAATATCTTCGTTACTTAAGTTGAAGTATTGGTTAGGGTCGAAATCATGAAACCCAAATGTAAATACATCGGTGTCAGTTAAAACCACACTCAATGCAAAGTTGTACTCAAATT
>NZ_JAWOWJ010000585.1:0-681 GCF_033340495.1 Vibrio sp. 1249-1
TGGCGTTTCTGCGGCAACGATATTGATGTCGTCTTGGCTGCGGTTGGCAAAGGTTACGAAGACGGCGCTGGTGGTTGCACCCGGAGCCATAGCACGCGCATACGGTTCGTGCGCCATGACATCGAGCTTAGCCTGAGCTAAAGGGCTGAGCAGTAATGCACGCAAAGCCAATGTTTTGAACAGTTGATTAGCCTTCATTCGAGCCTTCCTTAGTGGTGAGTTTTGAAATTGCTTCAACAATCGGCGCAGGCGTTAGCGTGTGTGGCACTTTGGTGATCAACGTGCCGTCCGGTTTGAGGAAGTAGAAGTAAGAGCTGTGGTCAAGGGTGTACTTCAGTTCCGAACCTTCTAATTCGGTTTTACGGAAAATAACGCCGTAGCGGTGAGCAAGTGGCGTCGTGATGTCCAACGGCGCAGATAGACCTTCAATCATAGGGTGGAAGTAGTGCGCATATTTTGCGGACGCGTCCGCTTCATCACGTTCTGGATCGAGAGAGATAAACATCGGGCGCAGCTGCGCTTTTTGCTCATCGCTGATTTGATTTAGTGCACCTGCCAGCATCGCGAGCGACGTTGGGCAGACATCAGGGCAACGAGTAAAACCGAAATACACGATACGAATACGAGGGTCGTTCACATCAAAGACGTTGACTGGTTGATTGTTTTCGCCAAACAACACGC
>NZ_JAWOWJ010000586.1:0-681 GCF_033340495.1 Vibrio sp. 1249-1
CCGTTGTTGCTAGAAGAGTCGGCAGTATAAGGATCGGACACTTTTAAAACGTCAGGAATGGCAAACGTGTAGCGATACCCTTCGTCTGTTTTTACTAGTGTTCCATCCCAAACACTCTCCATGCTGGCACGGTTATTTGTGGTATTACTTGAGTGATGGAAACTCTTCCAATAGGTATTGCCATGACGCCCATTGAAGGCAAAGGCTGGATCGCTCGAATTTTGTGTATCGACACGAGAGGGCATTGCTTTAAGAAGTGCGATGCGAAAATCTTTCGTTTCGTCTAGCTCATGAGATCTGCCACTGCCGTCTTTGACGGTAAAATCGACCACCAGTTTGGTTTCTCCGGTTTCTTGAGTGACCAATGATGGCTCGGAAACACTGATCTCGAAATCACCAAGCGCAGGTGGTGGTGTATTTTGATCGTTTTTGCTGTCTGGACCACATCCGGTGAGCAGTAAAATAAAAAATATTAATGTAGCGATCGACTTTAAACCGTTCATAGTCCCTCTCGATTCGTCCTAAAGTAAGTGGGAATGCGTTGGAATGGTTAAATATTTCAATAAACAATTGATTGAAATATTAATTTTGTATTCAAGCCAAAAGCAAAATATCCATATTTACATCGCTTGAATAAATCGAAATACATGGCTTGTAAGAGTATAGACGCAATATGAAATA
>NZ_JAWOWJ010000587.1:0-680 GCF_033340495.1 Vibrio sp. 1249-1
TTTGTGTGGCCGCTCGAAAAGAGAAGTGCAAGGGATGAGCAGGCCATATTACCCATATGTAGACAAGGCCGAGAAAAAACAAGGGCGACTTCATAAAAAGTCGCCCTTATACAGCTGGTTGCATCAACTATTGCATAAAAATTTACAATTTAAAGCGATGGACTAATTCATTTTGCTGATGAGCAAGCTGAGTGAGAGATTCACTCGTATGAGTGATGCTCGACATCGCGTGGTAACTTTCATCCGCAATATTGTTGATGTCTTCAATGTTGCGCGCTATATCTGCTGAGGTTTCGCTTTGCTCTGCTGCCGCTTGAGAAATGTGCGTACTCATTTGGCTGATTTCGATAATGAGTGCTTGGATCTCTTCCATTGAACTGTTCGCTTTCGAGGCTTGCTCAACCGACATTTCCATATCACTCATGCAGCTTTGAATCACTTGGTTGGCTGACTGAGAGCTCGATTGCAGATTGCTGATCATCGATTCGATTTCTGTGGTGGATTGTGTGGTTTTCGATGCCAGCACACGTACCTCATCGGCTACCACGGCAAATCCGCGTCCTTGCTCTCCTGCACGTGCTGCTTCAATCGCAGCATTGAGAGCCAACAAGTTGGTTTGCTCAGCAATGTTGCGGATGACATCCAAAATTGAGCCAATTTGACCACTCATCTTTTGCAGT
>NZ_JAWOWJ010000588.1:0-680 GCF_033340495.1 Vibrio sp. 1249-1
ATTTGAGTTTGATGGTTTTACTGCAAATTACCTCAGGTGTGGCACTGTTCCTGCTTCACTCTTCACAATCAATAGGAATCGCCATCGCAATTTGCATTTTGACATGCAGCCTGCTGGCAGGACTCACCGTTCGTTACATGAGTAAAGAAGCCCGCAGCGCATTAAGTCAGCAATTCATTCGATGGCGCGGACAAGTGAAGAGATATTCGATATGAGCTCAACCGATGTGAGAACAAAACAATCCATTGCAGCGCTGACGATCACCGTCGTGATTGCGTTGCTTTGGATCGTGATGCCTCACCCCATTTTGATTGTGGCAGTGTGCTTTGCACCGTTGGCATTGCTGTTCGTCCTCAATCAAACCTTTTGGCTCGTGACACTGTTCGTTATCTTCTCTTTTTTCCGTATTCACGAAGCGTTTCCTGCCATTTACAGCTTTAAAATTCCATTGCTTTTATCCCTTGGCGCGTTAGCTGCGCTAGCTTTTCATCTACTGCTAAGTCGTCAACTTACGGCATTCTGGCACCCTTCACTCAAGTGGCTGTGCATTTTCTGGGGCCTGGTTATCATCGGGATTGTGTTCGCCTCTAGCCGAGATATTGCCATCACGGTATTTAAAAATACGTATTGGAAAATCATTGTGATGACCTTGGCGATCACTTGGCTGATCACCAAACCAC
>NZ_JAWOWJ010000589.1:0-680 GCF_033340495.1 Vibrio sp. 1249-1
ATCTTGCCGCATTTCTTACCAGCGATTTTTCAACAGGCACCCGGCGTCACCATCAGCACGCATCCTTGGTCAGATAACACCTTCAAAATGTTGCAGCGTGGTGAGCTGGATTTGGGATTAACTGGTAAAGACATCGACATCAATGACGCAAAGCTTACCCTACTGCCACCGGATGATATTTGCGAACTCGAAATCTATCGCGACCATCAGATGTGCATCATTCGTAAAAACCACCCCGCACTAAAACAGAAGTGGAACCTCGAAGCGTATCTCGCACTTCGTCACGTACAAGTGCGATGTGATGGAAACGACCGTTGGTTGTTGGACTATCGTTTAGCGGACATTGGCGCAGAGCGCGATATTGCAGTCACCGTTCCAGATTTCAATAGTGCCGCCAGCTTGTGTTCTTACACCGACTTCATCTTTACCGCGCCGAGCCATTTTGTGCAACTGGCTGCCAAACAGCTCGACTTGGTGGTCTTGCCATTGCCGCTTGAATTCCCGCCCATGGCTTACACTCTGTTTTGGCACAGAGACAGAGAAAACGACCCAGCCTTGAATTGGCTGCGTACGATGATCACGCAAAAAACCGATCACCTTAGATAAAAATGTCGGACGCAATTTGCGCTTAGCGGTTAAAATGAGTAGCTTAACAGTCGATAGTCCTTTTTGGCTCATCT
>NZ_JAWOWJ010000590.1:0-680 GCF_033340495.1 Vibrio sp. 1249-1
GCGAACTTAAAAATCGCGTAGAAAACCGAACCACTGACCTCGCCCAACTCAGCTTTTCACTCACTCAAGAAATTGACCGCCGCAAAGCCGCTGAAAGACAAGTTAACTACCAGAAAACCCATGACCAAGGTACCGGATTTCTTAATCGCGCCGCACTGGAAGCGGTGGTTGAAGATACGCTTCAATCCCTAGAACACGAGCATCAGTCTTTAATTGTTATAAATGTGGGCTTTAGTAATGCGCGTAGCATACAAACTCGATACGGCTTTGAAGCGTTTGATGAGATCCTCAAAGAATTTCGTAAGCGCCTTGGGATGAACGATTCAAACTACTTCATTACTGGTCGCCCAAGTTCAAACGACTTAGTGCTTTTGTTATGGGGAGAAGATGCTGATTCGAAACTGCATAATCTGCTTGATAAAATCACTAATATCAGCGTGGGGAACTTCTACATCAACGACACAGAAGTGCATTTGCACTCCTACGTTGGCGTAGTTCAGGCTCATCGCTCGAGCAGCGCCAAACAACTTCTACAAAATGCTTGTTACGCGATGTTGCTATGTAAAGAGTCGGGTGAAGCTTACAGTTACTTCTGTGAGAGCCACACGCATGAGTTGAACAACCATAATCAGCTCGAAAGTTATCTGCTCCAAGCGGTACGTAATGACGATTTGATGTTG
>NZ_JAWOWJ010000591.1:0-679 GCF_033340495.1 Vibrio sp. 1249-1
TCGTTTTAAGCGTTGGATTTTTGTCTGATTGCGATTCAAGATTTCACTTTCCAGAAGCAGGCTTAGCCTTTCCTCGAAGTCCAGCTCTGCGTAGGTGCTCAGTTGTTCTTGTTGCTGCTCTAACGCTTTCACTGCATGGCTCAAGCGGAGGGTTTTGAGTTGGTCGTTCAGTGCGTTCATTTGTATTTCTCCTAGTGATAACAGTTCGGGCCACGAACATTGCTGTGAACAAGGTTCGGCGTGCTCGTGTTGTCTTTGCTCAGTTGTCCTTCACGATTGTTCTTGAGTAGATTGTTGACGAAGGTGTAGTTGGGTTTTGTCAGCATCAGTGCATCTTTACAGGCTTGCTCTAGGCGCGATTCGCCATGGGCTTTGCTTAGGTTGAGTAACCCAAGGCAGGAACGATACGACTGCTCTGGATGAGGCTTCGAGTTAAGCATCTTATTGACGACCTCTCGTGTGGCTGGGCCGATATTGGCTCCCCAGTTGAGCAAGCGTCCAGGCGACCACTTTTGATGTTGATGGTTACTCGGCATGTGCTCTGGTTGAGTGCTGTTTCCACGTTCCCTTTGGCTGCGTGGATGTTGAGCGATCAAGTTACCTTGGTGGTAGATCTGCACCAGACGGTTGGAGGCTTCCAGCTCGACATGGTGGCCAACCAGTTGATGGGGAACCGAGT
>NZ_JAWOWJ010000592.1:0-678 GCF_033340495.1 Vibrio sp. 1249-1
GCCTACAACGGCAATATTTTTCTTCTTGAACGTTGGTTCAACCACAATTTCTGTTTCGTAACAAGCAAGTGGATTAACCAGACAACTAGCGCGCTTACCTTTAAATACGTTGTCCAGACACGCTTGGTTGCAGCCGATACACGTATTAATAAACTGCGCTTTCTCTTGTTCTGCCTTCGCGACAAAGTATGGATCCGCCAAGAACGGGCGAGCCATTGACACCATATCCGCCTGACCAGAAGCAAGGATTCGCTCTGCTTCATCAGGAGTGTTAATTCGATTACAGGTGACGATTGGCACAGAAACGTGCGGTTTCACCTTCTCGGTTACCCATGTAAATGCACCGCGAGGTACTTGCGTTGCAATGGTCGGAATACGTGCTTCATGCCAACCAATACCAGTGTTGATAATGGTGACGCCCGCGTCTTCCAATCCTTTGGCTAATTCAATCACATCTTCGAACGTGCTGCCCTGCTCGACGAGGTCCAGCATCGAAAGACGGAAAATGATGATGAACTTCTCACCCACCGCTTTACGTACAGCTTTCACTATCTCCAACGGGAAGCGCATGCGTTTTTTGTAACTGCCGCCCCAATCGTCATATCGCATATTGGTGCGCTTACAAAGGAACTGATTGATCAAATAACCTTCTGAGCCCATTAATTCCACGCCGTCATA
>NZ_JAWOWJ010000593.1:0-678 GCF_033340495.1 Vibrio sp. 1249-1
TTTCAAAATATCCATTTATTGATTACCTTTTATTAGAGGGTGTTAGGATTAAAGGGCCGTCTAATGCTTGCATGACATAGCTTGCTGGATAGCCATGAGCTAAGAGCGTCGTCATTGCTTGCAAATACTTTTGTACTGAGCTGAAAAAATAGAAATAACCATCACAAAGGACGTTTTCATACTCACCAGTGTCGGAGAGATAGCGATGTTTTGGGCAGCCGCCGTTGCAGAGAGACAAGTACTGGCATTGTTTACATCGCATAGATAAGCGGGATTCTTTATTGAACTGAAGTTCGTGATTCAACGACATCTCGTGCAACGATGTTTCGAATACATTGCCGAGTTTCGACTCCGGGTAGGCGATATGGTCACAGAAATAAACGTCGCCATTTGCTTCAACGGCATAAGACGAGCCGCATTTTTTGGCATGAATACAGTTTGGAGAGGGGTTGCCAAGGTATTGTGTTAATGCCTGTTCAAAGTTCGAAATGAAGACTTTGCCCACATCTTGAGAAACCCAAAGATGAAATACGTCGGTGAGAAAACGTCCGTATTCTTTGGCATCAACAGACCAAGCGATAGGTTCGTATTTCTGAGGATCTGTATGGCGTTTGTCTGTCGAGAAAATCAGATTGCTACCAAAGTGCTGGCCACGAGCTTGCTCTGTTTCTGACGGGG
>NZ_JAWOWJ010000594.1:0-677 GCF_033340495.1 Vibrio sp. 1249-1
TTGACGAGTTTGTTGAGTCCTTTCCGAATGCTATTGAACAAGTAGTTAACCACCTACCCTACGGCTTTCCTGCTCAAATCATAGATTCCATTGTCAGCAACTCGCTTAGAATTCTTGGCAAAATAAAGCTCTAGCCGATCAGTTTGTAAAAAATTTTGGACAGTAATGACTATAGGTCGAAAGGTACATATGGTGTGATCGAGTTATCTCACACTTGTCGCGGATATACCGACATCGTTAACGACACTATTCTCTATGACAAACTTTGAGAATCGCCACGGAGTCTGCGGCAATTCGAGATGAGAAACAAATACTCGTATGTGATTGACTGAGCGGATAAGGTAAGTTTTCTGGAACTCTCCGTCGAGATCAATTTTGTAATCACCGACGATCTCCGCCAGATCCTGCTTAAGTTCAGACCTTACGATTAATAGGTTCTGGCAATTTTCTTCAATATAGTTATAAATTCGCTCTCATACTGGGTTTCTGATGCATCATTAGCGTCATTTTCCGAAACATAATCCTTGAATGAATAATGTGCCGCTACCATTAAGGTGCCTGTATAGGTCAAGTGATAGGCTTATGCCAATAAAAATATAATTACCTGATCACATAACCTGATTGCTGGACTCACTTTTTGACATAAATAAGCTAGAGGTTTTGTTATAGCTCGGATA
>NZ_JAWOWJ010000595.1:0-676 GCF_033340495.1 Vibrio sp. 1249-1
TTAACAACACAATACCGATGACTCAGTGACTCTCTGACCACACTGCAAACTCGTTTCCGCTTGGCTCAGTGAAGTGGAAACGACATCCGCCCGGAAACTCGAAAATAGGGCGGATGATTTGTCCGCCAAACTTCGCTACTTTTTCTAACGTGGCATGAATATCAGAGCTATAGAACACCAATAGTGCTGCGCCGTTTGAGGTTTGACTGACTTGTTCTGCCGAATAAAATCCGCCATCCAAACCTTGGCCAGAAAAGGCCGCGTAGTCAGGGCCGTAGTCGACAAATTGCCAACCAAAAACGTGCTCAAAAAACGCCTTAGTGGCACCGATATTGGGCGTACCAAATTCAACGTAGTTCAATTTTTCATGTTGATGCATGCGATATCCTTCCTGCTTGGTGATGTTTATTCAGTGTAATCACTCTCGCCACGAGATTCTCATGATTTTGGTTTGTTTTTTAATCTAAATAGATGAAAAACGAAAACTTTCATCGTTTATCCCTATCAAATCTATCGCCAATTCCCATTAAACAAATGGAATCTTTGAAGATATATTCTTCGTGGGCAGAAAAGAGCTTTTGAATATCCATTTACCACTCGTGGACTAAATGGTTAGCACGCATTGGAGAGCAACCATGCAGATGTCAAAAAGCTTTTTATTAATTACAGTTGGCTT
>NZ_JAWOWJ010000596.1:0-675 GCF_033340495.1 Vibrio sp. 1249-1
GCGGTATGTAAAGAATTACAAGATTCTGGGTCACAAGTCTTAGCGGTCGACATCAATGAAGATCGAGTGAAAGAAGCCGCAGGTTTTGTGAGTCAGGCCATTGTGGCAAACTGTACTCATGAAGAAACGGTCGCAGAGCTCAAGCTCGATGATTACGACATGGTGATGATTGCCATTGGTGCAGACGTGAATGCCAGTATTCTTGCTACTCTGATAGCAAAAGAGGCGGGTGTAAAATCGGTATGGGTAAAAGCTAACGACCGATTCCAAGCTCGCGTTCTGCAAAAAATTGGTGCAGACCACATCATCATGCCAGAGCGCGATATGGGCATTCGTGTGGCGCGCAAAATGCTGGATAAACGCGTACTCGAATTTCATCCATTGGGTAGCGGATTAGCGATGACAGAGTTTGTTGTTGGCTCGCGTTTGATGGGTAAAACGTTAAGCGATTTGGCGCTGTGCAAGGTCGAAGGCGTGCAAGTGTTGGGCTTTAAACGTGGCCCTGAAATCATCAAAGCGCCTGATATGAGTACCACGCTTGAAATCGGCGATCTCATTATTGTGGTTGGCCCGCAAGATGCGCTGGCAAATAAATTAAAATCACTATGACGCAGTTTCATCAAAAAGGCGTTTTTTACGCGCCAGATGGTAAACGAGAAAAAGCCAAGGGTAACG
>NZ_JAWOWJ010000597.1:0-674 GCF_033340495.1 Vibrio sp. 1249-1
AAGGCTTACCCTGAGATCGCGAAACTACCTAACTGGGTTATCGCACTGGTCGCAGCGGGTGGTCTAGCCGCCGCACTATCAACCGCTGCGGGTCTATTGCTGGCGATTTCGTCCGCGATTTCCCACGACTTAATCAAAGGGGTAATTAACCCGAATATCTCAGAGAAGAAAGAGCTGCTCGCGAGTCGAATCTCGATGGCGGTGGCCATTGCAGTCGCAGGTTACTTGGGTCTGCATCCACCGGGCTTCGCGGCAGGTACGGTAGCACTGGCCTTCGGTCTGGCGGCGTCCTCCATCTTCCCGGCTCTGATGATGGGTATCTTCAGTAAGAACATCAACAAAGAAGGTGCTATCGCGGGTATGATTGCAGGTATCAGTATCACTCTGTTCTACGTGTTCCAACACAAAGGTATCCTATTCATCGCAGATTGGACTTACCTAGAAAGCTGGGGCAGCAACTGGTTCCTAGGCATTGAGCCAAACGCATTTGGTGCGATTGGTGCCTTATTCAACTTCATCGTCGCGTTCGCTGTATCGAAAGTAACAGCAGAAACACCACAAGAAGTGAAAGACCTAGTCGAACACGTTCGCGTACCGGTAGGTGCTGGTAGCGCAGTGGATCACTAAAATATAACCAAAACCACAAAAGCCCCGTTTGGAACCTGCCGTCCGGG
>NZ_JAWOWJ010000598.1:0-674 GCF_033340495.1 Vibrio sp. 1249-1
CACTTAATTACTCTCAATCAGCACAGCTGATTCGCGACACATACGAACGTGAGTTATTCACGCTTCCTCCTTTTAAGGAAGGCCACTTTGGGCTGCGTATGTTCCGCCAAACCTTAGATGAAAAATACTACGCAACCATTTGGACAGACATGGCTCAAGTCGCAAGCCGATTGAATCGCTTCGCGAATGACGTCGTCAAACCAGAAGACATCATTTTATATTCCTCTGAGCGGCTGACTCGCTACCAAGAAAAAGAGGACGAGCGCAGCCAACGTCGTTATACCGTAACAAAACATCACCCTGAGTATTTGTATCTTGGCGTCGATTTACTGGGCGCGATGGCGAGAGCAGATGAGTACGGCTTAAAGCACCAACAAGATAAAACACTGCGAGAAATCATTCGTCGTTACGATTTTACTCGCTACGCCACCGATAAAGAGATGATTGAAGCATGGGCGGCGCAGTTGGCAAAGCAGGTCTATTGGCTGCGTCAACTGGGTGAACAAGATGTGGTGAACGCGTTCATTGAAGCATTCCGAGCGACCTACCCCGACGACAATGATAAAAAGCTCTCTGCTCAGCAATACGGCAACAAAATCTATGGCATGACGCACATCATCTTTGCCGACTCTCAGTATTATCAAAAGCGCGTGAATGAAGCGGATCATCAATGG
>NZ_JAWOWJ010000599.1:0-674 GCF_033340495.1 Vibrio sp. 1249-1
TGCATTAGATTTAACTCTGCAACAAAAAGAGTTTTTAGCTGACCACGTAGACTCAGCTTCTGAAACGGTCATTGCTTACGAAAAGCAATATCGCATTGGTAAGCGTACTCTACTTGACCTTTTAAACACTGAAAACGAACTGTTCGAAGCAAGAAAGAACTATTTAGACGCTAAATACGCGGAACAATACGCGAAGTACCGAGTGATGAATGCTACGGGTCAACTGTTGAATGCCTTGCGTGTTGATGTACCAACAGAATGGAACCAGAAGGTGGAGTACTAATCATGAAACCGATGAAACTGCTATTGGCATTAAGTGTTATCGCCGTTACGCAACAAGCAATCGCTGAAGATGAGTACGATTACCGTGCATTCCCTACCGCAGAACAAATTGCTGACTTACAAGACGAAGATAACGACGGTGTGATTAACGCTCGCGACCTATGTCCGGGGACGCCAGCTGGCTCTGAAGTTGACAATGATGGCTGTGGCGAATACATCAAAGCATCTGAGAAAATGCAGGTTCGTGTGCTATTTGCCAACGATTCTGATGAGATCAATCCGGTATTTCGTCGTCAAATTCGTGAGTTGTCTGACTTCTTGAAGGATTACCCAACGACCTCGATTGAACTACAAGGTTACGCGAGTAAAACAGGTGGTTCAAAACACAATCA
>NZ_JAWOWJ010000600.1:0-674 GCF_033340495.1 Vibrio sp. 1249-1
AACAGAGGCGGGATTATATACCTAAATAACCTTGAGATGCGAGGCTCGGCGCACAGCATATGAAAGTCATCTGAGGAGATGTTGAGCTCAATAAAAAAGGGCATCTCACGTAGAGATGCCCTTTGTGTTTCTTACTGAAAATCTACTGTACTTGGCAGTTCAAACAGAAAGCGTATTGTCCTTTCGGATCGTTAAAGCTTTGAAGCAGACTTGCATCTTGTTCGAACTGTTGAGCCACAGGTTGAAGGCTCTTTGGCAGAAGGCTTGTTGCGTCAACACCAAGGGATACTTTCACCTGATTCATGAATTCTTGTAGGAATTGTTCTTTTGGGGACAAGGGCTCTTCAACGCATTAAAGCCCGTAATCTGTCACGTTCGCCAGCTTCGCAGCTAACTCAACGGCATCATCGAAGTCACCCATTTGGTCAACAACGTTGGCATTCTATTTACTCAGTCACCGTTGGCGGAAATCAGCTTGGAACGCTTTCAGAAAGTAATGAACACTAATGTGAATAGCTGCTTTCTCTGTTGTAGAGAAGCGGCGAAGCGATTCGGTACTGGTGGCGCAATTGTGAATGTTTCTTCTGGGGCATCACGCTCAGGCGCGCCATTTGAGTATGTCGATTACGCCACATCAAAAGGCGCAATGGATACCTTAACCAAAGGGCTATCGC
>NZ_JAWOWJ010000601.1:0-674 GCF_033340495.1 Vibrio sp. 1249-1
AAATATGAAACTGGTTACATTATTAGATTAGGCGCAAATGACTTTCACGCCATGTTGTTCAATCTGTACTTTGTGCTCTGGTTGGATATCCGCATCGGTGACCAGCACATCAATTTGATGCCAAGCGAGCTCTAAGTTAGGGATCTTACGACCGATTTTTTCGGACTCGATCATAACGATGACTTCACGAGAGACTTCTGCCATCACCTTACTTAAGCCAACCAACTCATTAAATGTTGTGGTTCCGCGCTCCAAATCGATGCCATCCGCACCAATAAACAACTGGTCAAAGTCGTAAGCTCGTAATACAGATTCGGCTACTTTGCCTTGAAAGGATTCAGAGTGCGTATCCCAAGTTCCGCCTGTCATTAGCAGAGCGGGTTCACTCTCTAGCTCGTTAAGGGCATTGGCGACGTGCAACGAGTTGGTCATGACCACCAAGCCACGTTTGTCGTTCAGTTGCTGAATCAGCGCAGCGGTCGTGCTACCGCTGTCTATCACGATGCGATTATGGTCGCGAATCAATGATGCCGCAGCTTTCGCCAAACTTAACTTTCGAGTCGAAACATTAGAGCTTAGTTCTTCATGAATAACTTCCGTAGGGATGGCAATCGCACCACCGTATCGGCGTAAAAGTTGTCCATTTTTTTCTAGAGAAGCTAAGTCCTTTCTAA
>NZ_JAWOWJ010000602.1:0-674 GCF_033340495.1 Vibrio sp. 1249-1
AGAAAGCACGCATTGGTCGAAATGATGATGTGACCCGAATTGAATCAATTCGCAGTGACAAAATTCAATGGTTAAAACCAGCTATGGGCCAGCCAATCGCGAATTATTTGAGCAAAATGGAAGAGATTCGACAAGAGGGGAACCGCCATTTCTTCTTGGGTTTGTTTGAGTATGAAGCGCACTTTGCTAAGTACGAAAAAGGCGATTTTTACCAAAAACACCTTGATTGCTTTAAAGGGAACGAAAACCGTCGCTTAACCACGGTGTTCTACATGAATGAATCTTGGAGTGAAGAGGACGCGGGCGAACTGGTCGTCTATGACCTCAATGACAAAGAAATTGCGACAATACCGCCTCGTGGGGGGCGTCTACTGGTGTTCTTATCTGAACAGTTTCCTCATGAAGTGTTGCCAACTAACGCGGAACGTTTCAGTATCGCAGGCTGGTTCAGAATTAATGGTGTGAGAGATAACCTTCTGGATATCGCGAGTTAACATCTAGGCACTAAATACTAAAAAGGGCGCGTGATGCGCCCTTTTTAATGTCCAGAAATCGGCTTTAGTGGCAAATAGATATGTTGTAGCAAGCCGTCATATTCTGCTCTAACACCTCATAGACGTGAGCGCAGAGTTTATTCTGCTCAATTAGGTCATCCATGATCTCAGCAATTTGTG
>NZ_JAWOWJ010000603.1:0-673 GCF_033340495.1 Vibrio sp. 1249-1
TCGTCGGTAATTTGCAAACGAGGGATTAAGCAATAGGCTACACCAGCTAACGCCACTTTTAGAAACGCTTCAGAGCTGCTGATGTTATGGTGAATGACGCTATCAGGGCTGACATTGAAATGCTCGGTAAGAAAGGTTTTATGTAGGTCATCATATTGATCATACGAAACGGCCGGCGCCTTGGCAAACGTCTGGTTATTAACGCCTTGAGCAAAGTAACGCTGATAAAACTCAGGGTTAGCCACACAAACGTAATCAATTCGTCCTAAGTAATCGGCGCGGCAATTTGGTATCGCTTGAGACTCTAAACTGATCGCCCCTGCGACCTCACCACTTTTCAGTTTTTCTATTGAACGTGATTCACCGTAAATCGTCAGCTTCAACTCTACTTGACGAGTTTTCATGACGTCTTGCAAAGCTGGCAGTAACCACGTTGCCAAACTGTCGGCGTTAGTAGCCAAAGACAGTTGCACTGGGCGCGTTGTAGTATCGTTTTTGATCTCAGGTAAAATTTCGTGCTCTAGCAACCGAACTCGGCGGTAAAGCCCCAATAGTTTTTTCCCAATGGGAGTTGGCTTGGGTGGCTGCTCTCGAATTAACACAGGTTGCGCCAAGAATTTTTCGAGCTGTTTAATACGCTGCGAAATGGCAGATTGTGAGACAAACAGATGCT
>NZ_JAWOWJ010000604.1:0-672 GCF_033340495.1 Vibrio sp. 1249-1
ATGAATTGTGGGTTTGCCGCAAGAGCTCGAGCGATTTCGACTCGGCGACGTTCACCACCCGATAGTGCCATACCCGCACTGGTTCTTATGTGCTGTATGTGGAATTCTTCCAACAAATCTTCCAGCTTGTCCTGACGCTCTTCGCGGGTCATTTCTTGGCGAGTTTCCAATACGGCCATGATGTTATCTTCCACAGACAGTTTGCGGAAAATCGACGCTTCCTGCGGTAGATAGCCAATACCCATGCGAGAGCGGCTGTGCATTGGCAAAATACTGATGTCTTTGTCGTCGATGGTGATGGTGCCTTCATCGCGAGGCACCAGACCAACAATCATGTAAAACGAGGTGGTTTTACCGGCACCGTTAGGACCAAGTAAGCCCACAATCTGACCAGACTCTACTTCTAAGCTAACATCGGTGACGACTTTGCGCTTTTTGTAGCTCTTTGCGAGATTTTTTGCACTCAGTACCGCCATATTAGTTCTCTATCTGATTTGGTTGCAAAATCGTGGTTACACGCTCGTTTTTAGAGCTGTCAGCCACCAACTTCTGTTGACCGATTTGGTAACGAATCGATGAGCCTTTGATGGTGTTACCATCTTGAGCGAGCTGCGCTTGGCCTTTCATGGGCAGTTCGTCTGTCGAGAGTCGGGAATCGGTCGTGTTCGCCTT
>NZ_JAWOWJ010000605.1:0-672 GCF_033340495.1 Vibrio sp. 1249-1
CAAATAATCAAAGCAGTGCACTAGATACAAAAAGAGCAGCCGTTTGGCTGCTCTTCATTAATGTCGTTCAATATGGTTGGCTTAGAACGTTACTTTCAGCTCTACGCCGTAAAACTGACTGTCGTAGCTTGCACCTGCGTCCATGGCAAACTTCGCAACATCTTGATTGCCGAACCAAGGTGAGGAGTTGAATTTCAATTCAGCGCTGCCGCCCCATGCGTCAGTCACCCAGTGGTGGATATGACCAACAGGGTTTAGGAAGAAGAGAGAAACGTCGCCTGCAGTTTCTGAACCTAACACTTCGCCGCCATTTGCTACGATGTCTTGCTCTGCTGTTAGCATCATTTCACCCACGACCGCACCAAAGAATGGCGTGATAAAGATGTCCTGCCAAGAAGGGACTTCTGCAAACGCTTCAACACCGTATTCCCAGAAGAAAGTAGACATGGTGGCAGAGTACAAGAATGATTCAAATTCGTTATAACCTGCATGTCTTGCCGCTGTGTAGTAAACACCGCCAAAGTATGGGTGCATGATGTAGTTTAGGAAGTGTTCGTCACGGTCCCATACCGGGCCATCAGAAACGTTATCTTTCCATTTGCTACCCAGCTTGCTCATGTCGCGGTCTTCTTCGTCCCACTTAGTAATGCTTTCAGGAAGAAACGGCATCAA
>NZ_JAWOWJ010000606.1:0-671 GCF_033340495.1 Vibrio sp. 1249-1
CATGCGCAAGCTGAATCACGGTGCGCACGATGGTGTGGTCGCGGTGGTCGTTGGCGAGTCCGGCGACAAACGATTGGTCGATCTTGAGCGTGCTGATGGGGCAGCATTTCAGGTGTTGCAGGCAGGAATAGCCGGTGCCGAAGTCGTCGGCGGCGAAGCGCACACCGATCTGTCGCAAAGCTTCCAGGGCGGGGAAGATCGCCGGATCACCGAACGCAACCGATTCGGTCAGCTCAATTTCAAGATACGCGGCGGGCAACCCGGCATCGGCCAGCACGCCCTTTACCCACTTGTCGAAATCTGGCCCCACTTGGCTCGCCGAAACATTGACGGCCAGCCGGAACGGTTGCCATGCCAGCACCCGCCAGTCGCGCATTTGACGGCAGGCTGCGCCCAGCACCCATGCGCCGATTTCCGGCATCAGGCCGGACGATTCGATCACGGGCAGGAACTGGCCCGGCGGCAACAGTCCGAGCGTCGGATGACGCCAGCGCAACAGGGCTTCCGCGCCGACAATCTGCTCACTGCGCAAATCGACAATCGGCTGGTAGTGCAGCTCAAGCTGCCCGCGCTCGACCGCCTGCGCCAGTTGCGCCACTGTCCATTCAATTGGCTGGGAAGCGCTCATGATCGACCTCTGAAGGCCCGCAGCAGCCGCGTCACAGACAGGA
>NZ_JAWOWJ010000607.1:0-671 GCF_033340495.1 Vibrio sp. 1249-1
AAACTCGGTGACAGCGCGGCCGCCAATCAGATTACAGAATTCAAAGAAAGCGCCTTGACGTTCTGGAATCGTCACGGCTAATAGACCTTCACGCTTCTCACCTAATTCACAACGCTCTGAAACATAGCGTAAACCATGAAAGTTGGTATTCGCGCCAGACAGCACCGTGGCAAGGTTCTTGTTTTCCAGTTGGTTTTGCTCAACAAACTTCTTCAAGCCAGCAAGCGCAAGCGCCCCGGATGGTTCAGCAATCGCGCGAGTATCCTCAAAAATGTCTTTTACGGCAGCGCAGATTTCATCGCTTGAAACCGCCACATGACCATCAATGTATTTCTGACACAAGCGGAACGTTTCTTCACCGATGCGTTTTACCGCGACACCATCAGCAAACATGCTGACTTGGTCGAGTACCACTGGCTCACCAGCATCAAGCGCCGCTTTCAGACAAGACGAGTCTTCAGGCTCGACGGCGATGACTTTGATTTCTGGCATCAGTTGCTTGACCAGAACCGCTACACCAGCCGCCAAGCCACCGCCTCCAACCGGCACGAAGATGTAGTCGAGATGACCATTTTGCTGCAGCATTTCCATGCCGATGGTGCCTTGACCTGCAATCACCAGTGGGTGATCGAAAGGGGGTACAAACGTATAGCCGTGTTGTTCTGACAAGC
>NZ_JAWOWJ010000608.1:0-670 GCF_033340495.1 Vibrio sp. 1249-1
GATCTTAAACGAGCTTGGCTACAAAACCTCTGAACCAGAACACACACGTGAAAACACGCGCTGTTGTGGTTTCGGCGGCATGGTTGTACCTGCAAACCCTGACGTGGCAACGCGCGTAATCAAGCGCCGTGTTGAAGAGTTTGAGACAGACTACGTTGTGGTTTACTGCTCGGCTTGTCGTGCATCCATGATGGGTGTTGGTACGAAATCTTGGCACATTCTGGATCTGATGTTCGGCCCAGTGATCATGCAAGGTGATCAGCCACCAGTCAACGTACTCGCTAGCCCTGTGAAAGCTTGGTTCAACCGCTACAAATCAAAAGCGGGTCTGATCAAGTGTATGTCTGTGTAGCTATGTCTATGTAACTACTTCTTTGTAGCTATATCTTTTTAATTATTAGGTTTAAGTGAAGTTGAACTTATGAAATTCGTAAAAATCGCTCTTATCGTCGCTGTTGTAGCTATTGCTCTATTTGCAGCAAAACAAACTGGCATTCTTGAGATCATCACAGACATCAAGAGCCTACAAGATTGGATCGCAAGCTTTGGTGTGTGGGGCTACGCCGTATTCGTAGCAGCATTCGTGTTTGCGTGTGTTTTCCTACTGCCGGGCAGCGCGTTCACCATTGTGGCAGGTATCGTATTTGGCCCTATCAAAGGCGGTATCTTA
>NZ_JAWOWJ010000609.1:0-670 GCF_033340495.1 Vibrio sp. 1249-1
ACACTAAGAAGGTGGCATGACGGAACATGAAGTGGAACGGCTGATCGGTCAATCGTGAGCTGATTGGGAAAGACGCAGAGGTCACCATAATCAAACCAGTCAACATCAAACCCAACGCAATCCACACCAACTGGCGATCAAACAACGCTTCTGGCGCTGGATGCTTAAGCCAATTACCAATGTTGTGTTTAACGTTACTTAAACCCACGAAACGAGTAACCTTTAGTTATGCATATTTCTGAGCAAGAACAGCAAATGCATCGCCTCTTGCCATAAAATTGTCGAATTGATCAAAGCTAGCACATGCGGGAGACAGCATCACCATATCACCGGATTTTAACTGCGAAGATATTTGTTGAATCACATCTTCCATGGTGTTGAAACGGATTGCTGACTCATGTAGTGGCATAAAATCATCACCGTCTAGACCAAAACAGCACAGTTGTAGGTTAAGCGTTGCAAAGATCGGTTTTAATGGCGTGAAGTCCGCGCCTTTACCGACACCACCAACGAGCAGATAAAGTTTACCGGTCGACTCTAATCCTGATAGCGCAGCCATAGTGCTTGCGATATTAGTTGCTTTAGAGTCATTCACCCATTTTACGCCACGATTATCCGCAACCACCTGGCATCGGTGTGTCAGTCCAGTGTAATTTTTAAGTGCATTCAA
>NZ_JAWOWJ010000610.1:0-669 GCF_033340495.1 Vibrio sp. 1249-1
GCAGGTGCGGGCCAGTGGAATTACCTGAACTACCACATTGAGCAATCACATCGCCTTTACTGACAAATTGGCCGCTTTTCACTTTAAAGCGTTGTAAGTGAGCAAAGGAGCTCATAAAGCCAAATGAGTGACGAATGGTGACATAGTTGCCATAGCCACGATTACTCGGGCGAGCGGTTTCCACCACTCCGTCTGCAGGTGCGAGGATTTCTTCACCGCGCTTACAGGTCAAATCGATACCGGTATGCACGTGTCTTCTGCCTGAGATAGGATTGATCCGACTGCCGTAAGAAGAAGAGATTCGTTGATACGTCACTGGGCTGTCATTCGGAATCAAACGGAACATGGTCGCACGAACCGCAGAATCTATAGCTGCCGCATCAATTCGCTCTTCTAAGGCGAGGTTGTTCTCATCGATAGACAGCTCTTCATCAGCAAGGCCGAGTACCGATTCCACATCAAATACGCGCTTTCCGAGCAGTTGAATCTGGTTGTTCTTGTCCGTCAAAGCTTGAGAGAGTGAGTGGTTGGTATCTAATTGCTCTTCATAGAGCGCTGTGATTTCCGCTTTCTCGCTTTCTAGCTTGGTAATGGTTTGCACCAGCGTTGTCTGATTATGAATCTGTTGCTGGTTCAAATACCAAGCCCCGCCGACAACGGCAGGTAAGG
>NZ_JAWOWJ010000611.1:0-668 GCF_033340495.1 Vibrio sp. 1249-1
TAGCTGTAAGCTAAGGTCACGATGCTACCCACAGGTGCCGGATCGCTCAGTGTCACGGTGTAGTCTGTGGTGGTATCGCCTTCCACGACATTCGCTGGACCTGTCATGGTCACGGTAACCGTATCTTCTGGACCTGGGTCGGTTTCATCGCTGATGGTGGTGTCGACGAACGCATTGTCTAAATTCAGTGCTTCAAAGATTGGATTACTGTCGCTGTCGACAATACCCGATACGCGAACACGGAACACTTCATCGCCTTCCGCGTAAACATCGTCCACGGTATCGATGGTAAACGTGGCGGTTACGCCATCCGCCCCAATAATCGCTTGAGTGGTTTCAGTGATGTCGTCACCGGATGCAGTGGTGTAGCTGTAAGCTAAGGTCACGATACTACCGACTGGCGCCGGATCGCTCAGTGTCACGGTGTACTCTGTGGTGGTGTCACCTTCTACGACATTCGCTGGACCGGTCATGGTGACCGTAACCGTATCTTCTGGACCTGGGTCGGTTTCATCGCTAATGGTGGTATCAACAAAGGCATTTGAAACATCTAATGCCTCAAAAATCGGATTGCTATCACCATCTACAATGCCCGACACGCTGACGCGGAATACTTCATCGCCTTCGGCGTAAACGTCATCCACCGTATCAATGGTAAACGTGGCGGT
>NZ_JAWOWJ010000612.1:0-667 GCF_033340495.1 Vibrio sp. 1249-1
TCCGTGTCTTTAATTCGGCTGTTCGACGCGTCAACGTTTTCGTGGATATTTGCCAAGTTGTTGATGCTGTGGCTCAGACGGTTTTGTTTCGCACCAAGATCCGCACGTTGTGAATCCACGTATTTCAGTGCAGAGTCCAGTACAGAAATCGCGTTCTGAGAGCCTTGAACCGTTGTCATATCAATATCTTGTACTGATGTTCTTACTGGCTCATCGCTTAGGCCTAGCTCAGAAGCAAGACCACCAGAGATCGAGATGTCACCCTGAACGTTTGGATGAGCAACAAAAATTTGCAGCTTGCCATCTTCGCTTACAGACGCGTTGATCATGTCTGATTGACCATTGATGTACGTTGCTAGCTCTTCGATGTCATCACCCGCTTTCGCGTTGATATTGATTTCTAGATCATCAACATTACCATCTTCGTCTTCACCCATGCCAGGAAGCGTGATTTTTAGATCGGCTTTAGTTGGATCAACACCCCAATCTTTACCTTTTCCTACTTCAGAGAAGAATGTCACACCGCCCATACGAGTGTCATCTGCACGAATACTGGTTAGACCCATGATCATCGCTTCACCAGAGCTCGCACCGATTTGGAATGCCGCTTCACCGAATGAGCCGTTCAATAGACGACGGCCACCGAATGATGTGGTTTCTGCGATAC
>NZ_JAWOWJ010000613.1:0-667 GCF_033340495.1 Vibrio sp. 1249-1
ACTGAAAAAGCTAGAACACTTACTGCGTCCTTTCCACCCTTGGCGCAAAGGTCCATACACGGTGCACGGCATTCATATCGATACCGAGTGGCGTAGCGACTGGAAATGGGATCGCGTACTTCCACACATTTCTCCACTGAAAAATCGCAGCGTGCTCGATGTGGGTTGTGGCAATGGTTACCACATGTGGCGCATGTTAGGCGAAGGAGCTCGTCTTTGCGTGGGTATCGACCCGTCTCACCTGTTCCTGATTCAGTTTGAAGCGATTCGCAAACTCATGGGCGGCGACCAACGAGCACACCTATTGCCGCTGGGTATTGAGCAACTGCCTAAACTGGAAGCGTTTGATACCGTGTTCAGCATGGGTGTTCTCTACCACCGTCGTTCTCCACTTGACCATTTGATTCAACTAAAAGATCAGTTGGTTTCTGGTGGTGAGTTAGTATTGGAAACCTTGGTAATCGAAGGCGATGAAAACGCAGTACTTGTGCCGACCTCACGCTACGCTCAAATGCGCAATGTGTACTTCTTCCCGTCTGCGAAAGCACTAAAAGTGTGGCTAGAACTGGTTGGTTTTGAAGATGTTCATATTGTGGATGAGAACGTGACTTCTGTTGATGAACAACGCACAACAGATTGGATGACACACAACTCTCTACCAGATTAC
>NZ_JAWOWJ010000614.1:0-667 GCF_033340495.1 Vibrio sp. 1249-1
AACAACTCTTCCGTTGTGCCACCAGAACCGCTTGAATAAATGCTGTCTTCGAGGCTGTTACCAACGTATTCGGTTGGCTCCGTGCCTTTCTCAAAGTATTCAAACATGGACGTGCTATCCACTTTATGAGGCAGCAGACCGCTGTTGCGATCGATGCGAACGCGCACGATGTCATCTGGAATATTCTTGCCTTGTTCTGGCTTGCCTTCCAATGCTACTTGCATAAAGTCAATCCATGCTGGCTCTGCTGTTTTCGCTCCTGATTCGGCACCAGATACTTGGCCTTGACCCAGATTACTGTTCACCGTCGTGCGGCCTAACGCGCGTGAGTGATCATCGAAGCCCACCCATGCAATAGCAACCACGCCCGGACCATAACCGTTGTACCATGCATCTTTTGAATCGTTAGTCGTACCAGTTTTACCACCAATATCACGACGCTCAAGTTTTTGCGCACGCCAGCCGGTACCGTTCCAGCCAGTTCCTTCACGCCAGTTGCCGCCACCCCAGATGTTGCTGTACATCATTTCACGCATCAAGAATGCGTTTTGCTCAGAGATAACTTGTGGAGCATATTGAGGTTCATCATTTTCCAGTGCGTTGTCTGTTGCCAAACCATCAATCGCGACGTCTTGTTCGCCAAACTCATCGGCATAGCGATTGTCTG
>NZ_JAWOWJ010000615.1:0-666 GCF_033340495.1 Vibrio sp. 1249-1
AAGTGTGATTTTGATTGGTTGTGTCATAGAATGTTCCTCATTTCCTTTCCTGAAAATATAGAACTCAAAAGCTAGATTTTTCTTTCAACTAACTTTGTCTTTTTTGCTTCCCAGTGCGTGATGAATGCAATCGACGCCACAATAATCGCAGCGCCTAGCCACAAACGACCAGGAGGCACCCATCCAAAGACCATCCATCCAGCCAGCACATTTAAAGGCAGTTTAGCGTGATCGAAGGGTTGAACGAAGGAAGCGTCCGCAACTGCGTAAGCTTTCACAATCGCCCATTGCGCTAATGCTGTTAGTGCACCAGCAAAAAGAAGGATCAGCCAAATAGTCCAGTCATTAGGCATGGTAAAGCTTGGTATCGCTAGCACAATATTGAAAGGCGTGATCAGTAACAACAAGTAAACCACCATGGTAGACGGTGGATCGTTTACCGACATCTTTTTCACCATCAAAGAATACGCCGCCCAAAAGAAGGCCGCCCCAACAGGCAGTAGAGTTGCCCAAGTGAAGGAGTCTGACCACGGTTCTAAGATGATCATGGCACCGATAAAGCCAGTTAGTGTGGCAAGCCAGCGTGCGGTGCCCACTTTCTCTTTCAAGATAAGCCCTGAGCCTACGGTCGCAAACAGCGGAGAAGTCATTAGCAGCGCAATGCCT
>NZ_JAWOWJ010000616.1:0-666 GCF_033340495.1 Vibrio sp. 1249-1
TCCGATCTTGATCGTTCCTGAACCGGGCAATTTGGCCGTCACGAAAATCACTACCGATCCAGCGGCTATCTACCATCCGGGCGACATTATTGGTTACGACATCGAGGTGAAAAACACTGGCAGCGGCTATGCAACTGACGTATTGATTGCGGATTTGTGGAAAACCATTCGTACTGAAAAAGCGGGTTCTGCCTTGCCTGTTCGTGCCTTTGAGGGTTGGTCGGATGTCAGCGTTAGCGTAGATGGAACGGATCCGAGCTTAACTCAAGCTGTGTCGGGCTCAGAAGTAACGGGCGATAACGGTTATCAAGTTCGTTACAACATTCACCCTGCTCATAGCGTCAAGCTGCATGTAGAAGGCGTGGTCAAAGCCGATCTGGTTGGTGATATCACAAACGTGGTCGAAGTCAGTGACGCGACGAGTAAACAAGCCGCGCAAGCGACGTATGTTGCAGCTGCCGCCGATTTGAATGTGACAAAAATCGTCGATAAAACTCAGTATGAGTCTGGCGATACGCTGACGTATACGATTCAAATTGAAAACACCACGGCAAACTGGGCGAACGATGTCCAAGTTAAAGACTTCGTAAACAAAATTACGGCGGCCAGTGTGACTGGTGCAGACGTGATTGCGTTTGAGTCTGGGACTATTTACATGAATGCCGA
>NZ_JAWOWJ010000617.1:0-666 GCF_033340495.1 Vibrio sp. 1249-1
TTGGCGGTTTTGTGTTGCGTAACAAATATCGTCTTTACGTGGGCCTTGGATGTCAGGAAATACGCGGCGTAGCTCTTCAATCACATCAGCGGTTTCATCGACAGACAATGTGGTTTGGCTTACATAGTGCAGATCCGATGGATCTTTCACGATCGCTTTTAGTTTCTCAACGTCCGCAGGAGTTTCCACTAAGTACATGCCGCCAGTTTCGCTTGAGTACTGACCCATGGTACCTTCGACTTCTGGGTGACCAGCGTGACCAATCAGAACCACTTCCATATTGCGGCGGCTTGCACGCGCAACTTCCATATGAACTTTCGTTACCAATGGGCAGGTTGCATCAAATACCGTCAGATCACGCTGTTTTGCTTCTTGGCGAACCGCTTGCGATACACCATGAGCAGAGAAAATCACGATGTTGTTGTCAGGCACTTCATGTAGCTCTTCAACGAAGATAGCGCCTCGTTGCTTTAGCCCCTCAACCACAAAACGGTTATGTACCACTTCATGGCGAACATAAATCGGTGGCTGATACAGCTCTAGCGCACGCTCTACGATGCTAATCGCACGGTCAACACCAGCACAAAAACCGCGTGGGTTAGCTAATAGGATTTTCATTTCATTGCTCATGGAAATTATCTTTTATTGGGTTGGCTATTCTACTGA
>NZ_JAWOWJ010000618.1:0-666 GCF_033340495.1 Vibrio sp. 1249-1
TGAACCGTCACAGTCTCCGCTTTGCCCGGCATCGCAGACAGTGTTTCATCCACCAGCGCCAGAATTTGCTGTGGCATCAGAGTAAGCTCGGCACGAATCACCTGCTGAGCCACCTTCTGTACCAACTCACAAATCATGTGGCGTTGCTGCTGCTCTTTTTCACTTTGCCAGCGAGATAAGGCTTGGAACAAATCATTAACTGGCTTCGCCGCTTCTAAAAAGCCTTGCTTACCAGCTTGTTCACCAGAAACAAATCCTTTCTGGAAGCCTTCTTTCTGACCATCGAGTAAACCTTGTTGCTTACCTTGCTCGATGCCTTGGCGTAAACCTTCTTCATGACCTTGTTGCAGTCCCTGTTGGAAACCTGCTTCAAGTTGCTGCTGAATGTCCACTTGCGACTCTTGCCAACCTTGGTTGTCCAAGCCGAACTCTTCATCAACCGCAACTGGCTGAGCCAGCGGCGGAAAACGGTGTAAACGGTAACCACTTGGAGGCAGTCGCATAATGTTCGATCTTTGTTCTGCCATGCTTTATTCCACCGTTGGCTCTTCGTATAGAAGCAACTGAACTTCGCCCGACTCATCAAGCTCGCGCACCATTTGCATGATGTCTTGGCGTGCTTTCTGAACTCGACTTAGTGCAACTGCACCACGCGCTTCCATATCG
>NZ_JAWOWJ010000619.1:0-666 GCF_033340495.1 Vibrio sp. 1249-1
CAGCGATAACGATATTGCGTTGCGCTGTGTACTGCCAATGCTTAATGAAGCAGTACGATGCTTGGACGACGGTATTATTCGCTCTCCGCGCGATGGCGATATTGGTGCGATTTTTGGTATTGGCTTCCCTCCATTCCTTGGCGGGCCATTCCGTTATATGGATCAATTCGGTTTGAAAGAACTGGTTGAGAAAATGAACGAATTTGCATCGAAATATGGCGATCGTTATGCGCCATGCGACGGACTGCTGACTAGAGCGGGTGAAGGTCGTACCTTCTACTAAGTGCTTGAAGCGCTGAACATTAAAAAGGCTTGCATCGCGCAAGCCTTTTTTCGAACAGAAGTGTTTATTTCTTCTTGTCTTTTTTATCTTTGTTATGCCCTTTACCTGGGTTGTCATCGCCATGCACGCTAGCGTTTCCTTTTTTGTCTTTATCATCCCAGTTTTTAGAAGAGCAATCGTCGGATTTGACGGAAATATTGTCACCGCTTAGGCGAACACAATCTTTGCTCAACTCAAAATCGTCACCTTTTACTGTGATTTCCGCATGAGCGGATGCGAATGGTAATAATACTGCAGCAAGTAGTAATAGTTTCTTCATGAGTGCCTCATCTACATGTTTTTTGTGCGGTAATTAGAGCATAAGCGGCAATCGCGTAATTTCA
>NZ_JAWOWJ010000620.1:0-666 GCF_033340495.1 Vibrio sp. 1249-1
CCAGAGTCGATGACGGATTGCTCCGCTTCGAGCATGATTTTCGCATTGTCAGAAAAGTGAGGGTGGGTTTGCGCGAGAGCGAGCGATGCGGATTCTTCTTTCATATCCGTTGGTAAATTAGGGTAGACCGTTGTAGAGCTGATCATGACGAGCTTTTCAATCGCATTCTGTTTTGCCGCTTTAACTAACGTTGACCATTGCTGCGCATACTATCGACCAGACCCTCGACGAAACCCAGGTGGAAACGCACCA
Source organism: Vibrio sp. 1249-1 (assembly GCF_033340495.1). NCBI lineage: Bacteria > Pseudomonadati > Pseudomonadota > Gammaproteobacteria > Vibrionales > Vibrionaceae > Vibrio > Vibrio sp. 1249-1. Next base: position 253 of record NZ_JAWOWJ010000620.1, read on the forward strand.
ACAATACGCTCAATATGATTCGACTGAATTATTTCATCCAGTTTTTGCGCTGCGTTTTCATCGTTGAGATCAAGCAGGGCGGCGTTAGCAATAGTGGATGGCCGTTCATCTAACCGAGCTTGGCTACGACGCGTAATAACTACATCATGTCCCTCGACTAACAAGGCTTGCGCTAGCGGAGTACCAAGCCAACCTGCACCTACAATCAATGTGTTTGCCATTATTTATCCTACTTAACTGTTTGCTCAAAGAGAGTAATGAGCTCTGCTTTGGCTTGTTGATGGAGGGGATCAGAATGCCATTTTTGATGCTGAATCAGGTCAACATTGACTTGCCAAGCCAGTTTTGTGAAATCATCCCCAACTTCTTTTAACGTGTTTGGTGAGTCTGCGACTAAGTGCTCCGGCAGGAAGC
>NZ_JAWOWJ010000621.1:0-665 GCF_033340495.1 Vibrio sp. 1249-1
CAATCAATTGCCTGCAAAGCAAGTCTCCGAAATTGTGGAATTAGATAAAGAAGCGACAAAAGAAGAGCAGCCTGTCGCTCCACAATCAACCGTAACGTCTGATAATGGCACGATTATGTGGTTGGCTATTGGTGGATTGGTGATCGCTCTAGCAGGCTTCGGTGGATGCGTAGTTCTAAGAAAGCAGCAACGAGCCTTGGCCGCACAGTCTTCCCAAGAGGCAAACCAAACTCAGCAACTTAATGCAAAAGTAAAAGAGTTAGAGTTCACGAATAAACAATTGAAGCGTCAGTTGGAGAAAGTATTCAAAGAGTTTAAAAAGACTCGCAGCCAATCCGACAATCATAAAGTTGCGGTTGCCTGCGCGATGTTTGGTTACACACCACAAACCATTCCTGATAACCAAGCAGTGAAACTCCGCTATCGACAACTTTCAAAACTCTATCATCCAGATACTCGTGGAAGTGAAGAAGAAATGAAACGTTTGAACCAGGCGTTTAAAATCATCTCACAAAATGTTACAAAATCGTAAGCCACAACTAGAGGGCGCTTGATGGCTAGCTTTAAGTCTAAGTAAAACAAGGTTCGCAATCGATCTCGCTCTCAAACAAATTAACAGACATTTAACGTCAATCTCTTTTGCATGCCATAATGCCCGGCGAAAA
>NZ_JAWOWJ010000622.1:0-665 GCF_033340495.1 Vibrio sp. 1249-1
TAAGAGCACGCGTTACTTGTGGGAAACATTGGCAGGTAACTCAGAAGAGCGTTTAGATGAGTTTACGCGTTTTAATGTTGCACCAACAGGCACCAGCTCTGCAGACGATTACCGTAACGAAGCGAACGGCCATGGCTACATTGTAGAAATTGACCCATATACCCAAAACTCTCGTGCGAAAAAGCGTACCGCGCTTGGTCGTTTCCGCCACGAAGGTTGTGCTTTCGGTAAGCTAGAAGCAGGCAAACCCGTAGTATTTTACTCAGGTCATGATTCTCGTTTTGAATACCTTTACAAGTTCGAGTCTGCAGCGGCTTGGGATCCTGCTGATGCAAATCCTGCGAATCGCTTGGCGACGGGCGACAAGTACATGGACGAAGGCACACTTTACGTTGCGCGTTTCAATGAAGACAGCACAGGTACTTGGTTGCCACTAACGCTTGATAGTGTGACGACATCTGGTGGCACGCTTGCTGATCATTTTAACTCGTTAGCGGAAATTATCATTAATACGGCTGGCGCGGCTGACCTTGTTGGCGCAACGCCAATGGATCGTCCTGAATGGTGTTCGGTTGACCCGTTCACAGGCTCTGTATACCTCACGCTAACCAATAACACGCGCCGCACAGACGAAACGAATCCAGCAAATCCGCGCTTAAACACCA
>NZ_JAWOWJ010000623.1:0-664 GCF_033340495.1 Vibrio sp. 1249-1
TTGATTCTGCCCCAAACACATTCATCCGATAAGCGAACTAAAAATAAAGCGGCGAATTCGCCGCTTTAGGTCATCAACCGTTACTTACGCGCTTGAGTAAACGTCCCACAACGTTTGGATGGTAAGACCAAGTATGATCAAACATCGACATTAACGCAGGGTTTCCGTATTTAGATAAACTGATCGCATGGAAGCGGTTTTTCTTCGCTTTAAGCGCATCCACTTTTGCCAACAACTCATCTTGCTGTTTTGGCGCAATAAAATCAGAAATTACCACCATGTCGGCGTTTTTGTATTTATCTCCACTCATCAAATCGATGGATTTGATAAGCGTTGGCTCCAAATCTGTACCACCATGGAAACTGTACGTTAAGAAATCCGCCGCCTCACGCAAACCATCTTGTTTGGTGAGCTCGTAAGTAATGTGTTCAGTAGAGAAAATGATCACGTAACAATCGCGCTGTTCGGCCAGTGCAATCTGCATTAACGCATACGCCATCGCTTTTGCGCACTGCTCAGGGAAACCACTCATCGAGCCAGAGGCATCCACACAGACGATGAACGGCCCTTTTTCGATATCCACAGCTTTGTTGTCTGGACGATGCGCTTTGACTTTACGTAAAGTGCGAGATTTACCTTGCGTGCGATAGTTCATCAAACGCTT
>NZ_JAWOWJ010000624.1:0-664 GCF_033340495.1 Vibrio sp. 1249-1
TTTCAAATGATGAGTAGAGGCGTTGATTAAACTTACAAGATCTCGAAACCTTGCTTTTGCAGCATATCAATCAAATCAATCAGAGGCAGACCAACGAGAGTGTTTGGATCTTTGCCGACTAACTTTTCGAACAAACAAATTCCCATCCCTTCGCTTTTGAAGCTGCCAGCACAGTAAAACGGTTCTTCTCTGTCGACGTAACGTTCAATTTGTTCACGGTTTAAGTTTCTCAAATGTACTTCAAAAGTGTCGTAGCCAACTTCAGTCAGATTCGTCACCGAGTTATAAACCGCCAGTCCGGTATAGAAAGTGATGGCTTTACCACTTTGAGCAAGTAATTGATTGATAGCATTTTCACGATTTAGAGGTTTGCCAACGATTTTTCCATCAATTACGCAAACTTGATCGCTGCCGATGACCAAACTTGGTTTTTTAATAGAGCAAGAGGTTGCTTTGTTTACGGCTAAGCGCTGCACTAGATCCAGAGGAGTTTCACTCTCATACGGAGTTTCATCGCAGTCAGGAGATAAACAAATGAACGGGACTGAAAGCTTTTCAAGCAGTTGTTGACGAAAAGGGGAGGTTGAGGCTAAAACCAGTTGGTAATTTTTCATTTTGAATTACAATTCACGCAAGCATTTCCAATAGGATAATCGATCAAAAT
>NZ_JAWOWJ010000625.1:0-664 GCF_033340495.1 Vibrio sp. 1249-1
TGGTTGTGGCAAAATCCAAATCTTCACGGAAGGTCAAAATTCTTTGGCACTGTGTGCAGACCAATGCGAAAGCTGCTTCGACGGCGAGTTGCTCGTTAAACCAATGAGCTGGTTTGTGCGTGGCAACCATGCAGAGTTTGTTGAGAAAGCAGCGCAAGCGGGCTTTATGGTGCATAAAGTGACGGACTACAAATCGATGGTGAAATACCACGGCGAGTACCTTATCTTCCCTGCAAACGAAGGTAACCAATTGGCTGAGATTCCTTTGAGCTTCCAAGCTTAATCAACTTCTCACAGCAGTAGAATTGAAATACGAAAGCATCAGGCGCTTAAAACGTCTGATGCTTTTTTGTTACGGCACACTGTGCTTAAAAGCGATATTTCCAATAGACGCCGCCATACAGACCTTCATAGCTTTGCAAAACGTCGCCCATCGTTCCGGTTTCGTTGTTAAACAAGTAATCCTCTTCTGAGTAGTCTTCATAACGAAGGTTAAGCTGCACGTTTTGATTTTCAGATACTTCATAGTCAGCGATGACTTCAAATCGATACGAGTTCGCCTCGTTATCAGGATATTGGTAACCACCAGATGTGGTTGAAGATTTACTGTCCGCTTGGCTGTAGCTGTCATCAAATGAGACAGAAAGTTTGTCGTCCAGCAGTC
>NZ_JAWOWJ010000626.1:0-663 GCF_033340495.1 Vibrio sp. 1249-1
GGTCGACCACATCAGACCAAACCATTGGCGTGTGGTTGTGTTTTACCATGTTACCTAGGTTAGGAATGTTGAACGCGCCACGGCACACCATCAGAGAGTCGACACCAGTGGTTTCAATGCAGCGTTGACCATCTTCGAAATTCCAGATTTCACCATTGGCAATCAAAGGGATGGAGAATCGCTCGCGAATTTTATTGATGTATTCCCACTTGATTTCAGATGCTTTATAACCGCCTTGCTTAGTACGTGCGTGAACGGTCAGTTCATTCGCTCCCGCAGATTGAATCGCATCCACGATTTCAAAACAGTCTTCAGGGTTTTCCCAGCCCAGACGAATTTTTGCGGAGACAGGGATATTCGCAGGCACTGCGTTACGGCATGCTTTTACCACGCTATGAATCAACTCAGGATGCTGCAATAGCGCCGCACCTCCTTTGCTTTTGTTGACCATTTTTGCTGGGCAACCAAAATTTAGGTCGATGCCGCGCGCGCCAAGCTCTGCTGCTCGGGTTGCGTTTTCCGCCATCCAGTGTGGCTCTTGACCTAGTAGTTGAACATGTACAGGCACACCAGAAGTGGTCTGAGAGCCTTGCATAAGCTCCGGACATAAGCGATGAAAGACATGGTCTGGCAGGACTTGATCGATCACTCGAACGAACTCCG
>NZ_JAWOWJ010000627.1:0-663 GCF_033340495.1 Vibrio sp. 1249-1
GAGGTTGAATCGCTTGGCTTACAAAGATGAAGTAAGGCATTGACGCTGCCGCACCATCCATACAGAAATCTGATTGCTCGGACGTTGTACAGTCTGGCAGTACGATATCGGCATACTTCGCAGAAGACGTCATGTGGTTGTCGATCACCACAATCATTTCACACGCTTTTTCATCTTGAAGAATGTCGTGTGTACGGTTGATGTCTGAGTGTTGGTTAATCAGACAGTTACCCGCGTAGTTCCAGATGAACTTGATGTTATTTTGCAGCTTCTGAACACCTTTGATGCCATCAGTAAGGTCGGTCATCTCAGTGCCACGGAAAATCGCGTCTGTCCAAAGGAACATTGGGATAGAAGCGCTGATTGGGTTTGGCACTTTCGGGAAGCGTTGGAATGGGTAAGAGTGGTTACCCTCACGAGCACCAGTACCACCGCCTTGTAGACCAACCTGACCACGAAGCAGAGACAGCATCATGATCGCTTTACATGCTTGCTCACCGTTTGCTGAGCGTTGTAGACCCCAACCTTGCGTGATGTAAATACGTTTTGCATCGCCGATTTCACGCGCAAGTTTCAAGATCACATCAGCAGGAATACCTGTGATTGGTTGTGCCGCCTCTGGCGTTTTCTCGATACCATCCGGGCCTGTGCCCATGATGTAAT
>NZ_JAWOWJ010000628.1:0-663 GCF_033340495.1 Vibrio sp. 1249-1
GAAGTGGATTTCACTGGTGCGACGTTTGATGTAGATGGCAAGCGTGGCGTGGTGACTTTGAACTTCGCATTCAGAGAAGACGGTGAAGTGGTCGGTAAAGGTATTAAACGCATGGTAGCGAGTGGTTTGAAGCCATACGATCAAGAAGCCGTTGACGACCTTGTACACCGCTTTAATGAGCGTAAGGATGCGTTCCTAGCAAAGTTCGTTAAGGCAGCGTAACAGACTGCCGAATTAGCGATAACAATCGGATACCAAAAAGAAAGCCCAACTATTGATGTTAGGCTTTCTTTTTATTTAAAAAATGAGTCGATGGCAGCTCGGTATTCAAATCCAGCGACGAACTTGGTTTTTATAATCCAAGTATTCCTCACCAAACAACCTTTCCAATACATGTTCTTCTGGTTTGATTTGAAATCGATTCATATAACTAACAAACAGCACACCGCAAAGCACCACACTTAAATGTTGCCACCATAAACCCACCGCAATGATGAGCAGTAACAACGCCATGTACATTGGGTTACGTGAGAAGGCAAACACGCCAGTTCTTACAACGGAAGATGCTGCGTCAGGTTTTACTGGGTTCACGGTAGTCTTTACTTTGCGAAATTCATATACACCGGCAATCCCCATGTAGCCAGACAACAAAGTTAGTGCACC
>NZ_JAWOWJ010000629.1:0-663 GCF_033340495.1 Vibrio sp. 1249-1
CTGGCGACCCTACTCGCCACCTCATCCGCCTACGCCGCTGAAGTCGTCACTTTAGCCGACGGTCGAGAAGTGAAGTTGAACGATGACTTTACTTGGGAATACGTGATGACAAGTTCTGCGCCAAAAGAGGCCGTAGCCCAAACCACAACAAGCGCGGTTGAAACTGTCGCAGCTCCTGCGATTGCGACAATTCCGGTCGTAACAAAAACCGTCGGTACAACCGTGGTTGTGAACGCGAAAAAGCCAACCATGCAGCTGTCAGACTCAGGGGTCGACATACTGATTGGCTCTGCGAGCTACGAAGGTGGTGAACTGGTACTGCCAACGTCTATCACCAACCAAAGCTCTCAATCTGTCATTCAGGTGGAAGTTGAGGTACAAGTGTTTGATATGTCTGGCAAGCAACTGGCGAAAGAAAAGGTCACGGTTTGGCAATCCATCAAACGAATGGCGGATACTTACCTGAGACCACAGCAAGCAGAACAAGGTAAGAGCATTAAACTGGCCGTGCCGCAATCTCAGCAATACCAGTTTTCTGCCAAAGTGTTAGAAGTGAAAACTCGCTAATACGGGTCTGATATTCTTTGTCGAGCGTATCTTGCCACGCTGACGCGTGAGGCTTAGGTCGCTAAATTTAGATAGGCTCGACAAAGTAATAAATCG
>NZ_JAWOWJ010000630.1:0-662 GCF_033340495.1 Vibrio sp. 1249-1
AGCGTTGGGGCACGTCAGCCCAGTTGAGTACGAAAGTATGTAGTTATGTACTGTCTACTTTTTGTGGGGTACACCAGTTTTCGGAGGAAATGCGTGATTTGGATAAAGCGAGTGGCTTTGATTACTTTTCTTTCGGTTCTGGGGTGTTTTCTATTTCTTCATGCAGGGATGGCTAGTGATGGAGCTATAGAGCTCAAGTGGTATTACAGGTTTGAAATGATAGCTGCGGGAATCATCTGGTGGCCTGCGGTTTTATATTTGAAGCTTAGGGATTTAGCGAATTATCCAACAAGCATTTTAGGGCTAGAATTATGGCCAGTACAATATTTTAGCTATTGTATAGTTTTTAAGTTATACGATGTAATACTCGGGTATAAGAAAACGACGAATAGGTAATCTATGTAATAAGTGGGCTTAACTATAGTCTTCTGAAAACTCGGTAAAAAATCGAGATATATGCTCAATTTGACCCCCAAACATAACAAAGCGTTTAAGGCAGATTCGCAACGCGTGGCATTCTCAGTTCAAATTGAGTTTTGTGTTTAAGGTGTACTGGTTTAGGTTAGGTGTAGGCGTTGCTCACTACTTAACGCGGCGTTAGCACTGGGTTGGGATCAAAGGTCAAACGTCTTGATGTTTATTGGTTTCTTTTCCCAAATTTA
>NZ_JAWOWJ010000631.1:0-662 GCF_033340495.1 Vibrio sp. 1249-1
TCATCACGCTTACATCTTAAAGTTGAGGTGATTTAGGAACTTATATGCTTACTCGTTGAGATTGTTTGTAGCTTTTCATTTAGGGAGGGTGAGAATGGACGCAGACACCATTAACAGCTTTTTTCTGATTGGTGCATTACTGATTGCACTGAGCGTTCTTTTAAGCCCCGTGTCCTCAAAATTGGGGATTCCAATCCTTCTCGTATTTCTTGCGGTAGGTATGTTGGCTGGGGAAGATGGCCTTGGCGGAATCTTATTTGATAATTATTCCATCGCTTATTTAGTCAGTAACTTAGCGCTCGCCATCATTCTTTTGGATGGCGGGATGCGAACGCGAGTCGCCAGTTTTCGGGTCGCCTTGTGGCCTTCGGTGTCGTTGGCAACCATAGGCGTAGCCATCACGACATTGTTAACTGGCTTGATGGCGACCTGGCTGTTCGATTTGAATTTATTGCAAGGTATCTTAGTTGGCGCGATTGTCGGTTCAACGGATGCGGCCGCGGTCTTCTCTTTATTGAAAGGCCGCAGTCTGAACGAACGTGTTGGCTCGACGTTAGAAATTGAATCGGGCACCAACGACCCAATGGCGGTGTTCTTGACCGTTACGTTAATTGCGATTCTTTCTAGTACGGGAACGGAGTTAAGCGCCGGCTTTTTAGCGC
>NZ_JAWOWJ010000632.1:0-662 GCF_033340495.1 Vibrio sp. 1249-1
GCCATTCGCCAACTCAAACGCCATGCCGCAGATGCAGATCTAGCGGCGCATGAAGCGTATGTCCCAGAGAAAAAACCAGCGAAGCATCGCAAGATCGCCGTTGTTGGTAGTGGCCCCGGTGGCTTAACGGCAGGTTATTACTTGTCGAATGAAGGTTATGACGTCACCGTATTTGAGTCCATGCCAAAAGCAGGCGGTTGGCTACGCTACGGCATTCCTGAATATCGCCTACCCAAAGACATTCTAGACAAAGAAATCGAACTGATGTGCCGCAACGGCATGCAAGTTGAAACCAACAAAAAGCTTGGGGTTGATTTTACGCTGTCTCAATTGAGTGAAGACTACGATGCTGTCTGTTTGGCTGTGGGGGCGTCTCAAGCGGTAGAAATGAATTATCCTGGTAGCGACTTGGACGGCTGTTATCTCGGTGTTGATTACCTGAAAGATTACGTTACAGAACAAAACTACGCGACGGGCAGAAAAGTTGCCGTGATTGGTGGTGGTAACACTGCGATCGACTGCGCGCGTACGGCGCGTCGTGCGGGTGCCGATACCACTTTGATCTATCGTCGAACTCGCGACGAAATGCCGGCCGAGGACTACGAAATCGTCGAAGCTGAACATGAGGGCGTGAAGTTCCATTTCTTAACGAATCCGGCGGA
>NZ_JAWOWJ010000633.1:0-661 GCF_033340495.1 Vibrio sp. 1249-1
AAATAATTTTAGTCGATTGCTGATAGAGTGGGACTGCTTTGGTTTAAAAGAAAGTAATGAGTAATTTAACGTAACACTCGTTGTGCGAACTGAACGATAGAACGCAAAAGGTTGCCCAAACCGGCGACCTTTTTTACATCTGGCAGATACGAAAAACGCCTCCCAATGGGAGGCGTTTTTCTTGAGGACGTTCATTACCTTAGAAAAGGATCGTTGAGATCCCAGCTCTTTGGTTGTAATCTCAATCCCCAGATGTGACAAAACCGACCCTGCAAGGTCGGCTTTGATCGGAATACTTACCGGTTTGACGGCCTGTGTAAGTCCTTTCATGATAGCCCATATCGTTTAAGCACTTCAAGTATTCCTGCACTCTGTTTGGACTCAAGATGTTTTGGACAGAGCGATGCGCATCAGCCACCGACCAAGGGAAGTTCCAAAGGTGGCAGGTAAAGGCACTAATCAAAACTTGCGAAAGCACGATAAAACCGCTCTCTTGTAGCTGCTAGAGGGAGAACTGCGGAAAAGGAATAATTGATTAGTGTTGTGAGACTGGAATGGGGGCGTAAAGCCTTACTCACAGCGCAGGGCAGCCCGAAAGGGAAGAGACTTACCCAATCTGAAAGCGACCAAAAAGATACCCAAATCACTCATAAATTTGAGT
>NZ_JAWOWJ010000634.1:0-661 GCF_033340495.1 Vibrio sp. 1249-1
ATCGGTGGAGTAACCAATACCGGTTTCAATCTGGTTTTTCGCAGCAGGCGCTAACGAGACTTTAATCGGCAACTCGCGCCCATCTTCAAGCTTGCTTAAGTCAGGCTCAACAAACACGGAGGAGAACCAATCGGTGTTAGACAGGTTTTGGTTGTATTCACCCACATCAGAGACAAGGTAAGGTTCACCAATTTCAAAAGGTCGCATCGACTCAACACGGTTTTCCCAGATCTGGCTTCCCGTAATTTCTACCGGACCAAAGTGATAGCGAATACCGCTGTCGTAGTGCAAACGCACATTGGCTTCATTCAATTCAGGGATCACTTCCAGCTTGTTGAGCTTAAAGTCACCATTGAAGTAACCACGTTGCAAAGCCAGGTTACGAATCCCTGATTTAAGGCTGTCATACTCACCCTGATTTAAAATCCGCCCAACTTTTAAAGGCGATTTGGCGATGAGATTCGCAAATTCTTCATCCTCTTTCGCTTCACCGCTGATCACGACATCCATTACTTTGATCTTAACTGGTAAGCCTTTGTGGATGTTAACGATCAGCTCGTCATTCCCTTCGGAAATAGAGTATGAAATTTTTGCATGATAATAGCCAAGCGCATTAAGCGCTTCGGTGATACTTTGATCCAATCGCGCCTGAAAGCGCAGC
>NZ_JAWOWJ010000635.1:0-660 GCF_033340495.1 Vibrio sp. 1249-1
AAATCCTTCACGCTCTAGCAGCTTCAGCGCTGGGCGCGTGTTGTCATGCACTTGACCAATCACCGCTTGTGCTTCTGGGCTCAATAGGTTGATGTAAATTGGCAGCTTTGGCATCAAGTCAGCGATAAAGCCTTTCTTGCCGATGCCGGTAAGATAATCTGCAAGTGTGAAATCAATAGAGAAGAAATGCTCTTGTAACCATTGCCAGAATGGAGAATTACCATTCGCATCAGAGACGCCACGCATCTCGGCAAAGATGGTTTTAGAGAAACGCTCTGGGTGCTCCGCCATCATAAGAAAGCGGCACTTAGACATCAGACGGCCATTTAGGCCCTGGCGATATTTTTCGCGTAGGAACAGCGTACAAATCTCACTGTTCCCCGTGTAGTTGTTGCCAAATGTCAGTAGTTTAACGACGTTATTTACGCCGAGTTTTGGCGAAGAGTGAACCACTTTACTGATGTGATATGAGTAGAACGGTACGTCCCAGCCAATAGATGCTTCGATTCCGGTGGTACCCGCAACCTCACCCGATTCAGAGTCAAAACCCACCATTAGGTAGCCTTCGTCACCGGGCTCGGTCACGTCGGGCTTACCAAAGCTGTACTCCGAGGGTTTGATTCGATTGGTTAACAGTTCATCGTTAACCGGTAGAGATGT
>NZ_JAWOWJ010000636.1:0-660 GCF_033340495.1 Vibrio sp. 1249-1
TTGAGCGCTAGCGAGTCTTATCAGAGGAGAAATTATTTCTTGCTTTGTTACTTTGGTTCCTCAAATACAAACCTTCTACCATAATCGACAATGACTCGATCTCTGATTCATTAAAATCCCCAATTGCTGAACTAATTTTTTCTATCAGTCTCTCGTGTGGGTTTTGTTCTCTTCCTAAGATTTCATTTACAGATACACCTAGTCTCTTTGCTATAAGAACTAGCTCAGATGCTTTTGGTTCTGTCTTCCCCGATTCCCAGTTCATTACCGTCTTTGCTGATGTTCCGACGGATTTTGCCATATCAAGCTGGGTGACTCCTTTTTCCTCTCGGAGTCTCTTAATGTTCTCGTTTAGCATGACAAACCCCTTTTTGAGTCCATGTTTTTTCTCATTATAAGGAGTGTTTTTTCATACAGTATCTTGACAAGGTAAAAATATTTACCCAAGATATGCAATAAATTTACTCTTGACAGGTTTTCAGGGAACATGAAAAAACAAGTATTCACTCCAGAAGAATTGCAAATCGACACTGATGCAAGTCCATTTGTGTTTGTTGATTACTTGTCTTGGACAATCCCTTACTCATCTTTGCGTCATGCTCACAAGTCCGACCTTTCGGCTCTTTTCTGGTCTCCAATTCCTAAGCCGAATTACCGCAT
>NZ_JAWOWJ010000637.1:0-660 GCF_033340495.1 Vibrio sp. 1249-1
ATATATAGAAAAAGAGCTTAGTTGGTTATCTTTCAATGAACGAGTGTTACAAGAAGCGGCCGACAAAACCGTTCCGTTGATCGAGCGTATTCGTTTTCTTGGGATCTTTTCCAACAACCTCGACGAATTCTACAAAGTGCGCTTCGCTGATGTAAAACGTCGTATTTTGATCAACCAAGAGCGAGGAGGGAGTGACAACTCCAAGCGTCTGTTGAGTAAGATGCAAGCCAAAGCTCTTAAGCTTAACGAACAATTCGACGAACTTTACAGTGAATTAATTAGAGAAATGGCAAGGCGTCGCATTTTCTTGGTCAATGAGCATCAACTCGATGAAGCGCAGGAAAAGTGGATCACCAAATACTTCCGCAAAGAAGTCATGCCACATATCACGCCTTTATTGATGAAAGATGAAATCGACGTGCTGCAATTCCTCAAAGACGAATACGCTTACATCGCCGTCGAACTGCGCAAAGAAGACCACTCTCAATACGCTCTCATCGAAATTCCAACCGACCACCTGCCACGCTTCGTGATGGTGCCAGAGCAAAAAGGCAAACGCCGTAAGACCATCATCCTGCTTGATAGCATCATCCGATACTGTTTAGACGAGCTTTTTAAAGGCTTTTTCGACTATGATGAGCTCGCAGGCTACGCGATGAA
>NZ_JAWOWJ010000638.1:0-660 GCF_033340495.1 Vibrio sp. 1249-1
ATTTATTTTGGACTGAACATAGGCGCTACATGCAATTTCTCACATGCAGAGCCTACTTTTTATAGTTCTATCTGATTGAAGATTTACTCAGTGATGTAGAGATCTTTAGAGTAGATCTTTTCTTCCGCGTTGTTTGATGGGAAGCCACCCACTTTCGTAGATAGTAGACGTGATTTCACGTACTGGTAGATAGGTGCCATTGGCATATCCTTCGCCATTAGCTTCTCAGCTTCTAGGTAAAGCGCCTGACGCTCTTCGTTTGACGTAGAGCTGAACGCTTTATTCATAATTGCATCATATTCTTTGCTGTCGTAGTGAATACCACCAGTGGTGTTGTTGCTCATCATTAGAGTCAAGAATGACGAAGCTTCGTTGTAGTCACCACACCAACCAGCACGAGCAACTTCGAAGTTACCTGAGTCTTTTGTTGATAGGTATGTTTTCCACTCTTGGTTTTCTAGCGTTACATCTAGACCAAGTGTTTTCTTCCACATAGAGCCTAGAGCAACCGCAATTTTCTTGTGGTTCTCAGACGTGTTGTAAAGAAGGTTAAACTTAAGTGGATTATCTGCGCCGTAGCCTGCTTCTTCCAATAAACGCGCCGCTTCTGCGTTACGCTCTTCTTGCGTCATTTTGCCGTAAGCAGGAATTTCTGGGTTG
>NZ_JAWOWJ010000639.1:0-659 GCF_033340495.1 Vibrio sp. 1249-1
AAGCTACAAGCACGACGAAGCGGTAATGAATTCCCAGGCTCGCCTCACATACAGCAAAGTGAGCGCGAGTCTTGGAGGTGATGAAGAACTGCGTGAACGCTACCAGCCACTCGTGTCGCATCTTGAAGAGTTGCACGCGATGTACAAAGTGTTGAAAGAAGCGCGTGATCAACGTGGTGCGATTGAGTTTGAGACCGTCGAAACCAAATTCATTTTTAATGCAGAGCGCAAGATTGAAAGCATTGAGCCAGTGATTCGTAATGATGCGCATAAGATCATCGAAGAATGTATGATCTTAGCTAACATTGCCTCGGCATCATTGGTAGAAAAATCCAAAGAGCCTGCACTGTATCGTATTCACGAATCTCCGGGTGAGCTGCGCTTGCAAGGCTTCCGCGATTTCCTAAGTGAGCTAGGTTTAGAGTTGAAAGGTGGTTTAGAGCCTTCTCCGACAGACTACGCCGATCTCGCGCGTCAAATTGCAGGTCGTCAAGACCAAGAGCTGATCCAAACCATGCTGCTGCGCTCCATGAAGCAAGCGGTGTACAACGCAGACAACGCAGGCCACTTCGGTTTGGCGCTTAAGCGTTACGCGCACTTTACGTCACCAATTCGTCGTTACCCTGACTTGTTGCTGCACCGTGCTATCAAGTACTTGA
>NZ_JAWOWJ010000640.1:0-659 GCF_033340495.1 Vibrio sp. 1249-1
GCTAAAGTTGCTTCGGATATGAATAAACCCAATGGACAGTTTGTTATTCCTCCTGAGAAAGTTCAAGAAGTGGTCGATAAGCTACCACTAGAAAAAATCCCTGGAGTTGGTAAGGTCAGTCTAGAAAAGTTACATCAAGCGGGCTTTTATCTGTGTGAAGACATTAAAAATAGCGACTATCGAGAACTGTTACGCCAATTCGGTCGCCAAGGCGCATCATTGTGGAAACGCAGTCACGGTATCGATGATCGAGAAGTTGTGGTCGAGCGTGAGAGAAAGTCGGTTGGTGTTGAGCGAACGTTTAGCCAAAACATCTCTACTTATGATGAGTGCTGGCAAGTGATCGAAGAGAAACTTTATCCTGAACTGGAAAAGCGACTGGAGCGTGCCAGTCCAGATAAATCGATCATTAAGCAAGGCATTAAGCTAAAGTTCGCGGACTTCCAGCTCACTACCATTGAACACATTCATCCTCAGTTAGAACTTGAGGACTTTAAGTTGCTGCTAAAAGACATTCTAAAGCGTCAAAATGGTCGTGAAATTCGCCTCTTAGGCTTGAGCGTTATGCTCAAGCCTGAAGAACAAGCTCGTCAACTTAGCTTCTTTTAATCTATTCCCACACACTTTCAACTAATTGTAGTACCTGTTCGAAGGGCACA
>NZ_JAWOWJ010000641.1:0-659 GCF_033340495.1 Vibrio sp. 1249-1
CTTTGCACGCGTCCGGCGTTTGTCATCAAACTGGTGAGGATTTTAAACTCGTTGCGTGTGAGCTTAAGCGGTGCGTCATCATAGCGAATGCTTTGTTCCGATAAGGATAAAGACAACTGCCCAACTTGAATGATTTCTTCTGCACTACCGGATTGACGGCGAATCAACACACGCAAGCGAGCGAGCAACTCTTCGAGTGCAAACGGTTTTCCGAGGTAATCATCTGCGCCGCCATCAAGGCCTTGAACGCGATCGCGAATGTCGTCTCGGGCGGTAAGTATCATCACTGGGAGCTTAAATCCGCCTTTGCGAATATTACGCAGAACTTCCAATCCATCGATATCGGGTAGAGTGAGATCCAAAATTACGGCAGTGAACGCTTCTGTTTTGAGTGCGCTAGTCACGCCAGACCCTTTTTCCACCCAATCCACGGTGTACCCATGGCGACTTAATGAAGTCACCATGGATTGACCGAGTAGTTTGTCATCTTCTACGAGTAATAAGCGCATGGATTATTTCAAACTCCCAAGAGTCGCTTCAATTTCCAGTTTTCGACCTTTATCAGCCAAAGGTCGGTCAGGGCGAGGTGACGCCTGCATTGCGCGAGTCAAATACACTTTCGCTTCCTTGTCTCGACCTTCTTCTGCAAGGAAGTCTCC
>NZ_JAWOWJ010000642.1:0-659 GCF_033340495.1 Vibrio sp. 1249-1
GTGCCTGCACCCCTTAACGCGGCGTTATGCTTAATCAAATAAAATCAGTGGCTTATGGGTTTTCTTTGCTCCCTTGGCTTTTCTGTTTGGTGCTTGTCGGCAAGTGGCCTTTTGTGAGCGCTGTTTTTCGGACACTTATTCTTTGGCGCTGAAAATTCAGAGAGTTGCCTCAATCAATTTTCGGGTACGCGCGATGTTAGGGCGGTTGGCTCAATCAGAAATCCATTTCTAGGTTTTCAAACTTCAAACCAGTTTTGCCAAAATCCGAAGTCTGATTATCAAAACTATGATTCATTTCGGCTTTCTAATCTTTGTCTTTTGTTTGTGAATCAAAGTCGAGTTAATCTTGGTTCTGGTGAAACGTAAGCCATTGAAGCTTAAGCATAACAAAGCGTTTAAGTGGGATTTGGCACGCGTGGCATTTTCAGTTTGCGTTGAGTTCGGTGGTTACGCACTGTGCGGTAGCTTTTGTATTGCGTGCCTGCACCCCTTAACGCGGCGTTATGCGCTTTTAACAAAACGAAATAAGATATGTATATATGGCTAGAAAAGAAATAGAACAAAAATACGGTTTTCCACTATTTAGTCAACCGAATTCCGTAGTCAATTTAGGTAAGAATGAGAAACTTGTTATTTCAGATATTTGGTCATTCTGGGAT
>NZ_JAWOWJ010000643.1:0-658 GCF_033340495.1 Vibrio sp. 1249-1
ATATTAATTAAAGATAAGATCCGAGTTTGGCTTTCTAAACGAGTCGATTCACTCGAGTAATATTCAGGCTGAAACTGGATGCACCTAAACAACCTATCGACAACTGACCTGTTGTCTTCAGCGGTAAATCTCGGGTGATGAAGTTTTTCATGCTGCCATCACCCAGTCGATTGCCTGCCGCAATATGTTGATTTTCATTTCCATCCGACCATTGGCTGTCCAAACCAGCAGGTAAAAGTGACACGGTTGAAGAAGCTAAATCCGCCACACCAAATACCGCCTTCACCGCACCAGCACAATCTGAGCACTCAATGCCCTTCTCCATGATGTTTACCATGTCTTTCAGATCCGCACTGAGACTTTTTAAGTTTCTTAGGTAATCATCAAACAAAGCTCTCACCAGTAGCGTTGTCGCTACACCTCCATTTTCTTGGGAAGCAGAGTCCACTAAGTAGAAAGCAAACTGTCCATTCATCAACCAGCGATAATCAAACACCAAAGGCATCAAATCTGCCGACTGTAGTAACCGATAAGAACAACGCCAGTCACCTTGAGAGGCGTCTTTGTCTGGCAACAACGCATGCAGCAGATCTCTCGCTGCATTTGGGTTTTGTTGCAAGTACTCTAAATGCCAGTGCAGCTCTTGCTCATCTGGTAT
>NZ_JAWOWJ010000644.1:0-658 GCF_033340495.1 Vibrio sp. 1249-1
TCCGTACACCGACGCAGGCCCGTCAGAAGGTGGCCGACGACGTTGACCGCGTCCGACGCGAGTTCGTGGTGAACGACAAGCGCCTCCACCGGTGGCAGCGCTGGCTCGACGACGATTCGTCGTGGCCAGATTTCTCCGTGGTGGTGCATGGCGATCTCTACGTGGGCCATGTGCTCATCGACAACACGGAGCGCGTCAGCGGGATGATCGACTGGAGCGAGGCCCGCGTTGATGACCCTGCCATCGACATGGCCGCGCACCTTATGGTCTTTGGTGAAGAGGGGCTCGCGAAGCTCCTCCTCACGTATGAAGCGGCCGGTGGCCGGGTGTGGCCGCGGCTCGCCCACCACATCGCGGAGCGCCTTGCGTTCGGGGCGGTCACCTACGCACTCTTCGCCCTCGACTCGGGTAACGAAGAGTACCTCGCTGCGGCGAAGGCGCAGCTCGCCGCAGCGGAATGAGCGAACGTCGATATAGCCCGCTCGCGACGCTGTTCGCGGCGACCTTTCTCTTCCGGATCGGCAACGCGGTGGCGGCCCTCGCGCTTCCATGGTTCGTCCTGTCTCATACAAAGAGCGCGGCCTGGGCGGGCGCCACGGCCGCTAGCAGCGTCATCGCGACCATCATCGGCGCGTGGGTTGGTGGTGGCCTCGTCGAT
>NZ_JAWOWJ010000645.1:0-658 GCF_033340495.1 Vibrio sp. 1249-1
CCAGTAGTCGGTTTTGCTGTCGGCTTAACCGGCGGGATTCATCGTTATTCCCTTGGCGGCTTTACCGACCTAGCCTGTGCTATTTCAACCACTGCTGAAGGCGTGATTGGTGGCTTGTTACATGTCTACCTTATCAAACGCAACAAGGGCGCATTGCTGTTCAACCCAAGCGTGGTGTTCAGCGTGACATTTGTTGCCGAAGTTGTGCAGATGATTTTGTTGTTGGCGGTAGCCAAACCCTTCGACCAAGCCTACGAACTGGTGTCAGCGATTGCCGCTCCGATGATCATTGCCAACTCGTTCGGTGCCGCACTTTTCATGAGCATCCTACAAGATAGAAAAACCATTTTTGAAAAGTACTCCGCAACCTTTTCACGCCGCGCGCTTACCATCGCCGATCGATCCGTAGGCATTTTGAGCAACGGTTTTAACACCGAGAATGCAGAAAAAATCGCTCGTATCATTTACGAAGAAACCAAGGTTGGCGCAGTTGCAATTACTGACCAAGAGAAGATTTTGGCGTTTGTCGGTATTGGCGATGACCACCATAGACCGAATACGCCTATTTCATCGCAAAGCACATTAGATTCGATGGAGAAAAACGACATCATCTACCTTGATGGTACAGAGCGTCCGTATCAGTGTTCTTTGGCGAAAG
>NZ_JAWOWJ010000646.1:0-658 GCF_033340495.1 Vibrio sp. 1249-1
TGATAAGACATATTGGCAAGCAGACGGCGGTACAAGCTCAGAGCTTTTTCGTAGTCGCCGCGATAATTGTAGTTGTTCGCTACGACTCGCAACGCCAAGTCTGCAGGGAAGACTTCTGCGTGCTTATCGTCTAAATGGCTTTCGAGAGATGAGCAAAAGAAGTTTGCCTTGTGGTAACGGCCTTGCTGGTTTAGCGTGTAGCAAAGCTGGTAATTCATTAACGCTTTACCTTCCACGTCACCATTTTGTTTCATCTTTTGCCTTAACGAGCTGAAACTGGCAACAGAAGCGTCATAACTGCCATGTTTACGTTCGTTTAAAGCGAGAATGTACTCAGACTCTAACTTCGCGAAATCATTGTTTAAGATTTGGCTACTTCCGTAATAAGGCTGCTTAATGTTGGCCATGTACTCATAAATCAACCCACTGACGTAAAGTCTCTCGCTGTCAGAGACGGAAGTATGATAACGGTCTTGAAGCATGCTAAGAGCAGAAGCCGCATCGTTGTGTAACGTTGTTTGATAGACAGCGTGCCATTGCGTAAAGTTTTGGGTGTGTTCAATCTCGGTAGAGTCACTTGCGTATATTTGACTGCAAAAAAGCAGTGACGCAAGCAAAGGAGACAGCGCGCGCATAAGGAAGTAGCCTTGTGTTTTTC
>NZ_JAWOWJ010000647.1:0-658 GCF_033340495.1 Vibrio sp. 1249-1
ATTCCCGTAGCCGAGAACAAAGGCTTGATCGTCGAGCTAGGCTATCAAGTGTTCGCGAAAGCTTGTCAGTTCATAAAACAATACCGTGAACGCTACCAAAATGAAGTAAGAGTGAACGTAAACGTCTCCGTTCTGCAGCTTATGAATGGTGAGTTTCCCTCAAGAATCAAAGCCATGGCTGACGAAGCTGGCGTCGCACCTCAGTCTGTCGTGCTAGAGCTCACCGAAACATTCATTTTGGATAACAACCAAACGGCTATGGCCCCCTTAAACACGCTTCGTGAATTGGGCTTTGCATTGTCTTTGGATGACTTTGGTTCCGGGTACAGTTCTTTAAACTGCTTCTTTGATTTACCGATGACGCAGATAAAAATCGATAAATCGATGGCTTGGAAAACGCTGACAAACCACTCTTCGCGAGAGTACCTAAAGTTTTTGATTGCAATGTGCCACGAGAACAATATTGAGGTAGTGATTGAAGGCATTGAGGATGCGAAGATGTGCGACTTCTTTACTCAGATGGGCTTCGACTATTTACAAGGTTACTGGTTCTCAAAACCCTTGTCTGTCGCAAGTGCTAGCCGATATTCATTGAATTCATAGTTCGAATTTTGGAATTCTCACCTGTTCCGCACAGCCACCGTTTAGTTACCGGTTT
>NZ_JAWOWJ010000648.1:0-658 GCF_033340495.1 Vibrio sp. 1249-1
CGATCCCAATAAAGAGCAGATAGATCATTACGATCATCGAATCCAATAAAGTCATGTGTCATAGCTCACGAAAAAATTAAAACACCGTTTTAAAGATCACAAAAATACCGATAAGAACTTTATCAGTACGTAATAATGAATATATTAAAACAAGATTTATTATAAAATAAAATGGTGTTTCAAAATGAAAGTTAGATACCTTACTTCTGCACTCTTACTTGCAATGACTTCTGGTTTAGCGGCTGCCGCATCGGTGGATATTCGTCATGAATATGTGCCTGATCGTGATGGTGACGAACATCGAGATCGTATTTACGTTTCTCACCGTTTCGACAACCAAATCGGTTTTAGCGTGGAAGCAAAATGGAACTATAAAGATGGTCATATGGGTAATGCAGGCCATGAAACTGGCGTGAGCTACCGTTGGAAAGCGACCGACAATTTCTCTCTAACGCCGGGCATTAACATTGATGCCAGCCCATCGGGTGCGTCAGTGTTCAAGTACAACTTGACTGGCGCGTACAAAATCAATGACGAGTGGGATGTCGCTGCGCGTATTCGTCATGGGTACAAAAACACGGACGACTCGCGTTACAACCAGCTCAACCTTTACGCAAACCGTAAGTTTGAATGGGGCAAGCTTGGCGTAGAAGCGGAG
>NZ_JAWOWJ010000649.1:0-658 GCF_033340495.1 Vibrio sp. 1249-1
ATAAACAGCTGTCGGTGTTGACCGAAAGTGTCTACGACCACCTCAATAGTTATCTGCGAAAGCCGTTTACGGCGGTGATGACGCTTGCTCACAACGTGAGTTATCACAACCTGTACCATCCCCATGATACGCGAGATGTCCAAGCCTACTTATTGAGCGCGTTTCAGAACCTATACCGTTCTATTCCGCAGCTGGACGTGATCGCTTTTGGTTCGGAAACTGGCGATTTCGCGGGTTTTCGTCGCGAGATCTCCGACGATTACACCTTGATGGTTCAAGATAAATACACCGATGGTAAGTTAATCATCTACGGCACAGATCATGTCAGTAACGATATTCGTACTGTCATCACGCCTTACGATCCAAGAACTCGTCCTTGGTATCAACCTGTCGCCAAAGACGAAAAACCGATGTGGTCAAAAATCTACACCAATGCGGATGAGCGCCAAGACATCACCTTATCTGCTATGACACCGGTGTACGAACACCAAGAATTTGCGGGCGTATTGGTGACGGACATTCGTATCAATACCTTCAACGAGTTTCTACGCGTCATTAAGAAGAACACCAAAGCATCGGTCTTTATCATGGACCAAGAACACCGATTAGTGGCACATTCTGGCCCAGGCAGCGTAGTGTCTTGGGGCACAAAGTTTTC
>NZ_JAWOWJ010000650.1:0-657 GCF_033340495.1 Vibrio sp. 1249-1
TGATGCTGGAAATAGTAGAAGAGTATTTTGGAAAGCACACTCGAAACCTTGGTAACCAGTTTTTAAGTACAATAGAGAGCAGTGGAAACTCTCATTCATACTGTGATGTTTTCCGTTACATGCAACACAGAGATGAGCTGATTCTAAAAATCCAAAAATGGATTCTCACCACGGATCTAGACATCGTCTCTATCAGTGATTTAGCGAATGAAGCTTGCTTATCAGAACGGCAGTTAAAACGCCGATTTAAAGAGGCGACATCCATCAGTCCGCTAAAGTTTATTCAGTTAGGGCGTTTATCTTTTGCAAAAGAACTGTTGAGGTCAACAAAGTTGTCAATTGATGAAGTTGCAAGTCGATCTGGTTATGTTGATACACAGTTTTTCAGGCAGATATTCAAACGAGAAAATGATTGTTCTCCGCTTGAATATCGTAAAAGAAACCAAGTTAAAGCTGAATGATAAGCATATCTCATGGCCAGAATCATGATCTATACAACATTATTAATTGAATAGTCGTATTTACATTCGTTTTAAATCCATATTATAGTTCGAACGAAAATGGCAAACGTTTGCCATTTTCGTTCGAGTATAAATGGGTTAGTCTTGAATTGATTTTTAATAACGGTAACTTATACTTATATATACGTATTCTTAT
>NZ_JAWOWJ010000651.1:0-657 GCF_033340495.1 Vibrio sp. 1249-1
CTTTTGCATTCGCCATGAAGGTTTGTCTTGCTTTACCTGTTAACGATTTGGATTGCGGCAAATTCACTGTTCTTGGGTTTTTGTGCACGCCATTTACTAGGAACTCATAATGTAAGTGAGGTCCTGTCACACGACCTGTTCCACCAAGCGTACCGATAGTTTGACCTTGTTTAACACGTTGACCCGTTTTGACTGTGCGCTTCGTTAAGTGCAGATACTTGGTAATGTAAGTATTGCTGTGCTTGATGAACACGTAGTTCCCGTTGAACTTGTTGTAAGCCGATTTTTGCACCACACCATCACCAGCGGCCCAAATTGGCGTACCAACAGGTGCTGCGTAATCAGTGCCTCGGTGAGGACGTACTCGACCCGTAACTGGGTGAAGACGACGTGGGTTAAAGTTTGAAGTCACGCGACGGAAATCCAGTGGAGCGCGCAAGAAGGCTTTTTTCATCGCTCGGCCATTTTCGTCGTAATATTTGCCCGTTTTTTCATCTAAAATAGCCGTAAACGTATCGCCCTGGTTTTTGAATATCGCAGCGATGATTTTTCCACGACCAATGACTTCACCTTCTACAACTTCTTCTTGATACAGCACTCGGAAAGAGTCGTTTTTGCGAATATCGAGTGCGAAGTCGATATCCCAGCCAAAAATTC
>NZ_JAWOWJ010000652.1:0-655 GCF_033340495.1 Vibrio sp. 1249-1
TTGATCAATGGTGAGAAACCCGTGTTCTTCATCGCTCAAGAGCACATTGAGCAAACCCAAAACCTGGCGCTATCGAAAAGTATTCAAGTTGAAATTCGAACTCTTGAACTGAAAACGTTCGAGCATACCCCTCTCGCAGCTTGCTATACGAAAGTAACCAAAGAAGCACTCGTATTACAAGATCTGCTCTCACAGCAAGATATCGTGACTTACGAAGGCGATATACGACTCGCTGACCGCTATCTAATGGAGCGCTTTATTAAAGGGAGTGTGGAGTTTACAGGTCATCAGCAATCGCGAAATGGCTTTCATCGTATCCAGAATGCAAAGTGTCGAAGTGGTGACTATGAGCCTAAGTTGCATGTCGTTTCGCTAGACTTGGAGTGTTCAGAAAAAGGCATTCTTTACTCCATCGGTTTGGATAGCCCTCATGACTCTCGAGTCATTATGATTGGAGAACCAGAACCAGCTGAAACAAATATTCAATGGGTTCAAAATGAAAAAGCACTACTCGAAGCATTGATTGCTTGGTTTAAGTCGTTCGATCCTGATGTTATTGTTGGTTGGAACGTTATCGACTTCGATTTTCGTCTCCTTCATAAACGTGCGGAATGGCACAACATGAAGTTGATGTTGGGTCGCGCCGATCAGCCAA
>NZ_JAWOWJ010000653.1:0-654 GCF_033340495.1 Vibrio sp. 1249-1
GATACCCACACATGCAACGTTGTTCGCGATGATGCTAGGCATCAGGCCTGCGATACCGTTACCGTACGCGTCAGCCTTCATGATGGCACAGATCTGAGTGTTGCCCTTTAGATCCTTCTGAAGCAACTGAATATTATTTGAAAATGCCTGAGTATCAATTTCCAGCCAAGCGTTGCTCGCCTGAACGCGCTCTTCGCGCTCGCTGTCATCAAAATCAACTAGCAGAGGAGCGGCATGTGCGGCTGTTTGGCCCATCAGAGCCAGTGCAGTTAGGCTAAGTTTCAGTTTCAAAGGATATCTCCTGTTATGAGTTTTTTCTTCTTGTTGGTTGAAGTTAAAGTGTAAATAGATGCACAACGTCGCGTAGCGCAGTAGCCTTGCGTTTCCGCTCTTCAACCCCTTGTTGTGCGTCCTTAGCAGATAATCGGTTTTCTTCGGCACTGTTGCTCAGTGCGGCAAGATTGAATGATAAGTGTTCGCAGGAAAAGGTCTCTCTTTGACCGATTCAGTCCTCTCTTCCATGCTTTGGTAACGGTTGAGGTTTCGCTGCGTAAACCGTTAAGTGAGGCGTTGGCCTGGTCGACAGAATGCTTGGTTACGTCCCGAATCATCGGTTTCAGCTAGGTAATGGTTGCTGCAATACTTTCTGGTGGA
>NZ_JAWOWJ010000654.1:0-654 GCF_033340495.1 Vibrio sp. 1249-1
CCAACTTGGTCAGTGATTGCAGATGCGAGGTCGTCGGCGATACCCCTGGTTTGGGCTCAAGATCCGCAACTTGAACCATGCCCAGCCAATCGAACAAATATCGGTAAGTGGAATGATAGCCCACAACTTGCTTACCATTTAACGGCTTAGCTTTTGCTTCCCATTCGTTGAGTTTTTTTCGCCAATGCGCACGAAACTTCATCCCATTGAGCTGGTAGGTTGGCGCATTTTCAGGATCAACCGCTTGCAAACGCTGAGTCACAACGCGCGAAAGCGTAATCATGTCATTCGCAGCAAACTGCACGTGCGGATTACCATGCGCATGAATGTCACCCATACTGCGATCCACATGTTGATGTGTATCCAGCATACGTACAAAACTGGCAGCGTAAATCATGCTTTTTGCCCCATTTTGCACCGCAGCATTTGAGCTTCGTGCCTGTAGCATAGGCAACCACCCTACTTCTAGCTCTGCTCCAGAACACATAGCCAAATCGGCTTGACGCATTTTCGCAATCAACGAAGGGCGAGCTTGCACGTAATGTGGATCTTGTTTATCGGTAGTAGCAGAGTAGATATTTGCTTCTGGAGCGTGGCGTTGCAATAAAGCTTTCCATTCCGGCTCACAAACAAAAATATCCAAAGCCCATGTTG
>NZ_JAWOWJ010000655.1:0-654 GCF_033340495.1 Vibrio sp. 1249-1
GTATCCTGAATATCTTTCGCATTGATGACCATCGGGGCCATCATACCGAGGATGAGCGCGAATAATACCACCCAAGATGTCAGGCGTATTTTCTGGGGGAAATGAAACGTCATGTTTACCTCTTAGGGAACAGTTCTGATCAAAACGACCAAGAATAGAAGTGTAAAGCCTTGAAATTATATACCTAAGTTTACAACACTAAATAATAAACTGAGCAGCATTTCGTTAGTTGGGCGTCAAAGTTGAGAAACCCAATAACAAACAAGCCTTTCATTATTAGATGAAAGGCTTGTGTAAATTTAACTACGGGCGATTGGGGTGATTCAGAATGTGGTCTTCCCAATCCACCACATCAATCTCGTATACCACTTTATTGCGGACACTTTCGCCCGCCGCGTGCATCGCAGATTTCGAGCCCGTAATCAACGGATGCCATTCTGGTAAAGGCTGTTTTTCAGCCAACAGGCGGTAAGCGCACGTATGCGGCAGCCAAGTAAAATCGTCAATGTCTTCGCGCGTCAGCTTGGTGCACTCTTCACCCGAAGTAAAACGATTTGGGTAATCCTTACAAGAACACGTTTTGCTATTTAACCAGCTACAGGCCACATTGGTGTAATAGATTTCGTCGGTATCTTCGTCCATTAGCTTATGCAG
>NZ_JAWOWJ010000656.1:0-653 GCF_033340495.1 Vibrio sp. 1249-1
ACGAGACTAGGAATCGGGTTACAGCTCGCTAGGAAATGACGATAACTTTCGCACTTCAAAGCACTCGGTGGGTAGATCCTGAATCACGCTCGTCCCTCGTTGTTCAGGATGACGGATGTTGGAAGATACATTGCTCGCCACAACCCTAGGTATTGGATCTGCTCCAAGAGAGGGTCATTCCAGCGAGTCTAGACGAGAATAGGAATCGGATTACAGCTCGCTAGGAAATAGCGATAACTTTCGCACTTCAAAGCTCTCGGTGGGTAGATCCTGAATCACGCTCGTCCCTCGCTGTTCAGGATGACGGATGTTGGAAGATATATTGCTCGCCACAACCCTAGTTATTAGAGCAGTTTCAAGATAGCGTCATTCCAGCGAGTCTAGACGAGACTAGGAATCGGGTTACAGCTCGCTAGGAAATGACGATAACTTTCGCACTTCAAAGCACTCGGTGGGTAGATCCTGAATCACGCTCGTC
This sequence comes from Vibrio sp. 1249-1, assembly GCF_033340495.1. NCBI lineage: Bacteria > Pseudomonadati > Pseudomonadota > Gammaproteobacteria > Vibrionales > Vibrionaceae > Vibrio > Vibrio sp. 1249-1. The sequence goes on from NZ_JAWOWJ010000656.1 coordinate 479, forward strand.
CCTCGCTGTTCAGGATGACGGATGTTGGAAGATATATTGCTCGCCACAACCCTAGTTATTAGAGCAGTTTCAAGATAGCGTCATTCCAGCGAGTCTAGACGAGACTAGGAATCGGGTTACAGCTCGCTAGGAAATGACGATAACTTTCGCACTTCAAAGCACTCGGTGGGTAGAT
>NZ_JAWOWJ010000657.1:0-653 GCF_033340495.1 Vibrio sp. 1249-1
GTACAAAGTGGTGGCGCTTGGACGAGCAACGCGATGGACATCAGTGGTGAGGCAAATGGCACGTACACCGTCGTTGTCACGGGCACCAATGCCTCAAATGTGGAAGCAACAGAAAGCACAAACTTCACGTTGGCACAGGCGTTGCCAACACTGACTAACGCGACCTTTAACCCAACGCACCAAGCGGAAGGACAAAATGTGACGGTCAGACTGGAGTTCGATAAAGCGCTGCAAGCAGCAAGCGCAGAGCTGGGTGGTTCCGCCGTCACACTGACTAAGACAGTGGATGCGAAAGTCTGGACCGGTGATGTTGTGGTGCCAGTGTCGTCAGAGCTGACTGTTGGATTGGTGGTGAAAGATTACCAAGACCTTTCGGGGAATACGGGCGCAGAAGACCGCAGCCACTCTATGCCAATCACACCAACCTTGGCGATCACGCCAGTAGGCAATGTGGATAGCAGCAATGCTGCCGCATTGCAGATCACCGGTACTTCAAGCCGCTTTGATGGCCAAACCGTGAGCGTAGAAATCAAAGCGCAAGGCAGTGACACGGTTATAGCTAGCGGCAGTGCCACGGTACAAAGTGGTGGCGCTTGGACGAGCAACGCGATGGACATCAGTGGTGAGGCAAATGGCACGTACACCGTCGTTGT
>NZ_JAWOWJ010000658.1:0-652 GCF_033340495.1 Vibrio sp. 1249-1
CATTCCTAAGCAAGCGAGTGATCTATGGTTGCTTTCGACGGGGACTGGCATTGGCCCGTTTCTATCTTTGCTGGATGACATTAACCTGCTTCCTCACAATGATCGTATCGTGCTGGTGCATGGTGTTCGCTATGAAAAAGATTTGGTCTACAAATACCTGATTGAGCATCTTCAATTCCGATATGAAGGACGCTTAAAGTACGTGCCAATCGTGAGTCGTGAATCGTCACTCGGAAAACTGCAAGGTCGAATCCCAGAATTGATTGCTTCTGGTGAGCTTGCCAATAAAGTGGATGTGCCTTTCTCTCCGCAAAGCAGCTTTGTGATGTTGTGTGGTAACCCAGAGATGATTAAAGATACCTTGCCGGTACTGCAAGGGTTAGGGTTAGAAAAGTATCGAACTCGAACAGGCGGTCACGTTATCTATGAGCGTTATTGGTAAGTATCCACCCATCGCTGAAACCGAGATCACTAAGTTATATCGGTGTAAATTAAAAATCACTTTTGAGACATGATACGAATTTATAGACTTATCAATTGAGCACATATACAACAATGCCTAGACTGCGTTCACTGTTGTTGTAGGTGGTTATATGTACTCTTCAATTGCGAGCAAAATGCAGCGGCTTATAGGCGGTTTCGTTGATCTGTT
>NZ_JAWOWJ010000659.1:0-652 GCF_033340495.1 Vibrio sp. 1249-1
CCACTTTCACCATGTGTGTACCAGCGGTTTCTAGGTGAGCTTCTAGCTTCTCGAAAGAACTCCAGTCAGTCCAGTTGAAACTTGCGTGTAGCGCAAGTTGGTCAGTTACTTGGTGGAAGCTCGCTAGTTCAGCCGTTGCTGGTAGGTTTAGGTACATGTAGCCATTGTCACGTAGCTGTGGAAGCTTAGGAGTACCGAAGCCAAAACCAAGGCCCTCAGCATGACCTTCAAGCTTCAGCTCAACCTCAGATTTGTACGTGAAACCGATGCGGTTGTTTTCATTGATCTGCCACGCTGTACCCAATTGCCAACCCCAAGCCGTATCGTCACCTTCCATGTACTTAAGAGTCGTACCTTGAGGTTTTTGTAATACGTTTACTTTAGGAGTCGTAGCGCCAAAACTTCCTTCACCGATGATGTAACGAATACCACCACCAATACTTACCGCATCATTAATTTTGTATGCTGCGTTTAGGTTTGCTTCCATTGTGGCTACGCTTGCTTCGTTACCAAAATGAGAGGCGGCAAAGCCTTTGCCTAGATCCGTTTCCATACCGTAGTTCGTACCGAACGCTAGGCCGATTGCGAATTGTTCGTTGTATTGGTGTGATAGGTAGAAGTTTGGAATGATTGCATCATGTGCGAAGTCATC
>NZ_JAWOWJ010000660.1:0-652 GCF_033340495.1 Vibrio sp. 1249-1
ACTTGCTTGAGACATCTTTTCTGCGCCAATACAGACATCCGCCACTGCTTTCACGGTCTCTACCGGATATTGACCGGCAGCGGTCTCTCCAGACAGCATCACGGCATCGGTGCCATCCAAAACGGCGTTTGCTACGTCCATGACTTCTGCACGCGTTGGCATTGGGCTATTGATCATCGATTCCATCATTTGAGTTGCAGTAATGACAACGCGGTTCAAACTTCGAGCTCGACGAATGAGTTTTTTCTGAACACCGATCAGCTCAGGATCGCCAATCTCAACACCTAAATCGCCGCGAGCGACCATCACGACGTCAGAAGCTAGGATGATATCGTCAATCGACTCGCTCGTGGCGACGGTTTCTGCACGTTCTACTTTTGCGACGAGTTTTGCTTCTAAGCCGGCATCCCGGGCCAAGCGTCTGGCATAGTGCATGTCCTCGCCATTGCGTGGGAAAGAAATGGCCAAATAGTCGACCTTAATTTCTGCGGCTGTGATGATGTCAGATTTGTCTTTCTCCGTGAGCGCATCGGCTGATAAGCCACCGCCTTTTTTGTTGATGCCCTTGTTATTGGATAATGGGCCACCAACGGTCACACGGGTATGGACTTTATTTCCTTCTACGCTGGTGACTTGCAATTGAACTCTGCCA
>NZ_JAWOWJ010000661.1:0-652 GCF_033340495.1 Vibrio sp. 1249-1
ATTATGCGCCGATAAAGGTGCTAATAACACCAATCAAACCACCGAATACGCCACCCCAAACTACTAGCCAGCCTAGGTGTTCTTTAATCATTCTTTGCACCATTTCTTTAACCAATGCCGGCGTTAACTCGCTAAGGCGTTGATCGATGATGCCTTCGATGTTCTGCTTAATCTCATCCATCATGGCTGGTGATTCAAACTGCTCTTTCAAAGCTTCTTTAATGCTGTCGCTCTTGCTCAGTTCGATGATGGACACTTGCATCTTTTCGACGAAAGGTTGTCGCATCGGCTGTAGAGCTTCCGCACCACCAAACATCGCTAGCATGCCGCCAAACTGGGAGCCTTCAATGACTTCTACCAGTGAGTCAAAGGCCGGGTTTAGATCCACTTTCTCAATCACAGGTTGAAGATCGATGTTCACACCGCCCGCCATTTCTTTATTCAAGAATCGGTCGATGTTCGCTTCGGTAAAGAACTGTTCCATCATCAAATTTTTGATCGCCAGTTTGAATTCTTCAAACCGTGCGGGAATCACACCAGAACCGTATAAACCCGGCACTTTTTCAAACAGCATGTGGATGGCAAGCCAGTTAGTGATGGCGCCAGAGAAGGCAAAGAGACCTGCATACCAAAGATAGTCGTTCTGAAATTG
>NZ_JAWOWJ010000662.1:0-652 GCF_033340495.1 Vibrio sp. 1249-1
CGTCCTGCTGTATCAATAAGTACTGCTTTATTAGCAAACCACCAATCACAGTGACGTGTTCCACCTACACCAGCTATAGAGTCAGCTCCTAAGCTTTCAGCTAACGGAAATTCCAAGCCAGATTGCTTTAAAACCGTGGTTTTACCTGTTCCAGGAGGACCAATTAGAACGTACCAAGGTAAATCGTACAAACTACGCTTTCTTTTATGCGTTTTTGTCACAACTTTGATCGCTTGCTCTATACGATCGCGCATTACGTCAATTTCACTGGCGGCTTCTTTGTCTGATTGGCTGTCTACTTCAAGCAACGTCTGAATACTTTCGTCTTCTCTAACTTTCTGTTTGTGCTGCTTTGTTAAGTTGATAAGCGCCCAAGCAAAAACAATCACTAGGATCGTAACTAAACGTTGAAAATCACTTTTAAGCGGCTCGTAACCTGCAACCGTGATCAGAGGACCTACAACCCAAATAAAAATGGAGCACGCGGCTACACCGACTAAACCAAGAAACCATCTTTGGGTAAATACTCTGCCTATTTCTTTAATACTCATTTCCTTGCCCAACCGTTAGTTGCCCACAATAAGATCGATTTCAATTCGACGATTCATTGCTCGGTTCTCTTCACTGTCATTTTCTACCAAATGTCTCGCAT
>NZ_JAWOWJ010000663.1:0-652 GCF_033340495.1 Vibrio sp. 1249-1
AAGATTGCTGAGTACGAAGCGAATATTCCAAGCTTCTTGCGTTAAGACGCGTTAGTAAATACACAAATCAAGGGCTGGCAATTGTCGGCCCTTGATTTGTTTTGGGTGACTGATCTCATATCGCTTTGCTTACAGAATACCGAACGCCTCTGTTGAAATTCGTCATCCTGAACAGCGACGAAGGAACGTGATTCAGGATCGACTACCAGAGCGCACTGTACAGATTCATACTGTCTTTACTCAAGAGTTTGTGGGTATTAGATTCCTGATATCGCTTATGCTCCTCGGAATGACAGCGAATAAACGCCACTGATTACTGAAAGAAAACAAGCACTAAACTGGTCTACACTATCAACAATATCTCATTCAAAGGTATCTCTATGAAGCGTCTGTTATTGCTATTGTGTTCTCTAGTTTCTTTCTCGGCGTTCGCTGCACCTAAATCTGATTTATGGCCGTATTGGCAACAATTGAATCAGGCCAACCAAACCCAAATTTCTCATCAGGAATGGCAACAACTGTTAGACAATTACTTGGTTGAACAAGGTGAGAATACTTTGTTTCGTTATAGCCAAGTGACCTCTGTCGATAAAACTAAGCTGAAACAATACATCCAGCGTTTGGCAAAACTAGACCCTCTACAATACAGCAA
>NZ_JAWOWJ010000664.1:0-652 GCF_033340495.1 Vibrio sp. 1249-1
TCAAAAGAAAATCCGTCACTTTAAAGAAATTAAACGTGGTTATTGGTCGTTTGTGATCTTATCTATCATGTTGATTCTTTCACTATTTGCTGAGCTGTTAATCAACAGTAAAGCGTTGATCGTGAAGTACGATGGTAGTTACTACTTTCCGGTTGTCAGTGACGTTCGTTTAGGTAGCGAGTTTGGTCAAGATTCTTCAAGTGAAGCTGATTACCGAGTTCTCCAACAAGTCTTTGAGGAAGAGGGGGGGGACAACTTTGTGATTCTACCTATCGTTCCTTGGAACCCATACGAACAAGACTTCAGTGGCGATTTCCCTCCGACCGCGCCAAGCGCTGAGAACAAACACTATCTAGGTACTGACGTTATTGGTCGCGATATTTTAGCGCGCTTGGTGTATGGCTTCCGTACTGCGATGGGGTTTGCGCTACTTACCATGGCGATCTCGTACGCGATTGGTACGGCTGTTGGCTGTGCGATGGGCTTCTGGGGTGGCAAGTTCGACTTATTTGTTCAGCGTTTGATCGAGGTCTGGTCAATGGTGCCTTTCTTATACGTCATCATGATCCTCGTCTCGATAGTGCAACCAACCTTTACTCTGTTCGTCGGTATTAACGTACTCTTTGGGTGGATGGGGATGACGTGGTACATG
>NZ_JAWOWJ010000665.1:0-651 GCF_033340495.1 Vibrio sp. 1249-1
TTTAGTGGGGATATGACTTGGGCAATCTCTTGTATGATGAACTTTTGACTTGATAGGTTTCGAACTAATGTCTTAGCACTACGTACCCAATTTGACCAAGAACCGGTCATTTGTTTTAGGTTATTATTGGTGAAATACTTAAGTGATGAACATAAAAACCTTCTCCATGCTAGGTTTGAGTCTATGCTTTGTGGACAATTGAAACTGTTTGGTTTAATGCACTCTTGTAGATGGTGGCGAATAAACTCCGATAATAGTGTCATGGATTTTTCTAATGCATCCATGTCATCGGGGTCAAATAGCTTTATTGCTAATGCTAGCTTTTGGACGTTGTTTAGCTTCGAAGCAGAAGTTTGAAATTTTTGTAGGATTGAGTGCCCTCTAGAGATAATAGTGTTGTTTTTATAACCGTTACATAGTTTTTCAAATGTACTAATCAGTTCCGTTGGGCAGCTATCATACTGGGCAATGAAACACTTTGGTTCCAACCACGTAACTTGCCCAATAATATCTCTACGACCTGTTAGTTTTTCACATAGGTTGATGATATTTTGACAACTTCGGAAATTGCTAGTTAGCTCAAGTGAAACGAAATCGTTGTTTCCTACAAATTTACTGATCTCCTCGGGGTCAACGTCTCTAAATCCATAT
>NZ_JAWOWJ010000666.1:0-651 GCF_033340495.1 Vibrio sp. 1249-1
ATGACTCCGATGCAGTCGTTTTGAGCTACGTGGGTGAGAATACCCAAATAGTTAGATGCGATAGAATCGATATTGTTTGATTTGACGATTAAGCCCAAATGTTTTTCAAACTCAGTATCAAAACTCCATTTACTGGTAAGTACGCAATGTTTTTCGTCGCTTAACATCTCGGTGGAGATGTGCTCGTCAATCCTTGGGTGACCGTTTCGACATATAACAACACAAGGCTCTCGACAAACATCTTCCACTATAATTGACGCTTCTCTGCTTTCAATATCCCCCAGTAGTAAATCCGCTTCATTGCTGTAAAGCAGAGAGAATAAATGGTTTTCGCTTAATGTTGACTCATGAAAAAAGACATTTTCAAGCTTGGATAGCTGAGCCGGATAGATATTTGAACAGTAAACATTGTAGGGAGCAGGTTGGGTGATCACGCTATCGATTACACTTAGCGCTTGTTGTAGTTGAGGCAGCCATTTCTGGGCCGTGCTGGTTAGCTCAATATTTCGTCCTCGTTTCGTAAATAACTTTGTGTTTGTTGTGCGCTCTAGTCGTTTAATGGAAGCACTTATCGCTGGCTGAGTTACACCTAATTTATCCGCCGCTTTCGTATAAGAAAAGCACTCGGCCACCACAATAAATGTATTGATT
>NZ_JAWOWJ010000667.1:0-650 GCF_033340495.1 Vibrio sp. 1249-1
GCGCGGCAGACTCTAACCCTGCCCCATTCTTAATCCACCAAGAAAGTAACGTTATCGTTCGTGCAATCCGTGACTATTTGCGTCGTGATATTGGTGAAATTCTTATCGACAGCAACACCATTTATGAACGTGCGAAAGAGCACATTCAATTGGTTCGCCCAGATTTCATCAACCGCGTTAAGAAGTACGAAGGCGAAGTGCCGCTGTTTAGCCACTACCAAATCGAGAGCCAAATTGAATCGGCTTTCCAACGTGAAGTGCGCCTACCATCTGGTGGTTCTATCGTAATCGACCCAACGGAAGCTCTGACTTCTATCGATATCAACTCTGCTCGTGCAACTAAGGGTGGTGATATCGAGGAAACAGCACTTAATACCAACCTAGAAGCAGCAGACGAGATCGCTCGTCAATTGCGTCTACGCGACCTAGGTGGTCTAGTGGTTATCGACTTTATCGATATGACACCAGTACGCCACCAACGTGAAGTAGAAAACCGCCTACGTGAAGCAGTTCGATTAGACCGTGCTCGCGTACAAATCGGTCGTATCTCACGCTTTGGTCTTCTAGAGATGTCTCGTCAACGATTGAGCCCTTCTCTTGCAGAAGCAAGCCACCACATTTGTCCTCGCTGTAGCGGTACAGGTGTTGTT
>NZ_JAWOWJ010000668.1:0-650 GCF_033340495.1 Vibrio sp. 1249-1
ACGCGAAGTTAAAGAATTTATTGAAGAGATTTTAGGCGAAGACGGACGTCGTCGCTCAGTTGTGGTGGCTGCACCAGCTGATGCATCTCCGTTGATGCGTTTGAAGGGGTGTCAAACGGCACTTACGATTGCCGAGTACTTCCGCGACCAAGGTTTGGATGTGCTGTTGCTGATGGATTCACTGACCCGTTTTGCTCAAGCGCAGCGTGAGATTGCCTTGTCGGTTGGTGAACCGCCAGCCACCAAAGGTTATCCGCCTTCGGTATTTGCCAAGTTGCCTGCGCTGGTGGAACGTGCGGGTAATGGCAGCCCAGAGCAAGGCTCGATCACCGCTTTCTTTACCGTTTTAACCGAAGGTGATGATCTGCAAGACCCGATCGCCGATGCGTCTCGTGCCATTCTCGATGGTCACATTGTTTTGTCGCGTGAAATGGCAGACGCGGGTCATTACCCTGCGATTGATGTCGAGAAATCGGTCAGCCGTGTGATGCCTCAGATCACCACAGAAGAACATGTGTTGATGTCGAAAGCGGTACGTCAGGTCTTGTCTATTTGTCGCAAGAATCAAGATTTGGTCTCGATTGGGGCGTACAAGCCGGGCTCCGATCCGGCTATCGATGGCGCATTTACATTAAAGCCGAAGCTAGACG
>NZ_JAWOWJ010000669.1:0-650 GCF_033340495.1 Vibrio sp. 1249-1
ATCCCATGTTTCGCGTTAACTAGCCCAGAGGCTGGCTCAGACGCAGGCTCAATCCCAGATTACGGCGTCGTTTGTAAAGGAGAATGGGAAGGCAAAGAAGTGTTGGGGATGCGTCTAACGTGGAACAAACGCTACATCACGCTTGCGCCTGTTGCGACGGTACTTGGCCTTGCATTCAAACTGCGTGACCCAGAAGGCCTGCTTGGTGAGAAAGAAGATCTTGGTATCACATGTGCGCTGATCCCAACGGATGTGAAAGGTGTAGAAATCGGCAACCGTCATTTCCCACTGAACGTACCATTCCAGAACGGTCCAACCCGTGGTAAAGACATTTTCGTTCCTATCGATTTCATCATCGGTGGTGAGAAAATGGCAGGGCAAGGCTGGCGCATGCTGGTGGAATGTCTGTCGGTCGGCCGTGGCATCACGCTACCTTCTAACTCGACGGGTGGTATCAAATCGGCTGCGATGGCAACGGGTGCATACTCTCGCATTCGTCGTCAGTTCAAACAACCAATCGGTCACATGGAAGGCGTTGAAGAGCCATTGGCGCGTCTTGGCGGTAATGCATATGTCATGGATGCGGCCAGCAACCTAACTGTTGCAGGTATCGACCTAGGTGAAAAGCCATCGGTTATCTCTGCAATCGT
>NZ_JAWOWJ010000670.1:0-650 GCF_033340495.1 Vibrio sp. 1249-1
GACCTTAGCCGAATCACCAATGATCCTGCTTGGGAAGCGGTGTTTGTCGATCGCGCAGTGCGTCATGTTCATGCGCAAAAGAACCACCCTTCTATCATCATGTGGTCACTCGGTAACGAATCGGGTTATGGCTGCAACATCCGTGCGATGTATACCGCGACCAAAGCCATTGATGACACCCGTTTGGTGCACTACGAAGAAGACCGCGATGCTGAAGTCGTCGATGTGATTTCGACGATGTACTCACGCGCTCAACTGATGAATTACTTTGGCGAACATCCACACGAGAAGCCGCGCATCATCTGCGAATACGCCCACGCGATGGGTAACGGGCCGGGTGGTCTGACGGAATACCAAAACGTGTTCTATGCGCACGACCACATTCAAGGTCACTACGTTTGGGAATGGTGTGATCACGGCATTCTAGCGCGTGATGAACACGGTCAAGAGTTCTACAAATACGGCGGCGATTATGGCGACTACCCAAACAACTACAACTTCTGCATGGATGGTCTGATTTACCCAGATCAAACCCCGGGCCCTGGCCTGAAAGAATACAAACAAGTCATTGCACCGGTGAAAATCCGCGCCGTTGAAGGTTGCTATGACCGCTTTATCGTTGAGAACAAATTGTGGTTCTCCAACCTCGA
>NZ_JAWOWJ010000671.1:0-649 GCF_033340495.1 Vibrio sp. 1249-1
AAGGCAGCGATAATTGCTGCCTTTTTGTTTTAGACGAGCCAGACTTGGATAAGTCGTGATACGTCAAATACAAAATACTTAGTGTGAAGGTTTGAACTGTGACTTACGCATACGGTTAAGTGCTGCCATCACATCCAAAGTACGTGGTTTAGCAAGGTCACCTTGTTTAGGCAGTGATGCGTGCCATTCGCCCGATAACATCTCTTCAATTTCTTTTGCTGGGTTGTTACACCAACCAGGCAGTTGTGCAAGTTGGAACCACAACCAACCAATGGCGTTCACTTCGTCAGCAGACTCAATCTGCTCTAGCGCACTAAGGTTAGTAAATTCTTTACCAAAACGCAGTGAGTCTTTGCCTTTTGCACTTACGCGGAATTTACCGTCAGTCAATATATTCATAAGAGCCACGCGGTTTAGTGCGCGTGGTCGGAAAGTTTGTAAGCTCTCTTCTGATTCGTTATGGCGCTGAGTAGGGTGCTGAGCAATCACTTGTTTTGCTTTTTCAGTCACGTCGACCGCTTGGTAGTCATGCATTTGAATAACGGTATTCGCCACATCTAGGTAATCACCAGAGCCACCCATAACGATGATAGTAGAGATATCCAGTTCATCACGTAATTGACCGATACGGTCAACCAGCGGTGTGATT
>NZ_JAWOWJ010000672.1:0-648 GCF_033340495.1 Vibrio sp. 1249-1
CCAGCTCCGGCGCGTTCAGCTCGTGTGGCCTGAAGAAACGATCGATACCGTTTAGGATCAAAAATACCGCAGAGCCGGAGATAAACATCGCCTGTGCCAACGCAGCGAGAGACTCGGCCTTACCATGCCCAAAAGTGTGTTCTCTGTCGGCTGGTTGCAGCGAATAGCGAACCACCACCAAATTCACCACTGAAGCGGCGATGTCCAGCATCGAATCAATAAGCGATGCCAATAGGCTGACCGATCCCGTCACCCACCATGGGATGACTTTTACAATGAGAAGAAGCGTCGCCACTATGGTTGCTGTCCAAGCTGCCGTCGTGACTAAGCGTGCATATTGCTGTTTCATAATCAAAGAGTTAACTCAAACCGTATTTTGAGTATACGTTGAATGCGCGTGAAATCGCCAGATCAAAAAGAGGCAACCTGTGGCTGCCTCTTCATATATATCATCGGATCATGACTTAATTATTGCGGTGTTTTCCCATGCGTTGTTGCATTTGGTCACCACATTCTTGCATGCGCTCGTTTTGCAGTTTTACAAATTCAGCTTTTTGCTCTGGAGTCAGCACGCTCAACATTTGGTGTTTTCTCTCCAGCATTTTCACGCGGTGCTCAGTTTGGCGCTCAACCATCTCTTTCGCTAGA
>NZ_JAWOWJ010000673.1:0-648 GCF_033340495.1 Vibrio sp. 1249-1
CACCACAGAATCAGTACGAGACAAGGACGTAGAGAAAGTGAAGGCGAGTCATATTCTCGAAACAAATAAGTGAATACAAATGTAGAAAATAAAGGCTCCCAATTAGGAGCCTTTATTTGTTATTACCTTGTTATCAAGCAGTGCGGTAACGCTCTAATACTTCACCGAGTGAAACCGACGCTTTGGTTAAGTTCGCGACACCAACAGTAGACTGCTCCGCCACCTCTCGAATTGTGCTGGACTGAGTACGGATATCAGCAAGCTCAGAAGCTATATCATTCGCAACCGCACTTTGTTCCTCCGCGGAAGTGGAGATTTGAATGCTCATGTCCATCAATGAACGAGCCGAGTCCGCAATCGCTGTGACATCTTGACCAATTTCATCGATCAACTGGCTGCTTGTTTGAGCTTGTTTGACCGTTCTACCAGTAATCGAAGCGATGTTTTGGCTTTCCGATTGCAGTTTCTCAATCATGGCTTGGATTTCTACCGTGGCTTGTTGTGTACGACTTGCCAGCGTTCGGACTTCATCGGCTACAACGGCAAAACCGCGGCCTTGTTCGCCTGCGCGAGCCGCTTCGATAGCGGCATTGAGAGCTAACAGGGTGGTCTGCTCAGAAATCGCATTAATGGTCGTGATGACATCAT
>NZ_JAWOWJ010000674.1:0-647 GCF_033340495.1 Vibrio sp. 1249-1
CGTTAACATGATGACGGCTTGCGTGCGGTTCTTCACGCCGAGCTTGCGGAAAATCGCCGTCATGTGTGCTTTGATGGTGGCTTCTGATACATTCAACTCGTAAGCGATTTGTTTGTTCAGCAAGCCATCAGACAACATCCCCAACACTTTGTATTGCTGTGGCGTTAGCGCGGCAATCTTCTCTGCTAAATCATTACACGCTGCGTTATTGGTGATCAGCCCTTCAGGGAAGTATGGGTCGCCATTGAGCACTTGGTTGAGTGCATTGACCAGTTCACGCATATCACTCGATTTCGGAATAAAGCCAAACGCACCATGGCTCTTCACTTGACTCACCACCGTTGGCTCTTCGCTGGCGGATACCACGACGATAGGCAAATCTGGGTATTCCGCTCTTAAGTGGATAAGCCCCGACATTCCATTAGCCCCAGGCATTTTGAGATCCAACAGCACCAAATCCGGCTCTTCCTCTTTGGCGAGTAATGCAAGCAGGGCATCAAGAGAGTCTGCTTCAAGCAGATTGGCACCACTGACAGCCATGTGTACCGATTGGAACAATGCATTACGGAAGAGAGGGTGATCATCGGCGATGATGATGGTGTAGGTCGAATCCATGACGTTAAACACTTTTGACTATTTCGTTAAAT
>NZ_JAWOWJ010000675.1:0-316 GCF_033340495.1 Vibrio sp. 1249-1
GCTCTTATTTAGTGGAGTGACGTAAGCTAGATTACGTTTTAGAAAACAAAAGCAAAATTCAGGGAATTACCTTCAGTTGTAAACGGTATTCCCCTGAAAATCACTCAAAGTAACCCCTTCTTAGCTGAGTAAGCTAAAAACCAAAGCACTTACCGCAACAATACCTGTGATCAGAACAAAATAGGTAGAGAGCTTTCCACGATACTGCTTCATCGACTCAATCTTATGTACCGCCAACATCGGCATAATGAACAAGATCATTGCGATAACTGGCCCAGATAACGCTTCCATCATGCCTAAAATACTTGGGTTCATG
>NZ_JAWOWJ010000675.1:326-647 GCF_033340495.1 Vibrio sp. 1249-1
TTGCTGCAGCCCAAATTGACAAGAAAAGAACCACTACGCTAATACGATCAATACGTGTTTCAGACAAATTTGAGTGCTTTGTGATTAAGCCGTTCAAGCTTTCACGTGCGCCTAAGAAATGACCAAGGAAAGAAGAAGTGATCGCGACAAACGCCACCAAAGGACCAAGTGTTGCGATGAATGGGTTATCCGTTGCGTTTGCAAGGTAAGAGAGTACGGATACGTTTTGCGCTTTTGCCTGTGCAAGTTGCTCTGGCGAAAGTGCTAATACGCACGAGAAAACAAACAATAGTACGAATGCGATAAGCATGATGCTCGTGC
>NZ_JAWOWJ010000676.1:0-647 GCF_033340495.1 Vibrio sp. 1249-1
TGGAGTTTTATCTGAACCAGCGGAGTCATCTTTGACCTTGTTCATCGTTGCGCTGACATTACCGTCGCCCAGCACATGGATATAACCAGGTTGACGTAATGCAGCACCACCGCGCCCCATGTTGTCCCATGCCATCGACAGTTCCCGGCTAACTCGGGCAGGTTTGTCATTTTCGGCAGGGGCAGTCTGGGGCTGAGGCTTTTGCTCGGGGGCGTTAGAGGCACACCCGGCCAGAATTGCCACTCCCAGAATTGCTATCAGTTGTCTCATCGTGTCGTTCCTCATAAAAAATTGTCGATGAGCCCATTCTAAAAGGGGGGGGATGGAAAGCTGGTTTCTCAAACTGCCCAAATTGGACAGATAGGCGTGTGTGCGATCTAAAGGTGTTTTGAGAGCATGTAGCGACGAGAAATACGATAGGAATATGGTCAACCTACATGCTGAAAGCCCTTAACAAGTTATTTGGTGGGCGAAGTGGAGTGATCGAGACCGCGCCGAGCGTCAGAGTGTTGCCGCTTAAAGACGTGGAAGATGAAGAAATCCCTCGATACCCACCTTTTGCCAAGGGCCTGCCAGTGGCCCCACTAGACAAGATACTGGCAACCCAAGCTGAACTGATTGAGAAAGTGCGGAACTCTCTCGGTTTC
>NZ_JAWOWJ010000677.1:0-647 GCF_033340495.1 Vibrio sp. 1249-1
CCAAACTTAACTGAGATGTTTTCAAATAACGGCTTAGCGCCAAATTGTTGAGTGATATTCGCTGTGGAGATCAAAACCTTTACCTTAGCAATTTAAGTGTATTGAGAAAAAACCGGGCAACGGTACTGCTTCAAGCTACATACTTCAAGTTTTGTTTTTATTAATTAATGGGAAATATGTTTCGTTACCTGTGTTTTTCTGTACGAAAAGGCGAAAAATCCATGTCATTTGTCGTACTTAAAGTGGCAACGAAGGATAAGATAAGTAGATAAGAAAAAGGCCAGTTTACACTGACCTTTTTTGATGGAACTCGCGTTGGTTTACATTACACGATGTTTGTCACTTCCAGCAGTAGCTCGGCTTTCTTTGGTAAATAGATGCTGAATGTACTTCCTTTACCCCACTCCGATTCGGCTTTCAGCTCGCCACCGGTTTGACTGAGAATACTTTGCGAAACCGACAAGCCTAATCCGGTACCATCGCGTTTCGTCGTGTAAAACGGTGAGAAAATTCGATTTAAGTTTTCTGGTTTGATACCACAACCATCGTCGATAACATGAATCGCTGCGCCCTTTATTTCACCTTCTTCAATCCAATCTTCACTCATTACGATCAGTTTTCCTTTGCCGTTCATCGCATGAATGGCA
>NZ_JAWOWJ010000678.1:0-647 GCF_033340495.1 Vibrio sp. 1249-1
AAGGAGCGAGGCCTTTTCCGCTTCTGCCAATAACACTTCTGGTGCTGGGATATCTAAGTCCCATTCAATTAAGGTATGGCGCGGACCATACTGTTCAACCCAGTGTTGATATAACTTCCAGACTTCCGTGCTAACTGGACGGCTGTGAGTATCAATCCAAATTTCGCCTTTATCGAGTTGCTTGATGGTGAAACCCGCCAAATGAATTTCATCCACTTTGTCTGCCGGAATGGCGGACAGATAGGTATTGCAATCAAAGCCGTGATTGAAGGCTGATACGTGTACGTTATTCAGATCGAGCAGTAACCGGCAACTTGTGCGCTGCTGAACTTCAGCGAGAAACTCCCACTCGCTGATCGTCGAGTGTTGAAACTTCACATAGCTCGAAGGGTTCTCGATTAAGATTTCGCGTTGCAGATAATCCTGAACTTCAAGCACATTGCGAGTAAAAACGTTCAGTGCTTCTTCGGTGTATGGTAGGGGAAGCAAGTCGTTAAAATAATGCCCACCATTTTCACTCCAGCTCAAATGGTCAGAGACAAACATTGGGTCAATGGCATCTATCAACGCTTTCAGTTGAGCGAGGTGTACTTGGCTAACGCGTTCAATAGAGCCTAACGATAAGCCAATTCCGTGGCAGCTGATCT
>NZ_JAWOWJ010000679.1:0-646 GCF_033340495.1 Vibrio sp. 1249-1
CTTCAAAGTCAGGCTCAAACAAACTGCCTGCAGATGTGTAGTTCTCTTTGCTGTACTTAGAAAGGTAGCTCGGAAGATGAGATGCGTTTGACACAGCTACAGGCTCAATCCCGAAGTTATCCAAAGCATCTAAAGGACCAAAACCAATCACAACCACCCGCTTAGGCGATTGTTCTAGCTCGGTTTTTCCCATGTAATGGTCAATAACAACGTTAGCAGCAAAAGATGGAGAAATGGTTAGCAGCGAGAAAACAGCCGCACTGACGAGTTTTTTCATTTTGTTGAGCCTTAATGAGATCTATTATCATGCGCGTTCGCAATATAGCGTTACTCTCAAAAGCATTCAACAAGATTTATACGACTTTACATTCATTACAGTGATTTTAGATTAAACCATTTCAAGTACTTATGAATGGCAATCATTGCAATCCCGAATTGAATTATTCGTGCGAATCGATGAACGCTTTTAACGCCATTTCATCAAGAATCGCTAAGCCATTGTCGGTTTTTGCAATGAGTCCTTTATCGATAAGATCTTTGACCGCACGTCGATAAACTCGGCCTGACGTACCAAATCGTTCCGCCTCTTGGTTCACTTTGTCAAAGCCACCAAGCAGCGTATCCGTCTGATTACGGACGAGAAGAT
>NZ_JAWOWJ010000680.1:0-646 GCF_033340495.1 Vibrio sp. 1249-1
CAGCTTAGACAATGAAGAGCTGCAGCGTCGTCAGATGGAAATGCAGAGCGTCAATTTGGTGCACGAGGCGTTATCCAATCAGCGCTTGGAGCTGTTTGCTCAGCGAGTGATGAATTTGCAGTCGCCAGAGTCGCTGATGTATTTTGAGATTTTGGTGCGTATTCGTGACGCGCAGGGTAACTACGTCTCTCCGGCGATTTTCATTCCCGCTTCCGAGCGTTATAACATTGCGCATTGGATTGATAAGCAGGTGATCAACCAAGCGCTTGAATGGTTTGAACAGCGACCAGACGTAGTGGAAAAGTTGGGGCGTTGCTCGATTAACCTTTCTGGTCAATCCATGGGGAATCAGGAATTTATCGATTTTCTTTTCGAACGATTGAAAAACTCGACCATGCCGTGCGAAAAAATCTGTTTAGAAATCACAGAGACGGCGGCCATGGGCAATTTAGATCAAGCCATCGACTTTTTCACCAGAGCCAAATCGCTCGGTTGTATGATTGCGCTGGACGATTTTGGTTCGGGCTTGTCTTCTTTTGGTTACTTGAAGAAACTTCCTGTAGATATCGTGAAAATTGATGGCCTTTTCGTGCGAGATATCGACGTGAATGAGATGGACCGAGTGATGGTTCGCTCCATCAATGAT
>NZ_JAWOWJ010000681.1:0-646 GCF_033340495.1 Vibrio sp. 1249-1
AAACCTGCCCGACAGGTCGTGCGGTTTATGACAAGTACTCAGACGCCCTGATTGAGATTCTGGCGTCAGGAGATACCAGCACTCTGGATGAGATCATCGAAGAATCAGCGAAGCTGAACAAAGAATTGAAATCGCAACTAGAGCAAGGTCGTGACCGCTTGCTAGAAATGCACTCTAATGGCGGCGAAAAAGCTCAGCAAATCGTTGAGAAAATTGAATCAACCGATGGTGATACAAACTTAGTCACGTTTGCGCTTTCTCTGTTTGATACGATTGGTTTGAACCAAGACGACAAAGGCGAAAATGCACTGGTGGTGACGCCATCAGAGCACATGATGGTGCCAAGCTACCCTGGTTTGCCATACGAAGGTGCGACGATCACTTTTGATCGCGATACCGCGCTTTCTCGTGAAGACATGCACTTCATCAGTTGGGAACACCCAATGATCCAAGGTGGTATCGATCTTCTGATGAGTGAAGGTGTGGGTACTTCTGCGGTATCTCTGTTGAAAAACAAGGCGTTGCCAGTTGGTACGATTCTGCTTGAACTGATTTACGCGGTAGATGCGCAAGCACCAAAACGCAGCGGTATCACTCGTTTCTTACCGAAAACGCCAATCCGTCTGATGATGGACTCTCGCGGTAA
>NZ_JAWOWJ010000682.1:0-644 GCF_033340495.1 Vibrio sp. 1249-1
TAAGCGATAGAATCATATAAGCGATTGAATCTTAGCGTTCAAACCCATACATACCAAAAGCGCCGACATGTGTTCGGCGCTTTTTTGTTGGGATAGTTTGTGTGGCTTATGCGGCATGACGAGATAAGCTTAATGCACCGTGCATTGGCAGGTTGCGTATTCTGTCCAGTGATGAATTGCACTTGGTTTACCGAGATAAAACCCTTGATAATAATCGAGTTCCAGTTGACGCATGGCTTGCAGCTGGTTGTTCTCTTCAACCCCTTCGATAATCACTTTGGCCCCCATGGTTGCCGCTAGATCTACCGCACTTCGAATGGAAAAGGTATCACCAGCGCAATAATCGAGTAGATAAGAGCGATCAATTTTAATTATGTCAGGACAAAGCTGCTGAACGCGGGCAATGTCGGAATGTTGCGCGCCAAAATCATCGATGGCAAAGATAAAGCCATTCGCTCTCATTAACTGTACGGCTTTGATCAGTAAATCAGTATCGCCACAGGATTCTTCTATAACCTCAAACACCACATCAGACGGGGTCATCCCCAAATCAGCAAGACGTTTGTAAAGCAATCCGTTGTCTTTAAAGCCCATGTCTTTGGTGAGCGTGAGTAGAGTTTGAGGCATAACATTGAGAAAGAGCT
>NZ_JAWOWJ010000683.1:0-644 GCF_033340495.1 Vibrio sp. 1249-1
AGTAATGAGATTAGCGATTATGCGTCATTACACCGCTGGTCTATTGAACACAATGACGCATTTTGGCAGCACACTTGGCAATTTTGTAAAGTCGTTGGCAAGTTAGGTTCACAAGTCAAAAGTTTAGGCGAGCCAAAATGGAGCGATTCAAACTCACCAAATATCAACAGAGACACGGTTTGGTTCTGCGATACAACCCTTAACTACGCTCAGAATTTACTTGTACACGCTGAGCAATCACCAGAGCGACAATTGATTGTTTTCAGCAATGAAAATGGCGAGCAAAAACAGCTCTCTGGTCAACAGTTGATTGAGCAAGTGTCCATCGTCCAACAATGGTTGATTGCAAATGGTGTCGGCAAAGGAGATGTCGTGGCGGCCTACTTGCCCTACCTTCCTGAGACCGTAATCGCGATGCTTGCGACCACCAGCCTCGGTGCTATTTGGACATCGACCTCTCCAGATTTTGGCGTCGACAGCGTGTTAGAGCGATTCGGCCAAGTGACACCCAAAGTATTGTTTTGTTGTAATGGCTACCAATTTGGCGGCAAGATCTTCGATATGACGCAAAAAAACCGAGCGATTAGCAGCAAACTCGGGAACACCATCAGCGTTTGCCAAATTGACTATGTAACGCCAAGCAG
>NZ_JAWOWJ010000684.1:0-643 GCF_033340495.1 Vibrio sp. 1249-1
CGTAAACGTCATCGCGACGATCCATGAAAGCAACAGTGACGATGCCACAATGTAGAACACAGAGCTCGCAAACTCGGCGGAGTCGGTTTTGGAGAACAACACTGGGCTTGCGCCCATAATCGCGATGACAGTTGCGCCTAAAAGTGGCACAGCGGTTTCTTTGACGGAATCAATCGCGGCGCGAGTTCGCTCGATACCTTTGTTGAGCTTGGCGATCATCATATCGGTGATCACAATGGCGTTATCCACCAACATGCCCAGTGCGAGAATAAACGTACCTAGCGAGACACGGTGCAAATCGATGCTGGCGATGTTCATGTATACAAGCGTGAGCAAAATCGTCAGGAGCAAGCTTGCGCCAACGATGGTTGCACTCTTAAAGCCCATGAAAACCAACAACACCACAAAAACAATCGCGACACTTTCAAGCAGGTTGCCAACAAAGTCGTCGATAGACTTTTGTACTTCTTCAGGTTGATAAGCAACGGTCGAGATGTCGACACCCAGCGGCAGCGTTGCTTGGTAGTTAGCGATGATGTCTTGAATCGTATCGCCAAGTGACACCACGTTAATGCCTTGAACTGGACTCACCGCCAAGGTGACAGCGGGCTCTCCGTTGTAGCGGTTTTCTGCCAATGCTGGT
>NZ_JAWOWJ010000685.1:0-643 GCF_033340495.1 Vibrio sp. 1249-1
GCGACATCAACGGTGCATCTACGGTTGCGCCAGTAAATTCCATACGGACAAGAGGGTAGCTGCCTTCAACGCGATTTGGTTGCAAACGCGCTTGGTAATCTTCTGGAATGGAAAGATCCAATGTGGAACGAATGAACTCGTGAGCCAGTTCCGTTTTCGGGTGCGCAAAAATATCGCCAACCGTGCCTTTCTCAACCAATTCACCACCACCGATGATCGCCACTTCGTGACAGATGCTTTTTACCACTTCCATTTCGTGGGTGATCAGTAGAATCGTGATGTTGAGTTTGCGGTTGATTTCTTTTAATAGCTCAAGGATGGATTGAGTTGTTGCAGGATCCAGTGCGCTGGTGGCTTCGTCACACAACAGTACGCTTGGGTCGGATGCCAATGCACGAGCAATAGCCACACGTTGTTTTTGACCGCCACTTAGGTTGGACGGATAGCTTTCGTGCTTGTCCGCTAAGCCAACGAGCTTTAGCAACTCAGTTACTTTTGTTGTGATTTGCGATTTGTCTTTGCCAGCCAGTTCCAGTGGTAGAGCCACGTTATCAAACACAGTACGAGACGAAAGCAGATTGAAGTGCTGGAAGATCATGCCAATGTTGCGGCGCGTTTCAACCAACTGCTTTTTGCTGAGTGT
>NZ_JAWOWJ010000686.1:0-643 GCF_033340495.1 Vibrio sp. 1249-1
GTTCGTTCCATTCTTTTATAGGCTCAGCAGCAAGACAGTTTAAAGAAAGTAGACACAAGAAAAGATTGATGAATTTTGTCATAGATTCCTTTACACATAACGCCCTGTTAAGGGGTGAGCAACGCGATACCGGAGCCACCGCATACCACCTTAAGCACTAAATTCAACGCATAGTGAAAATGCCACGCGTTGTGAATCCCTCTTGAACAGTTTGTTATATGCGTACTGGTACCCATCACCACACATACAACTTAAAGTAAACCAAGAAAGATGCTATGAGAATAAGACCACACCAAGCGAAAAATACGAAGGCTTTCGCCTCAGTTTCTGCTTCTTCCATATCTGGAAGTAACGCCATGAAATAGCATCCGATTGGAACTAATTCGTACATTTTACCTGCATATTGGTTATTCATGCCTAAGAAAGGTGGAACATACAAATACAGAGCTGAATAGCTGACAAAAAAGATAGTAACTAAAATTCTATTCCAACCTATCTCTTCGCCTTCTTGGTACAGCTTAAATAACAGGTAGATAGCACCCAATATTGCTAGTATCAAAAACATCCTGTTCAGAAATCCCTAAAGCATATAACGCCGCGTTAAGTAGTGAGTAACATTGCCACCTAACCTAAACCATTGTGC
>NZ_JAWOWJ010000687.1:0-643 GCF_033340495.1 Vibrio sp. 1249-1
CTCTGTCAATACGGTGAACCAATTCGAGGAAGCGTGCCTGTGGACGCAATGCCCTTAATGCTTCAATTGCACCAAACTTCAAGCCACTACCACCATGCACTGCTGTACCAGACGGTTTGTTCAGAATCAGCATATGATCATCTTCATAAATGATCATATGTTCTAGTTCAGCAACCTTATTAAGTTTCGTGCTTGGTGCGACATCCTCTTCCTTTTTCTCAACCGTTACAGGTGGAATTCGGACTAGGTCGCCAGCTTTTAGTTTATATTCGGCTTTGATGCGCTTTTTGTTCACGCGCACTTCACCCTTACGCACGATTCGATAAATCATGATCTTTGGAATGTCTTTTAATTGGTTACGCAAGAAGTTATCAATGCGTTGACCCGCCATGTCTTCGTCGATATCAACGAACTGGACTTGTGTTCTTATCTCGCTCATACGCGCTATTGTAAACGTAAATCCGCGTGACTTCAGATTATTCTTGCTGCAAAAGAAACACTTGTTGCGAGAATCTGCTCCGAAATACGCCAACCTTTTGTTTAGATTATTAAAACCCTTTCCCTTGTTCGGGTTTTGTTTTCTGTCTTTGGAAGTTTACGTAATTCAATCGCTTATTTAACAGCCAGTTATAAATTGGAAAGT
>NZ_JAWOWJ010000688.1:0-390 GCF_033340495.1 Vibrio sp. 1249-1
TCAAGCGGCGGTGAATCAGTTAGGCATACTGCTTGTTAGGGACTTTTTAGTGGAGGATGAGCTACAACAAGGACTTTTGATTTCGATTGGTGGATGGTCAATGCCAAGCGCCAGCGCACATCATATAGTGGTAAGGGAAAGCGATAAACCGCAAGTTGAGGCTTTTACTCATTGGGTCATGCAAAGTCTATAAGCTTAAAAGTCCTGCATCTTCGAATAAGTGAAAGTGGTTTCCTGCGATTGAGCTAACAAAGTTGGGTGCTTTTTGGTCGGTAGTTAAAACAAGATTCGTTACTTAAGGTATAAAATGACGCTTGTTTCAATCGTCGCCCCAAATCTGATCGAACAAGGAAAAGTCATGGAAATGCTACAAGGTGGTCGGGATAATGC
>NZ_JAWOWJ010000688.1:400-642 GCF_033340495.1 Vibrio sp. 1249-1
CGTACAGGTGATCGCGTTAGTCGTCCGGCAAGCTCTTGGACGATGACCGTCCACCAGTTGTTAAATCACCTTCATTCCAATGGATTCACGCAATGCCCCAAAGTGATTGGGATTGAGGGTGGTAAAGAGTGGTTGAGCTTTGTGGAAGGAGATACCTTCAACTATCCACTGCAAGGTTCTATTGCTTCTGTTACTGCACTTTTATCCGCAGCCAAAATGTTGCGTAGAATGCATGATGCCTC
>NZ_JAWOWJ010000689.1:0-642 GCF_033340495.1 Vibrio sp. 1249-1
GCCGTGTATCGATAGGGTGTCGTTTGCGAAATATCACCCTCATCAAGACATGCTCAAATCTTTCGCCGAAAGTGAATTTGATACTTGGTGCTTGGCCCATCATGAGGCGCCGTTTAGAAAGCTCCACAACCTTACTATCTCCGCTGAAAAAGCAATACCACGTATTGTCGATGATCTTCACGACATCAATCATTGTTCCCGCATACAAACCCTGCTTAAAGAAGGCTATCAGTCATCAGTCGCGATTCCTTGCTATGACAACAAAGCCTTTACCGGGTTTGTCTTTTTAAATTCTGTCCAGCCCCAAGCTTTTAAGCTTGAAGCATTGAATGGACTTAAGCCTTATTTTGAGATGGTTCAATTTGCTGTTGAGTCTGAGGATCATGTCGTCCATGCCATCGAAACGCTTGCCGATCGAATGCAGGGTATGATGCCGAGTTATTCGCCAGAATATTATGCCCATACTAAACGGATGAAATATTACAGCCAGTTAATCGCCACACAACTCGCGGATCATCATCATTTCAATGACGAAACGGTTGAGCATATTGGTACGTTTGCGCAGTTTCATGCATTGAGCGATATTCAACTGCCGATAGAAATAGCCTGTAGTAGAATACGTTACACGAGAGAGCAGGAGGC
>NZ_JAWOWJ010000690.1:0-641 GCF_033340495.1 Vibrio sp. 1249-1
TAACTAGCCAATGTATCTAGTGCCACATCTACCGAATCAATTAACCAAATATCACGAACACACGGAGGACTTCCAGATACTTTAACGTGAAATAAATCTCCATTTTCATCTAATGAAGAAATAGTTTTGGAATCCACATAATTTAGATCAATGTGAACTATCTCACCGTCACTTTTGTAAAACCTGGGATAATTATGAACTGTAACTAGAAGATATCTCATACTATATATTTGCCTTTTGTAGTTAATTTGTCATCGTTTAATGATTTACAGGCGGTATTGCCTCATAGCTAATGTGGTATATTTTTGCATTCTATTAATAGGTGTTCGCATGCACATAACTGTATCTAGTTCTGATAAAAATTTGGACTCTGAACATCACACTTTTGAACAACCTTCCTTGCTGCTTAAAAATCGTATTAAAAGCCCAGAAGCCCAATCCAAATTAAAAATTCTCCGTCTTTCTGATTCAGTACTCAATTGCCACTGTGTATCACCACCAGCCACAATGTATCTACGTAAAAGGGGGGATTACATATTCATGGTGAATCATTATGAGCATGGCCAACATCTGCAAAATTGTCCCTTGTACTCAGACATAAAAGGTTGCAGAGAAGCGGTAAATAGAGATATTTCGCCCTG
>NZ_JAWOWJ010000691.1:0-641 GCF_033340495.1 Vibrio sp. 1249-1
ACCAGCGACGACGCCAGAGAAAGCGGGCATGTATGAGCTAGGTGTGAACTTTATGGCGAAGCACCATATGAAGCAGTTGAGCGTGAACCACTGGGCCGTCGATAACCGTGAGCGTAGCCTATACAACAGCTTAGCCAAGACGTACGCGTAAGGGTTGCCGGGTGGGTGCGGTTCTGGTTGCAACATTGGCTGCTACGGTATGATGCTGCACCGCACTGTAGACACCTACATCAAAGCGGTGAATGAAGGGCAAAGTACGATTGCGATGATGATGAAGCACAGCCCATTAGACCCATTATTTGCAGCGCTAAAATCCGGGTTTGACCGAGGCATTGTTCAGGCAAGTAAACTGCCGATGTTTATGGGTAGCGATACGTTCGATTTTCTCATGCCGCTGTTTAAAGTATGGCAAGACAAAGGCTTAGTTGAGCTTCAAGAGCGAAGCTTAGTGCTTACTTTAGCGGGCAGTTTTTGGGCCGTTTCGTTAGCGCAAGCCTGTATTCAGGTACTGACATCAGAGATGAACGAAAGCGTGCCAAAAGTATCCAATAATTAATGAAGACAAATTGAAGAAAAGATGGAAAACAAAATGGAATCAATCAAGCAACAGGTAGAAGTTCTATTGGAACAAGAACCTCAAC
>NZ_JAWOWJ010000692.1:0-641 GCF_033340495.1 Vibrio sp. 1249-1
TTGGGATTCAGGGCTCGGCGCATTGAACAGCACACTCCTCGACCTGCGTGATGGATGCTTTGTCATCATTCTGGCGACGACTGGCATTCGAGCCCATGAGCTCGGCAACATCCGGCGGGATCAGTGGCACAGTGAAGTTCGAGATGGCGAACGGTTCTACTTCCTCGGCTCACGCTCGGACAAAACTTACGCGGGCGAAACCTCATGGCTTTGTCCAGAGATTGCGATTCGGGCTGTAAAGGTCGTGGAGAGGCTTTCAGAGCCCTTGCAGACGGAGCTTGAGCAGGCTCTGAGAGCCGCAGAAGCGTCCGGAGACTTGAAGGAGGTGACACGACTTCGGCAGTGCTCTGGCTGCGTCGGGCTAACGAACGGTGGGGGCAAGATAAATTGTATCACTGTGCTTAGCGGCCCAACGTTGAACAAAAGACTCAGGATGTTTGCAAAGAACCTCGGGACGGACTGGAAGCTTGCGTCTCACCAATTTCGTCGCACCTTTGCCAACTATGTCGTCCATCACAAACTGGGCGATCTGCGGTATTTAAGGGATCACTTCAAGCACTGGAGCCTCGATATGACCATCCTGTATGCAATGAACGAGACGCAGGATCTGGAGCTCTACGACGAAATCTACGCTGCCTTTG
>NZ_JAWOWJ010000693.1:0-641 GCF_033340495.1 Vibrio sp. 1249-1
CTGACTTGCTGGCCTCAGAGTTGCTAAAACCGATTGGCAATCTCAGTCCATCTTGGAGTAATTCATTCCCCGTGACTGCAAGCGTAGGTATCGCTCAGTACCCTCAAGACGGTACAGACGTCGCGAAATTACTCTCCAGTGCCGATGCGGCAATGTATCAAGCCAAACGAGCCGGGAAAAACCAGTACGCTTATTACTCAGCAGCTCTCAATGTTGAGTCTCAAAGACGCAGTCAGCTTGAGCGAGCGCTCAGAAAAAGCAACGTAGAAGAAGAGTTCCATCTCGTTTTTCAACCCTATATGAATAATCGGGACAACGAGATTGAAGGACTAGAGGTATTATTGCGCTGGGAAGCGGAAGGCATTGGTCCCGTGCCTCCGAAAGAGTTTATCCCAATCGCGGAACAGGCGGGCTTATTTGATAAAATTGATCGATGGGTTTTCGCCAATGCAACTGCAGAATATCACCAGCTAAGAAATATTTTTGGCAAAGACATTGTCCTGTCCATCAACCTTTCATCGGCCGAATTAAACTCGTTAGAAATGGCGCAATTCATTCATAAACACGTAACGAGAAATGGCATCAAACCAGAATGTATCGAACTAGAAATTACCGAGACGTTTGCCGCGGAACAGCAAGGG
>NZ_JAWOWJ010000694.1:0-640 GCF_033340495.1 Vibrio sp. 1249-1
GAATGATACAGAATCACTTCAGCAGTTTTACGAGTTGTTAATCGCGACCGTGGTTAAGAACGTTGTGATGATCGTGGTGATGTTGGGTGTCATGTTCTTCATGAGTTGGAAGTTGACGCTGGTTGTTCTCGTTCTGTTACCGATCGTAATTGGCTTTATGTATCTGTTTAAACAACTCAGTACCGAGAGTTATCGCAGAATGCGTGACTTGCTCACGGACATTAACGCCAACTTAAGCGAATCAATCCAAGGGATGAGCGTGATTCAGCTGATGCAACAAGAAGAGCGCTTTAACAAACAATTTAACGAACTCACTGCTGAGCATTTGGTCGCGTCCAAAAAAGTGATTCGCTTAAACGGGTATCTGCTGCGGCCTCTCATGGATCTGTTGGCTGGCCTTGCCCTACTCTGCTTAGTTGCCATCTTTGGCTTTAATGGTGTCGAGTTGATTGGTGTCGGTGTACTTTATGCGTTCATCAGTTATTTGGCGCGTGTGACCGAACCTCTGATTGAAATGACCCAACAACTTGCACTTTTACAACAAGCGTTGGTATCGAGTGAACGTGTTTTTGAGTTGATTGATGCGAGGCCACAAACTTACGGTGACGATCATAAACCGCTTAAAACGGGCTCGATTGAG
>NZ_JAWOWJ010000695.1:0-640 GCF_033340495.1 Vibrio sp. 1249-1
TGGGAATTGTACCTATGATTTGAAACCCTAGCTTCTCCCAAAGCTTCACCGCAACTTCATTGGTAGAGACCACGCTGTTAAATTGCATCGCATCAAAGCCAAGTCTTAGAGCTGTTTCCTGAGAATGTTCACACATAATACGTGCAATGCCCTTACCTCTAGCTTCGCTAGAAACCATGTATCCACAATTACATATATGGCTACTTGGCCCCATTGCATTTGGCTTGATGTAGTAAGAGCCCAGTACAACGTCATTTTCTACGAAAGCAAAAGCTTTCAGGGGAGATTTACACCATAAAGCGAAGGCTTGTTCTAGCGTCATATTTGGGTCAAAGGCATAAGTTTCTTGTGCCTGGATTACCGCAAAAAATGTTGGCCAAAACGACTCAAAATCGGCTTTTGTGATTTCCCTAATCATGAATTTCCTCCTAGAACATAACGCCCTGTTAAGGTGTGAGCAACGCAATACCGTCGCTTCCGCATACCACCTTAAACACTAAACGCAACGCATGGTAAAAATGCCACGCGTTGCGAATCACTCTTGAACAGTTTGTTATGAGTTTTTATTCTCTAACGCTAATAGCTTCTTTTCTAGACGTTTAATTTCACTGAAGTTAACTTTAAGTTGCTCAAGCTCCTC
>NZ_JAWOWJ010000696.1:0-639 GCF_033340495.1 Vibrio sp. 1249-1
AACGCGTGTAAAGCTTAAGGGCTAGTCCAATTTCGCTCGCCGCTACTTTCGGAATCTCGGTTGATTTCTTTTCCTCGAGGTACTTAGATGTTTCAGTTCCCCCGGTTCGCCTCGCTGCGCTATGTATTCACGCAGCGATACTTACTTATGTAAGTGGGTTTCCCCATTCGGAAATCCCAGACTCAAATGGTTTTTACTACCTAATCTGGGCTTATCGCAAGTTAATACGTCCTTCATCGCCTCTGACTGCCAAGGCATCCACCGTGTACGCTTAGTCACTTAACCATACAACCCGAAGGAGTTTCGAGTTGATAATCAAATCACCAAAGTTGTCTCTCATTATTTGAATGAGCGAGAGACATTCGATTTTACCGGACTCAAATTCCAAGAACACTTGAATGTGTTTTTAGTTGTATTCATAAATGAATACTTTGAGAACTTTACAAACAACAATAAATTGTTGTTTTGTCAGCTTTCCAAATTGTTAAAGAGCTATGTTAGCTACAAGCTTGCGCTTGTGAACTATCAATCTGTGTGAACACTCATCGCAATAATCATCGTTTAAGGAGGTGATCCAGCGCCAGGTTCCCCTAGCGCTACCTTGTTACGACTTCACCCCAGTCATGAACCACAAAGTGG
>NZ_JAWOWJ010000697.1:0-639 GCF_033340495.1 Vibrio sp. 1249-1
AGTTCAATCGTTCCCGAAACGCAAAAGAGCTTGGTATCAATTTGGATGTAAATTATGGAATTCAACCCAAATCGCTTAGTGGCACCAGTATGCTCACTGGCTCTGGTTGCCCTACCGGCTTTCAATGTGGTGGCGCAATCGCCAACCAATACGAAAGCACAACAAGAAGCGCAAGCTCAATCAATCCAAGCCCAATCAACCAATGAGCTAGCAAACCTCATTAGCATTGCGTTGAGCAACGATGGCAACCGTAAACAGTTCTATGCTCAATCGGAAGCGATGCGTGAAACAGGCGTAGCCAGCGCAACCTTGATGGACCCGAAACTGAAAGTCGGTTTTGGTGGTTTGCCTGTCGATAGCTTCAAATTTGACGAAGATCCGATGACCAATATCTCCGTCGGTTTGATGCAACAGTTCGAACGTGGCTCGACGCTCGATCTTCAACAAAAGAAAGCCAATCAACAAGCCGATGGTTTGTCGTTGCAAGTTCACGCACGGGAGCTTGAAGTGGCAAACAGCATGACTCAGCTTTGGTTGGAGCTGGGCTATCAGCAGAAAGCAGAGCAAATTTTGCTAGAAAACCGTCGGCTCATGACGGAAATGGAAAACTTCATTCAAACCAATTACTCAATCGGCAAA
>NZ_JAWOWJ010000698.1:0-639 GCF_033340495.1 Vibrio sp. 1249-1
ATTAGGCGTTCAAAATGAGCGTGCAGAAGCGGAATTGCAAGACAAGCTAGATAAGCGCATGCGTTTGCTATCGGCATCGATGGCGTATCTGCGTCAACAAGCAGAAATCATCGGTACGCAGCTTTCATCCAGCCCTGAATCAGAAAAAGCGTCTTTGCAACTTAGCCAACTGATCGTGAAGCAGAGACTGAATATCGCAACGGAAAGTTTGCGTAACCTGATGTCGATCGGCGACAAAATGGGTATTGAGACGTCGGAGTACAAGCGTCAGATCTTTGAAATCACAGGCAGCATCACGCACGACTTGCTAGACACCAAAGTGGTGTGGTCCATCATCAGTCACTGGTCAAACTCCGCGGTGGATTGGTTTGCGGAAAACGCACCACAGCATATCTTCCAGCTATTCGTGTTCGCGCTGATCTTATTGATTGCTCGTGCACTGGCTAAACTCACGCGCAAAGTGGTGAGCAAAGCGGTGTCTTCTAAGAACTTGAAACTTTCCCACCTAATGCAGGACTTCTTTATCTCCATGTCCGGCAAAGTGGTGTGGGTGATTGGTATTATGGTTGGCCTGTCGCAGATTGGCTTGAACTTAGCGCCAATTCTGACTGGTTTCGGTATTGCCGGTGTGATCATTGG
>NZ_JAWOWJ010000699.1:0-639 GCF_033340495.1 Vibrio sp. 1249-1
CTAACACGAACCAATGCGATTGTTCTCGCCATGGCAGAAATTCGTAGCGCCTTGTTAATGTCGACGGTCGCGATTGTTATCGTGTTTACGCCGATGTTTTTTATCACTGCGATGATGGGGCCTTACATGGCGCCACTGGCGTTCAACGTTCCGATCAGCGTTATCTTTAGTACCGTTGTCGCGTTTATGATCACGCCTTGGCTTGCCAAGAAGCTACTCAAAGGTGCTGAGGAAAACGGCCACTATGACATCCAATCTTCGCCGATGTATCGTTTGTATCGTGGTGTGTTGATTCCGCTACTTGAAAGTCGCAAGAAAGCATGGCTTTTCCTTGGTTTGGTTGCCTTGTTGTTCGTCTTGGCAGCATTGTTGCCAGCACTTCGCTTAGTTCCACTCAAGTTGCTGCCTTATGACAATAAAAATGAGTTCCAATTGGTATTAAACATGCCAGAGTCTTCAAGCTTTGTGGATACCTCCAACGCGCTGTCGAGCTTTACGGACTATTTAATGACGGTGCCGGAAGTGACAAGTGTGTCGGGCTTTGCAGGTACCGCTTCCCCAATGGATTTCAACGGCATGGTGCGCCACTACTTTATGCGTAGCGAACCATACCAAGGCGAGCTTCGAGTCGTTCTTGCA
>NZ_JAWOWJ010000700.1:0-638 GCF_033340495.1 Vibrio sp. 1249-1
TGCGCGCGGCGAGTTCCACCACGTAGACCTTCCTCCTCTTCTTGATCAAAAACTGTATGAGCTTGGCGAACGCTGGGCGTCAAATGCGCTTGAATTGGGCCCAGGCTTGGCGACACTCAACTACCTTGCGACAACCTGCCGTAAGGAGCAGAAGCTGGATGTGGAGCTGTCTGAGAAGCAACAAGGCTACCGTGAACTCAACATGCTGCTGTCGGATCTTGTCGAAGCACAGATCGCGACTTACGAAAATGGCATTTTGACCTTCGCGAACGAAGACGCACGTCGATTCTCTAACGGCGAATGGTTGGAGACTCTGGTTCACAGCACTGTCAAACAAATCCAAGACACCATGCCAACGATTCAAGATCGCTCTTTGAATGTTCAGGTTTATCGTAAGCTGGGTGAAAGTGAAGTACGTAACGAGCTAGACGTAGCAACGGTTGTAAATAACAAACTGCACATCATTGAGTGTAAAACAAAAGGCATGCGCGATGATGGTGACGATACGCTGTACAAACTGGAATCTTTGCGTGACCTGCTAGGCGGTCTACAAGCACGCGCTATGCTGGTGAGCTTCCGCCCTCTTCGTCACAATGACATTACTCGTGCAGAGGATCTTGGCCTTGCGCTTATCGGCC
>NZ_JAWOWJ010000701.1:0-638 GCF_033340495.1 Vibrio sp. 1249-1
CGATGTATTGTCACACTCGCAAGGTGGCAACAACAACGCCTACTGCCAAGACAATAAAACCAGTTGGATCAACTGGAGCGAGACGGAGCGCAAAGCGCACTTCAAAACTTGGATGGCGCAAATGGTCGCAAACCGTCACCAATACATGGTGCCTTTCATCCGTGCTTTCAGCGGCGAAAATCGCAACAACAACCGCATTTTCTGGCGTCGAACCGATGGCCGATTAATGGAACACGACGACTGGAACCGATTAAGCTCCGTAGCGCTTCACTTAGGCATTGGTAAAGACGGGCAAGAGTTGGTTTACCTCATCAACCAAACGAACGCCACTGCGCGATTTAAGCTGCCAAACGAGCGTAATCAAGAATGGGTAACGATTTGTGATACCAATGTGCGCAACCTCAATCCTGGGCACGCAGAAGGTGAAGTCTTGCTGTCACCGACCTCGATGGTGATTTTGCATTACCAACCAAAGCCAAACTCGCCACAAGGTGAGCAATTGCAAAGCTAGCCAATACAACACCTAAAACAAAAAGCCGATACAAACATCTGTATCGGCTTTTTTCATTGCTTGCAGACAGATACCCCAACATACATCTTTGAACACCAATCAGCCATAAAACTCATCACCTAGATAA
>NZ_JAWOWJ010000702.1:0-637 GCF_033340495.1 Vibrio sp. 1249-1
TACAGCGCCTCTATCGGCGGTATCGCTACGCTAGTTGGTAGCCCGCCAAACGCAATTGCTGCGGCCGAAGTAGGTTTGAACTTCACGGAATGGATGAAGCTAGGTCTGCCAATCTCTTTGATTTTGATGCCAATTGCGATTTTGGTTCTTTACACCATGACCAAGCCAGATTTGAGCCACAAGTTTGAACTTGACCACAAACCTGTTGAGTGGACGAACGGCAAAATGGTCACACTGGCAATCTTCTTACTTACCGTCACTTTGTGGATTTTCAGCAAGCCGATCAACACCATGCTTGGCGGTTTTGCAAAATTCGACACCTTGGTTGCGATTGGTGCCATCTTGCTGCTAGGCGCATCTCGAGCAGTCGAATGGAAGGACATTGAAAAGACAACAGACTGGGGTGTTCTGATCCTGTTCGGCGGCGGTATCTGCTTGAGTAACGTTCTAAAAGCGACAGGCACCAGCGTTTTCCTAGCGCACAGCCTAACTGGCTTCCTCGAACAAGCAGGTGTATTGCTCACTATCCTTTCTGTGGTTGCCTTTGTCGTCTTCTTCACTGAGTTTGCAAGTAACACAGCGAGTGCAGCGTTAGTAGTACCAGTGTGCGCGACCATGGACGAAGCAATTGGTCTAT
>NZ_JAWOWJ010000703.1:0-637 GCF_033340495.1 Vibrio sp. 1249-1
AATAGTTTACTGAGTCTAGACCATCAAACTGCTTCGGCTTGACCTATCCAATGATAATGGTGGTTGGCTTTTTTACCCACTAGCCCAAGCTCTGCAAGCTCTTCGAAGACTTTGTCTACCTCTTCCGCAGAAAGTCTAAATTGCTTCGCTACCGCTTTTTTCGTACACGTGATTTGATGAGTTTTAAGGGCATCGCTCACCTGTTCTAGCAGTGTTTTTGGCTCTTCCGGTTCTTCAATTTTTTGCTCAATGGCGGGTTCATCTTCATCCTTAATGTGTGGAAGATAACCCGCTGGCTCTGGGTCAATATCGCGAATTGATGCCACGGTCATGCCTACGTAGCGACGGTAATAGTGACGGAAACGTGGCTCTTCACCAATCAAGCCAACAAAAAACGCCGCAAAGAAATCGAGCAGGATGGATAAGAACACCACCAGCCATAACTGAGCTTGTTGCGATGTCGTACCGAACGCATTTGCAAGGCTATCGATCAGACCGATGACCGAGTCTTGCGTTACCGGAGGCAGGCTGTCTCGCTCCATCGCCAATCTCTGCTGTTCTTCACGCAGGGTTTTGTTTTGCTCTTGAATTCGCGTCACCCCCGTTGCGATGCGCTCCATCTCGATGTACTTCTGCG
>NZ_JAWOWJ010000704.1:0-635 GCF_033340495.1 Vibrio sp. 1249-1
AAGCGAGTTTGATAACAGCGATTGAAAAAGCAGAAGCTCAATTTGGTCCAGCTGACGTGCTAGTCAACAATGCTGGCGTAATGTTGCTTGGTCAGATCGACACACAGGACGCCGCTGAATGGAAGCGTATGTTCGACGTTAACGTGCTTGGTTTGCTTAATGGTATGCACTCCGTACTTGCATCAATGAAAGCGCGCAATAGTGGCACAATAATCAACATCAGCTCTATTGCAGGTAAAAAGACGTTCCCTGACCACGCGGCATATTGTGGTACGAAGTTCGCAGTTCATGCAATTTCAGAAAATGTGCGCGAAGAAGTGGCCGCATCAAATGTGCGTGTTACGACTATTGCACCGGGCGCAGTAGAGACGGAACTGCTTTCTCACACCACTTCACAAGACATTAAAGATGGATACGATGCTTGGAAAGTGGATATGGGTGGTGTACTCGCCGCAGACGATGTCGCGCGTGCAGTAATGTTCGCTTACCAACAACCACAAAATGTCTGTATCCGAGAAATTGCGCTCGCGCCTACCAAGCAGCAACCATAATCTGGTGACAACTTAATTTTCCATATACTAAGCAAACGATTTGTTCTATATCAAAACGTTTGCTTTTTTTATATTATTAACTCA
>NZ_JAWOWJ010000705.1:0-635 GCF_033340495.1 Vibrio sp. 1249-1
ATTTATAATCCTGCCTTTCGTTCTGCTATTTTCCAGATCATTGCTATAGCTGCACTGGTATTTTTCTTTTATACCATCATCAACAATGCGTTAAATAACCTCGATGCTCGGGGCATCGCAACAGGCTTTGGTTTCCTGAACCAAGAAGCTGGTTTTGGTATCGGGTTAACTCTCATTGAGTATAACGAAACGTATTCTTACGGCAGAACGTTTATCGTGGGTCTTTTGAATACAGCATTAGTCTCTGTGCTGGGTATTATTCTCGCCACCGCGATTGGTTTTACGATGGGTGTAGCGCGTCTCTCAACAAACTGGTTAGTTAGCCGTTTAGCCGCGGTTTACATTGAGACGTTTCGAAATATCCCCCTTCTTCTGCAAATCTTTTTCTGGTATTTCGCAGTACTGCAAGCATTACCATCGGCAAGACAAAGTTTGAGCCTTGGCGAAGCTATCTTCTTAAACGTGCGTGGGCTTTATTTCCCTGCGCCAGTGTTTAATGAAGGCAGTGGTGTTGTGATTGCTGCGTTTGTTATCGGGCTTATCGCTACGATCTCTATCTCTATTTGGGCTAGAAACAAACAACGCCTAACAGGCCAACAAACCCCGATGGGACGAATTGGTTTAGGGCTTCTTGT
>NZ_JAWOWJ010000706.1:0-634 GCF_033340495.1 Vibrio sp. 1249-1
GCATTGAAAAAAGCACCTTCTTGCCCTCTTAGTAACGGGCCTTTCGCACGATATGGATAGTCACGCGTGTCATCGTGCTTAATCACGTACTTTTGAATAATAATGAAGAATACAACCAGAAGAACAACAATGATAAAGATGTTGGTCATAGATAAAGTGCGCCCAAAACAACTAGTTGCTCAAAGCGTAAATGGAAATGCTATACAGAGCAACAAAACCTATCAATTTTGAGGTGCGATGACATAAGCGATGAAGAATAGTTCACGGAGGATAAGCAAAAACAAGCCAATCTTTCTAGGGATTGGCTCTTGTACGTCGTGCCTGATTAACAATCATTAAGCGTTAGCGTCTGGTTGATTGTCTGGCATGGCATCAATGAAAGTTGGCAGTTGGTTGCAAGCATCTACAATTGCGTTGATAACCGGATAAGGCGACATATCAACTCCAAAACGTTGCGCGTTGTAGACTTGAGGCACAAGGCAAATATCAACGATGCATGGTGAGTCAGTCACACTGTATTTACAGTTTCCATGCTCTTCTCGATATTTGGCCAGTTTCTCTTCTAACGCAGCAAAGCCTTGTTTGATCCAGTGATGAATCCACTCCTCTTTCTGCGCTTGTTCACAATCTAGTG
>NZ_JAWOWJ010000707.1:0-634 GCF_033340495.1 Vibrio sp. 1249-1
AATTGATTTAAGTTCAGGTGCGTTTTGCCAAGGCTTAGCCAGACAGGAAGGGCAATATGCTGAGTCAGTTGCGACGAGCATGGCGGCAGCGCATCAACTAAAACGCTTTGACCTTCACTTACCCACAAACAAAGTGATGCGCTCGGTTTGTTTAGCGTCAGCATTAAGGTATTGCGCTGCGTTTCGCTTTGTTCCAGCGGTTGTAATTTGCTGAGGATAGGTAACTGGCCAAATAGTCGTTTGAACGCGTCAGCATGAGGCTCAATCTGCGTACTGAGCAGAGCTAACTGCAACGAGTTTGGGAGAGATTCAAACGCTGTCGCATTCAAAGTTGAGTGAAGCCATTGCTGCAGTTGCGCGGAACAAAAATCGACTTGAATGGTTTGTCCACCAACCAGAGTGGTCAAGCGGTAGCCAGAAAATTCCGGTTTTTGCGATGCGGTTATTGAGATGCTGTGTTCATCACGCCCTTGAAAGTGGCATTGTTTAGCACAGAGCTGATTGGTCAGCGCAATGCTCTCGGCATCGACTGTTGGGATGGTTAATTTCATTGATCCGCCTCGGGTTGCCATTCTTCATAAACGCTACGTTGTTGGCGTGATTGTTGTTGATCTTGCTGTGTGTGACCGTGTTG
>NZ_JAWOWJ010000708.1:0-634 GCF_033340495.1 Vibrio sp. 1249-1
ATTAATGAGCACATTCAAAACGTTAGCGTGTGCCACCATGCTAAGCGACATGGACAGCGGCAAACTCAACAAAAATGCCACAGCGAAAATCGATGAACGCAATATTGTGGTTTGGTCTCCGGTGATGGATAAACTGGCTGGACAAAGCACACGCATCGAACACGCTTGTGAAGCCGCCATGTTGATGAGCGACAACACCGCTGCGAACTTAGTGCTAAATGAAATTGGTGGTCCTAAAGCGGTCACGCTGTTTTTGCGATCTATTGGCGACAAAGCAACGCGACTTGACCGATTGGAACCCCGTTTGAATGAAGCAAAACCGGGCGACAAGCGAGACACTACAACGCCTAACGCCATGGTAAACACCCTACACACCTTGATGGAAGATAACGCCCTATCTTACGAGTCACGCACACAGCTGAAAATCTGGATGCAAGACAACAAAGTATCGGATTCTCTCATGCGCTCTGTTCTACCAAAAGGCTGGTCGATTGCAGACCGCTCTGGCGCAGGTAACTACGGTTCACGCGGCATTAGCGCGATGATTTGGAAAGACAACTACAAGCCGGTTTACATCAGTATTTACGTCACAGACACCGACCTTTCGCTTCAAGCTCGCGATCAACTGATCGCG
>NZ_JAWOWJ010000709.1:0-633 GCF_033340495.1 Vibrio sp. 1249-1
TATTGCTACGCCGGGCCGATTGTTAGACCACTTGTTTAACGGCAACGTAAACATTTCTAAAACTGGCGTGTTGGTGCTTGATGAAGCTGACCGAATGTTGGACATGGGTTTTTGGCCTGATCTGCAACGCATTCTTCGTCGACTACCGAATGACAAACAAATCATGCTGTTTTCGGCGACGTTTGAAAAACGCATTAAAACCATCGCTTACAAACTGATGGATTCTCCTGTTGAGGTGGAAGTGTCTCCAGCGAATACAACGGCAGAAACGGTTAAGCAGATGGTGTATCCAGTTGATAAAAAGCGTAAGCGTGAATTGTTAGCGTATTTAATTGGTTCACGAAACTGGCAACAAGTACTTGTTGTCACTAAAACCAAACAAGGCAGCGACGAGCTTGCAAAGGAGCGCAAACTGGATGGTATTAAAGCGGTTTCGATTAATGGTGATAAATCGCAAGGTGCTCGCCAGCGTGCACTTGATGAATTCAAGCAAGGTAAAGTTCGAGCCCTGATTGCGACAGACGTGGCGGCGCGCGGTCTAGATATTCAAGAGCTTGAACAAGTGGTGAACTTTGATATGCCATTTAAAGCCGAAGATTATGTCCACCGTATAGGCCGTACCGGCCGTGCAGG
>NZ_JAWOWJ010000710.1:0-633 GCF_033340495.1 Vibrio sp. 1249-1
CGATTCAAACTCAAGCTGCGCATCCGACGTTCTTCCTGATGAACAACGTGATTCAAAACTACGCTTGGGGCAGTACTACTTCTGTTAACCAACTGTTTGGCATTGAAAACCCAACGGGCGAACCACAAGCAGAAGTATGGATGGGCGCGCATCCAAACGGTTGCTCAGTGGTGATGGTAAGCGGCGAGGAGACCAAACTCTCTTCACTGATTGCTCAAGACATGAATGCTTTTCTGAGTGAAGAAGTCGCAAACCGTTTTGGTGAACTTCCATACCTGTTTAAAGTGCTTGCCGCCGAGAAAGCGCTGTCGATTCAGGTGCACCCAAACAAGCAACAAGCAGAACTGGGTTTTGCACTGGAAGAAAAACAAGGCATTCCCCTAACCGCTGCAAACCGTAACTACAAAGATCCAAACCACAAACCAGAATTGGTTTACGCGCTAACCGAATACCAAGCGATGAATGGCTTCCGCCCAACCAGTGAAATCATCAGCTTCTTCTCTGAGCTGGCGATTCCTGAGCTGCAAGACTTGGTGGATGACCTTATCGACAATCAAACTTCAAAAGGCTTGGTGAGCTTCTTCTCCGGTCTATTGTCACTGGAAGGCGAACAGAAAGAGATGGCGTTGACGG
>NZ_JAWOWJ010000711.1:0-632 GCF_033340495.1 Vibrio sp. 1249-1
CATTTTTTGCTCCTGTGTCATCATGAGTGACGACACAGGATACAAAGGCAAAGAGTATGCCTATTTTAACTTATTGATTTATAAGAGCCTTACATGACGTGTTTTATATGAAAAAGCTAAGTAAATGATATGCCGTGATTTCGTTGTTACACTGTGTTGCGTTACACATGTACACATTGTCAGATGTTGATATTGTACTTCTTAATCAGCCGATAAAGTGTTGTTCTAGAAATACCTAGATGGCGTGCGGCTGCGCTCATATTGTGTTTATTTTCTTCGATGGCCTGTAACAAATAGTCGAGGTCAATTTGATCAACAGAAGGGAGTAATTGCCTTTCACTATTCTCAAGCCCTAAATCAGCAACGAGTAGGGTATTGTCTTCACACATGACAATTGCTCGCTGAATCACATTACGCAGCTCACGTACATTTCCAGGCCAACGATGTTTAAGCAGTTTTGCTTTCACTTCTTCGGACATGTTGTGTACTTGACCATGAGATAAATCTGTTAAAAAGTGCTCAGACAGCATCAAAATGTCTTTGCCTCTTTTTCGAAGTGGAGGAATGGTCAGCGGTAATATATTGAGTCGATAAAATAGATCCTCCCTAAATTCTCCTTGTACGACTTCGCT
>NZ_JAWOWJ010000712.1:0-632 GCF_033340495.1 Vibrio sp. 1249-1
TGTCCCATCTCGACACCGACTTAAAACAAGTGGAGTCGAGCTACCTTTCCAGCTTTTCAGCCAGTTTGTGGGTTGAAGACCGTGAGCTGTTACTCACCCAAGCGCTGGGGGCGATGCGTTTGCCTTCGGTGGATTACCTACGCATTGCTACCAAAGACGAAGTTATCATCGAGCTCGGAACAGAAATCACGCAAGATGTGGTTGAGAGGCGTTGGCCGATGCAGTTTAGTGTGGGTGAAAAAACGTTTGAGCTCGCAGAGCTGACTGTGCAGTCTGACCTTAGCGCCGTCTATCAAGATTTATGGCAACAGTTCTTTTTTCTACTCACGACAGAAGCGATAAAAATTTTGTTGTTGATGGTTGGGGTGTTGTGGGTTGCCTTCCGTTTATTGGTGAATCCTTTGCAGTTGCTTTCCGGTGCGGTGAGTGATTTTAGCGGCGGTAATGCGCCGAGTACGGTCACGCTGCCCAAACGTTGGTGTTTTGATGAAGTCAGCTTGTTGGCGCAAAAATACAATCGAAGCGTGCAAAAAGTGCGAGAGCATCAAGCCGAGTTAGAAGCAGAGCGAGATAAGGCGGAAGTCGCCAATCGCAAGAAAAGTGAGTTTCTCGCGACCATGAGCCACGAGATT
>NZ_JAWOWJ010000713.1:0-632 GCF_033340495.1 Vibrio sp. 1249-1
AAAGAGAATATGCAAAGCGCCGCCTCCCCCGTGCTCAATGCCAACATCAAGTTTGAGCAAAACAAGGCGCCTTTTGCTTCGCCATATACCATTGTTGAACGCGATGGCATTCGTGTCGGTGTGATTGGGGTAATGGGCGTTGATGCCTTCTACAACACCATGTGGAAAGGTAATCGCAAAGGTTTGACTATCGACGATCCAATCAAAACCACTCAGTTCTGGGTTGATAAGATCCGCGACGAAGTGGACATGGTTGTCGTGCTCACACACCAAAATAAAACGGCACCAATGCAAACCGACAAAGAAGCCGATCCTGAAGTGCAACGCGGCTTTGATGAAGATTACGACATGGCAGGCAAGCTAAAAGGGGTCGATGTGATTTTTGGCGGCCACTCTGACCATGGCTTATGGAAGCCTGTCGTGCACCCAAAAACGGGCACAGTTATCGGCCTCACTTTCGGCCAAGGTAAATACTTGGGTTACACTAAATTTGCCGTAGACACCGAAAAGCACGACGTAAAACTGCTGGACGGAAAACTGATCCCTGTCGAGTCAGACAAGCTTGAACGCGACAAGAAAACCAGCGATCTTATCGCCAATGCTCGCAAACAATACCCAGAGCTTGGTCAGCA
>NZ_JAWOWJ010000714.1:0-632 GCF_033340495.1 Vibrio sp. 1249-1
CTTTTATGTCTATGCAATATCAACCTCTACACTTAGTCTAAGCATGTTGGAGGAAAACCATGAGCGCCCCACCAAAATCTTCAAGTCGATTGCCACTGCATCTCGATTCCGAACTCTGCTTTGTATTGCCTGATTCCCTTGCGAGAGAGTTTGAGTATGCTCGTTCGTTGGAGCAAGGAATCATGGATAACCTTCACCCTGAATTTACACATCAATATCGCGTCACGTTACGACGCATGCGCTCTTTATGCGTTTTACTCAGCGAAGTGATTCCCTGTTTTGAGTTAGCCATCCTCAAGCCTCATTTAAAGACATTAATGAAACAAACGAACTTATTGCGAGACCTAGATGTGTTCACTTTAGACACCAACCAGTATCTTGTGATGTTGCCAGAACAGCATTCATCATTAATGCGCATTTTCGCGGATATTGATGCCATGAAGAATGCTGAACAAGTGCGCGTAGCAAGTTGGTTGGCATCACTTTCTTACCAAGCGCATTGCGCTGTGGTTCGAAACAGCCTTGAGCGAACTAAACAATACGACTTGCTAAAAAACGACATTGAATTAGTGACGTTCGCAAATCAAAAGATTGCCGACCAGTTTAGAAAAGTAAATAACTCACAAAGAAAA
>NZ_JAWOWJ010000715.1:0-265 GCF_033340495.1 Vibrio sp. 1249-1
ATCTTCTTCAGTCGCGTGGATGGTAGCGGTGAGCGTGCCGCTCAGTGTTTCACTTAGATCGAATAAGTCCTCGAAGTCCTTACAGACAACAATCACTGATTGAGGGCCGAAAATCTCTTCTTCCCATTTTGGGTTTGTGCGCCAGTTTTGGCTGTCGGTGACAAACAGCGCAGAGGCGACATTTGGAGAATCAGCCTGAGAGTAAGTCACGTTAATACCCTGATCAGCGGCTCGCTTTACGACTTCGTTCTCATAGGTTTCTCGG
>NZ_JAWOWJ010000715.1:275-632 GCF_033340495.1 Vibrio sp. 1249-1
TACCTTGAGTGAGAAGCGTAGAAGGGGACTGTTGACGAATCAAAGCCTGAGCGGTTTCGATAAAGGCTTGTGTTTCTGGAGTATTCAACGCGAACACTACTCCCGGTTTTGTACAAAACTGGCCGCAACCCATGGTCATTGATGCGACAAACTGCTCTGCAAGTGAAGCGTTGTTCTTCATTGCTTCTGGGAGAATAAAGGTTGGGTTAATGGCGCCGAGTTCTCCATAAAAAGGGATCGGCTCAGGTCTCTGTTGAGCAAGGTTGAATAAGGCACGCCCTCCACTAACTGAGCCTGTGAACCCAACGGCTTTAATCTTTGGATGTGTCACTAACGCTTGGCCAAGTTCACGTTTGT
>NZ_JAWOWJ010000716.1:0-631 GCF_033340495.1 Vibrio sp. 1249-1
GAGGTGCCAACGCCGTCGGTGTTGATACCAAGTTTGCTGAAGCCTTTTTCGAACGTCGTAATAACGCTGAAGATACCAATAGAACCTGTCAGTGTTGTTGGTTGTGCGACGATTTTATCTGCGCTCATTGAAATCCAGTAACCGCCAGAGGCCGCTAAGCTCGACATCGAAACTACAACAGGTTTGCCTGCTTTTTTTAGCGCTTCCACTTCGTTGCGAATCACTTCTGACGCAAACGCACTGCCACCAGGGCTGTCTACGCGAAGCACGACTGCTTTTACCTTCTCATCGTTACGCGCTTGACGCAGTAGACTTGCAACCGTGTCACCGCCTACTGTTCCACGAGGTTGTTGACCATCCATGATGGCGCCACTTGCAACAACAACGGCAATATCATGGTTTGCGAGTGTGTAGTCTGGGCGAATCGTCGCTAGGTAGTCGTAATAACTAATGGCGTTATAGCTGTCTTTACCGTCGCTACCAAATTCTTTGGCGAATAGGGTACGAATATCTTGGCGTGTCGCCAATTCATCAACTAACCCCATTTTGACTGCCAATTGCGCCAAATCACCATCCACAGATTTCATCTCGGTAAGCAGTTCTTCCATCGTTGGGTTTAGCACTTTGGCGT
>NZ_JAWOWJ010000717.1:0-631 GCF_033340495.1 Vibrio sp. 1249-1
CGTATACAGGCGGTGACTATTTGGTCGAAGAATGGATGTTGCAGATCCCGGGTGAGAAGTGGGGCTTCTTGATCATTACGATGATTGTGATTTTGATTCTGGGCTTCTTTATCGACTTCGTTGAAATCTGTTTCATCATCGTTCCTATTATCGCACCGGTTGCTGAGCTGCTCGGCATCAACATGACGTGGTTTGCTATTCTCATCGCGATGAACTTACAAACCTCCTTCTTAACACCGCCATTTGGCTTCAGCTTGTTCTATTTGAAAGGGGTTGCGCCTGCAGGCGTGACTACACGGGATATTTATCGTGGCGTGATGCCATTCATTGCGATTCAAATTCTCGTCCTTGCCTCCTTACTGTTTTTCCCAAGTTTCTACGGCATGGGTTAATGGGTAAGGAATAAAAGAGATTTTGTGAGCTGAGAGTCTTCACCTTTTGAGACAAGTTGTTAAGCTGCTCTTGGGGCATATTGACCCTTTGGGCAGCGTTTCATGGAGGGAAGGATGCCTCTCAAAGCCAAGTTAATTTTGCTGACACTGATTCCGGTGGTTTTAGTGTCGGCAAGCATCAGTTGGATTTCCATTTATCAGGCCAAAACATTGGGTCAACGAGAGGTGGAGATCTTCCA
>NZ_JAWOWJ010000718.1:0-631 GCF_033340495.1 Vibrio sp. 1249-1
GAAGCTGAGATCGGCTACGTAGTTATTGATGTGGAAACTGAGCGTTCAGAAGAAGCACTAACTAAGCTGAAAAGCATTGAAGGCACGATTCGTGCTCGTATTCTTCATTAAGAAGAATCCATACAATAAAGGCAGGGATTATCCCTGCCTTTTCTTTTTGTGTTACCAAAACAAATTATTTTAATTTGTAAACCACATCCACTTGGTCACGAATTACAAGAGTCGAGTCTTGGTAACTGTTCGAACCTTGCTTGCTGTCCATCGCCATTGAGCGCATCAACACAGGCTGTACATGCATTTGGTTATAGTTAATTTGCCAGATGCCGCCGAGTTTTTTATCAAAGCCAGATGCAAGCGATGCCGCTTTTTCTCTCGCATCTTTGATCGCAGCCATGCGTGCTTTTTGTTGGTATTCCGCTTGATTGCTCACTTTCAATTGGATGTTGTCGACCTGATTAATGCCAGCTTTCAACGCCATATCCAAATACTGGTTAAGATCGGCTAAATCTGTCACTGTTACATTGATGCTGCGTGATGCTCTGTATCCAACCAACTCCGCTTTGCCCGATTTAGGGTAGTGATACTGAGGCGCAAGATACAGGTTTGAGCTGGTGATATTGTCCTTTGATAA
>NZ_JAWOWJ010000719.1:0-630 GCF_033340495.1 Vibrio sp. 1249-1
ACCCCTTCTTATGCTGCCCAACTTATCGAACAAAGCAAAGCGACACTTGTGATGACAGAAGACGGACAGATCATCTTTCACTCCTAAACTCCATCAGTCCTATGACGAAAAAGGCCTGCATTGCTGCAGGCCTTTGTATGAGTGAATTAAGAGTTATTTACTGGAAACTCACTGCAGTTGGTAGGCGATCAAGCATCTTGTAGTAATCACCAGCCACAGCGCCGATATCACCACGCAAATACGCTTGAATCATATTGAGATCTTTCAGCCAAAGTTCTTTGTCAGCATCTGAAGACGCCATGTACCCTGAGTACACATTGTCGACCGCGAACATCATGTCTTCGGCGTGATCGTTGTAAATCAAAAGCATCGCATCAGTGTAAGCTTCGAACGCTTTCAGCTCATCGTGCGCTTTACCACCTTTGTAGCTCAATGTGCCCGAAGTTGCATCGATGACCAAATCACCCGAAGTCACATTCGCTGTCGTAAAGTTGATGAAAGACTGGCTGAACGACAGCACACCTGCCGCAATAACCGCATCAATGGTTCGCTTCATTGCGTTGACCATTGGCGCATCCAGCAGAAATAAAGAATCGTGGAACGCTGGGACAATCGCTGTTCGGAATGGCC
>NZ_JAWOWJ010000720.1:0-630 GCF_033340495.1 Vibrio sp. 1249-1
TAAATCTATCTCGTACTGCTTACCGTGACGCTCTACTCCGGTCACGGTAGCCAACGCAGTCATCATTATTGCTTACTCTTTGTTACATTAAATGTGACAGATTGAGCAATGCGCTGCGCCGTAGCTGGCGGAATATCTCCGACCACCGAGATTTCATAATCACCATTCACAAAACTGTGTAAGGTTCTACGGCCTTGACGAACCAGTTGTCCTTTTAATGAATGCTCATCTTTGTTTGCTACGTAAACAGAGAAGTTGAACAAGCCATCAGAATACAACTGACTTTCTACCATTTGGTCTGTTGATGCCATACGGTAGCGATTGAGATCGTTTGGATGAAAACCGTCTGGAGTCCAGCCCACAGTCCAATTGCTCGTGCCAATTTCACCTTTCGGCATTGTAAGCACAGCAGGAAGTTGAACGTCTTCAAGGCCGCTCATCAACTCTGCAATTTTAGGGTTTACTGTGTAAGAGATCGTGCGGTATTGCTCTAGCATCTCGCCATCACGATCGACAAGATCGGCGCGAAGTGGCAATTTGCTCTTTTCGTCAATCCAAAGGACATAGGAATAACGTAGTCCGTCTTTCGGCACAATGCGTAATACCTGAGTTGGAACACCGGCTTCACGC
>NZ_JAWOWJ010000721.1:0-630 GCF_033340495.1 Vibrio sp. 1249-1
GATTGCGATCGCTCGTTTCGGTTTATTCCGATCACCTGATCCTGCCATTTTTCTCTCTTCCTATTTTTACTCTAAGTGATCGGATTGCGCCAGTTTTCTCATTGACTCACCGCCCAGTTCTATTCGATGACTATTGTGTACCAGCCTATCCATGAGCGCGTCTGCGACGGTGGCGTTGCCGATCATGTTGTACCACTCCTTTACAGGTAACTGACTGATGACGATTGTGCTGCTGTTTTGGTAGCGGTCTTCCAGCACTTCTAACAAGTGACCCGCATGCTCTTGAGTCAGTTTTTCCATCCCCCAGTCGTCGAGGAGTAGTAAGCCTTTCTTAGCCAGCGACTGAAGTTGTTTTTGATAGCTACCATCCAGACGACCTGCGGTCAGATCATCAAGCAAGCGAGTTAATCGGTAGTACCTGACGGTTTGCCGTTGGTCGCAGGCACTGGTTGCCAGAGCGCAACCAAGATAGGTTTTGCCAGCACCTGTTGGGCCTGTGATCAAGATATTCTGGTGCTTGTGCAGATAACTCCCCGTCAGAAGTTCACTCATCTGTTTGCGGTTGAGGTTTCGCCCCTCCTTGTAGATGAGTTGGCTCGGCTGAGCATCTACTCTCAGTTTGGCTTGTCG
>NZ_JAWOWJ010000722.1:0-630 GCF_033340495.1 Vibrio sp. 1249-1
AATAACAATTACAATAGGAAGAAGATCGCGGGCACTGTTAAACAGAGCGCGGAACAAAGCAGTGAGTGCTTCCATGCAAATCCTCCCTTTGACGAACAAGTTATTAGCTCTGAAGGCGAGACCTGTCCGGTGATATCCTTATCATCTACTCTCAGTGTGGCATAAATTTCTACTCACAAACGTGAACAACCTTATGTCACCACTAACATTTGGTTACATTTTCCTAATATGTGAACTGGATGAGCCACCACGAAAATTTATCTGAAAGATGGGAGAACACATGATAAGCAGCGCTGAACTGATCAAGCGAGGCGCAAAACGACTATAATGTTCTAATATATTGACATTCAAAGAGATGCTATGAAGATATTACTTACAGGTGGAACTGGGTTTATAGGGTCTGAGTTACTCAAACTGCTCACCACTCATCAGATAGTGTTACTGACCCGATCGCCAGACCAAGCCAAACAGCACTTGCAGTACGCTGATTTAGGTAATATCGAGTACCTTGCTTCTCTTGATGAACTCGCCGATCTCAACAACATAGATGCCGTCATCAACCTCGCAGGAGAACCAATCGCAGACAAGCGTTGGACGGAACAGCAAAAAGAGAAAATTTTCGACAGTCGC
>NZ_JAWOWJ010000723.1:0-630 GCF_033340495.1 Vibrio sp. 1249-1
AACTGACATGGGGATTTCTCAGTATATGAGTGCTGTATTTGGGATTGTTAAGAACGTTTCGGCCAGTGCCGTTGCGGGACGAAGCGCGGCGATTGCTTACACATGTAACTTAACGCCGATTGCGATGTGTGGCGATCCAAATGGTACGGTTGAAGACGCATGGGGGTATCGTCTACCGGGTTATGATCCGAATGTGGATATGGATCCGTCGCTTGTGCACGAGTTAAAAGTTGGCGATCAGAATAATACCGATATGGGGCCGGTTAATTTTCAATTGCTCGATTTTGGTCAAGCGACTGGCAATAGCGGTGCGGCTTTGGTTCGTGATGCATTGTCTGGTGCTTACAACGGTTGCGCCTCAATTGGCGATACCGTTACGACTAAACCAGGTAATAGTGCAGGTCCAGTTGCACAGGGACTGAATGTGAGGCTCAACGACTTTTCGGGACCGATTAAAAATGACGGAACGGTTTTACCAGACAAATACGTGAGAGAGCCCGATGTTTTGGCTGAGACCGATGCGGAGTACGCAGGCGATCTGTATTACGCCAACTATCGTCAGGAGCTAAGCTCTTGTGAAAGCGGAGGAGCTTGTGATGGCAGTAGTTATACAGGTGATGGTGGTCTGAA
>NZ_JAWOWJ010000724.1:0-630 GCF_033340495.1 Vibrio sp. 1249-1
CAAGAGCACGCGACTACCTGG
Organism: Vibrio sp. 1249-1; assembly: GCF_033340495.1. Taxonomy (NCBI): domain Bacteria; kingdom Pseudomonadati; phylum Pseudomonadota; class Gammaproteobacteria; order Vibrionales; family Vibrionaceae; genus Vibrio; species Vibrio sp. 1249-1. The sequence goes on from NZ_JAWOWJ010000724.1 coordinate 22, forward strand.
GGTACAGGCGTGTGCTGTTGTGGTTGTACCTCAACCTGCCGGTGCTTACATGGATGTTGTAAGTTCAACCAAAGATGAAGACCTCCTGGAGATTATCCAGGGAGGAAAAACCGTTGTAATTGACCCTGGGTTCTTTTCTGTAGACTGGGTAGCTCTTGAAGAGGGAGAGGGCCGCTATCACTCATCTGGCACCAGCCTCAAGGCGATGTCGGTGTTGCTACAGGAAACGGACCGGCTAATTCAGGAAGACCACGGCGGTGCCCCTGGCATCGAAAAGATCGAGAAAGCTATTCGTGCCGGTAAGGCCGAAATCTTCCTCTACGGTGAAAAGGTATCGATCAAAGACTACTTCAAGAAAGCCTCAACCAAAGTCGCTCAAAACGCCTTGATCCCTATGCGGAAGTCAATGCGTGAGGACGGGATGGATGCTGACGTAGTTCTGCTGGCTGGCGGCGGTGCCGAGGCTTACCAAGATGCGGCCAAGGAGCTTTTCCCTAAGAGCAGGATCGTACTGCCCAACGAATCCGTGGCATCCAATGCCAGGGGCTTCTGGTTCTGCGGCTGATAGATAGGAGGTCGTTGTGGCTGGTAGCAAATGGGATGGAAAAA
>NZ_JAWOWJ010000725.1:0-628 GCF_033340495.1 Vibrio sp. 1249-1
CTGGGCCAACGACAAATGGGACTTTGTGTTCAGACGCCAGTTGAACTGCGGACACGTCATTTGCTTCAATCGCAAAGTCACCATTATCGATATACTTCTTCATGATATTGACTTCGCTTGGTGCTTCCAACAATGCCATGGTGGAAAGCACCACTTGCTTACCGGATGCCGATAGGTCTTTGGCAATATCGAACCAATGAGCAGGTTTCATCTCGCGACGTTTTGAACAAACGGTTTCACCCAAGTAGATAATGTCTGCCGAGCTTTCTTTTGCTTGTAAGTAAAATGCTTCGATATCTTGTTTTGGCCAGAAGTACAGCAGTGGGCCAAGTGCGTATTTCATTGAATTTTCCATCTTAACCTCTACTGCCATTTACGGTGGTATGCACCCAGCGTGGTTTGCGTACCTTCAGAAACGTTAGCCAGTGCGGCATCCCAAGCTGCTTCGACTTGGTAAGCTTCTGGGTTTGCTTGGTAACGATCAATTGCAGCGCGCCAAGTGCGAGTAACTTGCTCTACATAGGCAGGGCTGCGTTGACGGCCTTCAATTTTTACCGACCCTACGTTTGCTGCAACCAGTTCAGGAAGCATAGAGAGAGTATTTCAACTGGTTGGTTCTTCCAGCGCG
>NZ_JAWOWJ010000726.1:0-628 GCF_033340495.1 Vibrio sp. 1249-1
TTCAATGCGGTCAAAATCCGGCTCTGGCGCGCAGACTTCCCGAAACAGTTGTAACGCTAACACCTGCTCCGGACTGAGGTATTTGGTTTGCGACACCAATGGCTTGCTAAAAAAGTAGCCTTGAAAGAATTTAAAACCCGCCGCTTTGGCTTGCTCAAACTCTTCTGCGGTTTCGACGCGTTCCGCTAAAAAGTGATATTTGACGCGCTTGGCGAGGTGGGTTTTAACCAGTTCACACGCTTTTTCTAGCCCCATCGCCATGATATCGAGTTTAACGATGTGCACATAAGGTAAGAAGCGACGCCACTCCGGCGTTAAGGTGAAATCATCCAGCGCGATCAAATAACCTTCTCGATATAACTCGCGAATTGCATCGAGAAGATCATCGGTAGGTTGGCAAGTCTCTAAGACTTCTACGACGATTTTGTTTTTTGGCAAGCTGCGAGGCAAACGACGTACCAAGCTCTGATGAGGAAAGTTGATAAAGCATCGCGAAGACGCAATCACTGGGTTAGTACCCAGTGATAGAAAGTTCTCGACGATTAATCGGTATGTCGCTCGGTTTGATTCGATATGAGCGGGATAGGCGTTGCTTTCCCCATCTCTAAATAACAATTCATAACCCAGC
>NZ_JAWOWJ010000727.1:0-628 GCF_033340495.1 Vibrio sp. 1249-1
GCGCTCTCCATCTTTTTGCTTTGGAATGGGTGCTGCTGGATTGTATTTTATTCCAAATTTCGACTCTAAAGAGAAGTAGCGAGGATCGTTATCAAAGCGCATCCCATGGTTAAACGCCGCCATCACATAGCTACGTACTCGGTTGCTTTGGGTGATAGCTCCACGCTGGATCATCTTACTAATAACGTATTTAATATCATCTGTCGTTACATCACACGCTTTGGTGTTTTTGTCTATATATGGATAGAACTCTCGTACCAGCGCATTTCGCACGTCTTCATACGTTCTCTTTCCATCTATTTTCATGCGCTCCGTATAGCTATGAAATAGCTCATCAATGGTTCCTAAGCTTTTACTCTCAGCATCAATTTTTTTCTGCTCGCTCTCTTGTTGTTCAAGGTGCAATTTGGGATCTTTTCCGCCGAGCAACAGTTGTGAGAAAACTTGGGCTTTCTCGCGAGCTTCTGCAAGAGTCATGCTGCCAGCACGTGCACTGAATAAACCGATTGAGATAAATTTTTCTTTCTGGTGCTGGTAGTAGCGAAACACGAACTGCTTTTTCCCACTAGTGAAAATTTTCACTCCCAAACGCCCTGTACCGCGTTGACCTGATTGATCCCAGAGATAA
>NZ_JAWOWJ010000728.1:0-627 GCF_033340495.1 Vibrio sp. 1249-1
CTTTATCACGAAGACCCGAGAAGTAGAAATCATAACCTTCGATTTGGAAGTGTTCACCTGGCGCTAAACGCACATCACGCTCAATGCTGTAGTTTTGTACCATAGCGATACCAATGATCGTCACAGCAAGACCGATATGACCAAACATCATCGCCCAGTGGCTACGTTGAAGCTTACGAACACCTTCAACAAAACTGTGACGGTGCGTCGCACGCTCATGCAATTCGAACGCATGCATTGCCACGATCCAAATCGACATAACCCAGCCGATGTACGCCATCACTGAGAAGAAATCAGCAAATAGGAATACACAAACCGCCGCCAACGCCAGAGACACAGTGCCCGACACAAGCATAGGCTTCACAATCGAAGATAACTGGTCACGCTTCCAACGGATAAGAGGACCGATACCTAGCAAGAAGGCAAACGGCATCATCAGCCATGCGAATAGCATATCGAAGAATGGGGCACCGATAGAAACCGAGCCCAAACCGAGTTGCTTGTGAACCAATGGCAACAACGTACCAACTAAGACAACGACAAGTGCAGCAATCAGCAAGACGTTATTGGCCAGAAGTGCGTTTTCCCGCGACACTAAATCAAAGTTACCACGAACACGTACCGCCG
>NZ_JAWOWJ010000729.1:0-626 GCF_033340495.1 Vibrio sp. 1249-1
AAAACAAGCCATGCTACCTGAAATCGCAGAAATTTTAGACAATCCTATTGGCACGGCATGTGGCTTTAAAATGCTGATCAATGACGCGATTTTTTATTTTACTCCTGGTGTACCAAGCGAATTCAAATTGATGGCAGAAACACAAATTTTGCCTGATCTTCGAAGAGTATTTCCTGATGTAAAAGGTTCATGCTGTAGTCGAATCTACACTTTTGGTCTTTCTGAATCTGGGATCTCGGATAAGTTGGATCAGTTAAAACTGCCACAAGGATATGAGCTTGGGTATCGCTCTTATCTGCCTTTTATTGAAGTGAAGCTGTTTGGTCCGGCAGATCAGCTTGAACAACGTTTGAAGCTGATGCAGTTGATCAACAAGCACCTCGAAAGCAATACGGTTAGCATCGACCTTCCGATGGTTGAGCATGTAGGACAACTGCTGGCGGATAAAGATCTCACACTTTCTGTGTCTGAAAAAAGCAGTGCTGGATATTTAACCTACTGGTTAAACAGTGATGAAAATGCAGAAAAGCAATTGGGTCATGGTTGGGTGCTGGCAGGGCGTAACCAAACTGTAAACCATGAGGGGGATCCATTGGCTGCGACATTTGCGTTAGCGGGAGCGACTC
>NZ_JAWOWJ010000730.1:0-626 GCF_033340495.1 Vibrio sp. 1249-1
CTTACGCGGCTGGTTACACCAGCAACATGAGCCAACTAGAAAACACCTTGGGTGCAGACGGATTTAGTATCTCTGCTGGCTTAGATTCGCTTAACGCCGCGCTTAACGACGCGACAGTGAAGCCAGAATCGATGCCTTACCGCCAGCAAATCATCAATGAATCAGAAGCATTGGCTCGACGTTTCAACACACTAACTCAGTCTTTGCACAACCAACATAAAGACATGAATGATCAGCGCACCGCTGCGCTGACTCATGCAAACAGTCTGATGTCGAACATCGCTCACGTGAACAAGCAAATCGTTGAAATGCAAGGTACAGGCGGTAACCCTGCTCAATTGATGGACACGCGTGAAAAGCTGATCGGTGAGCTGTCACAAGTGATCGAAGTGAAAACAACCGATCAACCGGATGGCAGCATGCAGGTGACGTTGGTTTCTGGTCAGCCGTTAGTCATGGGCTCGGACTTTGGTCAACTGTCTGCGATTCCTGATCCAAGCGATCCGTATCTTGCGGATCTGCACGTGAATTTTGCTAATCAAAGCTTCGCTATTGGCGATTCGGTCGGGGGTAAGTTGGGTGCCATCAACGATTACCAAACCGACGTTTTAAAGCCAAACCAAGTG
>NZ_JAWOWJ010000731.1:0-626 GCF_033340495.1 Vibrio sp. 1249-1
GATTCGATGACCGCAGGTTATGAGGCTGGTGTAGCCAAGTTGCTAAAACGCACTGGGCGCATGTTGTTGGTGTTTGTGGCAATGAGCGCTGGTGCGGGTTGGTTATTTATGAATCTGCCGACGTCTTTCCTACCAGATGAAGACCAAGGTACGGTGTTCTCGATGGCAATCTTGCCGCCGAACTCGACTCAAGAGCAGACAGAAAAAACACTCGATAAAGTGCGTAGCTATTTCTTGGAAGAAGAAAAAGACAACGTGAGATCCGTGTTTACCGTGGCTGGTTTTAGTTTTGCTGGTCAAGGCCAAAACATGGGTATGGCGTTTATTGGCTTGAAAGATTGGTCTGAGCGCGAAGCGCCGGGTTCGGATGCTGCATCTTTGACAGGCCGTGCTATGGGTTACTTCTCAACCATCAAAGAAGCCATGGTATTTGCGTTTGCACCTCCTGCCATCCAAGAGTTGGGTAACGCAACGGGTTTTGATTTCTATCTACAAGACTCCCTGAGCCTTGGTCACGAAGCATTAGTTGCCGCACAAGGGCAATTACTGGGAATGGCAGCGCAGAATCCAAAACTAGTTGGTGTTCGTCCGAATGGCCAATCTGATGCGCCAATGTACCAAGTGCA
>NZ_JAWOWJ010000732.1:0-626 GCF_033340495.1 Vibrio sp. 1249-1
AGCGGGCTGATTTGTTCCCATACTTTTTGATGGTAGTCGCTCAACCAAGCAAGTCCTGGACGAGTCAGCATATGGACATGGATATCACGGTTATCTACTGTACATCGCGTCAAGGATTCGAATGATAGAACAGGGAAGTCACCGTTAGTCGGTGTTTCAACTACGAGCTCTAGGTTTTCGATACGGATACCGAACGCATCTGCACGGTAGTAGCCAGGCTCATTTGATAGCACCATGCCTTCAGTTAGCGGCACATCAATTTGTTTCTTAGAGATGCTTGCCGGACCTTCATGCACACTTAGGAAGTGACCTACACCGTGGCCAGTGCCATGGTCGTAGTCATAAGCTTCCGCCCGAAGATGTTGGCGAGCTAATGTATCGATTTGGTAACCACGAGTGCCTTTCGGGAAGCGGGCACGTGCTACACCGATATGACCTTTCAGCGCGAGAGTGAACTGCTTGATCATTTCTGCTGATGGCTGACCAATCCCGATGGTGCGTGTAATGTCGGTTGTGCCATCTAGGTACTGACCGCCTGAATCCACTAGGTAAAGTGTGTTCAGCGCTAGCTTACCTGGCTCAGGTTGGTTCTCATGATTGTAGTGACACATAGCAGCATTGCCGCC
>NZ_JAWOWJ010000733.1:0-625 GCF_033340495.1 Vibrio sp. 1249-1
TTAGCTTGTGGTGTCGATTACTTTTGAGTTGCCGCTTTCATTGCTGAGACAAATTCACCAAGCTTATCGAGCATGATTTGCGGTTCCTCTACGTGTGCTTCGATGATTTTTACGACTGCTGAACCCGAAATTGCACCTGCAGCACCCGCTTCAATGGCTTGTTTTACTTGTGCTGGTTCAGAAATGCCGAAACCTAGTAACGCTGGTGGTGCATCAAACTGGTTTAGCTTTTCAAGCATATGGTCAACTGGCATGTTAGCTTTGGTTTCTGCACCCGTCACACCCGCGCGTGAAAGCAGGTAAGTGTAGCCACCGCCTAATTCAGAAACTTGTTTTAGCGTCTCGTCACTTGCCGTTGGTGGTGCGATAAAGATTGGGTGGATTCCAAATTTCTCTGCCGCGGCTACGAACTCTGCGCTTTCGTTAGTCGGAACGTCTGCAATGAGAACGGAATCGATGCCCGCTTTTGCACAGCGCTCGTAGAAGCTCTCAATACCGCGTGAGTATACAAGATTGGCGTACATCAATAGACCAATTGGCAGGTCTGGGTACTTTGCTCGAATTTTTCCGATTTGCTCAAAACAGATATCCGGAGTTGCACCCGAATCTAACGCTCGAATGTTGG
>NZ_JAWOWJ010000734.1:0-625 GCF_033340495.1 Vibrio sp. 1249-1
GCAATTTGCTCACGATATTCACGCCACACCAGACAGCGAGCTGATTGCCGCATCAGGTGAAGACCTTTACGAACTGTCGCTAGATGCACTCGACAAAGCCATTGAACACCTGACGGAAGACTCAAATCGTTGCAGTTTGTACCTGCACAGCGCAGAACATATCTCGCTCGCACAGTGGCAATGCCTGTTTAACCACCCGAAATTGGAGCGCGTATTTGGTGCGACGACCAAGGTTGATGCCGATGTTAAAACGTTCGCAACGCTCATCCACTTACCAACGCTGGATGAACGCAAAGAAGATATTGGCCCACTTTACAAACACTTCGTACGTCATGCAGCAAGCCGTTATCAGCTGCAACCACCGCACATCAGTTTGGACGAAGTACGCCGAATTACAGAGCTTTCTTGGCCAGAAAACGTTAAACAACTGCGCCAATTTGCGGAGCTGCGCGCTCTCAAACCTGAGACTTTTCGCATGGAAGATTGGGACAGTGAAAAGAGCATCGAAATTCAGAGCATGACTCAACGCACAGAACACTTTGAATATTGTCTGTTATTTGATGCATTGCAGCGACACAGAGGCAGACTTAAAGAGGTTCAACTAGAATTACAGGTATCACGCAAG
>NZ_JAWOWJ010000735.1:0-625 GCF_033340495.1 Vibrio sp. 1249-1
ATTGAAACGGGAGTTGAACTGGGTGATAACGTTGTTATCGGCGCAGGTTGCTTTATCGGTAAAAACGCGAAGCTGGGGAACAACACCAAGCTTTGGGCTAATGTGACAATTTATCATGAAGTATCATTGGGCGATGACTGTCTGGTTCAATCTGGCACAGTCATTGGCTCTGACGGTTTTGGTTATGCGAACGATAAAGGCGAGTGGATTAAAATCCCTCAGCTTGGTTCTGTGCGCATTGGTAACCGCGTCGAGATTGGTGCATGTACTACGATTGACCGTGGCGCACTTGAAGACACCATTATTGAAGACAATGTGATTCTTGATAACCAACTTCAAATCGCACATAACGTGCAGATCGGATATGGTACCGTGATGCCAGGTGGTACTATTGTCGCCGGCAGTACTAAAATTGGTAAGTACTGTCAGATCGGCGGCGCGTCGGTTCTAAATGGCCACATCACTATCGCAGATGGTGTTGCCATCACCGGTATGGGCATGGTAATGCGCAGTATCGAAGAAAAGGGTCTTTATTCATCAGGTATCCCATTACAGACGAACAGAGAATGGCGCAAGACGGCAACTCGTGTTCACCGTATTGACGAGATGAACAAACGCTTGAAAG
>NZ_JAWOWJ010000736.1:0-624 GCF_033340495.1 Vibrio sp. 1249-1
GCTCCATCACTGTACTTTTCAATCAAGTATTCAGTCATGGCTCCTGATTCAATAATAAACTCACCATCATCTTCAAGGAGTGGCGACTTACCAAGTGGATGAACGCTCTTTAGTTCTGGCGGTGCCATGAAAGTCACTTTGTCACGAACGTAAGGCACGATTTCGTAATCCACGTTGAGCTCTTCAAGTAACCAGATAATACGCTTAGAGCGTGACTGATTCAGATGATGAAGTTTTATCATTTATTATCCCTTCCTTATTGCGGGTTGTTATAGTGGGTCGTTGATTTTTACAACAAGCTTGCCAAAGTTCTTGCCTTCTAGCAGACCAATAAATGCCTCTGGCGCATTGTCTAGACCTTCTACTAGATGTTCGCGGTATTGGATCTTTCCTTCAGCCAACCATTGATTGATGTCTTGAGCGAACTCACCGTAACGGTGACCGTAGTCATCAAAAATGATAAAGCCTTGTACCTTGATTCGTTTCGTCAGTAGTTTACCCATTAGCAGAGGTAGATGGTCTGTGCCTTCAGGTAATTCTGTTGCGTTGTATTGAGAAATCAATCCACACAAAGGGATGCGTGCACTGGTATTGAGGAGTGGCATGACAGCTTCGAATACTTTG
>NZ_JAWOWJ010000737.1:0-624 GCF_033340495.1 Vibrio sp. 1249-1
CGGTGTTGCGGTATTCGGCCTCTTAATTTGGCTGCTGCGTTACCCGATTTTATCTCTGCTCAGCGCGCCAGAAACTGTTATGCCTATCATAGATAGTTACTGGCCTTGGTGGCTGCTGAGCTCATGGGTTGGTGCAGTCCTTTATTTTTACTACAGTATTTGTCGTGCCAATGGCAACACTATGCTTCCGGGCACTATGATGATGGTGACAAGTGGTGTGAACGTGGTATTAGACCCGCTGTTCATTTTCACGCTCGATCTCGGCATTAATGGGGCAGCGTTGGCAACCTTAGTTGCATTTGGGTTTGGTATCCTTGTCGTTGCGCCAAGAGTGAAGCGCAACCACTGGGCTACAACGCAATGGCAAGATCTGAATGTGATGAAAAGCGTCACTTCGATAGGTAACATCATGGGGCCAGCCATGGTCAGTCAATTGCTACCGCCGCTCTCTTCAATGTTCGGGACCAAGTTGCTTGCCAGCTTTGGTCCTGCCGCAGTCGCTGCTTGGGCGCTAGGCTCACGTTACGAGTTTTTTGCCATTGTGTCTGTATTGGCACTGACCATGTCGATGCCTCCAATGGTGGGGCGCTTGTTAGGCGCAAAGAACTATCGAGACATTCAATC
>NZ_JAWOWJ010000738.1:0-623 GCF_033340495.1 Vibrio sp. 1249-1
CTATGAGACTGGATATGATCTTATTCATCAGGTCAAAAATGGTTTCATTGAGGGGGGCGGTGCGCTTAGAAAAATCGAAGAGAATCGTTTGTCACGCCAGACAGAAAAAGCTGATAATTTCTCTCAAGATGGCAGCTATCGACGCAATCTAGTAGTGAATGATGAATCGTTTAATGTTCGTTTTAAAGCTAGTTGCGCTACGCCTGAATGCTTAATGAGAAATGCCAATATCGACATGGAAGATGATGCTTTTCAGGATTACATCGAGGCAGCGACACAAGATAAACGTTCGGATGTGATGCAGGTGATCGGTGTTGCTCTTATCGCTAACCCATATCTCAAACCTTTAGAATATGTTGTGTTTGGAGATATAGCCTACGCTGGACTTAAAGATAAAAACCTTGATCCTCTTTGGGCTTATTTAATGGGTAGAGGGGCTTACTATCGCCTACATTTACTTAGCGTGTCTAAGAGAGTGAAAGATACCTCAGAAAATGTTGTAAGTTATTTTTCAGGGAGCGTTTTAAGTAGTGATTGATAAGGTTAAGACGCAAAAGTATGTGAATGTGTCCGATGGTATTAATGCATCTTGCTTAGGGATATGTTTATTCTTTTTTTCTGCG
>NZ_JAWOWJ010000739.1:0-623 GCF_033340495.1 Vibrio sp. 1249-1
AAATTGGCAATAGCTATCCGGGGTTGATTAACTCTAGAAGCAACGCGACTAAGATCTGTACAGTGCCTACATTCAATAGGATTTTAGAGCCAAGCAGCAGCACTCAATATGGTAACTCTGCTTGTAAAGGGGACAGCGGTGGCCCGCTGCTGGACATTGCGACAGGCAAGCAAATTGGTGTCGTGAGTGGTGGTCCTTTGGTATTGCCGACTTGTGGCTCGCTGACCATTCCAAGTTTTTACACGAAGGTCAGTAACTACTACGACTGGGTTCAGTCTTACATTACTGCCGACACACCACCAAACCGTTACATCACTGAACCAAATTTTATCATCAATGCTAGAGAAGAAGCGGGCAAAGAGTGTCACGATGGTATTGCAACCAATAATTGTGATTTCAAAGGTTCCGATGACGATGGCGGCAGTCTAAATCTCTGGTTGTTGGCTCTGTTCGCTCCTTTAGCATGGTGGCGCAGACGCGAAGCTTAATCACGTTAACGATGTTGAAAGAAACGAGCAGCGCACGTCGCTGTTCGTTTTATTGTTAGGTCGGTGCTTTATAAATGACGATGAGTGCGTCGTCAAAATGAATGTCCTTACGCCATGTAAGAATATTGCCAAGTG
>NZ_JAWOWJ010000740.1:0-622 GCF_033340495.1 Vibrio sp. 1249-1
GCAGCATGGAACGCGCACTTAAATAAAACGTCCGAGAAACGCATGGAACAGCTAAAAAAAGACATCTCTCTTATCTCCGGTATCGCCCAGTTGTCCACAACCTTGATGGGAACAGGCTTGTTTATGATTCCCGCTATCGCGGCAGGAATCGCTGGCCATTTTTCTTTGTGGGCTTGGGTCCTTTTATTCATCGCGATTTGTCCAATTGCGCTGACTTTTGCCCAACTTGGTAAGCGTTACCCGAATGCTGGCGGCACGGCATTTTTTGTGCGTCAAGCTTTTAACTCGAGATTGGAAAGCAGCGTCGCTTGGCTATTTGTCAGTGTGATTCCCGTTGGCGTACCTGCCGCGATTGCTCTTGCAGCAGGTTTTCTTCAACAACTGCTTCCTACTCCAATCAACAACCACTTATTTGCGCAAGTATTGACGGTTTTTCTGCTCATATTGGTCACCCTATTGGGCACCAAATCATCAGGGCGCTTGCAAACCGTCATCGCATTGAGTGTTTTTTCTTTGGTTGGGGCATTTTTGTTTAAAGGCGAAATCAATAGCGCAGATCTTTCAATGCCGACTCTCACAACAGAGTCCATTTGGTCTATCACCGCGGCACTTGGTGTGATGT
>NZ_JAWOWJ010000741.1:0-622 GCF_033340495.1 Vibrio sp. 1249-1
CGATTGTGGAAATTTTCCCAGATTTAAAAGGCAAGATTAACGACCACGCGGTACGTGTACCGTTGGCGAATGCGTCATTGACCGATATCATCTTCGATGTAAAACGCGATACCACAGCAGAAGAAGTGAATGCTTTGCTGAAAGAGGCGTCGGAAGGGGAGCTAAAAGGCATTCTTGGCTTTGAGGAACGTCCGTTAGTGTCGATCGACTACAAAGGCGACCAACGCTCAACCATCGTTGATGCACAATCCACCATGGTGGTTGGCTCACGAATGGTGAAGATTTACGCCTGGTACGACAATGAAATGGGATACGCAACGCGCACCGCAGAATTGGTTCGTAACGTTGGTCTGGCATAACAGGAGTTCACAATGTCTCATCCTACATGGCAATTAGATTTGGACTCTGGTGCATTAGTTTTAACACCGTGCCCGGGTACTAAAGGCGTCGATTTGCAAACGTCTTTACAGCAATTAAAAGAGCAGGGTGTTCAAGCCGTGGTTACGGCATTGGACAATGCTGAGCTAGCATCGAAAGACGTCGCGGATTTGGGTGAAGTTACCCAACAACTGGGTATGAAATGGTTCCAGATCGAGATTGAAGATGATTGCGCACCCAGTGA
>NZ_JAWOWJ010000742.1:0-622 GCF_033340495.1 Vibrio sp. 1249-1
CTAAATTCTTTTTCCCGTCACTTTGCTCTTTTAGAACCTCCTTCGCCAGAATGGGAAACAACATTTGTTCTGCAATTCCCTCAACAAGAATGAGACCACTTGCGAACAACAAGTTTGACTTAGTTACATCCAACCATCGGTTGATAAACTGTATACTTCCGTCAGGAAGTCCACATGAACGCAACGGTGTGGCTGTTGGTGAACTAGATTTAGATAGGTGTATTATTGAGTCGATTTCCACAGAAGAAGCCAAGACGGTTGAGTGACTGGTGACTATGACTTGAACATTGTTATTTTTATCTGCAACTGACTTTAGATAATTTAGAAGCCTAATCTGCAATTGAGGGTGTAAGTGAGCTTCTGGCTCTTCAATTAGCAATAATTTAAACAGGGGTTGTTCGTCTTCTCCATCATCGTCATTAAGGGTTAGCTCTGCGAGGATTGAAGCTATGTATAGTAGGTTGTTATATCCAAGGCTATTTTGACTTAAGCTTCGGAATAAATCTTGGTCATCCGCTGTCATGTCAGGGAAAAATAGGAGCGTCAAACTTTCGGCTATTTTGGTAAAGTCGCTTTCAGCAAACTGAATTCGAGTTTTCTGTCCAAAATGATGACCTATTGC
>NZ_JAWOWJ010000743.1:0-622 GCF_033340495.1 Vibrio sp. 1249-1
GTTCAGACCAATACACTTCTCAATTCGATAACGAGCAGTTGGCAGATATTGCCTGTCTCGCGCTGATTCAGCTTAAACCTGTTTATATTCGTCATGATATTGATTTTCTCTCTGCACTACCGGAAAGAAAACTCACTCAGTTCAAGCAAAGCGTGGATGTCGCGGTACACAATGCTGCCGCTATGATTTTAGAAGACAGACGTAAGAATCGCGATAATGATGTGCCTGTCATTTTCTCTCATACCAGTTATGATGATGACAAAGAGCTGGACTGGTTTGAGAAACCAATCTTAAACGTCAACTTTAGGTGATTGGCGTTTGCGCAGAACCGAAACAATAGAGTAATCGTACCCAAGGAGGAATCGTGGGATTCTTTTCACGCTTGTTTGGTGGCAGTGAAAAAACTGCTGAAGTAAAAACGGTAGAGCCTGTCGAATACAAAGGCTTTCTGATCTATCAAGAGAGCATTTCAGAAGGCGGTCAATACAGAATCGCAGGGCGCATTGAAAAGTCCTACGATGGAGAAGTCAAAACGCATCGTTTCATCCGCTCTGATTTGCTCGCTTCTGAGGGAGATGCAAACGAGCTGATGTTGAAGAAATCTCAAATGTTTATCGATCAA
>NZ_JAWOWJ010000744.1:0-622 GCF_033340495.1 Vibrio sp. 1249-1
TTGTGTGACCACAGCCATTGTTGTTAGAAATAAAATATCAAGAAAATAAATTTTTGAGATTTCTATCACTATATAATTAGTAGGACTATATTATTAGGGATAATAAATATTTTAATTTTAACTAAATTTAAACACATAATAAAAAAGCCATCAACACATGTATTGATGGCTTTTTACTTTAGGTGCAAAGGAAACACAATTCAATTAAATAAATGACTATCTAGCTTTACGCCATTGTTGGACCACTGTTGATAGCGTTTTACCGCGATACCAGACGAGTACATGGTATGCTTACAATCCATGCACTCGACAAAGTACAGCCCACTCATTCCTGCCATAACGTGCAGCCTTCGGCTATCGCAGCGCTTGCAGGACAGGCGCTTTACTTTGGTGTTGACGTCAATACGCCGAGCAAAGTTTAACGTTTCGTGAGAGCATAAAGCGTCAACAGCACTATCTTTAAAAGGATGCTCACTAAGTAAATAATTAATGGCGTAATCGTACACCGGGGGGATTGAAGATTTTCCACTTTCAATATTACTTATCTTAGCAACGGAAACGCCTAATAAAGAAGCGAACTCAGCCTTACTGTACTCTAAGATAAATCTTGAAGAGATGAATT
>NZ_JAWOWJ010000745.1:0-621 GCF_033340495.1 Vibrio sp. 1249-1
AATGCGACAAAACAGTCCTCAACTCAAAGCAGTGGTGAACAAATTCATCCAAAAATCTCGTTCAGGCACACTCCTTGGAAACGTCATATATAGCAAATACATCGACAATACCAATTGGCTCAATAAGGCACTTAACCCTAAGAAAATTGCCCAGCTAGAAAAACTGTCGGCGCTGTTTTCGCGCTACGGGGAGAAATATGACTTGGATTATTTGCTGATTGCGGCGGTTGCGTATAAAGAGTCCGGATTTAATAACAACTTAGTCGGCACAAGAGGCGCTGTGGGCATAATGCAAGTCTTACCGAGCACAGCGCGCGATCCAAACATCAACATCAAAAATGTTCGACAACTCGAAAACAACATCCACGCAGGAGCGAAATACTTAGCGTTTTTACGTCGGCAGTACTTTGGCGATAAGGCCATTACGGCTGAGAACAAAATTTACTTTACCTTGGCGGCTTACAATGCAGGCCCAGGTAATGTCGAGAAAATGCGCAAGCGAGCCGCACAGCAAGGCTACGACCCCAACGTTTGGTTTAATAATGTCGAAGTGGTCATGCGAAAAAGCCTCAGATCAACGGTCAGTTATGTGACCAGCGTGAACCGTTACTACGTCATCTA
>NZ_JAWOWJ010000746.1:0-621 GCF_033340495.1 Vibrio sp. 1249-1
CCATTCTCCCTAAACCTTTAGAGATAAAGGTTAATGACTTAGAACGCATGAGCACCGTGCGCCCCAAAAGTCATGACGTATTGCAATGTAAAGACGTTCTCTTTTTCTTTGTCTTGGTTTTCTGCACGCGTGTACTGAGCACGAATAGTACCAAAGTGCGAAGAATCCCACGCAATCATCGCATCGACTTCTTTATCATTTAGCGCAGTGAAATGCATGTGGTCACCATGAGCATGACCATCGTAGCTTTCCGCTTCGCCGTAACGAACGCCAGCAGACCAGCTAGGGTTAAATCGGTATACACCCGAAACGTAATATGCTGTTAAGTTATCAGGGGATTCAGCTTCATCTTTAAATTTGCTGTCGACCACACCATCCAACAACATGTACTCGGCAGAAAACGTAAAGTTGCGGTACTTGTAGTTACCATCCGGGGCCCATTTCCAAACAAAATCAGCACCATAAAGATTCGCACCAGTAATCGCAGCAGCGTGGCTATGTTCATGGTCATGACCGGTATCAGCATGATGATCGTGGTCAGCAAATTCTTCCACCTTGCCGTTCTCGTTTCGCAGGTAACTCAAGCCAAATTGCCAACTAGAAGAATCTGAAATGTCGCTT
>NZ_JAWOWJ010000747.1:0-621 GCF_033340495.1 Vibrio sp. 1249-1
TGGGATCACAGCAAAAAAAGTTGGCGGTAAGAAAGGCAAACGAACTCGGGTGCTAAATGACAACGAGATCAGGATACTTTGGCGCTATTTGCACGAGTCAAAAATCACTGAGAAGAACCGCATCTACATAAAGCTGCTTCTGCTATTGGGCGGTCGCAAGGGCGAACTCATTCAAGCTGAAAAGCATCACTTTGATTTGCAATCTGCAATGTGGACAGTGCCTATAGAGATCCGCAAACAAGGTGAGAAAATAGGAGCGCCGATCATGCGGCCATTGATTAAGCCAGCTATTGAGCTGATTGAACTGGCGATGCAGATGAGCAAATCAACCTACTTGTTTCCCGCGAACGGACAAGAAGAGCTTGCCACAAATGGCTTTGATACCACTATTCCTAACAATGTGAAAATTTGGGCTCGCAGGTCGCTTAGTGTCGAGATGGAACATTGGTCTATGCATGATCTTCGCAGAACGATGCGAACGCGAATGTCTGCCATCACCACGCAAGAAGTTGCCGAGTTGATGATTGGCCACAGCAAAAAAGGGTTGGATGCTATCTACAACCAATATCAGTACCTGGATGAAATGCGTCATGCTTACGACGTTTGGTATCAACAGCTAGA
>NZ_JAWOWJ010000748.1:0-620 GCF_033340495.1 Vibrio sp. 1249-1
CTCTTTTTCAAAATTGTCTTCCTATCGCTTACGATGTCTTTTAAGAGATACTTTTCATTATAAAGACCTGTCAGACTAGCGCCATCAATTATTGTGCGATGAGGTTCTCATGGTTTATTTGCTTCCGTTTTTTACTGTCATGATTTGGGGTGGAAATTCTATCGTAAACAAAATGGCGGCAAGCACGATTGAACCTAGCGCAATGAGCTTCTATCGTTGGTTTGTTGCGATGGTTCTCCTAACGCCATTTTGCTTGCCAGCCGTAATCAAACAGCGTCATGTAATTCGCCCATACCTGACTAAACTGGCATTTTTAGCCCTACTCGGCATGGTACTTAACCAGTCGTTAGGCTACTACGCAGGCTTAACCACAACGGCTTCAAACATGGCGCTGATTACGTCATTAGTGCCTTTGATCAGCGTGTTTTTAAGCGTCCCTCTATTGGGTAAATCGGTTTCTATGTTGAGCATTGTCGGTGGGGCAATTTCACTTGGTAGTTTAGCATTTATGCTTGGGCACGGTGACGTCACCTACTTCTTGCATCAAGATATGACACAAGGCGACAGCTTAATGTTACTGGCCGCGTTAGTTTATGCCGCATATTGTGTGCTTTTAAAAC
>NZ_JAWOWJ010000749.1:0-620 GCF_033340495.1 Vibrio sp. 1249-1
ACCATAGGCGGGCGCTTTATCCGTGTTGATGAATCGCGGGATCTGCCACTTCTTCACGTTGTTGAGGATTTTACCCAGAAACCGGTATGCAGCTTTGCTGTTACGACGGGAGGAGAGATAAAAATCGACAGTGCGGCCCCGGCTGTCGACGGCCCGGTACAGATACGCCCAGCGGCCATTGACCTTCACGTAGGTTTCATCCATGTGCCACGGGCAAAGATCGGAAGGGTTACGCCAGTACCAGCGCAGCCGTTTTTCCATTTCAGGCGCATAACGCTGAACCCAGCGGTAAATCGTGGAGTGATCGACATTCACTCCGCGTTCAGCCAGCATCTCCTGCAGCTCACGGTAACTGATGCCGTATTTGCAGTACCAGCGTACGGCCCACAGAATGATGTCACGCTGAAAATGCCGGCCTTTGAATGGGTTCATGTGCAGCTCCATCAGCAAAAGGGGATGATAAGTTTATCACCACCGACTATTTGCAACAGTGCCGTAATTATTTAGGATATAGCTCTGTGATTTAGTCTTTTTAGGGCGTTTATTTATGTCTTTATGCTGTAATGTCGGTGCTGATTTGGTCTTCAATAAGGCGATTTTTAGCCCGCTTTTTCCGGGGG
>NZ_JAWOWJ010000750.1:0-619 GCF_033340495.1 Vibrio sp. 1249-1
ATTCCTGACGGCGCAACGCTATTTATTGATATCGGCACAACACCAGAAGCAGTCGCACGTGCGCTCACTAAGAGCCACAAGCAGCTACGCGTAGTCACCAACAACATCAACGTGGCAACCATTCTCTTCCCTAACCCAGAGATCAAAGTCATCTTAGCGGGTGGTGAAGTCCGCAGCCGCGATGGCGGTATCGTAGGCGAAGCAACGCTCGATTTCGTGAAACAGTTCCGTCTCGATTTTGGCATTCTCGGCATCAGTGGCATCGATTTTGATGGTTCCCTATTGGACTTTGATTACCACGAAGTACGCGTGAAGCAAGCGATCATCGACAACAGCCGCAGCGTATTTCTCGCCGTCGACCACACCAAGTTTGGTCGCAATGCCATGGTGAAACTGGGCAACATCGCGCAACTGAACATGATATTTACTAACAAACAGCCACCAGAAGAAATTCTCGCGATCTTAAAAGACGCCGCAATTCCCCTCGAAGTGGTCGAAGCGAATGTAACATCAGCAGACGCCGAATAGATAAATCGCTCAAATTTGAACCTCAAAATGACCTCTGTCTTAATTAGACAGAGGTTTTTTTATGCCCAAATCACACAAAACGCTCACAAAC
>NZ_JAWOWJ010000751.1:0-619 GCF_033340495.1 Vibrio sp. 1249-1
CCAGCTCGGTTTCATAAATTGCTTCAATCGCTTTGACGGAAGCGGTCGTGGTCAAGTTTTGGCTAGCATGTAGGTAGGCATTTTCAGCCAGTTTTTCTCGCAAGTCGGCATCTTGCATGACCAATTGAATCGCATTCAGCAGTCCAGCCATGCCATGGGTTGGATAAAGAAGGGCGCTATGGTTGTGCTCGAACAATTCGGGAATACCGCCAGTTTTAGGTGCTACGATTGGCAGTTTTGCTAATGCCGCTTCTCCTACGACTAGACCAAAAGCCTCTTCGTATGCGCCGCTAATGAAAGCGTCAGCATTGCCCGACATCCAAGCGCCTGCATTGGTCTGTTCTCCGACGAAGTGCACGCGGTCTTGCATACCAAGAACGGTAACTAATTGCTTCAAGTTTTCGCGCTCTTCACCGTCGCCGACAATCACGAGATGTGGATTGGTTTGATGGTAGTTGTGCATTCGCATAGCATGAATGAGGCGGTCAAACCCTTTGCGTTTGATCAGCGAACCAACCGAAAGGAAGGTGAATGCATTAGCAGGAATACCCAAGCGCGCTTTGATGTCGATAGGCGCTTCAGAGTCATCCAAAGAGACGCCGTTGTGCACTACGTGCAG
>NZ_JAWOWJ010000752.1:0-619 GCF_033340495.1 Vibrio sp. 1249-1
TTCCACCACTTGCACTCCTTCTTGGCGCAACGTGGCAACCATTGCCGAAAATTCAGCCATGGTTTTTCGTGATACTTCTTTCTGGCTCAATGACACCTGATGCTGAAACTCATTGTCTTGCGCCGTTTCTTCATTAAAACGAAACTCTTTCGGTGGCACCATCACTACGCAGTTTGCGGTTTGGCGCAGAGCACTTTGTGTGCTTTCTTCTTTCCCATCAGCAAATTGGGGTACTGATTCGTGTAATAGCATCCAATATATTCCTTATCTCTAGAATGGAGAGATTGTAAATTTATTGTTAACTTCAGTTTTGCTGTTTTCGCGATTATTTCTATTCTCTAAAAGTAATTTTTCCTGCAATTAGACAGCGAAACACGATTTTTTATTGTCACTTTGCTGGTTTACGCTTTTGTGGCTCGGACATGACAAATCCAATAAATGGGATATTTCAATTCAGTTCATAACCAACTAGTTACATTTAAAAGGCGATCGGTTAGACTATTTTTTCGCCCCTCTCACAAACTCGTCTGCTTTTCTGGCTAGCGGACAACGATATTTCTTACCACCTATCTCGGTGCGCACTGCCATGTCCAAGCAGTGTAAATCGATGGATTCAGTA
>NZ_JAWOWJ010000753.1:0-619 GCF_033340495.1 Vibrio sp. 1249-1
ACGTTGACCGTTTATATATTCCTGATAGGATAGCCGTATGGACGTCTAAATATAAAATGGAGTTACGATGACAAATTTAGGTCACATCATCAAAAAGTTATCTTGGGTTCTCGCTGCTGCACTCAGCTTAAGTGCCTGCGGAGAAAAAGATAATTCCGTAATCAAAGTCGGAGCTACGGTTGGGCCACATGCACAAGTAGTTGAAGCAGTAGCGAAAGAAGCGGCAAAACAAGGGCTAAATGTTGAAGTCATCGAGTTCTCTGATTACGTGACACCTAACGCCGCGCTGAGTGACGGTAGCATCGATATTAACAGCTACCAACACCAACCTTTTTTGGATAATTTCAACAGCAGTCATAACTCTCAGCTCGTTTCAATTGGCCAATCTATCTTGATGCGCATGGGTATTTATTCCAATAAATACCGTTCGTTAGAAGAGTTACCAAACCGTGCCAGAATTGCCATTCCAAACGACCCAACTAATGGAGGCCGAGGGCTGTTACTACTCGCTGATGCGGGCTTGATTGAGCTTAAACCTGGTGTTGGCCATAAAGCCGCGTTAACCGATATTAAGAGCAATCAAAAAGAACTGGAGTTCGTTGAGGTAGATGCGGCGCAG
>NZ_JAWOWJ010000754.1:0-618 GCF_033340495.1 Vibrio sp. 1249-1
CTTGTTTCGCAAACTCGTGCACGGCTGGGAATGTCATTGGATCTAAGACCTCCGCGAGAGCGCACAACCTACGGTGCAATTCTCCTGGGTAGTCACCGCATACGTTGATGTGACCCATTTTGCGCCCTTCACGTTTCTCTTTGCCGTACCAATGGATGTGACAACCATCCATGGCGAGCAGCGCTTCTGGCAACGTATCTTCACCAAGAATATTCACCATTGAGGTTTCGCGAATCAGTTTGGTGCTGCCTAACGGCAAGCCGCACACGGCGCGCAGATGGTTTTCAAACTGACAAGTTTCCGCACCTTGCTGTGTCCAGTGACCGGAGTTGTGCACGCGTGGGGCAATCTCATTGACTAACAGTGTGCCCTCGACATCAAAGAACTCGAGTGCCAATACGCCAACGTAATCCAGGCTATCTGCGACGGCCGTGAACATCTGCTTGGCTTGGGCTTGCAGCTCTGGCGCATCAATCGCGGTGGATAAGCTCAATACGCCATTGGTATGAACGTTTTCTGCTAGAGGGTAAACTTCAACACTGCCGTCTTTGCCACGCGCACCAACTAAAGAGACTTCACGATTAAATGGCACAAACTCCTCTGCCACAATGGCTTGAG
>NZ_JAWOWJ010000755.1:0-618 GCF_033340495.1 Vibrio sp. 1249-1
AGAAAACTTTCGTCTAGAAGAAGTGGCGAAACCGACTCCTCAAGATGGTGAGATGCTACTGAGAACCGTTTATTTATCTCTCGACCCATACATGCGCGGTCGCATGAGCGATGCCGAGTCATACGCCGATCCCGTTGCGGTTGATGACGTAATGATCGCTGGCACAGTTTGTCAGGTAGAAGCATCGAACCACCCAGATTATGAAGCGGGTGAATGGGTTCTTGCATACACTGTTGGCTGGCAAGACTACGCCATCTCAACTGGTGAGATGGTGATTAAACTTGGCAAAGAACCACAAAACCCATCATACGCTCTAGGTGTTGCTGGCATGCCAGGCTTTACCGCGTATATGGGCTTGCTCGATATCGGTCAGCCAAAACCAGGTGAAACCATTGTGGTAGCGGCCGCGACGGGCCCTGTGGGCGCGACTGTTGGTCAAATTGGCAAAATCAAAGGTTGCCGTGTTGTTGGTATTGCAGGCGGAGAAGAAAAGTGCCGTTACGCCAAAGAAGTCCTTGGCTTCGATGAATGTATCGATCACAAAGCTGACGACTTTGCAGAGCAGTTGAAAAACGCCTGTGACCAAGGTATCGATGTTTACTTCGAAAACGTAGGTGG
>NZ_JAWOWJ010000756.1:0-618 GCF_033340495.1 Vibrio sp. 1249-1
GCACTCTCGCTGCGACGCATCCGCTGTAAATAGTACCCCATCAACAAAATGACCACCGACATCACCACAAACAGGCTACCAAACAAGCGAATTTCTTTGGCAAAACGCTCAGAAAACTTCATCGGTTTATTAAAAAATACCGCAGAGACCTCTTGCTCAGCACCCAGCCCCCAGCGCACTACAGCTTGATAATCGAGCTTGATTTCAGAATCGCCATTCACCACCGGAGGTAATGGTTCTTGTGGGTGGTCGAGCACCTGTTCAAGTAATCTAGCCGCTTCAACACCTTGGCGATAACCACTTTGAATCACGCCGCCCACCGCGCCATGACCCAATCCTACATCGTGCACCATAAACAATGGCGCGTTGGAGGCCTTGTTGATCTGAATCCAGTCACGCTCGCTGCCGACCACACCATCTTTGTCGCGGTAGTAAGTCCAAAACAGCACCACATTTTCTTTATTGAGTTGAGCGATTTTTTTCTTCAATGCTTCAACATTGTCAGGGACAAGTTGAGTGATCTTGTTGCGATAACGGTCATGTTGTTGGATAAAATCGTCAATCTCGTCGCGAAGAATTGCACCAGTCACCGAATGGTCACTGATGATGTAAATCTGC
>NZ_JAWOWJ010000757.1:0-617 GCF_033340495.1 Vibrio sp. 1249-1
ATATTCGCTGCATTCCTAGGCAGTTTAAGGTTAAAATCCTCTGCAACAGCAACACAAAAAACGACGAATATAATGAAAATCGGACTCTTTTACGGCTCAACAACCTGCTACACCGAGATGGCAGCAGAGAAAATTCGCAACATTATTGGTGCAGACCTTGTCGATATTCACAATGTGAAAGAGACGCCGCTATCGCTGATGGCTGAGTATGATTTATTGCTTCTAGGCATCTCGACTTGGGACTTTGGTGAGATCCAAGAAGATTGGAGCGCCATTTGGCAAGACATCGCGTCTACGCCGTTGAAAGGCAAAGTTGTGGCGCTATTTGGTCTTGGCGACCAAGAAGGCTACGGTGAATGGTACCTTGATGCCATGGGCCTACTGCACGACGAGTTAAAAGCAACCGGCGCCCAGTTTATCGGTTATTGGCCAAACGAAGGCTATGAGTTTGAAGCCTCTAAAGCGCTAACGGAAGATGGCAGTCAATTTGTTGGCCTAGCACTAGATGAAGACTCTCAATACGACTTGAGTGACGAGCGAATCGAAAAGTGGTGTGAACAAGTACTTGTGGAGTTCCACGATACGCTTTAAGCACCGACGCTTACGTTGATGCGAAC
>NZ_JAWOWJ010000758.1:0-617 GCF_033340495.1 Vibrio sp. 1249-1
CGATGCCTAGAGGTGCAAAACCAGTAAACGTAGTGACCATGTTAGCAAGGAAACTTGCTAGAGCTTCACCCGTAAGTAAGTTAGTAATGGTAAGAGCTTCGCCCGTTCGAGGGTTTGGAAGGTCGAAAGTCACATTCGACAAAAGTGCAGACGCAGCCCAAGTAATGATCAGTGCCCAGAAAAACAAAATCGCAGGATCAGGAATTTTATTACCTGCACGCTCGATAAAGTTTAGAAAGCGATCCATCCCGCTCGGCTTCGATGATGGTGCCTTATTTACAGCTTGGTTACTCATGGTAACTCCATATGAATGATGTTGGTGCCAAGGCCTATTTGAATAATTATAACGGCCTATTATCAACACAGCATTCTAGTAAATAAGGATAGGGAAAGCACAAGGTTCTATGATTTTTTCCATAATTGGAGACATATTTTGCAAAAACGCCACTCCAATTAAACATAATAAAAACAGTAGCACATCAACCGCATTAACAGTTCGAAAACCATTCATTAACTGAGACAAACCCGGCATCAAAAAGAAATTATCCACGACTTTGTCTCAAGCCATGTATGCAATTGAACTTAGTTTTCGAATTCACTGTACTGTGAAGTCATAG
>NZ_JAWOWJ010000759.1:0-617 GCF_033340495.1 Vibrio sp. 1249-1
TAGCATTAATGATTGGTGGACGCTTTAGCCGTGCGAAAAAGCGCAACAAAATGGTGTCGTTCATTTCTCTTTCTTCAACCATTGGCATTGCAGTAGGCGTGGCGGTGATCATCATTGGCCTTTCGGCGATGAATGGTTTTGAGCGTGAGCTTCAGTCGCGTGTGTTGTCCGTGATTCCTCATGGTGAGTTAGAAGGGGTTAACGGGCCACTTCAGAACTACACCAAGACGATGAACCAAGCGCTGCAACATGAGCATGTCGTTGCTGCCGCTCCGTACGTCCGCTTTACAGGTTTAGCCGAAAAAGGCAGCAAACTTAAGGCGATTGAAGTGCGTGTTTTGGATCCTGCGTATTAGCAAGTGGTGTCGAGCATGTCTGACTTTATTGATCCAGAGGCGTGGCAAAACTTTTACTCAGGCCAACAACAAGTGATTTTAGGTCGAGGAGTTGCAAATGAGTTGAAGGTGCAAGTCGGTGACTACGTCACGTTGATGATTCCTCAAACGGGTGGCACAAATAAAGTTCAAGCGCCGAAACGTGTGCGCGTCAAAGTGGCGGGCTTTTTGACGTTGAACGGCCAAATTGATCATTCATTGGCTTTAGTTCCGCTGGCGGAT
>NZ_JAWOWJ010000760.1:0-617 GCF_033340495.1 Vibrio sp. 1249-1
GTAACCTTAAACGGAAGCCTGCAATTTGAAGTAGATACAAGGTCTAAGAAGGAATGGGGCATAAACGTTTTAGAAATGGCAGTGTACTCTGATCGCTGCCATTTAAGTATGAATCTTTAATACTCAGTATGATTCTTTATTACTTAGTAACGAAACTTTATTCTACTCACACAGCTTTTCCACCGGCCTCAATTGCGTATAGAATGAACAAAACGTCCTTTTGAGTTGACGACAATCTCATCCCTTCCCCTTATTCATGTCTGATATGAATAAGGCTCCCACGAAGGAGCCTTATGTAAACCTTATTCATGTGTCACATGATTAAGATCTAGTTCACGGAGTCTTTCAACCCCTTACCAGCTTTGAACCCAGGAATGTTGGCCGCCGCGATCTGGATGTTCTCTCCAGTCTGGGGATTCCGCCCGGTTCGCGCTGCGCGTTCCTTAACGTGGAAAGTACCAAACCCAGTGAGCGCTACTGTCCCACCCGCTTTAAGCACCTCTTTCACTGAGTTGATCAGCGCATTTACCGCAGCTTCGGCCTTTGCTTTGCTAATATCAGCGTCTTCGGCCACTTTCATAATCAGTTCACTTTTGTTCATCGTTATTCCTGTTTGT
>NZ_JAWOWJ010000761.1:0-617 GCF_033340495.1 Vibrio sp. 1249-1
AATTTACGGATTCACGTTGCGGTTGATCGGGTTTTGCAACGATATCAATGTCTCTGTGGACTGAACCTCATCAATGGCTTGCAGCTTATCAATCAGCACAAATTGCAGTTCTTCAATCGATTTGCACATCAATTTGACGAATATGTTATACGCGCCTGTGGTGTAGTAAGCTTCCACTACCTCATCGAGAGCATTGAGTTTTTCTAACGCGGAATGGTAGTCACGCGCCGCGTTAAGGTTAATACCAATAAAGCAACACACATCGTAGCCGAGCTTCTTGGTATTTACGATCACCTCCGTACCCTCGATTATGTCAGCCGATTTCATTTTCTCGATACGCACATGAATGGTGGCAGGGCTGACATCGAACTGCTTAGCCATTTCGGCGTAAGGAGTTCTGGCGTCTGCCATTAGTGTTTTTAAGATTGCGCGGTCAAGGTCGTCGAGTTTCGGCAGGCTCGCATTCATACTATTATTTCCGTTGGGTATGAGAGTTACGTCTCTTTTATACTCACAGCGGACACGATTCACAAGGTTTGGCAGGGGTAACTGCGGGTTAACTCCGATGCTATGGAGAGAATGTGCAGCGTTTTCTGATTTTGGTGGCCTTATTCTGG
>NZ_JAWOWJ010000762.1:0-616 GCF_033340495.1 Vibrio sp. 1249-1
TGAAAGAGCCAAAATAGAAAATGTCTGATATTTCATGTAATTGACTCCTTAGTGGCCAAAGATACGCATAGACCAGTTTTTGATAACTCCTGGTTTTGCGTTGTTCGCCATCGGTACATCATAGATAGCGGATGAGTTGAAGTAAGCGATAAATGAGAAGACTTCATCACCGTTTGTATCGATAGCTCTCAGTGTCCATTCACCCTTGGCATTCTCGCCGTAGAATTGGTTAGACAACATCAGTTGGTTTTCGTAACCCGTAATGTTTGGATCAAGAGACTGACCAACAAGGCCGTTACGTGGTGTTTGCAATACGGAGCGAGTGCCTGATGGGGAAACAAGCTCGATTGCCAAATCAGGTAGACGCGAGTGCTCTAGCGTCAGCTGCACCTGTACAGACTCAACGGTAATGTCGTCAGTAATTGCGATGTTTGACGAACCACCAGCAAGGCTTGCATCTGGCACACTGACTTCTGTTGCATTGTTTGCCCACGGTGTGATGATTTGCGCTGGCAGAACATTATTTGTCATGCGAGCGCGTTTCATCGCTTCATCCAAATCAACGGCACCAAAACCATAGAAGGTATGGAAGTTCACGCCAGCCGCGTTTTTCTGC
>NZ_JAWOWJ010000763.1:0-616 GCF_033340495.1 Vibrio sp. 1249-1
CCATTTCGTTCGAACGTGGATTTGCTGACATTGCAAAAACAAGCCATGAGCCTTGGGCTACCAGAGCCGCTCAGTCCGCTGGAAATCAATGGCAAAACGCTTAATCGTTTCGTCTTTATTGCCTCACGTCCAACCGTGATGGGTAATGACAACGACATCCCGACAGATTCTGTTTCTCTATTTACTGAGCTGCTGGAACTGCACAAGCTTGATAGCGAGCTTGATGTGCAGATGATCCCAGCGACCGTACTTTGGGGACGCAAACCAGGTAAAGAAGAGAACCATCGCCCGTACCTGCAACCAATGAATGGGCCACAAAAAGCGAAAGCGGTAATGGCAGCAGGTCGTGACTGTTTGGTGCGCTTTAGCCCGGTGGTTTCACTGCGTTATATGGCGGATTCTCACGGTACAGACAGTGCTATTGCGCATAAATTGGCGCGCGTGGCACGTATCCACTTTTCTCGTCAAAAATTGGCGGCATCAGGTCCAAACCTACCGCAACGCCAAGTGCTATTTGCTCGCCTGTTAAAGTCACCTGCAATTGAACAAGCGATTGAAGACGAGGCAAAAAGCAAAGACATTTCGATTGAGAAAGCGCGCAAAGAAGCCCATGACA
>NZ_JAWOWJ010000764.1:0-616 GCF_033340495.1 Vibrio sp. 1249-1
CATAAAATAGCCCAGCATCATGCTGGGCTATTTTGTTCGTTCAGTTAAGCGTTACCGTTGCGTTTACAGGGCAATGGTCACTCAGTTTGTAATCCAAAACATCTTGTGAGCTGAACAGCGTTTGGTGTGCGTTTTTCGCTTTTATTTGCGGGCTAACAATAATGTGATCAATCAAAGAGCGGAATTGGTGTGTTTTGCTTGGGTTCTTATTTGAGCGAACCTTGCAATCGGCTTTGGTATCTCGCGTTACCAATTGTGCATCGTTACCGAGAGTCATGATCGCCCACAGCCAATCACGTTGATACGACAAGTTGTGATTGAAATCGCCCATTACGGCATACTGCTCTTTTTTCTTTTCTCTCTCGCTCATCCATTTCGCAAGTGCTTCTCCTTGTTGACTCAGTGTCTGGCAATCACGACTGTTTTTGTACGCTCCGCTGCATCCTGCTTTTAGATGCACAGAGAGCAGGTGAAGCTCGTCCTTTTGGCTTGGGTTAACGACGATGTAGCTGGCAAAGCGCAACTTGCTATTACCACGCGTGATTGAGAAGTCTGCTGGGTCAGACACTTCAATGTCTTTGCGCACAGCAAAACCGGTGTACTGATTGGTATCAGA
>NZ_JAWOWJ010000765.1:0-615 GCF_033340495.1 Vibrio sp. 1249-1
GCATTTTGGATCGCATCGTTAATTTGTTCCCAAAGGGATATCAAAACTACGATACCTATAATGAGCTGACGATGAGCGTAGGAGCCGCAATCTATAAACAAGACGCCAACGATTTATCAGAGCTTACCCGCTGCGCAGACAAAGCGATGTATGCCGCGAAACACACGGGTAAAAATCAGTACGCGTTTTACGAACATTGTTCTCATGCTGGTGAGCTGCGTAAACAACAAGAATCAATGCTTGAGATGACAGAGGCGTGCTAAGCCTCTGTGAGTCGCCCGATTATGCAAAAAAGTGCATCGCCCACAACCCAAGCGCTAAAAACACGATCAACCAGAAGGCTTGACGCGCCCGGCTTGGTTTTCCTTGTTGTGGTGCAATCACTGGCTTAAAAGCTCGCTCCTTCATTTTTCCGACCAAGCTTTTTTCTATCGCCTGTTTGTAAAACTTGCGTCTTTTGTGCGCCGCGTTCGCTACTTCAGTAAAGCGGTGTCGCTGTTCATTCGTTAAATCGCTCGCTTCGTAGCGAGGAGGGAGATCAGAATGCTGACGTGGTACTGCCATCACTTCCTCCTTGGTTGATGGGTGTACTTATACTAAGTATATACACAGTTG
>NZ_JAWOWJ010000766.1:0-615 GCF_033340495.1 Vibrio sp. 1249-1
AAGCTTCTTCCTGAAGAAACTCGACAAGCAGAAATCAAACTGGCGTATTTGCCAAAAAACAAAGACAGCCATAAGCCTAAACAATGGCTACAAAAATCGTTAGCTGTAGGCGTTTGGACATTATTGGTCATCGCTTGTGCGAGACCAGTTTGGTTTGGCGAACCTGTCGAGTTTCAACCTAAGTACCGAGACTTAATGCTGGTGGTTGACCTTTCAGGCTCCATGCAAAAAGAGGACATGAACTTAGATGGCGAGTACATCGACCGACTCTCTGCCGTGAAAAAAGTCCTATCAGATTTTGTCGCGAAGCGAAAAGGTGATCGGCTTGGAGTAGTTCTATTTGGTGACCACGCGTACTTACAAACGCCACTGACGGCTGACCGACAAACCGTTATCCAACAAATCAAGCAAACCGTAATTGGCCTAGTTGGTCAACGAACCGCAATTGGCGATGGTATCGGCTTAGGAACAAAAACCTTTGTCGATAGCGATGCGCCCCAGCGCGTGATGATTTTGCTCAGTGACGGCAGTAACACCGCAGGTGTGTTAGATCCAATCGAAGCGGCTGAGATTGCGAAGAAATACAATGCCACTATTTATACCGTCGGCGTAGGT
>NZ_JAWOWJ010000767.1:0-615 GCF_033340495.1 Vibrio sp. 1249-1
TTGGTCTTATCTCTAGTGGTGCGACGGTAGAGCGCGAAATTCCAAACCCATTCGGTCGTGGTGATTACATTACTTTCAACTTGCTTGAATCTGATTTCACGACCGCACAACGCATGGCGGATGCGGTAAACAACTTCCTTGGCCCACAAATGGCTAGCGCAGTCGATGCGACGTCGGTACGCGTACGTGCCCCTCGTGATGTCAGCCAGCGTGTGGCGTTTTTGTCCGCGATTGAAAACCTAGAGTTTGACCCAGCTGATGGCGCGGCGAAGATCATTGTTAACTCCCGTACTGGCACGATTGTCGTTGGCAAACACGTGCGTCTTAAGCCTGCGGCAGTGACGCATGGTGGCATGACTGTCGCCATCAAAGAAAATCTAAACGTTAGCCAACCAAACAGCTTCTCTGGCGGCCAAACGGTCGTGGTGCCCGATTCAGATATCGAAGTGACGGAAGAAAAAGGCAAGATGTTCAAATTCGAGCCGGGTTTGACGCTGGATGACCTCGTACGTGCGGTGAATGAAGTGGGCGCAGCACCTTCTGATTTGATGGCCATCTTACAAGCATTGAAACAAGCTGGTGCCATCGAAGGCCAGTTGATCATCATTTAATGGT
>NZ_JAWOWJ010000768.1:0-615 GCF_033340495.1 Vibrio sp. 1249-1
CCATTTGTAAGTTTGAGATCGACATGATCGTGCTTAGCCGCAGGAAAATCAGCATCCAACACACGTAACGAGCCTGACATTCCAAGGTGCACAATGGCAGTCCCTGCATCCGTTTCTATGAGCAAATACTTTGCGCGACGATGAATGGCTCGAATCACTTGCCCTTCAAGCAATTTCAGCTCTTGCGGGATATCCCAGCGCAGTTTGGGTGTGCGAAAAACAAATGCCTTAATCGTTTGTCCAACCATATGTGGACTAATACCCATCCGGCTTACTTCAACTTCTGGTAGTTCAGGCATTTATTTCTCCTTAGAACACTCAAAGCCTTACTGAAAGGCAGTTAGAATAATCGAAAAGTACAAGCGTAAACACTGCTTACCTACGAGGTTATTGACCACCTCTCACTTAGGCATGATGTAATTGCTATCAACAGAAATCGCGATCCACTTGTCTTGCCAATTCTTGAACAACCAAAAATCATGAAGACGATAAAGAGTAATTCGCTGCGGTTCTTCGACGCCTTGATACCAGACTTCGATGGTTTCTGGTGTGCCTAACTTATCTTTAAGAGTGCCGTATTGCTGCGCAGATAACTCCGTACCTTCGAGCGCTTGC
>NZ_JAWOWJ010000769.1:0-614 GCF_033340495.1 Vibrio sp. 1249-1
AACAGAGGCAGAAACAGCAAGCAAGTGCTGCGGCAGCCGCTCGTTACCAAGACGGTAACGTGTTGGTGAAAGTCGAGAATTTTGATGGTTCTAACGTGATGTTTTCCGTCACCAACGTAGGTTCTCAAGGTTCATTACAGCCAAACTTCAACACTTTTAGCGCCTATCGCACCGAAAGTGGAGAGTTGGTCTATAAGTCAGAATCTTTGCTGCATCTGGCTGATACGGCAGGCAACACGCTGCAAACGATGGGCATTGCCGAGCTTTCATCCAAAGGTGGAAACAGCTTGTCGATCTCTCCAGGAGAAACTAGAAAATTCGTCACCAGTATTGCTTCAGAAGTCGCGCCACACGCGCAATTAAGCTTAGAGTTTCCGGCCAAAGTGCTCAATACAGAGCAAGATTTCACGCTGTCGTTTTCCGACTCTGTCGCGGTAGCAACGGCCAATGTGAATTAACGGCGAGAGAGAACATAACGAACAAACCCATGTTTGTTGAGCGCATCAAAGACAGGCGAGCGACGCCTGTCTTTCAGTTATGAGCAAGCAAATCGCTACTGTTTGCACTTGTAAGCGTTTGCAAACATCGTCACTGACGTAGAAAAGCTTAACGGT
>NZ_JAWOWJ010000770.1:0-614 GCF_033340495.1 Vibrio sp. 1249-1
TTCGTTGGTGAACGTCTTCGTCGGTAGAGAACGAGTAATGCGGAACTCGGCATCGCGATCATTACGGATCGCCCAGTTGTCTTTCATCTCGCTAAAGTTAATTTTAATGCCGTTCTCGATGGTCGAAATCTGACGCTTGTAATCTGGGTAGTACTGCGCCACGGTTTGGTCTTTGCGCGTCGACAGCGCGTATTTCACCAACTCGCCGTCCCACTCCAACGCCAAGTTCATATCACGATCAGTTTTGTTAGTGATTAGCGTTTCCACCAGCGAAGAGCGATCAGTCACGAAGCGCAACACCATTTGCACGTGAATATCGTCCAAGTCCAACACCTGCACTAACGCACCTGGAATGGAATAGACTTTCGCTTCTGCGTTCGATAAATCGTAAGTTTGGCCACTCACTTTGTCGGTCAACGTGAGCTTGTCGAACGTTTGGCCAGACATAAAATGCGCGTACTCTTGTGTTACTTGCATAATACCGCCAAAAGCGCCATAACCCGCCGCATCTTCAGGTAGCAAATGGCCATGCCACGCGCCGTTGTCCGTGAGTGCGTTGTACTTCAGGTTCGAATAACTGTCGTAATCACGCAGGTAAGTTGGATTACCAGTGC
>NZ_JAWOWJ010000771.1:0-614 GCF_033340495.1 Vibrio sp. 1249-1
TCAGCTCGACATTGAGGCGCTGATTCCACTCGTTAAGCTCGCGCCGGAATCGGAATCAACCAGTGACTTACTCAATAAATTAGCGCCGAAAGGTCGTGTTGAAGACATTCGTTTAGCCATGAATGGTGGCTTAGATACGCTGCGTTATTCGGCAGACCTCGATGAGTTAGCTATGACTCAATGGGAACTGTTGCCGGGCTTTCAACATGTGCAAGGCAGCGTTGCGGGTGACTTGAAGCAAGCGAAAGCGAAAGTCACGGTCATTGATGATGTTTTCCCGTACGGGGATGTATTCCAAGCCCCATTGAACATCAAGCAAGGCGAAGTCGACATTATCTGGCAGCAAGATGAGACAGGTTGGCGTTTGTGGTCGGATAAAGTCACGGCTGCGACTCCGGACCTTCAAGTGTTGGGCGCATTTCGACTCGATTTCCCTAAAGAGCAAAGCCCATTCCTATCGTTTTATGCTGAGGCGGATCTCTACAACGCTGGTGAAACTTGGCGTTACTTGCCAACCTTGGCATTAGGTCAAGATCTGACGGATTACCTATCGACCGCCATTCAAGGCGGTAAAGTAAACACGGCCAAATTGCTGTGGTATGGCGAGTTAGGAG
>NZ_JAWOWJ010000772.1:0-614 GCF_033340495.1 Vibrio sp. 1249-1
GCACATCCTGCCTCGTGATGTGGTTCAAGCACACGAAGTGGGTGACATTCACTACCACGATCTGGATTACGCGCCATTCTTCCCGATGTTTAACTGTATGCTTATCGATTTAAAAGGCATGCTAACGCACGGCTTCAAAATGGGTAATGCAGAAATCGACACGCCTAAATCGATTTCAACTGCAACCGCAGTGACAGCGCAAATTATTGCTCAAGTAGCTAGTCATATTTATGGCGGTACGACAATCAACCGTATCGACGAAGTGCTTGCTCCATACGTTATGACAAGCTATGAGAAGCACCTAGAGATCGCGAAAGAGTGGAACATTGCCGAGCCAGAAGAGTTCGCTAAAGCGCGCACCGAGAAAGAGTGTTACGACGCATTCCAATCGCTAGAGTATGAAGTAAACACACTGCACACGGCAAACGGTCAAACGCCATTCGTTACGTTCGGTTTTGGTCTTGGTACAAGCTGGGCGTCTCGTCTTATTCAGCAATCGATTTTGAAAAACCGTATCGCTGGTCTTGGCAAAAACCGTAAAACCGCCGTATTCCCTAAATTGGTGTTCGGTATTAAAGACGGTCTAAACCACAAGGCAGAAGATCCAAACTACG
>NZ_JAWOWJ010000773.1:0-614 GCF_033340495.1 Vibrio sp. 1249-1
AACTCCACGCACCACACTCGAATAGTCTTCTGGGTCTCGAGCCCGCATTTGCAAGCAAGAGTTAGCTTATTATGAATACAAACACACTTCAAAACATTAATGTCGGCGTTGATACTGGTACGTCACAATTAGACATCTACATCCGACCACTCGATATTTACTTCACTGTCCCGAACACCGAAAAAGGCATCAGCGATGCCATAAAAACCATTAAGAAACACAAACCTCAACGTGTCGTCATCGAAGCTACAGGTCGATTAGAAATGCCTTTTATACTCGCCTGTGACAAAGCCAAATTACCTTATGTTATTGCCAACCCACTACGTATTAAAAGGTTTGCTGGTGCAATTGGTCAACGAGCTAAGAACGACCGTTTAGATGCCGCTCTCATCGCACATTATGCCGAACGTGTTCAGCCAGAACTGACCAAACTAAAAAGCGAAAACATACGCCTTATGAGTGACTTAGTCACAAGGCGTAACCAGCTACTCACCATGCAAACCATGGAAAGAAACCGACTACAAATATTACCTAAGAATATCTCGTCTACGATTACCCCTATCCTTACCGCCCTGAAAAATCAGATTGAAAAAGTAGAAGCAAAGATAGCGAAA
>NZ_JAWOWJ010000774.1:0-614 GCF_033340495.1 Vibrio sp. 1249-1
ATTTTTTAAGGGCAAAAACGTATGCGATTGCGTGCAAATTTTGTGTGAAACTCTGGTGCAAACTTTGTCGAATTTTCTTCGACAAAAGTGATTGAGAAAACAGCGCAAGAAGATTGGCGCTTTCTATCCCACCGCCAAGGTGTTATACATATATATAACACCAACTCAGCCAAGGAAACCAATCATGACGCATTGGCATGATCGCCAACCGATTTTTCGCCAATTGGCTGATCAGATCACCCAACAAATATTGCAGGGCGTCTGGAAAGAAGGCGAGGCTTTACCCTCCGTCCGCAGCATCTCTGCCGATCTGAAAATTAACCACCTTACCGTCATGAAAGGCTATCAGTTACTTGTTGATGAAGGACTGGTGGAGAAAAAACGTGGCCAAGGCATGTTTGTCGCACAAGGGGCAATTCAACAATTGCGCTCTGCGGAAAAGGCTCGCTTTCTTGAACAGCAAATTCCTCAAATAGCCGATACATTACAACGTCTGGACATGTCAGTTGATGAACTTGTCCAGCAACTTAACCCCCATATGAAAGGTGACCAATGAGCGCATTAGTCAGTGTAAAAAACGTCTCCAAGCAGTACCGCCAACAAGGAGAGGCGCT
>NZ_JAWOWJ010000775.1:0-613 GCF_033340495.1 Vibrio sp. 1249-1
TTTTATCAAGAGCTGCTTTAGCTTTAGTTGCGTCACCGATACCGTCAGTGATAGCTGCGTCAGCAAGTGTAGCTGCTACTTTTTTGATGCTTGCAGATGCGTCTACGTCTAGAGTTTCAGCTGAAGAAGCACCGATTTGGAAAGTAACTGCGCCCGCTTCAAAACCACCACCAGCAGCTAGTAGTTTTTGACCACCAAAAGATGTGTTGCCCATGATGTTGTTTAGTTCAGCTGAAAGCTGTTTGAACTCAGCGTCCATTGCTGCGCGGTCTTTATCACTGTTTGAACCGTTCAAAGATTGTGTTGCAAGGTCGTTCATACGGTAAGTGATGTTAGTCATCTCTTCCATTGCACCTTCAGCAGTTTGCATCATAGAGATGCCGTCTTGAGCGTTACGCATTGCTACAGACATGCCGCGAGTTTGAGCTTCCAAACGGTTAGCAATTTGTAGACCTGCAGCGTCATCAGAAGCTGAATTTACGCGGAAACCCGTGCTTAGACGCTCCATCGCAGTATTTAAAAGACCACTTGTGCTGTTTAGAGTGTTTTGAGTTACAAGTGATGCGTAGTTAGTGTTCATTTATAAAGCCATCTTAGTCTCCTTAGTTTATCA
>NZ_JAWOWJ010000776.1:0-613 GCF_033340495.1 Vibrio sp. 1249-1
TAGCGACTGATCCAATGGCCAGACTCAATACCGGCAAAACAAGAAAAGCTAATTGCCCACCTTCCCAGCCACCAGCGGGGAGCCAACCAAGCTGAATCGCAAAAATGGTGACAAGCACGGGAGCCAAAACAAAAGCAGGAACAACCACGCCCGTCATCGAGAGTGTCATTAATCCGTAATCCAAACGGCTATTGCGCTTTAACGCGGCAATAGTGCCGAGCAGCATCCCAAGTGGGACTGAGATGCTAAAAGAGAGCAGCCCAAGCATTGCCGATACGGGCCAAGATTGGGCGACCAGTTGAGTGACAGAGAAGTCTTGGTAAACAAAGCTTGGGCCTAAATCACCCTGCACAAAGTTTGTAATGTAAATCCAAAACTGAACCAGAAACGGTTCATCAAGGTGGAATTTTGCTTCGATGTTGGCGCGCACGATTTCCGGCATTGGGCGTTCCATATCAAACGGGCCACCCGGTGCGATGTGCATCAACCAGAAAGAAACCAGTGCAATAAACAGTAAGGTTGGAACGGCGATGGCTAGCCGTCTCAGAATGTACCAAATCATGATCCATCATCCTTTGGTAAAACGACGCCACATCCTGCCGCGTCGAATAAA
>NZ_JAWOWJ010000777.1:0-612 GCF_033340495.1 Vibrio sp. 1249-1
AAGCTACGCGTGCTCAAGCGGGCGATTTCATGTCTTTGTGTAAGAATGCGGAGCTGGCGTCTGAAGTAACTCTTCAACCACTACGCCGTTTTCCTCTTGATGCAGCGATCTTGTTCTCTGACATCCTAACTATCCCAGATGCAATGGGTCTGGGTCTGCGTTTTGCTGCTGGTGAAGGTCCGGTCTTCGATAACCCAATTACTTGCAAAGCCGACGTAGAGAAAATCGGTCTGCCAGATCCAGAAGGTGAACTGCAGTACGTAATGAATGCCGTGCGTCAAATCCGCAAAGATTTGAATGGTGATGTACCTCTAATTGGTTTCTCTGGTAGCCCATGGACGCTTGCGACTTACATGGTTGAAGGTGGTAGCTCTAAGGCCTTCACGAAGATCAAGAAGATGATGTACGCAGAACCTCAAACTCTGCATCTTCTACTGGATAAGCTAGCAGATAGCGTGATTGACTACCTAAATGCACAAATCAAAGCCGGCGCGCAGTCAGTTATGGTATTTGATACATGGGGTGGCGTTCTGACTCCTCGTGATTACAACCTGTTCTCATTGCAATACATGCACAAGATAGTGGATGGCCTGATTCGCGAAAATGACGGTC
>NZ_JAWOWJ010000778.1:0-612 GCF_033340495.1 Vibrio sp. 1249-1
TGGTAAGGCACTTCAATTTGCTTGATGGTGTATTGAGTTTTCTCAGCCCCTTCAGAATAGGCTTTGTTTGCTAACACCTGAGCCTGAAGCGCCAAGTTGTCGTTTTTTAAATGAGGATAGCCCGCAATGCTGAAACACAACGATGCGGTAAACAGCTCGTCGGCAGCATCCTCACCTTTAAGATCATTGGCACGTCGTTGGTGTTCCATACCTAACTTGATCCACTCAAACGTCCAGTTACCACTGTGATACCCCATCACAGTATCTAACCAATCATCGTGAGTACGAGAATGCGTTGACGAAGCAATGCGCGACAACACGCCTTCCATTTCAATTGGAGATAAGCCTTGCCACGCCCACTGCAAGCGACGCAAATGACGATACCAAGCACGATCGTCTTGCTGTTCTCGATCATCAAGAATCTTTTTGCTGGTTGGCATGT
This sequence comes from Vibrio sp. 1249-1, assembly GCF_033340495.1. Classification (NCBI taxonomy): domain Bacteria; kingdom Pseudomonadati; phylum Pseudomonadota; class Gammaproteobacteria; order Vibrionales; family Vibrionaceae; genus Vibrio; species Vibrio sp. 1249-1. Next base: position 443 of record NZ_JAWOWJ010000778.1, read on the forward strand.
ATTGAGTGAGCGCGGAGGTTTCTTTCGCTTGCTTATGTTTTACGAACAAAGTCTCGGAAAGATTTTTACTGACGTCTTCAGACATAGGAAGAACCTTTGGCTATTAGCATTAGCTGTAATGATAATAAAAAAAATGCCCCTATAAAGGGGCATTTCTCAATATTCTTCGC
>NZ_JAWOWJ010000779.1:0-612 GCF_033340495.1 Vibrio sp. 1249-1
TTAGACTAAAGTATAAAAAATCCCCATTGATATTCGATCTATCAATGGGGATTTAAAATTGAGTTTTAAGTTATCTATCAGTAATTAGGCGATTTCGACCAATTTTGATACCAATTTATCGATTCCTGAAGCTGCTTGCGAGATATTCTGCGCTAACATGTAAGCTGGCGTAGAAAGCACATTGTGTTTCTCGTCAAACACATACTCATCTACGTTACATTCAACGTGCTCTCCACCCATTTGGTGAAACGCAGCTGCGGTTGCGTCATCATTACCTATTGTGCCTTTTACGCCATGTTCGTAAATCATAGGAATAATGACAGGGGCAATGCAGAGGTAACCGGCAGGCTTGTTGGCATTTGCGAACGCACGGCAAGCTTGTGCAACGTGTGTATTAATCGAGCATTCCGCGCCAGAAACGGCAAAGTCAGTCAGATTTTTTGCTGCACCAAAGCCACCTGGTAACAATAGCGCATCAAAGTCTTCAACGTTCAGTCTAGCCACATCCTCAATGTTTCCACGCGCGATGCGTGCCGCTTCAACGAGCACGTTGCGTGGCTCATCCATTTCTTCGCCAGTGAGATGATTGATGACGTGTAATTGATCAATGTT
>NZ_JAWOWJ010000780.1:0-612 GCF_033340495.1 Vibrio sp. 1249-1
TTCGCGTCACGTTTATTAAACGACGTTGTGCTACTAGCGAGTGAAAAGGAACAGAACAATGATCATAAACTACGCCCTGACAACTGCTCCTTATTCAAATGATATTGAATCATGTATCAACGTAATGACAGCGAGTATGTTTGCTCTTGTCGACCAAGGAGAAGAGACCGAAGTCGCTACGTGTGACTTTTACATCGTAGATTTATCCAGAGCCTCGAGTACTATCAGCTGTCATAAATTATTGAACATAAACGCCAGCATTGCCCACTTTATCCAAATTCTTGATGATGATTACTTGCTAAAAGAAAGCATCGCAAAACGTAACGAAACAATGCGTTGGGGAATCTGTCCAGAACCAGATCGCCTCATAGTGATTCACGAACTAAAGGTAAAGAAAGAGCATCGAGGAAATAAGTATTCCAAAGCCTTAATTGAGGACTTTATTGAACGCTTTACATCGATTTACGACATCATCGGTCTAAAGGCGCTTCCTTTAGAAGATCGCTCAGAGGAAAGCGTAGAAGCGCTTAAAAGCTATTACTCAAAGATAGGCTTTAAGGACGTTGGTATTGATGATTTGATGCTCTGGCCAGCGTTAGAAGAACCAAACTG
>NZ_JAWOWJ010000781.1:0-611 GCF_033340495.1 Vibrio sp. 1249-1
AGTATGTTCGGCAACTGCGTTTATGATTCTTATCACAGGGGCGTACAACGTACACGGTGCGGTTGAAGGTGCATTCCTTGTGCAAAACCTACCCGCTGACATTGGTGCGAATGGTCCAGTATTCACGCAAATGGCGATTGAAAGTGCTCTGCCTGGAGTTGGTAAACCGTTCATCGCTGTTGCACTGTTCTTCTTCGCATTCACCACTATCTTGGCTTACTACTACATCGCAGAAACAAACATTGCCTACATTCGCCGTACCTTTAAAGTGAACGGTCTGATGTTTATCTTAAAACTGGTACTTATCTCAGCTGTGTTTTACGGTACAGTAAAAACCGCAAACCTAGCATGGGCGATGGGTGATGTTGGCGTAGGTTTGATGGCTTGGCTGAACATCGTGGGTATCTTGATCATCTTCTTTATGTCGAAGCCTGCTCTGAAAGCGCTGACCGACTACGAAGAACAACAGAAGCAAGGTGTCACAGAGTTTACGTTCAACCCAGTTGCGCTAGGTATCAAAGGTGCAGATTACTGGGAAGAGAAATACAAACGTAAAACGGGTCAAGCACCAACGACTGAAACTACCGCAACAGACACGGTAGAACAGCCTT
>NZ_JAWOWJ010000782.1:0-611 GCF_033340495.1 Vibrio sp. 1249-1
CAAGCGGACAAGCGTTTGGCGCAGCGTGATAGTTCGGCCGTTAAAGTACGTCCTGCACGTTTAACGGATATCGAAACGCTTGAAGGCATGGTTGCGTACTGGGCGAATATGGGCGAAAACTTACCTCGTTCTCGTAATGAACTCGTTCGCGACATTGGCTCATTTGCCGTTGCTGAACATCATGGTGAAGTGACTGGTTGCGCGTCTCTGTATGTGTATGACTCTGGACTTGCGGAGATTCGCTCGCTCGGTATTGAGGCGGGTTGGCAAGGACAAGGGCAAGGCAGCGCGATTGTGAACTATTTGGTGGATAAAGCACGTCAAATGGCGATTAAGAAAGGCTTCGTACTAACACGTACGCCAGAGTTCTTTATGAAGCAGAGTTTCTTGCCAACATCTAAGTCTCTGTTGCCAGAAAAAGTGTTGAAAGATTGCGACCAATGCCCGCGTCAACATGCCTGTGATGAAGTGGCGTTAGAGATCAATTTAGTTGAACAGATCATCCAACGCAGTCATGTCGCATAGAACATTGATTTTGTTAGTATTTAAACAGATATCGTTAGAGAACGATCATTTACATAAGTTTTTGCTAAAAAAATCGAAAAAACTTT
>NZ_JAWOWJ010000783.1:0-610 GCF_033340495.1 Vibrio sp. 1249-1
AGGAAATAGGGTGCAAATCAAGACAGGAAGTAAAGCTGCGCCAATGTTTGCACGACAAGCCCATCGACTTAAATTTCGCAGTTTATCCAGCTTTCCCTCTTTAAAAAGAGAGGCGAACATTGGGGCAACAACGAAGTTAATGGTAATCAGTACAAAGCCAATCAGTAGCGATGTTCGTTGCGCTGCTGCTAACAACCCTAGCTCCGTGGTAGAAATGAAAAAACCAGCAATAACAATGCTTCCCCATTGGAGGATATTGGTGAAAATGCTGCCAATCCACACTTGCTTCGCAGAGGAGATCAGTTCGATATTTGTTGTCGGGGTCGGCTTTTGATATTGACCAGAGCTAAACCATTTAGTCGTTGAAGCAATACTGACGATCAGACTGGCCAGTAGCAATGCCGCCATTAGGCTGTTGATGTTTTGTAAGTGCAGTGTGCTCAGGCCAATAATGAACAAAACCATGAGCACACTGACGCCGAGTTGAAGCGCGAATAGGGATGGCACCACCATTTTACTTGCTTGTAAAACACGGCTGTTGGTTTGTCCTAATACGAGGAAAGGTACGCACATCAGCGCGAGCGTAATCGCCACTATTGGACTGTTGGTT
>NZ_JAWOWJ010000784.1:0-610 GCF_033340495.1 Vibrio sp. 1249-1
GCGGTTAAAACGGCGATGCCACTCATTCAGTGTTTTTGCGTAGTCTAGGCCGATGTCAAACAAATCACGAACTACCAAATCACTGTGCTTAGTGGCCGCTTGTGTCAAAGACGTCACCGACGGCAAGAAACCGCCAGGGAAAATGTATTTCTGAATAAAATCGACATTGTTGCTGTAATAGTCGTAGCGCTGATCCGCAATCGTAATCGCTTGGATAGCCATCAGGCCGCTAGGTTTTAATAACGACTCGCATTTTTTGATGTAGGAAGCTAAGAACTGTTTCCCCACGGCTTCAATCATCTCGATAGAAACCAATTTATCGTACGTCCCAGTAAGGTTACGGTAGTCTTCTTTAAGTAAAGTAATTCGATCGGCTAAACCTCGTTGTACGATTTGCTGTCGAGCATACTCATGCTGCTCTTCCGAAATGGTCGTTGTTGTCACGCGGCAACCGTATTGCTCAGCCATGTATATCGCCATCGCACCCCACCCTGTGCCAATCTCAATCACATGGTCGGTAGATTGAAGATCCAACTGCTGGCACAAGCGTTCCATTTTATTGATTTGAGCTTGCTCTAAGGAGTCGGCACTTGTGTGGTAAAGCGCTGAT
>NZ_JAWOWJ010000785.1:0-610 GCF_033340495.1 Vibrio sp. 1249-1
CTTGAAAGGTATTCTAGAAGGCTTTGGAGAAGATACCGCAGTTGCTGCACTGGAGAAGATAGAAACAAGCACAAGAAACAATACTGCACCAGAATGCGAAGATATAACTATAGTTAATAACGAGCTGGTGACAATTAAAAAGCAGATTTTCGCTTACTTAGAAAACTTAAAATAAAACACCTTAAGGCTTAGAACGGGGAAATTATGAACATGGACAACAACCATTTCAAGGAGTTGATTGAGTCGCTCAAGGACTTACCTCCTACTCAAAAGCGATATTTGATCAGCAGAACCAAGATGTCCTTGGACGACGAGAGCGGGATGCTAAATCCGCAAGACTTGTTGACCAGAGAGGAATTGGAAGCGCTTCTGTCATCGGCTTCCACCACGGATCACAAATAAAGAAAGCTAATTCGTCATGGACGAAAACTAAGAACCAGGTAAAGTGACAGAACTTTGCTTGGTTGTTAGACGCGCCTCTCTTTTAATCAATACAAACGTGTTTTTTCGACCACTTCTCAATACCTGAAAACTGTCAACTAGATTACTTATTAACATTAATCCTCTTCCTGACGACATCCAGCTGTCTTCATCAAACAAGCTTGGTGCT
>NZ_JAWOWJ010000786.1:0-607 GCF_033340495.1 Vibrio sp. 1249-1
CGCGCATTGAGATTTGATCACGCGCAGTAAGCCTTGCTCATCCATTAGCGTTTGAATTTCTAATATGCGCTCAAGATGATAGGCGTTTGATAGCAAAATGACCTCAACCGTCGCTTGAGACGGTAACGGAAATAAACCGCTTTCACACAGAACTTTCGCTGCATTTCGCATGTTTTCAAACGTATTCAAAGAGCGATTTTCAAGCAGGATTTGGCTTGTCGGAAAAGGCTTGGCCAGCGACGTATTCAGGGTCTGAAAATATGCATACATAGCGTCTGCTTCCGAAATGCTTTGTCCTTGCGTTTTTCCACCACAAAATACAAGAGCAGTATTCTCCATTGGCATTTCGAGGATCTTAGCGGCTAGTGCTTCGACTCTCGAGATGCCTTCGGCACTCAATTGGTTATTAACCAATCGCTTACCTAGTACGATGACCACGTTACCTAACTTCATACTTCTCTCTCAATTTCCCCTGCGACAAAGTCACTGTTGTGTGGTCTTTGGCATAGTTACAAAAATCTTCTTTGCCAACCGCCTTACTGGCATTAACATCTAGTTAACAATATTGTTCTAGAGACCTATGAAAGGTTCATTGCTGAAGGAAGTC
>NZ_JAWOWJ010000787.1:0-607 GCF_033340495.1 Vibrio sp. 1249-1
GAACGCAGCGGAGTCGGGATCGACTTTCACTTCATCATCTTCTGCGAAGCAAACCACCCTTCTCTTTCCGTCTGCGGTATTGATCACTTGCGCTGCCAACGGGTCATCCCCGCCGTCAAAGTAAGCCATTTCCGCTAACGGATCGGCCAAGCCATCAGAAAGCGAACCATCGCCCCAGCGACCAACCTTCAACCACAATGGCTTCGGAATTGGTGACTGAGGAACGGTTTCACACTGCGGCTCGTCTTCCAGCAAGTCCAGATCACCCATCGACCAAACCCTGTGGTAAATCTCCAGGGCATGGAAAGGCTTATCATTGAAATGATGGAAGGCCCACATGAAGTCGATATGGACTAAAGCCTCTTCCGATATGATCCGGAATTGTGGCTCTGCCATTCGACGGTTCCAGTCGTTATCCTCTGCTTGACCAGTAGCCAGCTTGTATGCCAGCTCATCAGCTCTCTTTTGCTCCATGTAGTCCATGCTGCAACAGACATGAAGCAATCGTTCTAGGAAAACAGGACTGTAAACGTCCGGCTGTATTTTGATGTATCCGCCCTCGTAAATCGTTCGACCTACGGGATGGCGGTCTTCCCATGCGTACCGG
>NZ_JAWOWJ010000788.1:0-606 GCF_033340495.1 Vibrio sp. 1249-1
AGCAATGATACCGCCAACATAATTGCCGACGTTGCTTTTGGATCGGTTTCCGCTTGAGAGCGCAACAGGCGTTGTGAGTCGGCAATTACGCGCGAGTAACCGTCAATAACGGTAATTGTGCTGCCGAAAATACAGAAGAAAGCGATCACTGCGATTAAGTAACGTGACCATTCACCGATGGTCGAAGCGTACAAGCCAACCAACTGATGCGAGAAGCCAACCCCGGAGCTCTTCAGTTCAATTCCAGAACCGTGCAACATTAATGCACCGAGCGAAACAAACACTAGCGCCAAAACGGCTGTACCGATGTAGCCAACGTTGAAGTCAAACAGAGCAGAGCGTGGTGTTACTTCTTGCTGACTCGACTGGCGCTTTAGCCACGCTGAGGTTAAACACGAAATCTCAATTGGTGCTGGCATCCACCCCATCGTAACCACGATGAAACCAATTGCCGCAATTGACCAAGGGGAAGGCGATTCAAAGTTCGCGACGGGTTCCACTGGGTTACCAAACGCAATTGCAACAGCAAGCAGCGTTGCAATGGTGAGCACGGACATGATCACTTTCGAAAGTGTGTCGAGTGCTTTGTAATGGCCGGCGAATAAG
>NZ_JAWOWJ010000789.1:0-568 GCF_033340495.1 Vibrio sp. 1249-1
AAAAAAATATATGACATTGAATAAACAGCAACTGACATTAAATTGCGATATGGGCGAGAGCTTTGGTTCTTGGACGATGGGCGCTGACGATAGCGTGATGCCTCATGTCGATATGGCGAACATTGCTTGTGGCTTTCACGCTTCCGATCCGAACGTGATGCACGACACGATTACCTTAGCGAATCTTCACGATGTTGATATTGGTGCGCACCCCGGTTATCCCGACTTACAAGGTTTTGGTCGACGCAGCCTCAGTATGAGCAGCGATGAAATTACTAACATGGTGATCTATCAAGTCGGCGCGTTGCAGGCATTGTGTCGTGCGCAGTATACCGATATCGGTTATATCAAGCCTCATGGTGCCCTTTACAACGATATGATGAAAAGCGATTCGGTTTTTCGAGCGGTCGTTAAAGCAGCCGCACTGTTTAAAGTGCCGTTGATGATCCTTGCATCGCAAGAAAACGAAAAATATTTAGAAATCGCGGACGATTATGATGTGCCATTGTTGTTTGAGGCGTTTGCTGATCGTCTGTATCAGGATGATGGGATGTTGACACCAAGAACG
>NZ_JAWOWJ010000790.1:0-605 GCF_033340495.1 Vibrio sp. 1249-1
CAAAAGCCCACCAAAGCGAAAAAATTGGTGCTGATTATAGCGCTAAATTACCTATTTCAGCAAAACTCTCGTAAAGTGCGTACAGGAGATACAAACAATAAAGAATGATGGATAATTTACCCCTTCGACTTGGTTTAACCATGTGGTCTCACAACCAATGGCAACAAAGCTTTTACGGTAGTGGAACTAAACCTGCTGAGCGTTTAGAAAAATACGCTCAGGTATTTCATACTGTGGAAGGAAATACCACCTTTTACGCCACGCCGACACACAACACGGTGCAAAATTGGAAAGCGGCAACGCACGACGATTTTAAGTTTACGTTTAAGCTCCCTAAGGCTATCACTCATGAACAAATGCTAAGAGGTTGCAACGAGCAACTTCGTGATTTTATGAAAATCATGGAGCCCTTGCATGAGCGCGTCGGTCAATGGACGATACAACTCCCAGCAGCTTTTGGCCCAGAGTATCTTGAACGTTTGAAAAAGTTTTGCGCCAGTTTCCCGCCTAACTTTCCACTAGGCGTAGAAGTACGTCATATGGCCTTTTTCTCTAAAGGCGAGGAAGAGCGAGCGCTTAACCAGTGGTTGGTGGAAAACGGTATT
>NZ_JAWOWJ010000791.1:0-605 GCF_033340495.1 Vibrio sp. 1249-1
ATGCCGAAGATACGGTCGTACAAATCTTTCACTTTTAGATAGAAGAACGCACGCACTTGCCAAGGCGTAATTTCAACCTCTTGATCGCCAAAGCTCGGTTTTTGTTTGTTTAGAATCGTCGCGACTTGCTGTTCAACCTTGTTGGTTAAGCTGGTGTCGAACAGAAATACTGACAGCGCACTGACTTTGTCCGACCCCAGCAGAGACTGAGCACTGTTGATGTGTACGTAAAGTTGGCGTTTATCCAGCTCAGGAACGCCAGTTGAGTAGATACCGCGAACTTTAAAGTCGTAAGCGTTCAAAGCGCCATCTGTCGTAGTAGCAAGTAAGGTAATCCAATCTCCCACGTTGACGCTCAGATTATTGGCAAGATCCACTCCAAGCATCACTTCTGGCTCAGAAGCGTCGTAGCGAGAGGCATGAATGTTGGAAAGCGTCTGCCCATCACGCACGTCCAAAAACGGCCCTTTCATATCGAACTCGCGTTCGTTAACGCCGATGCCAATAAAAATCGAGTTCTTGCTGCCGTTAGCGATCAAACCGCCGATTTCCACCCGAGGCTGTACGCCCCGCTCCTCCCGCTACCCAATCAGCTGGTTGGGGTG
>NZ_JAWOWJ010000792.1:0-605 GCF_033340495.1 Vibrio sp. 1249-1
TATTGGTGTGGCGTCGCTGCTTAGTGATACTAAGCTCGATCCGCAGCAAAAAGAATTTGTGGAGATCATCGATAACTCATCGCAATCGCTCATGACCATTATTGATGACATCCTCGATTTCTCCAAAGTCGAAGCGGGGAAGGTGGAACTCGCCAGCGAGACGTATCATTTTCGCCAGTTATTGAAGGATGTGATCAGCTTACACACAGTAAAAGCGCAGCAAAAGAATTTGCAATTGCTCAGTGATATCGACCCTAAGTTGCCCGCTGAAGTACAAGGAGATGAAGGGCGTCTGAAGCAGGTGCTCAATAACTTACTTAGCAACGCGGTCAAATTCACCGAGCGTGGTCATGTCAAATTACTTGTCTCATTGCACGAGCAAAACAACGATATCGCCCAAGTTCGCTTTCGCGTGGTGGACTCGGGGATAGGTATTGCCAAAGAGCACCAGCAAGCGGTGTTTGAACGCTTTCAACAGGCCGATGGCAGTACAACTCGCAAATATGGTGGTACAGGGTTAGGTTTGGCGATTTGTGCCCAACTCGTCCACATCATGGGTGGAGACATCAAGCTAACCAGTGAACTTGGCTTGGGAAGCTGTTTCG
>NZ_JAWOWJ010000793.1:0-605 GCF_033340495.1 Vibrio sp. 1249-1
TCAACGGGAAACCTAGGCATGTCGATAGGCATGATGAGTGCCAAGCTTGGTTTTTCAGTATCGGTTCATATGTCCGCCGATGCGAGAGAGTGGAAGAAAAACAAACTTCGATCGCACGGTGTCAACGTGGTTGAGTACGAGCAAGATTATGGTGTTGCGGTTGAGCAAGGTCGAAAACAGGCAGAGAGCGATCCCAACTGCTTTTTTATCGATGATGAAAACTCACAAACCTTATTCCTAGGTTACTCGGTTGCAGGTGAACGCTTAAAACAACAATTTGATGATTTAGGTATTGTGGTTGATGAACGTCATCCACTGTTTGTGTATTTACCATGCGGTGTTGGTGGTGGGCCAGGTGGTGTTGCTTTTGGGCTCAAGGTGGCTTTTGGTGACCACGTGCATTGCATCTTCGCTGAGCCAACACATTCTCCTTGCATGTTGTTGGGAGTACATACGGGTTTGCATGATGAGATAGCGGTGCAAGATATTGGTATAGATAATCTCACCGCGGCAGATGGCTTGGCCGTTGGTCGTCCTTCTGGTTTTGTTGGGCGAGCCATGGAGCGGTTAATTGATGGTTACTACACCGTGACGGATGAACGTAT
>NZ_JAWOWJ010000794.1:0-604 GCF_033340495.1 Vibrio sp. 1249-1
ATCAGAAAAGCAGAAACGCATTCTTGTAAAGGCATTGATGATATAGCGATAGCGATCCAGACCTTCCAGTGAGTCATCCCAAAGATCTGGTAAGTTGCTGTACATGTTTTTTAGCAACCACGGCAACTCTTCGCCTTGGATAATATGTTCTACTTCGCGAGCGCATTGTCTGGCTGTTTCTAAATCCCATTGCGGTGAGATACCCGCATGACACATCACAAACTCGTCGTGCTCTGCCAGAAGAGGTTGTTTAGCTAGCCAAGAGAGCAGTTCTTCGCGGTCTTTAGCGAGGAAAATAGGGGTCGTTTTATCTTTGTCTTTTCGCTTTTTCAGGCCGTAAGATACTGCCAGTAAATGTAAGTCATGATTGCCGAGTACGACTTTTGCGCTGTCACCGAGTGACTTTACGAAGCGCAGTGTTTCGAGTGATTTCGGGCCGCGAGCCACCAAATCTCCTGCGAGCCAAAGTTGGTCATGTTGAGTGGAAAAGTTGACGCGCTTGAGTAGCTGCTGTAGTTCGTCAAAACAGCCTTGGATGTCACCAACAATATAGGTAGCCACTGAATCTCCAATCTTATTAATTTAAAACGTTCGGAATCGCTAA
>NZ_JAWOWJ010000795.1:0-604 GCF_033340495.1 Vibrio sp. 1249-1
GGGTGGTCGCGCAGAATATAAGCGGCTTCTGCCAAGTGTCCCATGTACTTCGGATTGATCTCCGCAGAATCAATGGCAAACTGATTGTCGACGTTGAGCAGCGCATAAATATCGGCGACGATGTTTAAGTCATTCCTTAGTGCATCGATGTCATCCGGCGGCGTGCAAGTGGTTTGCGTAAGTACGTAGTCGAGTTGCTGCTCAAGCTGGTTTAATCGACGACGCTGGATGACCAGGTCATTGGCGGCATCAAGCAGTAAACCGCCTTCTAGTTCACGAGCAATGCGATTTTGCTTCTCGAGTGCTTGCACCACTGCAGCAGGGAAGCACCAACGAGCGCCTTCTTGAATCAAAGCGTCGAGATGAAGCTTGGTCAACTGCCAATCGAATCGCAATCCATGCTCTGGGCCCAATGGTTCATCTGGCATAACAGGCGAGAACTGATAGTTCTCAATCGAAATATCTTGATAGCTTTCCGCCAATCCACCCTGACCATGATCGGGATAATCAAATGACGAACAACCAAACATGCCGACAACGAGACCGCTAACTACACTTCGTCGTATTAGATTTACCATGCCAACCTCCGTTTAAACCGGTATTT
>NZ_JAWOWJ010000796.1:0-603 GCF_033340495.1 Vibrio sp. 1249-1
CCAATCAATAATGGGTTCATCGCGCCACGAGCGGCACCGTTGTTTTCATCACCCAGAGCCAAAATGGCAAACATTAATACAGCTGTAATGACGAATTCCACAGCAAATGCGCCAAAGAAAGAAAGAGAAGCGTGTGGGTAAGTTGAGAAAATACCAGCCGTTGCAAGGGCGTCTTGGCTGCTACGTACAAAGTTGTGTGCGATTTCGTAATCGGTGAAAAGGTTGCTGTACAAGCTGTAAACCAAAGCGGCAGAGAAAAATGCACCTAACATCTGAGCGATGATGTACGGAACCACTTTCGCTTTATCGAAACCATGAAACATCGCTAATGCAATGGTCACGGCTGGGTTGATGTGTGCGCCTGAAACGCCGGCAGTACAGTAGATCGCGATGGAGACACCTAAGCCCCATACAATACTGATTTCCCATTGTCCAAAAGATGCGCCTGTTAACACTAAGGCTGCGACGCAGCCAACGCCGAAGAAGATGAGTAGTCCTGTACCGATGAACTCGGCCAAACATTCTCCGAGCAGAGAGGGGTGTTTGTTGGTTGTCATGTTGAGAGTCCTATAGTTATTTTTGCTTATCTAGCACGATAGTATT
>NZ_JAWOWJ010000797.1:0-603 GCF_033340495.1 Vibrio sp. 1249-1
AACGCCCATGCTTGTTTAAAGTTCTTAAACTTATAAACCTTCTCAAGTTGCGGAATGTCGTCCCTTTCAATGAGATGCCAATCGGACAGTTGCAGCAAGAGAGATTGCTGTTCTTCTTTCGTCAGGGCAATGGCATCAAAGCTACAAGCTTCGCATTTTTGTTCATTCAGCATGAGCAGGTTCCTTAGGTTCAAAAAGTGGTGGAAGCAATCCAGCATCTATCGCTAGATCCGCTTGTTTCAATAAATTCAGTTGGCTAATTTGGAAAAGCTGGGAGAAATCATCAATCACATAGTATTTAGGCTGCATGATATCGATGCGATATGGCGTTCTTAATACCGTTTGTAGGTCAAAGGACTCACGAATTGCACTTTCGCTTTCCAATGCGTAGATGGTTTCTCCTGGAGAGGAGAGTATGCCGCCGCCATAGATTTTGGTTTTCGTGCCTTCTTTCACTAAACCAAATTCAACGGTAAACCAGTAAAGACGAGCCAAGTAAGCTCTCTGTTTTGGTGTTGCCGCTTGTCCTCGCTCACCATACTGTCCCGTAAACCCAGCAACCTCTGGATGCGTGAGCATGGCACAATGGCCGAAAATTTCGTG
>NZ_JAWOWJ010000798.1:0-603 GCF_033340495.1 Vibrio sp. 1249-1
CAGTGCAAATATCCATCCATATCGCATACGACTTCCCTATTCCGCTTTCTTTCTCAAAGTATAGGTCTTGGCGTATCGGGCGATACAAAAAAGGCTTTGATCTACACAAATCAAAGCCTTTAGGTTTATCGTTTGAGTGGTTGTATTAGTCGTCAGACTCAAACACCACATTGTAGTTTTCAGTATAAGTACAATTAGGTTGACGACTGCAGGTGAAAAATCGTCGTCCTTTAAATTCACCTTGGCTGGCGGTTTTGATGATCATCGGACTGCCGCATTTCTTACAAAAACGCACTTCTTTCTCAGGCTCGATCAAATCAATATGCGCTGCCAACAAGCGGCGTAAACGCCCCACTTGATAACTGTGTTTTACAGAAGTTCCGATCAGAGGCAAGTTGGCAGATTTACATACGTGCATCATCAACTTCTGACGCTCCACCTTACCTTTATTCAATTGCTGCCCGTTATCAAACTCGATAATCACGCGCGGTTCTAACGTTCTGGGATCACAAATTACGTAGTCGAAATAACTGCGCGAGATGCGATTATTGGCCACGAAAAACTGCTTTTTATTCTTGATGTCTTTCGGAGCAACCAAAGTAG
>NZ_JAWOWJ010000799.1:0-602 GCF_033340495.1 Vibrio sp. 1249-1
GTATATCTCTGTCACTGCTGCTGTCATGCCGATTGTCGCGCCTCTTTTTGGCGGATGGATTGCGTACCACTTTAGCTGGCAAGCGGTATTTGTCTTTGTGCTGCTTTACTTGTTGGCGATATTTATCCTTGGCTACTTGGTTCTGCCAGAAACGCTGCCGTATCCAAAACGCAAGTTCGAGGTAAGGCAAGTCATGGTGAATTACTTCTACTTGCTAACGAACAAGCAAGTTATCGGGAGTGCCAGTTATAACTGGTTAAGCTACCTATCTGGCTTAGTAACATTGTCGTTATATCCATTTTTGATGCAGCAAGAATTGGGTTTAACCGCAGCTGATTATGGTTCTTTGATGATTATTCCGTCAGCTGGTTTGTTGATGGGTAGCCTCGTCCTTAATTTGATCAATAACCGTTATAAAGCACAGCAAATACTGTTGATGAGCTTTGCGATTGTCGCGCTTTCTGGGTGTTTACTGTTGGTGACGCCGTTTACGGTTGCATCGTTACTGGTCGCATTCACGTGTTTGAGTTTTGCGCAAGGGATGTCTTTTCCTGTTTCGATAAGTTTGTTGTTGTCTCCGCATAAGCAGCAAGCTGGGGCAG
>NZ_JAWOWJ010000800.1:0-602 GCF_033340495.1 Vibrio sp. 1249-1
AACGTTGGATCACGAAGAGCAAATGAGCGGCGTGACACACGAAAAAGTGAAGCTGGGTACGGTGGAGTACCGTCGTTATGAAATGACGGATGCAGTAGATCCGCAGGATGGCATTGGCTTAGTTGTGGCGGTTATCGACAACGTGCTAACCGTGACGGTGGATATCGCGGAGTTGGGTGATCTTAACCCGTTGAAAATGGCGCTGGGTCTTGAGTCTCCAACCCAATCATTAGCGGATAGCGGTCGTGCTGAAGCCATCCAAACTCAGTATGGTAAAAACAACAACTCTTTTGGCTACATCGACCATCGTGAAATCATCAAAGGTTTAACCACTGTTGATGGCAACATGTTTGCTCGTCAATTAACTCGTCTTAATGTCGATCCAAACATTACGGAAATGCGCACACCAGTTTGTCATAACGAGTTTACGCAAATTGCAGAAAACTGGCCTCAATCGGTGGCGTTTGCGGAGTACAAGCTAAACGGTGAGCAAGCGTCAATCAAAGGCGGCTTTGTTGTTGAGTCGAAGAACAAAGTGATCGTCGATGCGCTTAAATCGATTCGTGGTGTGTTAACCGAGTCTAACAGCGATAAGAGCTTCT
>NZ_JAWOWJ010000801.1:0-601 GCF_033340495.1 Vibrio sp. 1249-1
CTCCGTATCGACATAGGAAAGGAATGACTCTTTATCTTCGACTAAATATTAAAAGATGTGATGAAGAAGTAAGAAATGGCTGTCCTAAGAATAAGGTTGTCATTGTTGCCAAAAAACGTATTGATGACATTCCAAAGTATACATTTGAAGAGTTTCTAGAAAACGATGTAACTGAATGTGTAAAGTCAGGGGAGTATAATGTTACCAAAGGGGCTTACGACAAGTTTATAGCTAAACACAAATCTTATTATAGAATATATCATGAAGCAAAAGTGAATGAATGCCGTGGTTATTTCGATATTGATAGAGCTGGAATTAAGAAAGAGGCGGCAAAGATATCAAAGCCAATCCATGATGTTGCAGATATTGTTGAAAAGCTTGCTTTAGATGGTCTTTTGACTGCTGTAGAAGCACAAGATCTGTATCAGTCAATGTACAGAATTAAACAAGTATTAGACGCATACGTTATGCCTGATATTCTTTTTCAGAATATGCTTTTCTATGATAAAAAATTAACTGATAAAATTAAGACTTACAATCATTTATCTAACTTCAAAATTTCAAGTAAAGCAAATGCTGATCGTTTTGTTAAATACATGAG
>NZ_JAWOWJ010000802.1:0-601 GCF_033340495.1 Vibrio sp. 1249-1
GGGATGACAGGACAAGTACACATTGCTAAGCAAAACAGGTCTAACGCCATGACGTTGCCGACATCGGCTTGGGTAAACAAGCAAGAGAGCCAAGGTGAAGTTTGGGTGATGGATAGCTCAACGCAACAAGTGAATAAAGTGACATTGTCACTAAATGAAAGTGGCGCGATTGAGTCAGGTTTGGATAACAACGACTACGTGGTTATTGCTGGCGTAGGACGATTAGTCGAAGGGCAAGTGGTGAAAGCTTGGATTCGTGAGGAAGGCATTTAATGAAGCATTCTCTATTCGCAGTATCGGCCATCGCCTTGGCCGTTCTTACTGGTTGTCAAAGTGATAGCCAAAACGTAGCCGAACAACCGTGGTATGTTTCGACCATTTCAGTTGACGCGCCAGTGAAAAGCCAATATCGCGCGTTTAAAGGGCTAGTCGTTCCTGCTGAACAAACACCAATGGCATTTCGTCGCGCCGGTGAAATTCAACACGTACTAGTGAAAGCTGGTGACGTAGTGAAAGAAGGACAAATGATCGCCAAGCTGGATGACAGCAAAGAAAAGCAAGCGGTAAATGATGCGGAAGCGCAATACACGCTTGCGATTCG
>NZ_JAWOWJ010000803.1:0-601 GCF_033340495.1 Vibrio sp. 1249-1
TGGGCGGATAACTACCAAGAAGATCGTATTACCATCTTCTACGATTCTATGTCGAACAATACCCGAATGATGGCGGACGCGATTGCACAGGGCATCCACGATGTTGACCCGGGTGTCGCAGTTAAAGTCTTCAATGTGTCTAAGCACGATAAGAATGAAATTCTCGCCAATGTGTTCCGCTCTAAAGGCATCTTGGTTGGTTCGTCTACCATGAATAACGTCATGATGCCGAAGATTGCTGGCATGCTGGAGGAGATCACAGGTCTTCGTTTTAAAGCCAAGAAAGCTGCTGCCTTTGGTAGTTATGGTTGGAATGGTGGTGCGGTAGACCGTATCCACGCACGATTGACCGACGCGGGTTTTGAAACTGCAGTCAGCCTGAAAACCAAATGGCGACCAGATGGTAAAGCGATGCGTGAGTGTCGTAGACATGGTAAGAGCATCGCGAAACTGTGGGCAAAGCATGACCTGACGAGCCCAGTTCTTGCTCCGGCGATTTCTTCGTCTGCACCACAAGTTCAACCACAGCCTGCTGTACAAGTAGCAACACAAGCGGTAGAAGAAGTTGTTGCTAGTAACCCTAGTACCGAGGCGCATCCCG
>NZ_JAWOWJ010000804.1:0-601 GCF_033340495.1 Vibrio sp. 1249-1
ATCGTCGCCTTCGAACGTGTCGTTACCTAAGACCTTGATGATGGTTGGCGTGTCTTCAACGACCGTCGCTTTGTCTGCCACGATGTCCGCCACAGGCGCAACTGTGAAGTTTACGGTTTGGCTAATGTTTTCGCCGCTTGGGTCTGTAGCTGTGAACGTAATTGTCTCTTTGCCATTCCAATCCGCAGTTGGAGTGATGGTAGCAACACCATTCACAATAGAAATTTGGATGCTGTTATTGCCAGAAACTGAGAATTCTAGCGAGGAATCAGAATCTTTGAATACTTCATTCAAGTCGATCGTGTATGCATCGAAATCTTCCGATAACACTTGGTCTGCAATGGCATTTTCAACAGTCGGTGCATCGTTAACACGATTCACAATCAAACTGTCACTGTCGCTAGCTGTTGGATTAACACCATCCGACACTGACGCGCTGATAGTCAGGTCTTTAAGGTTGAGTTCATCGTTGTTAACCGCGTCAACACCCGCTTGAGTTAGCTTGACTTCATTGCCAACCAACACGAAGTAGCCGTTTGAGTTGTTTTCTAAAGAAACGGTTAATTGGTCTTCTGGCGTGTCAGTATCGCGAACCGTTAAG
>NZ_JAWOWJ010000805.1:0-600 GCF_033340495.1 Vibrio sp. 1249-1
GTCATAACCTTTCAAAATAACATCGAACGCCTGACTAAACTCTTTAACGGCTTGGCTGTGTACTGACGTTTCCAAATCCAACGCAGGAAGAAAAATCAAAAGCGCTTCTGTCGCTTTAACAACCTCACTTTCTAGTTTTCTTTTCTCAACTGTCTTCTTTCTAATAGCTGCGTATCGCTCTTCACTGGCTTGAATTTCTTGCCAGTTTTTTTCTCGCTCCTGAAATCGTTCTCTACGCTGTCTTTCAATTTTTTCTCTAGGGGTTTCTTTTGGCACTACGGATTCCTTAATTGCTTGATTTGATGGCATTAGCGAACCTGTCGGAGCGAAGTTTCTCGCTTCAGCTCGCCTTAATGCCAATCTAGAAGCCTCCGCTTCTCTAGCCATCTTACAAGTAGAACATGGGCACACTGACGGATTCGAGTGCCCAATAGGGCAACGATGAGATTTTGAAGGGTCAAAAATATCGGGAAGCCCCCCATTCAAGCTATGCATTCGCACACCCATAAGAAAAAATTGAACAGTGACAATAGCTTACACGAATGCATTTAAAACGGGAGTCAATCAACGGCAAAAACCTTTAAAACTCATTTCACGCTC
>NZ_JAWOWJ010000806.1:0-600 GCF_033340495.1 Vibrio sp. 1249-1
TCCAATGAGCCGCCCGATGCGTTTGAAAGAAATCGAGGCGTTCGAGCGACAGCATGGCTACAAACCTACAGCATTGCGCGTTGCTATTGATGCTATTGGTATTTTTGTGCATCAAGACAATCCCATTCAAGGTTTGAACTTTAATCAATTGGACGCGATGTTTTCCGCTACGTTGCGTTGTGGAGAAAGTCAGTTCATCACTAACTGGCAGCAACTAGGTTTAAAAGCAGAATGGGCGAAGCGCAACTTGCAGTTGTTTGGGCGTAACTCTGTGTCCGGGACGTATGGTTACTTCAAAAGCAATGCGCTGTGTGGCGGTGACTTCAAAACTCGAGTGAATGAACAACCGGGCTCGGCTTCTGTGGTGCAATCTGTGGCATCGACCATCAGCGGAGTTGGTTATTCTGGCGTTGGTTATCGAGTGGCTGGCGTAAGGTTGGTTCCCATCGCTAAACGCGGGGTTAACTATGTTAGCCCGACTCGCACGAATATTGTCTCAGGTAAGTACCCACTATCACGCTACCTTTATGTGTACGTGAACAAGCATCCTGATTACCCGTTATCTCCAATAGAAGCCGAGTTTATTCGTTTTATGTTCGT
>NZ_JAWOWJ010000807.1:0-600 GCF_033340495.1 Vibrio sp. 1249-1
GAATAAGAGTCCAAAACATCCTGATCATCATCGACCAATAATACTGAATATGGGTTATTGCTCATTGGGTAACTCCAACACAACCATCGCACCTTTTTCTAATGAGGAAGCGAGGTAGATACTTCCTTTATGCTTTTCTATTAATGACTTACAAATATTCATCCCCAGCCCTAGGCCAACTTCTTTTGTCGACACAAAAGGCTGAAAAATCCGCTGCACAATCTCTTCACCAAACCCAATGCCGTTGTCACTAATCGCAATCAATGTGGTTTGGCTGGTGCGTTCCACCAGCGCGATTTGAATCCGTTTTTGTTCGTCCCTTGTGCTTTCCATCAACGCATCACAACTGTTTACTAAGACGTTAATGAAGACCTGTTCTAGCGCCAACATGTCGCCTTGCACTTTTACATCATCAGGTAACTGGTTTTCTATGATGATCTGTTGACGCTTCGCTCGCGTGTTCACAATGGTGGATGCTTGCTCCGCCACCTCATGAACACTTACAGACTTCACTTCTCTTTCACCTTCTGGCTTGCGAGCGAATTGGCGCAAACTGTTGATGATCTTACTCATCCGAGTCGCCAAACCTTCGATGTGGGT
>NZ_JAWOWJ010000808.1:0-600 GCF_033340495.1 Vibrio sp. 1249-1
TGCTTTAATTTCTGCGCTTTCAATAAACAAGGAAAATATAATGAAGCGTTTAGTTTCTCCGATTATTACTGCAGTGGCTGCATCTACACTTTCATTCAATGCGCTATCCGCTGAAATCAAAAACGTTATTCTGATGATTGGTGATGGTATGGGTCCTCAGCAAGTCGGCTTGCTAGAAACCTACGCGAACCACGCACCAAACTCGATTTCCAAAGGCCAAACCACCGCGCTCTACAAGTTAGCGCAAGAAGGTGTGATTGGCTCATCTTTAACGAACCCAGAAGATGCGATCGTTGTCGACTCTGCATGTTCGGCAACAATGCTCGCAACAGGTATCCCAACCGCATCAGAAGTGATTGGTATTGACAGCCAAGGCAATCACGTTGAGACCATTTTGGAAAAAGCCAAGAGCAAAGGCAAAGCAACGGGTCTTGTTTCAGATACGCGTATGACTCATGCAACACCAGCCGCGTTTGCTGCGCATCAGCCTCATCGCTCGCTAGAAAACAACATCGCTTCCGATATGCTAGAAAGCGGTGTCGACGTGTTGTTATCTGGTGGTCTTCGTCACTGGATTCCAAAATCGACTAACGACAAAGG
>NZ_JAWOWJ010000809.1:0-599 GCF_033340495.1 Vibrio sp. 1249-1
GTGCGTTGGTCAGTGCTGCCGTCTGTTTGATGTGGGCTAAAGCTTGGATGAAACCGCTTGGCATGGTGTGCTGGCTGAATGCGAAGTTATCGATAGCGCGCTGAGTTTGCGCTTGATACAAGGCATTCGCCGGGACTTTTACTTCGCCCATGCTGTCGGTTTCAATACGAAATTCGGTGGTCATAGTAGGGTTCCTTTCGTTTAATCAAGAAAAGTCTGAATGAGGCGTAATTGTTGTTGTAATTGGAGAAACTTTACGTCGCCATGTTCAAACTGATAGTAGTAACGTTTGAGGCAGAATAAGGGCGTGTGAACCGAATCAAGGCAGACTCGGCGAAATGTACGAGTGCGAGTTGGGTCTTGAATCGCTTCGAGAAGGTGGAAATACACTTGGCGCAAAAACAGTTCGCACAAGAGTAAGTTTTCGTCTTCTGCTTCATGCTCATAGCTGGATGACAACACCATACCCCAATGAATATAGTCATGAATGACGTCGGGCTCAAAGCCACTTGGCGCGGCAAGTTGGAAGCGATCTTGCGCTTTGAAGAAGGCGTTGAATATGTCCTTTCTGCGTTTCATATCTGCCTCAATTAATTGGA
>NZ_JAWOWJ010000810.1:0-599 GCF_033340495.1 Vibrio sp. 1249-1
AGTGCCCTCACCGCCACCTACTACTACCAGAAATACCAAGCCCTCTTAGCGAATAATGTTGAAAACACCGCCAAAGAAGCCTTACACCAACTGGCTTACACCGGGCGCGAATACAACAATATTCAAGATCAGATAGAAACCATCAGCGACCTACTTGGTCACAGTCAAAGCCATTACGATTACTTACGTGAACCCAGTAAAGCCAATCTGACCATCTTAGAGAACATGTGGAGCTCGGTTGCTCGCAACCAAAAACTGTATAAGCAGATCCGTTTTCTCGACACCTCTGGCACCGAAAAAGTTCGCATTAAATACGATTTCAAAACCGGCATCGCTGGCCCATCATTGATCCTTCGAGATAAATCTGCGCGAGAGTATTTTAAGTACGCACAGAGTTTGGAGAACGAGCAAATCTCAGCTTGGGGGATTGAACTTGAAAGGGACAAAGGTGAGTTGGTTTATCCGTTAAGTCCGTCACTACGCATTTTGATGCCAATTTCAGTGAATGACGTTCGACAGGGTTACTTAGTGTTGAATGTCGATATCGAGTATTTGTCATCCCTCCTCAACTATTCACCAGTGCGGGATTTCCATATCGA
>NZ_JAWOWJ010000811.1:0-599 GCF_033340495.1 Vibrio sp. 1249-1
ACAGTCGAATTACACTGGTAAGAAGCCCAATGATGCTCGGCCAACAAACGTCGCACGGTTGGCGCGACCTGATTTTCGATGTTAGTGGCGGCGGCGCAACACCAGCAAAACATGTCATGCAGTACACTGGCGTAAGCTACCCTCTGAACCCGAGCATGGCACCAACAGCCACACCTGAACAAATCAGTGGTGTTCGTCTGTTCTCGGATGGTATTAGCCCAGTTCGTGAAGGGGTTCGACTGTAATGTCACAACCGTGTCCCCATTGCGGTTTTCAGTTCAACTGTATTTGCTTGCTGGTGCCTAAACTCACCAGCAAGCACGAAATACTGCTATTGATGCACCCAAATGAGCTAACTCGTGACACCAATACGGGCCAGCTGTTACAGCATTGCCAACTCAACGTCGAGCAAGCAATCTGGGATCGCAAACAACCACCAGCAGAGTTGCTCACTCGCTTGGCTGATCCTTCGCTGTACCCGGTAATTCTATTCCCAAGTGAAGAAAGCGTCACACTCGAACATGTGGCGCTCCAAAGCCAGCAACAAACCAAAAATCCGCTGTTTATTATTTTGGACGCCACCTGGCAAGAGGCACGCA
>NZ_JAWOWJ010000812.1:0-599 GCF_033340495.1 Vibrio sp. 1249-1
ACCAGCTCGGCTAGGGCCGCCGAGTAGGTTTCGTCTCGGATGTGCCAGGCTTGCAGCCAGGATAGCTTGGCGTAGGTCAGGCCGGGGCTCGACTCGGCCATCTTGGTCAGCCCGAGGTTGATCGCATCACCGAGGATTGCGGACAGCAGCAACGTCCTGTCTTTGGCCTCGGCACCGTCCTTCAGGTGGGTGAAGTGGCGGCTGAAGCCCGTCCAGTCGTCCACGTCCATCAGCAGTTCGGTGATCTTGATGCGCGGCAGTAACTGGCTGGTTTGGTCGATCAGCGCCTGCGCCCGATCCGGCACCGCCGCATCCAGCGGGGTGATTTTCAGCCCTGACTCGGTGAGGATGGCATCGGGCAGCTCGTTGTCCTTGGCCAGGCGGGTGACGGTGGCCAACTGCTCGTCCAGCAGCTGCAAACGCTCTTCCAGGTACTGGTCGCTGTTCGGGTTGATCGCCAGGGGCAGGGCCTGCTCGCGCTTGAGTGCGGCGAACTTCTCGGCCGGCAGCAGGTAGTCGTCGAAGTCGCGGAACTGCCGCGAGCCCTTGACCCAGATGTCGCCGGATCGCAGCGCGTTCTTCAGCTCGGACAGGGCGCA
>NZ_JAWOWJ010000813.1:0-599 GCF_033340495.1 Vibrio sp. 1249-1
GATACGAGCATAAGGTTCCAACCAAGATAGCCGCTCTGTTTTAATGCCGCAGTTACTGCACTTGATGCGTCGGGTTTGAATGGACAGTTCAACGGGAGCTCCTAACAGTGTAGCTTCCTTCACGTTACGCCACTGATACTCATGTATGGCTTGAGCTTTAAGCCCGCACGGACACTTAGCGATAGAATTAGGTTTGAGAGTGAGCTTTATTAATGACGCAGTCTGATGAGACTTTACTATATGAAAGCCTTCCCAGAATGAAGATAGGAAAGTATGATTCGACATGAAAACGGTAGTTTGTGTAGGTTTTGTTTGGCGATAAAACTCTATCACTTACTACCGTTTTTGTTTTTAGTTCCCGCTTATCCGCGATGAACCAATAAAGAGGGCAGCCAGTTGGCTACCCTATGGAGTGGTACACCGAATTGAGAGAATCAGTGAATCAAGCCAAGTTCTCTTGCT
Organism: Vibrio sp. 1249-1; assembly: GCF_033340495.1. Taxonomy (NCBI): domain Bacteria; kingdom Pseudomonadati; phylum Pseudomonadota; class Gammaproteobacteria; order Vibrionales; family Vibrionaceae; genus Vibrio; species Vibrio sp. 1249-1. The sequence goes on from NZ_JAWOWJ010000813.1 coordinate 463, forward strand.
TCTTCAATGCTTAACCCGCTTTCGCGGATTTCACGCAGTGCCTCAATGCGACGTCTGGCTTCTGCTGATTTCACTGTTTTCTCTGGCTTCACAACGGTTTCTTCTTCTTCGGGTAATTCCCACTTGTGAGCGATGTT
>NZ_JAWOWJ010000814.1:0-598 GCF_033340495.1 Vibrio sp. 1249-1
CAGTGCCGTGGTTGGCTCATCGGCGATGATCAGATCTGGCTCACCAGCCAAAGCGATCGCGATAACCACACGCTGACGCATACCACCAGAAAACTGGTGAGGATACTGTTTAAGACGGTTTTCAGGCTGAGGGATGCCGACTTGCTGCATCAGAGACAACGCGCGTTGATACGCCTCGTCGTCAGACACTTTCATGTTGGCATGAATGGTTTCTTTTAGCTGCTGCTCAACCGTAAACAAAGGGTTAAGAGAGGTCATCGGGTCTTGGAAGATAAAACCAATCTTCGAGCCACGTACCTTACGCATCGCTTCTGGTGTTAAGCCAGAGATTTTTTCACCATCCAAAAAGACATCGCCACTGGCAACGCGTCCCGGAGGGCTCAGCAAATCGATAACGGCGTTACCAACGGTGGACTTACCCGCACCGGATTCGCCAACAACACCCACGATTTCGCCTCGTTCAATATTAAACGAAAGTGATTTCACGGCCGCGTGAACGCCGTGTCGGGATGGATACTCAATACGAAGGTTTTTCACCTCTAATAGTGACATTTCAGACCTCTACTGCCTTGTCTGTGGTATCGAATCGCACTGGGAA
>NZ_JAWOWJ010000815.1:0-598 GCF_033340495.1 Vibrio sp. 1249-1
AATTGTTAACATTATTACTCTGGAATTCTGCTAGTTTATATATGGAAAAGATCATTAGTAACACCCATAAAAAATGAGTACTTAGATATTCTGAACGGTATGTGGAAGTTACTAGGAAGTGGAATGTCATTATAGCACCTATAAGGTAAGTGTTATTCTTAAAACCATACTTCAAGCCTGGGTAAATCAGTTTAAAGTAAAAAAGCAAGATCAAACCAACGCCAACAACACCTCCCTCCCAAAACATATCCAATGTATAGTTATTCGTAATTCTGAATAAATAATCCTCACTTCGCATACCAAAGCTATCTAAAACAGACATGGTACCAAGTCCATGACCAAAAATTAGTTGAGCTAGGTTAGACTCTGCTAATAAAGTAGTAAATGAAACCATAAATTGGCTACGAGAAGAGCCGCCAGTTGCTTCGTGCTGTAGCTTGTAATAGATAAAATCTAAAAGCAACGTACCTAAATACGTCAGCACCAACAATAAACAAAAAACCAGCAATAGCACAAAAAAGTGACTGATTCTTGTTTTTCCAGTTAATACTGTCTTCAAGGCAATCAAAGAAAATACAAAAGCACAAATTAAAGCAAA
>NZ_JAWOWJ010000816.1:0-598 GCF_033340495.1 Vibrio sp. 1249-1
CACAAAGCCTAAACACGGCATCACAACGACAACAAGCAACACCATCATCATCATGCGATCGCCTTGATCCACCCAGAATGTTGCACGGTCTTGGTTGGCAAGAATATCCACCAATTCGCCCATGTAACGTAAGAGCGTTACTTCCGTCACCGCAATCAATGCACTGAATATCGCCATGACAAGTAAAGGGGCTTCAAAGCCACGAGTGTAAAAGCGACAGAAGCCAAAAAGCGTCTTCGGTGGCTTTTCGGTTTCCATCTGGGGAAAGGGTTGGGTCAGTTTTTCAAACCAATTAAACATAACAACTACTTTGGTTACCGCGAATAAATTTGCGGACGTTTTACTATCTTTTGATACAAAAGTCAGTAAAATACCGAAACAAAAGTTCAAATGATAATAATTACAATTAAGCTTCTTGTTAAATATAATTGTCGGGACTGTATTTATGACGAAAAATAACTTACTGACCGTTGCGATCCGTAAAGCAATGGTTTGCGCGATTGCGCCTACAGTAGCAGTGGTTGCGCTTTCAGCGAACGCACAAGATGACGTTACCGCGATGGAAACCATCACCGTCACAGCACAAGCGTTAAAAGTA
>NZ_JAWOWJ010000817.1:0-598 GCF_033340495.1 Vibrio sp. 1249-1
TTGATCGCGCTAAGATCGCACAGCGACTCAATGAGCAACGTCCGCAAGAACTCAAACCATTGCAAGTGCTGATTCAAGTCAACACCAGTGGTGAAGATTCCAAATCTGGCGTTAGTGACGCAGAAATATTCGAACTGGCTGAGTTGATTTCTCGCCTTCCCAACCTCACTTTAAGAGGATTGATGTCGATTCCTGCGAACGTGTCAGACTACGACGCCCAGCTTCGTGAGTTCGAGAAGCTAGCGACACTGAAGCAAACCCTTGAACAGCAATACCCAGAAATCGATACCTTATCGATGGGCATGAGTGGCGACATGACCGCTGCGATTGAAGCAGGCAGCACCATGGTTCGTATCGGAACGGCTATCTTTGGCGCGCGAGACTACAGCACGAAAAGTGAATAGTCATTTAAGAGCGAAAATGCTTAATTGATACCGCGATGAAACAGCGGTTAACGCAAAGCGGCGCCATTATACACCTGAGCGCACAATAAATCGTAAATATCATGATGGAAATCAGACAAATGGAACATAAAAAGCTCGCCTTTATCGGTGCGGGAAACATGGTCAGAGCGATTGTTTCTGGCCTCGTGGCTAAC
>NZ_JAWOWJ010000818.1:0-597 GCF_033340495.1 Vibrio sp. 1249-1
TCGATAATGGTTTGCCAATGGGGAAGAGTATGGTGTGGTTCACATCATGCTCTTTTTCGAGCTTTATACTGGGTTCTCATCCTCCCGCTAACACACTAGGTAAGTAAAGTTGAAAATATTGATCGTCGAAGATGAGCACAAAGCCGGAGAATATCTGCAAAAAGGTTTGATTGAATCTGGGTATGTGGTGGATTTAGTGCATGATGGGGTCGATGGGCTTTATCACGCTACCAGTGAAGAATATGACTTAATCCTCCTCGACATTATGTTGCCTAAACTCGATGGTTGGCAGGTGCTTAACACATTGCGCAGTAGTGGGATTCACACCCCAGTGATCATGCTGACAGCGAAGGAGCAAGTGGAAGATCGCGTGCGCGGTTTTGAGCTGGGTGCCAATGACTATGTGGTAAAACCTTACGCGTTTGCAGAGCTACTGGCGCGTGTTCAAAACGTATTTCGTCATCATATTGCCGCGCAAGTGGTCGCATCGCCGCAAACATTACGTGTGGCAGATTTAGAACTTGATATGATCAAACGCGTTGCCACGCGCGCGGGGCAGTCGATGTCGCTTACCGCCAAAGAATATGCCCTGCTTGA
>NZ_JAWOWJ010000819.1:0-597 GCF_033340495.1 Vibrio sp. 1249-1
TGGTGATTGCTTGAGTAATTCCACCACAAGCGATGATGTGGTTTTCTTTGATGAGGTAAGCGTCGAACACACCGATACGATGGTTAAAACCGCCACCACAAGCAACGGCGTACTTCAGAGCACTTCGAAGACCCGGAATGGTTTTGCGTGTGTCTAACAAACGACAATCGGTATGCGCGATTTTTGCTGCATACTCAGCGGTTGTTGTTGCACAGCCAGAAAGGGTTTGAATAAAGTTCATTGCGTTGCGCTCACCCGTGAACAGGTCACGAGCTGGGCCAGTCAGCGTACAAAGTGTTTGGTTTGGCTCGACTTTATCACCATCTTTTACATGCCATTCGATAGTGACTTTGCCGCCAAGCTGTTTAAATACTTCATCTGCCCAAGCTTGACCACAAAACACACCGTGTTCACGAGTGATGATGGTTGCGGTATTCATTGCATCAGCAGGAATAAGAGATGCGGTGATATCTTGTGACGCATCCAACGTGCCACCTAGATCTTCTTTTAAGGTATCGGCGACAGAGCGGGTGATTTCTAAAGGAAGTTGTTGCTTGAGGTATTCTAGGCGTTCTTGGCTGTTGTGTGTGTTCTTCA
>NZ_JAWOWJ010000820.1:0-595 GCF_033340495.1 Vibrio sp. 1249-1
AAACTAGTTCCATCTTGGTTGGAGTAGAAGAATTCCTTATGGCTGGTTTACATACTACAGTGAAAGTTGTTGGCTCAAAATGCAACTATGATTGTCAATATTGTTTTTATTTAGAAAAGGACCTGCTCTTAAAATCTAAAAAATCAATGAATATAGAAACGCTAGAGACTTATATTAAAAATTATATTTCTAGCCAAGATACGCCTATTGTCGAGTTCGCATGGCACGGTGGAGAACCTACATTGATAGGCATTGATTTTTATGAAAAGGCTGTTGAGTTTCAAAAACAATACGCTAACGGAAAATTAATAAAGAACACAATTCAAACCAATGGTTCTAAATTAAACAGTGATTGGTGCCGATTCTTTCGAGAAAATAACTTCTTGGTTGGATTAAGTTTAGATGGGCCTGAGTGGCTTCAAGAAAAATACCGAACCAAACAAGGAAAAAGTGCTTTTAAAGAAAGCTTTTCTGCATTAAAGCTTCTACAAAAAATGAACGTTGAATACAACGTTTTGGCATGTGTGACCAAAGAGTATTGCAAACATGCTGAGGCTATCTATTCATTTTTCCGCAAGAATAAGGTGAAACATAT
>NZ_JAWOWJ010000821.1:0-595 GCF_033340495.1 Vibrio sp. 1249-1
CATATGTGTTAATACATATCGGATTTTTGAGTCTAATCAACCGGCAACGCCAGATTGAACCTTCACACTATCGTGTCGGAGGTTCACTATGTTCAAAAACCTATTTTTTCAAACAAAAGCACTACCAGAGCTGTCATCGCAACTGGATGCAGAAATCCCACGCTATCCGCCATTCCTGAAGGGGTTGCCAGCAGCGTCACCCGAGGATTTGCAGTCCACACAAGACGAGCTAATTGCCAAACTGCGCCAGGTAATAGGCTTTAATCAGCGTGATTTTCAAAGGCTGATTCAACCCTGCATTGATCATCTTGCTGCTTATGTTCATTTGTTGCCAGCTTCTGAGCATCATCATCACAGTGGTGCTGGTGGTTTATTACGTCATTCGTTGGAAGTTGCTTTCTGGGCGGCACAAGCAGCTGAAGGGATCATCTTTGTTGCCAGTGGCACACCGGTTGAGAAAAAAGAGCTTGAACCAAGGTGGCGTGTCGCGGCGGCTCTTGGCGGTTTGTTCCATGATATTGGTAAGCCTGTTTCAGATTTGTCCATCACAGACGAAGATGGACGCTATCAGTGGAACCCTTTTTTAGAAACCTTA
>NZ_JAWOWJ010000822.1:0-594 GCF_033340495.1 Vibrio sp. 1249-1
CAGGTTAGCGCCGTCCTGTGAAAGGACAGACAAGTTACGAACAATGGTGCCAATCCCTCCGGGGAGGTTAGAAACAAAGGCCTTTTCTGGGTCGGTTAAGGTTCCAGAGTTCGTTGCGTATTTGTAGATCACACCAGGTGTAGAGCTTGTTCCTAACAGCATATCGGTGATCTGGTTCTTGATACCTTTGAGCACGACAGCTTTATTGCTGGAGCCAGCACTCAGGCAGTTGGTCGTATCAGAATCACAGGAATAGATCTCAACAGAACCGCCTGAAATCAGGTCTGACAAGGTGATCTTGTTACCTGGTAGGGTCGTCAGAGGGGTTGTTTTCGCACCAGTGCCGGTTGAGTTCGGGTCGTTTACCAGATCACCAATGATGACTGTGCCGGTTAAAGACATGATCGCTTCAAGAAGGGTGTTATCCCCGTACTGGAACCAGGTGTTGGCGTTGTTGCTCTTGAGTTGCTTCCAGACGATGTTGCCAATCATCTTGTTGTATTCGTCAGGTTTGTTGGCTTTCAGTTCTTCCAGAGGACTCTTGCCGCTGGTTTCCTGCTTGGACCCGAAGAAGTCTTCATACAGGCCGGAAGT
>NZ_JAWOWJ010000823.1:0-594 GCF_033340495.1 Vibrio sp. 1249-1
ATAGTTGCGATTTGAGTTGGCCTAGTAGCTGGTGTCCCAATGCCTTTTGATTCTTTGAGTGAATTCCTAAGAATAGGATTAGGCTCGAATTTTGCCGCATGGTACATCGCAAAAAGTAGTGAGGCCTCAGTGAAGAGAGGGGGCTTAGTTGTAGTAGACTCCTTTAGCTCAACATCTGGAATTGAAACATTGCTTTTGTCTAAATCGTTTAAGCTGATAGTTTGGACGGTCTCTTTACCTTTAAAGTAATGTTCCCACCCAGTTTCTATACAAGATCGCTTTGTGATCTTGAAACTAGATACCGGTTCTCCAAAAAGCCCATGGGTATCGAATTTTAAAACCCCTTCTTGAACTAAATATTTTGATGGAGGTAAATGTGCTTGCAAGTAATGCGACGTAATTTCTTCAAAGACCTGAAGATCTAGCCCCTGTAGCTCTCCTGGTTTAGGTATAACAACAGGAGCTAGAGCATCGTGTATTTTATCTCCTGGCGTATAGCAGCTTGGTTTGAAACTTGCGCAGGTATCGTCTTGTCCCGTTTGAATGGCAGCGATTTTAAGGGCGGCTTGGCCAAATTGGTCCCATTTTGCTAGT
>NZ_JAWOWJ010000824.1:0-594 GCF_033340495.1 Vibrio sp. 1249-1
GTGGAATGTGCTTATAGCGATATTAGCGGTGTGCATGTACGTTCCACCAGCCAAACAGCAAGCACTCAGCTCACGTTAAAAACACTGGAAGAAAAAACGCCCTTAGTGCGTTGTCATCGCCAATATTTAGTGAGCATTAAGGCCATCAGTGAAATCAAGCTGCTGGAAAATGGTCTAGCCGAAATCATCACTAAAACAGGCTTTGAGATCCCAGTAAGCCGTCGTTACCTCAAAGTACTCAAAGAGATGCTAGGTATCAGCCACTAAGTGCCGAATATGAGCGAAACATACGATCAAAAAAGGCGACCTTGAGGTCGCCTTTTGAATATTCGATAAATGGATATCAGTCCACTTGCTTGATTTGCAGCTCTTTTGGTACTTCGAAGAACATGTTTTCTTCTCGACCTAAGACTTCATCGACTGAGCGAGCACCCACTAGTTCTTTGATACGCTCAAGAATCTGATTCACCAACTCTTCTGGTGCAGAAGCACCCGCTGTCACACCTACTTTTGTCTTGCCTTCAAACCACTCTGGCTTGATATCTTCAGGACAATCCGTCAAGTAACCAGGCGTGCCAAGTTTCTCAGCCAACT
>NZ_JAWOWJ010000825.1:0-594 GCF_033340495.1 Vibrio sp. 1249-1
ATGGGCGCAGCGTGGAAGAACCCGAAAGAGCGCGACATGCCGTATTTGACCGATATGATTAAAGGCGTAAAAGACATGGGTTTGGAAACGTGTATGACGTTAGGTATGTTAACACCAGAGCAGGCGAAGCAGCTGGCAAACGCAGGTCTGGATTACTATAACCACAACCTAGATACGTCGCCTGAGTTCTACGGCAACATCATTACCACTCGTACTTACCAAGACCGTTTGGATACGCTGTCTCACGTTCGTGATGCAGGTATGAAGATTTGTTCTGGCGGTATCATCGGCATGGGTGAAAGTGCCAACGATCGTGCAGGTTTGTTGGTTGAATTGGCGAATCTTCCTACACACCCTGAGAGCGTGCCAATCAATATGCTGGTAAAAGTGAAGGGCACACCGCTGGAGACTGTGGACGATGTTGAGCCATTCGACTTTATCCGCCTGATTGCGATCGCACGAATCATGATGCCTCAATCGGCCGTGCGTTTGTCTGCTGGTCGCGAAAACATGAACGAACAGATGCAAGCGCTGTGTTTTATGGCAGGTGCAAACTCAGTATTCTACGGGTGCAAACTTCTAACGACCCCAAAC
>NZ_JAWOWJ010000826.1:0-594 GCF_033340495.1 Vibrio sp. 1249-1
CCAGCAAAGCTCGAACTCGTCTAAAGGGCTAGGTTTTATAAAGCCCGATGGCTGGGGCAGACTTTCCCATTTAAGTCCTGATGATCTTGCTATAGGCGCGACATTTTGTGGCGAAGACGCAGCGGCGCTGGATAAAGCAATAAAAGATAGCTTAAAAACCATAAAAGATGGCCCCGTCGCTTTTACCTATCAGGGCGATAAATCAAACCCCTACTTTGAAATGATTCGTTCAGCTAAGAAGCCAAAACGTTCAATTGTTGTGGATAGCGAGTTCCTCGAAGGTTATGGGCTGTTTGTGTTGGATGAAAGCCTTTGGGATTGTTTTCGATTGTATAACTCTTGGATTGAGCCGCTGGTAGTCAACCAGTGGATTATGGAAATGCAACGATTTCGGTCTAATCAAGAGCGGGGTATTCCACTGCAAACGTAGCATGATGGTTTGGCCCGGATTGATAAAGACCATGATACGCGAGTCGTGCGAAAGAGAATTGAACAGTTGAAGCTCAGCCATTGCGACATTGTCAGCGTATGGAGTGGAAGCAAATTACGAAATGAGTATCACGTTGATCACTGTTTGCCTTTTGCTTATTGGCC
>NZ_JAWOWJ010000827.1:0-593 GCF_033340495.1 Vibrio sp. 1249-1
TGGTGGCTGTTGTGGTACAACGCCGGTGCATATTCGCCAAATGGCGCAGGCCGTTGAAGGTGTTACACCTCGCGCTTTGCCAGATTTGCCTGTTGCTTGTCGTCTCTCCGGATTAGAGCCATTAACGATTGAGAAAGAGACTTTATTCATCAATGTCGGTGAGCGAACTAACGTCACAGGTTCTGCTCGCTTTAAACGTTTGATCAAAGAAGAACAGTATGACGAAGCATTAGAAGTCGCGCGTCAGCAAGTTGAAAATGGTGCCCAAATCATCGACATCAACATGGATGAGGGGATGTTAGACGCACAGGCTTGTATGGTGCGTTTTCTAAACCTATGTGCCTCAGAACCAGAAATCTCCAAAGTGCCAATCATGGTCGACTCTTCCAAATGGGAAGTGATCGAAGCGGGTCTGAAATGCATTCAAGGTAAAGGCATTGTGAACTCTATCTCTTTGAAGGAAGGCAAAGAGAAATTTGTTGAGCAAGCTAAACTGATCCGTCGTTATGGCGCAGCGGTGATCGTCATGGCATTCGATGAGGTTGGTCAGGCAGAAACGCGCGCGCGCAAGCTAGAAATTTGTACAAATGCTT
>NZ_JAWOWJ010000828.1:0-593 GCF_033340495.1 Vibrio sp. 1249-1
AGATGATGAGCAGTGAAGATGAGTCGAGCAGATACCACTCTCTTTCGTGGATCGCACGATTTTACTAAAAGTTTGTGCATCCCTAAGTAGCTGTTTACAATAGCCAGATTATTGAGTTCTCACTTGGACTGTGAGCAATGCCAACGGGAAATGTACATGGCAACACTAAAAGATATCGCCACTGAAGCGGGCGTCTCACTTGCAACCGTATCGCGAGTTTTGAATGACGATCCGACGTTGAGCGTTAAAGAAGAAACCAAACGCCGCATTTTAGAAATCGCAGAAAAGCTGGAGTACCGCACCAGCAGTTCGAAGAAAGCCACCAAAGAAGCCAAGCAAAAACATCACTTTTTGGCCTTGTACAATTACAAACAAGAAGCAGAAGTGAATGACCCGTACTACTTGTCGATTCGTCATGGGATTGAAACTCAGTGCGACAAACTCGGCATTACGCTAACCAATTGCTACAACAGCGAAATTGATGTTGAAACGCAAAAGATCACGGGTGTCCTTTTAGTCGGGAAAGTCGACCAAAAGGTGGTCAATAAGTTACCTAAACGCCTAGCCGATAGCATCTGTTACATCGACTTTTC
>NZ_JAWOWJ010000829.1:0-593 GCF_033340495.1 Vibrio sp. 1249-1
TTTAAACCGCTTGCTATCAACTTAGAGCAAGCGGTCACAAAGCGCTAGAAGGAACTAGGGTGGATGCAGGTGCGATTACGGCCATCGGCTTTGGCCTGGTATAGCGCACTGTCGGCCATAGCGATGCCCATTTCAGGCTCATCACCATGCTGAGGAACGTAAGAAACAAAGCCGATACTCACACTGAGGTGTTCTGAAGCTTCCGAACTACCGTGCTCCATATCAAGCAGTCTAATCTGTTGATGAATGCGTTGAGCGACTTGCTCTGCGCCTTCTGTTGTCGTGTTTGGCAAGATAAAACCAAATTCTTCACCACCGTATCGAGCCACGCAGTCTGAAGAACGGTTGACCACTTGCTTGAAGACCGCCGCGACACGAATCAACGCCTCGTCGCCTTGTTGGTGCCCGTAACAGTCGTTGTAATCTTTAAAGAAGTCGATGTCGCACAACATGATAGTCAAAGGCAATTTTTCACGAATATGGTGATACCAAAGTACATGAAGACGTTCATCAAATCTGCGTCTATTCGCCACTTGCGTCAAGCTGTCCATAAAGCTCAATTTCTCAAGTTCAAGGTTCGCTTGTTCGAGTTT
>NZ_JAWOWJ010000830.1:0-593 GCF_033340495.1 Vibrio sp. 1249-1
TTTGTTGTCGATGGAACCACCATTTATGGTGTGGGATACAATACTTACTCAAAAAATGATAACTATCTAAACGCGACTGTGTTTGTTGGAACTTTGGAGTCAGAAAGTTCTTTAAGCAATATTAGTACCTGGCAAAACAAGGTAGTGGTAGGAGCGCGGCAACGAGAAGGAGATGACACTGTTCATTCGAACTCTCGTTTGACAAATGTAAACAAAAATTTCGTTGCTATTGGTGAGGCCAAACGTTCAGGTGCGTACCCTATGCCGACCGGCTCCACTCCAAATCGTTTGTTTATTGTTGATGATGTTCGCTCTGCATCTCTGAGTGCTATTTACCCAACGACGGGCATCTTCTTCAACGGTGCGGGCGGTAAAATGGGTGGTATCAACGCTTACAACGAAATTGTGGGTCAGTTAGATGCGGAATCTACCCGTGAAGATGATGGCAAACCTCGTCGTAAGCGTGGTTTCATTTATCCATACATCCAAGATGATGCAAACAATGTGAGAGCTGAAACACTGTTTGATGGTAAAGCGTGGTTCCTAGATACATTGACAAACGGTGGCGAATATTCAGAGGCAAATAACGCATT
>NZ_JAWOWJ010000831.1:0-593 GCF_033340495.1 Vibrio sp. 1249-1
TCGGTGGCGATTCTAGGCCGTATCTTTTTGATTTTTTCGACCTTACTCTTTTTGTCACTAGAAGGGCACTTACTGGTGATCGACATCGTTATTCAGAGTTTTGTGGTGTGGCCTGTTGGCTCAGGCATCACGGCCCTATCACTGCAAGGCGTGATCAATGTGTTTGGTTGGATGTTTGCCGCTTCTCTCGCACTTGCGCTGCCCGCCATCGTGTCAATGCTATTGGCGAACATCAGTTTTGGTGTGATGAACCGCGCCGCACCGTCTCTGAACGTTTATGCGCTAGGTTTTCCGATGACCATGCTACTTGGCCTGTTTAGTGTTTTGATTTCTGTTTCCGGTGTTCCGGGCCGCTACACCGCGCTGGTGCATGAGACGATCCGACACTTAAACAACTTTATGTTGGGGGGCGCATGAGCGATCAGTCGTCACAAGACAAAACCGAAAAGGCCTCCCCCCAGAAAGTTAAAAAAGCCCGCCAGGAAGGCCAAATTCCACGAGCGAAAGAGTTCACCACTGCAGTCATTTTCATGGCTGTAGCGCTGTATTTTTACTCTCAAATCAATAGCATCTGGGAAAGCATGTTCGGCATT
>NZ_JAWOWJ010000832.1:0-593 GCF_033340495.1 Vibrio sp. 1249-1
GTTTGGTGGAAGTTGCTTTGGATAAAACCTATGGGCAGACCGGATCGATTCTAGATCTAGGCACGGGGACAGGAGCAATTGCGTTGGCACTAGCGTCTGAGCTACCGAATCGTCAGGTAATGGGAGTTGACCTAAAACAAGAGGCCAAAGAGCTTGCTGAGTACAATGCCGCGCAGCTAAACATCAAAAATGTGACGTTTGACCAAGGTAGCTGGTTCGAGCCTATTGCAGAGGGAACAAAGTTTGCTTTAATTGTTTCCAATCCGCCGTATATTGACGAGAAAGATCCGCATTTATCCCAAGGTGACGTTCGTTTTGAGCCAAAATCCGCGCTGGTCGCTGATGAAAATGGCTTAGCGGATATTCGCCATATCTCCGATTTGGCTCGTCAGTATCTTGAAGAGGGCGGTTGGCTTGCCTTCGAACACGGTTACGACCAAGGCGAGGCGGTTCGCGAGATCATGCGTGGCTTTGGTTATCAGCAAGTTGTCACCGAAAAAGATTATGGTGGGAATGATCGAGTGACCCTCGGTTGCTACCAGCCTTCATAAGAACGAGCAAGTCAGCAGTAATTTATTAAAAGAGAAGAAAAA
>NZ_JAWOWJ010000833.1:0-592 GCF_033340495.1 Vibrio sp. 1249-1
GCGCACGCTGCATTGGAGCTGGTCATTACCGATGGTATTGATTCGGCACGACCAATTGCTGTTGTTCCCTTTAAATGGGAGGGCAGTCAACCACTTCCTACCGACATTTCTGCTGTCATTGCGTCTGATCTACAGCGCAGTGGTAAGTTCAGCCCAGTACCAACGAATAAAATGCCACAAACGCCATTCAATGAATCAGAAGTTAACTTTGATTCGTGGACAAGCCTTGGTGTAGATGCGTTGTTAACTGGCTCTATCAAGCAAAATGAGCAAGGCGATTACCTTGTAAATTACCAGCTTGTTGATGTGGTACGCGGTCAGTTAACTGGTGGGCAGAGCAAAGCTCTAGGGAGTGACGGCGAGCTTGTTTTATCTAAAGACCATGTTTTGTTTAACAAAGTGGCTACGGTAAAAGGCCCTCGTATGCGTGAGTACGCTCACCGTATTTCCGACCTTGTCTATGAACAACTGACTGGTGAACGTGGCGCATTTATGACTCGTATTGCCTACGTGGTTGTAAACGACAAAGACCGTTTCCCGTACCAGCTTCGTGTTGCTGATTACGATGGTTACAATGAGCGATTAGTATTGC
>NZ_JAWOWJ010000834.1:0-592 GCF_033340495.1 Vibrio sp. 1249-1
TGGTAAATCGACCTTAATCAAACTGCTTTCAGGTGAACTTAAAGCGCAAGGCGGCGACCTCACCTATTCACAAGGCGTAAAGATCGGCTACTTTGCTCAGCACCAGTTGGAAACGTTGCACCCAGAAGAAACGCCACTGCAGCACATGATGCAGATCGCACCGGATCAAACAGAGCAGCAACTGCGCGATTACCTAGGTAGTTTTGGTTTCCAAGGCGACAAAGCGCTAGAAAAAGTCGCACCGTTCTCTGGTGGTGAAAAGGCACGCTTGGTGCTGGCATTGATCGTGTGGCAAAAACCAAACTTATTGCTACTCGACGAACCAACCAACCACCTAGACTTAGACATGCGCCAAGCGTTAACCATGGCTCTGCAAACGTTCGAAGGTGCGATGGTGATTGTTTCACACGACCGTTACTTACTGCGCGCAACCACCGATGATTTGTACTTAGTGCATGATCGTCAAGTTGCGCCATTCGATGGTGACCTAAACGACTACTACAAAGGGTTGACCGAACAACAAAAAGCCGAGCGAAAAGAAGCACAAGCGTCGCAACCAGTTAAAGATACCGCAAACAGCGCTGCAGCGAAG
>NZ_JAWOWJ010000835.1:0-592 GCF_033340495.1 Vibrio sp. 1249-1
CCATTTCTTGATTTTCTAACTCCCGATAGCACGATTTGGTTAGTAGACTTATCCAACTCAAATGATCCTATTTTACTAGCACAAGGCGCAAAAACGCTCTGGTACCAATGGCAATCATGGGTTTACATATTCTTGTTTAGCCTCATGACAGCGTTCATTTTAGGTTTAATTTACAACGGCATTCGCACATTCGCAGATGAGTCGTTACTCAAAGCTAAGAAAGAATTAGCTAAAAAAACGAAAGAGATCGAAAACATAAAACGAGAATACCAAGGTCAAGTTGAGAAGGATATCGTAAACAAACACGCCAAAGAAGCGAAACGACTCAACAAGAAAGAAAACGAGATCTACGCTATCAAGCAGCAAACAGAGAACAAGGAAGTGGCGTTACAAAAGCAAATAAGAATAGTCAATCACGCACACCGTCGACAAAACAAACAGACACAGAGTAAGTTAGGTCAAAGAGATCGACTGAGCGCAGAGAAGAAAATAATGGCAGAGTTCTTAGATGAAATAGACTGGAAGTTCACGGATGGAACAAAAATCACGTATACCGCTCTAGCAAGATTAGCAAAGAAACATAGAGGCCATT
>NZ_JAWOWJ010000836.1:0-592 GCF_033340495.1 Vibrio sp. 1249-1
GAGCCTGGTTTCTTGGCACGATTCTTTAATGTAGCGCTATAAGACGCCGCACTGACGGCAAATTGACTGCAAGAGATTAAGTAAGCATGAAAAGAATCGTTTTATTACTGATGAGCGTTGCTCTGTTTTCTACAGCCGCCCAAGCCGCACGAATCAAAGACGTCGCGCAAGTGGCAGGCGTGCGAAGCAACCAACTCGTGGGTTATGGTTTGGTTTCAGGCTTACCAGGTACGGGCGAAGCCAACCCATTTACTGAGCAAAGTTTCGCAGCCATGCTGCAAAATTTCGGCATTCAGCTGCCGCCGGGTACTAAGCCAAAAATCAAGAACGTTGCCGCGGTTATGGTCACGGCAGAGTTGCCGCCATTTTCTAAGCCGGGTCAACAAGTGGACGTGACTGTATCGTCAATCGGTAGTGCGAAAAGCCTACGTGGTGGTACGCTTCTACAAACGTTCCTTAAAGGTCTAGACGGTCAAGTTTACGCGGTTGCCCAAGGTAACTTAGTGGTGAGCGGTTTCAGTGCTGAAGGCGCTGACGGTTCAAAAATTGTTGGTAACAACCCAACCGTTGGTCTTATCTCTAGTGGTGCGAC
>NZ_JAWOWJ010000837.1:0-592 GCF_033340495.1 Vibrio sp. 1249-1
TATCGAGAATCAAGTCGTTTTGTTCTGCAATCGGAATAAACTGTTCAGGGCCAATGTAACCTTTCTCGGGATGATTCCATCGCACTAATGCTTCAACCCCAACCAACTGGTAGGTCTTAAGGTCAAATTTAGGTTGATACCAAAGCTCAAACTGAGATAAGTCGTGGATGGAGCGACTCAGTTCTCTTTCGATATAGAGTCGTTGTTTCACCGTCGCATCGAATGCGGGATCGTAAACGGACATAATGTCTTTGCCGCGACGTTTTGATTCTTGTGCGGCAAGGGATGAAAGTTGCAGCAACGAATCTGCGTTACAACCAAACTCTGGATATACCGCAACACCAAGGCTGGTGGTTAAGCGGATATTGTGACTGTCGAGCCTCAATGGTGATAGCACTTGTCTATGAACTTGGTTGGCTATCTCGCGCTCTTCTAAGCTGTTGTTGCAAGGGAATACGACGACAAACTCATCCGCACCAACGCGGCTTGCGAGTATCCATGGTCGATAATCTGGTTCGATATAAATTGGCAGTTCCTTTCTCAATAGTGCCGAAAGGTGCACCAGTAATTTGTCCCCAACATTGTGGCCGTA
>NZ_JAWOWJ010000838.1:0-591 GCF_033340495.1 Vibrio sp. 1249-1
ATAAGTGGGCTCTTTTTCTTCTACATGTCATTAATTTAATCATTATTAAAACAAACGCCATGTCTATTTATTCAATAGCCATGGCGTTTCTCTACATCACTTCACAACTGGTTAGCAAGCGACCCGTAGGTGGCCTACCAACCACGCCTTTAGAAGTAAGTCGGAATGTTTCGGTAATCAAACTTCTCAAACGTTCTTGGTCAATTTTCTTCGCAGCAGAGTCATTACACCATACGTACATCTCGATATACTTGGATAGCGGATATTGGCTACACTTGTAATCACCTAATGTCCAACTTGGACAGATAACAAAAGTATTTGCCGCTTGCAGTTCATTGATCATCAATCGAGAGGAAGAAGTGGTAAGCCAATGTTTTACCTTAGAAATATCCACCCCAGAAGAATCAAGCAATACCTCAGCATCTCGTCTAGTCAAAGTATTACAAAAGACGATTCGCTCAGGGTAGCACTCCTCAGGTTTGACGGCACCGTCGCAAGCTAAAATGTATTGCTCTCTATTTAGGGGGAAAACGCGACCTTCCACGGAAGTGGTGTCACCAATAGCGAAGACTAAATCGTGGTTATCTTTAT
>NZ_JAWOWJ010000839.1:0-591 GCF_033340495.1 Vibrio sp. 1249-1
CTGAAACGTCAGCAAGCTGTCGTAGAAAAAGTACTGCGTATCGAAGAAGAAAACTTCGGTCGTACACTTGAGCGCGGTATGGCGATTCTAAACGAAGCGCTAGATAACTTAGATGGTAAAGTGCTCGACGGTGAAACCGTATTCAAACTTTACGATACTTACGGCTTCCCAGCTGACTTGACTAATGATGTTGCGCGTGAACGTGAGTTCGCGATTGACGAAGAAGGCTTCGAGAAAGCAATGGAAGAGCAGCGTCAGCGTGCGCGTGAAGCGGGTCAGTTCGGTACAGACTACAACGCAGCAATTAAAGTTGATACACAAACTGAATTCTGTGGCTACGTTGGAACAAAAGGCTCTAGCTCAGTGGCTGCAATGTTCGTTGAAGGCAACGAAGTGGATTCTCTATCTGCTGGCGACAAAGCGATCATTGTGCTTGGTGAAACCCCATTCTACGCTGAGTCAGGCGGTCAATGTGGTGATGCGGGTGAAATCCGCACTGAAGCTGGTGTATTCCGAGTAGAAGATACTCAAAAGTTAGGCAACGCAATCGCACACCACGGTGTTATGGCGGAAGGTGTTCTAGCGAAAGGC
>NZ_JAWOWJ010000840.1:0-591 GCF_033340495.1 Vibrio sp. 1249-1
GAGGTTGTTGTGCAAGAAGCGCCGCCTTTGTATCTACCGGCGGGCAGCATCATCTCAGGTACTTTGATCACGGGTTTGGATGCCCCTACTCACGAGTCCGCAAGACGCGAGCCTTTTCCTGCATTGCTGAGGATTCAAAAGGAAGCCATTTTACCCAACCGATTTAGAGCGGATATCAAAGAGTGTTTCTTGATCGCCGCAGGTTACGGTGATTTGAGCTCTGAGCGTGCTTATTTGCGAGGCGAGACCATTTCATGTGTGAGAGAAGATGGCGGCGTCATTGAAACACGACTGGATTCTTATGCCGTGGGTGAAGACGGCAAAGCCGGTATTCGTGGCCGATTAGTGTCGAAACAAGGCCAACTGGTGGCCAAATCAATGATGGCCGGATTCCTTCAGGGCTTGGCAGGCGCATTTGATGTAAATCCTGTACCGACGATTCAGACGGGTAATGCCGGTGATACTCAGCTGTACCAGCAAGTCATGAGCCAAGAAGCATTACAAGGCGCTGCGATTAAAGGCACAGGTAAAGCATTGGATCGAGTGGCCAAGTTCTATTTGGACATGGCTGAAAATATGTTCCCAGTCATA
>NZ_JAWOWJ010000841.1:0-590 GCF_033340495.1 Vibrio sp. 1249-1
CAATCTGTTTACAAATGGTTTCGTTGTCACGACCATGAGCAATCAGCTCTGTCGCGCTCGGCATATCGATACCGTAAACGTTAGGGAAGCGAACTTCTGGTGCAGCAGACACCATGTACACTTTCTTCGCGCCGGAGTCGCGAGCCATCTCAATGATCTGTTCTGATGTCGTACCGCGAACGATAGAGTCATCCACCAGCAACACGTTCTTATCTTTGAACTCAGAGCGGATAGCGTTTAGCTTGCGACGCACTGATTTCTTACGTTGTTGCTGACCAGGCATGATAAACGTGCGGCCAACGTAACGGTTTTTAACAAAGCCTTGGCGGTAAGGAATATCGATCGCTTGAGCAATTTGTAGTGCGATATCGCAAGAGGTTTCAGGAATCGGGATTACGACGTCGATATCAAGATCGGCGTAATCTTCACGAATTCGCTCACCCAGCTTTTTGCCCATTTCAACGCGAGCACTGTACACAGAGATTTTATCGATGAAAGAATCAGGACGCGCAAAGTAAACAAATTCAAAAATACAAGGATTTAGCTTTGGATTGTCTGCACATTGCTTAGTGAACAGCTCACCTTCAAAT
>NZ_JAWOWJ010000842.1:0-590 GCF_033340495.1 Vibrio sp. 1249-1
ATATCTTCTGTTTTACGTTTTGCTGCATACTGATCATGTTTGATCTGGTGAGTTTTCGACACACCAAAATCCAAAAGCTTTACATGGCCTTCGGAGGTTAAAATTACGTTGGCTGGTTTTAAGTCGGCGTGTACAACACCGAGCGAATGAGCATAGGATAGTGCGTCGAGGATTTGGTTGAGGATAGAAAGCATTGCATGGTACTTCAAACCATTTGGACGAGATCGTTGGATTAAACTTTCCAACGTTTCGCCGTCAATATATTCCATCACTAAAAAGTAGATATCACCGTCGACTCCGAAATCAAAGACCCGGATTACGTTTGGATGACTAAGTCTTTGTGTTTGTTGCGCTTCTCGAATCAACATTCTTGCTGTCTCTGGCTGAGACGCAAACTCTTTCTGTAAAACTTTTAGAGCAACATAAGGGGACTCCGAGCCAGAAGACTCAAGAATTTTGTCTTTTGCTAAATAAACATCACAGAGTCCACCATGACCTAAAATAGACTCAATTTCGTAACGGTTTTTTACTGTTTGCCCAATTAAATTTGAGTTAATAACACTTTTGTTTTTTGTGTTCTTATTATCACT
>NZ_JAWOWJ010000843.1:0-590 GCF_033340495.1 Vibrio sp. 1249-1
AATCTCAGACAGTATTCGCTATCATGGGTCTACTGGCTAAAAACGGTATTATCTCTGGTAGCGCGAAGTTCGAAGGCAAAGAAATCCTAAACTTGCCTGAAAAAGAACTAAACAAAGTTCGTGCAGAACAGATCGCGATGATCTTCCAAGATCCGATGACCTCGCTAAACCCATACATGAAAGTGAGCGATCAGCTGATGGAAGTGTTGATGCTGCATAAAGGCATGGGCAAGTCAGAAGCGTTTGAAGAATCTGTTCGCATGCTTGAAGCGGTAAAAATCCCTGAAGCTCGCAAACGTATCACCATGTATCCGCACGAATTTTCAGGCGGTATGCGTCAGCGTGTAATGATTGCGATGGCGCTATTGTGCCGTCCTAAACTGCTTATTGCTGATGAACCAACAACCGCGTTGGACGTAACCGTTCAGGCACAGATCATGGACTTGTTGAACGAGCTGAAATCCGAGTTCAACACGGCAATCATTATGATCACCCACGACCTAGGTGTTGTTGCTGGTTCATGTGACAAAGTGCTTGTGATGTACGCAGGTCGTACGATGGAGTACGGCAACGTAAACGAAATTTTCTAC
>NZ_JAWOWJ010000844.1:0-590 GCF_033340495.1 Vibrio sp. 1249-1
ACTAGGTTGAAGCTTCGGTGCGAGCGCAGAAGTTTTTCTATCTCATTTGAGTCAATGGTTTCGATGATGCTGTTGAGCATGTGTTGGAGCTGCGTATTGTGTTTTGCAACTGCAAACGCATTCGAGAACGTCAGAACGTCTTGCTCATTGATCACCAAACCATCGACCTGATCTTGCGCAATCATGCTATGAACAACGTCATCAGGAATGTAAGCCACGTCCAAAACGCCTGATTTCAAATCCGCAAGCAACTGTTTTAAATCGTCATAACGGTCAAAACGGTCCTGTTGCCACACACCTAAGTGCACCAACCCTTGTTTCTTTAAACTCAGTAGAATGCCCGCTTTTTCTGGTGATGACTTGTCGCGCTCGCTCTCTTCTGCTTGGATAGAAACGTAATTGCTGTGCATGAATGGTTTAGTGATCAGCCAGTCTGACTTAGGCACTGGGCCCACATAAGATACCGGGACAATATCGGCATCAAACGCCGTCAACCCATTAGAAAGACTCGACGTCGGTTTCACATAACTAAAGGCCAAACCCGTACGCGACTGAATTAAGTCGATAAAGTCTGGGAAGAATCCGTCCAG
>NZ_JAWOWJ010000845.1:0-590 GCF_033340495.1 Vibrio sp. 1249-1
TGCAATGCCTGAAAACGATAATCCACGACTAAACGATGACGATGATTGAATTCAAAAAAATTGGTGAACTGAAAGGTATGGTCATCGTAATCATTCTTATCGTCCGAAGAAAAGCCCGCTTTCAGCTTGTACTGAATGTCTGCGCGATATTGATTGCGTTCGATACGTGCCAACAAGCTAGGCTCTAGTCCCCAAATGTTTACGGATTCTATATCTTGAGATTTTTCCGCTTTGTTTATATTGTCGTCGCCTTCGTAGAACGCTTTGACCAATGGGATAAACTCAATGCCAGATTCAGTTTGATATGCCATTGGCTCTGCTAATGCAGCTGTTGAACAAAGGGCGAGCGCAAGTGCTGGAGTTGTTGTTTTCATCATCGCCGCCTTAGTACGCATTGGAGCCAGTAAAGCCTTTGAACACGGGAAGGAAGATGATTTTGATGTCCATCCAAACCGACCAATGATGGATGTAATCCAAATCAAACTCGAAGCGTTTTTCCATCTTATCGAGTGTGTCGGTTTCGCCGCGATAGCCGTTGATTTGAGCCCAACCTGTAATGCCTGGTTTGACTTTGTGGCGCAACATGTAGC
>NZ_JAWOWJ010000846.1:0-590 GCF_033340495.1 Vibrio sp. 1249-1
GCTGCATTAACAAACGCTTCCAATGACCTTGTTGCTGCTCTTCCAAATACGCCAGTGAATTTTGTAGTTCTGCTAAAGCCAGAATCGACTCATCGGTGTGAGTGTATTCGTTGCCGAGTTGAATGGCTTGAGCAATATCCCGGCAAGCTTGCGCTTGTGTCTCAAGAAGATATTTAAAGCGGAACAGCACGTCTGAACGCTCAAACTCCGTTGCCAAATCTTGGTAGCGGTAGTGGCTCGAACTCACGCGTTCGTGAATGTCTTGCGCGATAAAATAGATATTCAAGAATCGGTCACTTGGTCCGTCTACATGACCACGCTTGGAACGGGTGAGTAGCGTTGCTTTACACGCATTGAGTGCGGTGACCGTAGCAGCATTAAGGCGAGCCGCTTCAATACGCATCGGTTGCGGTGCAAGGTTCGTGACTGGGTGGAAAAGCTTGGCTTTGGCATCGAGATAATTCGCAAGCGCAAGAAACACGTTCGCGAGGCTTAATTGCACCGGCTGCAACGGCCAGAACATTTGCCAGATCATCGACATAAAGTAATACCAAGCGGCACCAGTTAGCAGTAACAACGGCTGGAACCAA
>NZ_JAWOWJ010000847.1:0-589 GCF_033340495.1 Vibrio sp. 1249-1
CCGCTCAATTTGGACGAAATGGGGGAGGCGGTGAAGTTTCAGACCATGGACTTCATCTTAACCAACCCTGGTCAGGCTGTGCGATTGGGCAGACAATATGCGTTGTCATGGATGGCAACATTGACGGGGCGCGCACCGCAAAACTCGAACTATAGCATTGGTTCTGCGCTGGTGGTTCGGGCAAATTCGCCATACCAAACATTAAAAGATGTTTCTGGATTTCCTGTCGCGGCAGTGTCCGAAAAAGCGTTTGGTGGTTATCTGACACTGCGCTATCAAATCGTGGAAATGGGACTCGATCCGAATGACTTTTTTGCGGATGTTCGCTATCTCGGTTTCCCAATTGATGCCAATCTCTACCAATTACGTGACGGCAATGTTGAAGCCGCTGTCGTGCCTGCTTGTCTACTGGAACAGATGCAAAATGAAGGTCTGTTACAGCACGATGATTTTCGAGTCTTAAACCAACAGCCAAATGAACATTCTTCGTGCGCTGTTTCTACGCCGTTATATCCAAACTGGTCGTTTGCCAAAACAGAACGCGGCTCGTCTCTTCTGGCGAAAAAAATCGCGCAAGTCTTGCTTGCTA
>NZ_JAWOWJ010000848.1:0-589 GCF_033340495.1 Vibrio sp. 1249-1
AGCGAGTGCTGTATTTAGTGAAGCTTGGCGCGCAACCATTCAACACTTTTTATCGTTCTCACCAGCGATTATTCTTTTGCTTTTTGTCCAGTTGGGGATTTTCTACATTGCACTTCAACTTCAATTGGGCGACCCAAGTGTCATTCTCGATGCGATAGAAAATCCGGAAGCATTCACCGCTAATATCGTTTCTGCTATTTATATCGCTAACTTTAGCTATGAAGTGATCAGCGCCCCCATTTATGCTGGGATCAGTTTGATGGCGATGAGTCACGTAGCAGGGCTAAAAACCAAAGTTCGTCATGTCGGTAAAGGTCTGCAATTTACCGTTCCTGTTATTATTGCAACGCTGTTCAGTTTAACGTTGCAAGGTGTCGCGGGAATGATCCTTCCACCGCTTTCATTATATTTAGCAATGGCGTTTAGTCACTCTATCTTACTGATTTGCGAGAAAAGAGTGCCACCTATGCAATCGTTATTATTATCACTACGTGCGATCAATAAGAAGATTTTTGTTGTGGCAGGGCTTTACATGGGCGTTATGTTGATGTTTATTGTTGCGGCTATGTTCTACGGTATTGGCTTTATT
>NZ_JAWOWJ010000849.1:0-589 GCF_033340495.1 Vibrio sp. 1249-1
TTGTTCACTTTGGCTAATGAAATTTCAGGCAGCACTGTGTACTCAGAGAAAGTAGAACAACCCATGTAGTGGAAGATGGTTTCACCGTTGATAGAAAAACGGCTTGTACCATCTGGCATCAGACCTTTACCTTGTGTTTCACGCACGGCCTGACAAAGGTTGGTTTTGCCCGATTTACAGAACTTACACTCGCCACATTCTGCGGTGTAAAGAGGAATCACGTGGTCGCCAACCTCAACGCTGGTAACACCTTCGCCAACCATTTCAACAATACCGCCGCCTTCGTGACCAAGAATCGAAGGGAAGATGCCTTCTGGATCGTCGCCTGACAGAGTGAACGCATCAGTATGACAAACACCTGTCGCGACGATGCGCACTAGCACTTCACCCGCTTTAGGAAGCTGTACATCCACTTCTTCCATTTTCAGTGGCTCGCCAGCCGCCCACGCAACCATTGCCTTGGATTTGATGTGAGTTTGACCAGGTTTGATTTCAAGAGTCATTGGATTTTCCTTTATATTCTCAGTATATGGAGTGACGTAATAAGCGTAGTTAAGGTTTGCTTCCTGCGCTGCGTCGTTTTGTTGGT
>NZ_JAWOWJ010000850.1:0-589 GCF_033340495.1 Vibrio sp. 1249-1
GGGAAGTTAACGCTTGATAGTGTTGAACCATTATCTGAATATTTCGCCAGTTTACCCGCAACTTCCACGCCGATGTTTTCTTGTGCTTCTTGAGTAGAGCCGCCCACGTGTGGCGTTAGAATGACGTTATCGAATTTCTGTAGTGGAGATTCAAACGGGTCAGCGTTTGTTTTTGGTTCTACTGGGAATACGTCGATTGCTGCGCCAGCTAAGTGACCTGCTTCTAGGCTGTGGCAAAGCGCAGGAATATCAACAACGGTACCGCGAGCGGCGTTGATGAAGATTGCGCCAGGCTTCATGCGAGCAAATTCTTCTTCGCCCATCATATTCTTCGTTTCAGGTGTTTCTGGTACGTGCAGCGAAATAACATCACATTTGTTTAGCAGCTCGCTCATCGTGTGGATTTGCGTTGCGTTGCCAAGTGATAGTTTGTTTTCGATATCGTAGTAGTACACGCGCATACCTAAGTTTTCAGCAATAATGCCCAGCTGAGTACCGATATGGCCGTAACCAATGATGCCAAGGCGTTTACCACGCGCTTCGTAAGAGTTGTCTGCGCTCTTCTTCCAAATACCACGGTGTGCCAAGG
>NZ_JAWOWJ010000851.1:0-589 GCF_033340495.1 Vibrio sp. 1249-1
GGTGACCAATACCTATCGCCAATTTAAAAAACTTTGGGGATCTGAAGCGAAAGAGCGACTCGATCATCATCGACACCCTCTCGCGTTTGACCAATGCATTACGCTCGAAAGCCACGCAGACCATTTACAGCTCGTTAACCGTCTCGCAAGTACATCAGAAGCCGCTATCGTGGTTGCAGCCTCCGGAATGTGTGAAGGTGGCCGTGTCGTCAATTATTTGGAAGCCTTACTACCTAATGAAAGAAATGAGGTTCTATTTGCTGGCTATCAAGCGGAAGGAACGCTAGGGAGAGAAATTCAAGAAGGGGCGAGTGAGGTTGATATCGAAGGAAAGAAAATTAAAGTGAAAGCTCAAATACATACGATGTCTGGTTATTCTGCTCATGCAGATCAATCTGATCTAATTCGATTTGTAGAAGGAATTAATCCGCCGCCAAAAGAAGTGCATTTGATTCATGGTGAAAGAATGGCAAAAGCGGAGCTGTATCAACATTTTGCCAGGAAAAAAACGAACATTGTGCTTTAATTTACTGATAAGTAAATCAGGAGAAATAGTGTAAAAGTAACGTTTTGCTACCATTTCGAGATC
>NZ_JAWOWJ010000852.1:0-587 GCF_033340495.1 Vibrio sp. 1249-1
ATGGTGATGATGTCCGTGGCTATGGTTAGAGCACGAGGTAGCGTCGCCCGATACTGGAGAGCCAGACAAATCGTGATGGTGATGCTCGTGGTCGTGATGATAAAACGCGAGTGATTCTCTCGCTGCGTTACCAAACAATGCTATGTAAGAAGGATGCTGAGTGATCGTTGCTGGTGATCCCGAACAACAAACGTGGTGGTGCAAACAAATCACATCGTCTGTTTTTGCCATGACCAAATGCAAATCATGAGATACCATAAACACAGCGCAATCGAAGCGGTGACGGATGCTTTCAATCAAATCGTATAGATCGATTTGTCCCTGAACATCAACACCTTGAGCTGGTTCATCAAGAACCAACAAGTCAGGGCGTTGTAGCAGCGCGCGGGCGAGTAGGACACGTTGGTTTTCACCACCAGATAGGCGGTGCATGTTGCTCTTAATTAAGTGCTCTGCACCAACTAGTCTTAATGCATCAAGGCATTCTTGTTTGCTGTACTTTCCTGCTAAATTTAAGAAACGGATAACGTTTAGCGGCAAAGAGTCGTTGAGTTTCAGTTTCTGAGGCACATAACCAATTTTTAGCT
>NZ_JAWOWJ010000853.1:0-587 GCF_033340495.1 Vibrio sp. 1249-1
GTCTTTTTCCAGAGCTTCAATTTGTTGGCGGCGAGTCAATGTCATTGGTCTATCCCTCTTTATTATTTGCACTTTTGTTTGTGCGTTGAGTTTCCGTTCTCAGGCAGTACATCCCTATCTGCCTCGAAAGTTTTCACGTTATTGGTATTACAGTTAAGAATTCTTAGTCCAGATAGTCATAACCAGGAACGGTTAAGAAGTTGGTTAGCTCATCGCTAGTTGTTAGCTTCGCCATCAATTGTGCGGCTTCTTCAAAACGCCCGGCTTGATAACGTTCTTCGCCCACTTCTTGTTTCACTACTTCCACTTCTTCTTGCAAGTAGGTTTCGAACAGTGCTTTTGTCACCTGTTGGCCATTGTCGAGTGACTTCCCGTGCTGAATCCATTGCCAGATTGAGGCGCGAGAAATCTCAGCAGTCGCAGCATCTTCCATTAATCCGTAGATTGGTACACAGCCGTTTCCAGAAATCCAAGCTTCGATGTATTGCAGCGCAACGCGAATGTTGTGGCGCATGCCTTCTTCTGTACGTTCACCGTCACACGGTTCTAGCAACTCGGCTGCGGTAATTGGCGCATCTTCGGAGCGA
>NZ_JAWOWJ010000854.1:0-587 GCF_033340495.1 Vibrio sp. 1249-1
ATACAACAAACTCGGTTAACCAACGCCTTTCATCGCTACGCGACGCAATGGCAAACTACAAGGTTTCGGCCTACATCGTCACAAACAATGATCCCCACAATAGTGAGTATTCCGCTGACCATTGGGCTGGACGCACGTGGATTTCTGGCTTTACTGGCTCGGCTGGTAATGTCGTCATAACTCAACAAGGCGGTGGATTGTGGACAGATGGTCGCTACTACATTCAAGCAGAAGAACAATTGCATGGAACAGGGTTAGACCTTTTCAAAGCGCGTCAGCCGGAAACCCCCACCATTCCTAAATGGCTTGCGAGTACGCTCGACGAAAACAGCGCGATTGCCGTGGATGGACACTCGATCAGCTACGCATTTTACCAAGAACTTAAACAAGCGCTTGAGCCAAAGAACATCGAGATTGTTCTCGACCTCGATCTGATAACGCCAATCTGGACTGACCGCCCGAGCAGACCGAGCGCAGAAATTTTTGACCATCCAGTTGCGTTTTCTGGTGTAGAAACCAAACAAAAACTCGCAGATAGGCGTAAATGGCTCAAGGAAAACCATGCGGACTGGTTATTGGTTGCAACC
>NZ_JAWOWJ010000855.1:0-586 GCF_033340495.1 Vibrio sp. 1249-1
CGTGAAAACGTATCTGTTGTGGCTATGAATGAAGAAGAGGGCGCGGCGCTTACAGGCGAAAACGATCCACTCGCCGCTGCGGATAAAGCACTTGAGTGGGTAGATCTTGTTCTTTGTACTGCCGGGCCAAACGGTCTTTATATGGCAGGTTACACTGACGAAAAAGTGAAACGTGAAACTACACACGATATTCTTGAAAGCTCTATTGAGGAATTCAATAAGTTTGAGTTCAGCCGCGCAATGCGCAAAGAAGATTGTGTGAATCCAATGAAAGTGTATTCACACATCGGTCCATACCTTGGTGGCCCTCTAGAAATTAAGAACACTAATGGCGCGGGTGATGCTGCACTGTCTGCACTGCTGCATGACATGGCTGCAAACTCTTTCCATCAGAAAGAAGTGCCTACTTCAGAGAAACACGAAGTACGCTGTCTGACGTATTCATCACTTTCTCAAATTTGTAAATACGCGAACCGCGTGAGCTACGAAGTGCTAACTCAGCACTCTCCTCGCCTATCGCGAGCTCTGCCAGAACGCGAAGACAGCTTAGAAGAGACCTACTGGGATCGCTAAGAAGGTTAGCTTT
>NZ_JAWOWJ010000856.1:0-586 GCF_033340495.1 Vibrio sp. 1249-1
TGATGATCATGGTATTGCACTGTCAGAGTAAACAACGCAAACAGCGTCATCAGATCATCGACTGTCATGATATTTTTGGAAGATCGCGTTTCAATCACCGCTTTGGTGCCTGAGATCGACACCATGGATTTTTGATAGCTTTTACGAGTGCGAGGTGGTGCGAGTGCTTGGTCAATGATCCCCGCCCAATTTGTTGGTGAAACGACAAATTGATCCGCTTCATCCTTCATCATTGGTGGCGTATTTAAGCCGTGCTCATTCAACAAGCGCTTGTTCACTTGGGTTTGTGCGAGTGCCTTAGAACGTTTTTGCTTTTCATTCTGACGAACTTTGTCAGTGACTAAGCTTGTTGCCCCCAAAACCGAAATGAGCTGGTTTGGGTTTACAAACTTATGCAGCATGGTTTTGCCTGCTAGGCCTTCCTCAAAACGTACTGGAGTCTGGGTAAACAAGCCGATATTGACAGCCGCTCGTAAACGTTGCTGAAGTGCAGCACGAGTCAGTTGACCGTCTGTGGCTTCAACAATCTCAGTTGTTGAAACAAGTCCATCTTTGCTGCTGAAACCTCGCAATGAGATCAGATTAA
>NZ_JAWOWJ010000857.1:0-585 GCF_033340495.1 Vibrio sp. 1249-1
GCGACCATCATCAGGAAACTTGAAGTTTTATCCTGTTGGTGAATCATCAAAAGCCTTAAAACTCATTTCTCATACTTTATCAGCCCGCGTAAGAGTATGTAGTGATAACAGCGGCACAGAATATTACGGTTATTCAACTTGCTCTTAAGGATGGCTATGTTTAAACAAAAAGGGGCGAGCCTTATTGAGTTTATGATCGCATCTGTGCTTGGGCTTATTTCTCTTGCGACAGTGGGGTCAATCTATGTGAGTGGTCAACGAGTGATAATGGAACGTTCGAAAGAGTTAATGTTGTTACAGAATTCTGAAAGTGTCGTGCAGATGCTCAAGAGTGACATTCAGCGTGCTGGTTTTGACGGTAATGATGGTCATTCTATAAAAATATCGGGCTCAGCGAACACAATTTACACTCTTGATGATGTTGATAGAGGGCTAATTGCTTACGCCTATTACATAGGTGTTTCTGGCTCTGCTCCTTTGTATAAAAACGTGGCTTATGAGCAACGAGTTAACACGCCAGAGTCGCTATTTGTGTGTGAAAAAAAGCAAATAACGATATGGGATGTTAATGACGTGGTCAACCTT
>NZ_JAWOWJ010000858.1:0-584 GCF_033340495.1 Vibrio sp. 1249-1
GCGACCACAAACGGCATTGATGCGTTAACCTATGTTCGTACCGCCCAAGGTTTTGCTGGTGCGGCTGCGGCGGTCATTATTCAAGCTGTGGTGCGTGACATGTTTGACCGTGAAGACTTTGCGCGCGCAATGTCTTTCGTCACATTAGTTATCACGATTGCCCCGTTGGTTGCGCCGATGATTGGCGGTCACCTTGCGATTTGGTTTGGATGGCGTTCTATCTTTTGGGTGCTGGCTATCTTTGCTGTGGTTGTCATTCTGTTGGTGTTTTGGAAAATTCCGGAGACGCTAAAACCAGAAAATCGTCAACCACTGCGTTTTCGCACCACATTAAAAAACTACGCCCGTTTGTGTTCAAGTTCTGAAGCGTTGGGCTTGATGTTGTCTGGTGCATTCTCGTTTTCGGGGATGTTTGCATTCCTAACTGCGGGTTCGTTTGTTTATATTGATTTATACGGTGTTCGACCTGACCAATTTGGTTACTTATTCGGTTTGAACATTGTGGCGATGATCATCATGACCAGCATTAACGGTCGTTTGGTGAAAAAAGTGGGCTCTCATGCCATGCTTCGTTTTGGGTTGTT
>NZ_JAWOWJ010000859.1:0-584 GCF_033340495.1 Vibrio sp. 1249-1
GCAAGTGAGTAGCAAATTCACAGTGATAGTTACGCGATCCCCCTCATCTCTAGCCGCGCAATAAACATCTATCAGGGAAAAAATATCGCTTAGGCGCTACGGGCTTGTTACGCCCGATCTCTCCTTTAATATCTCAGGAAACCAACGAACATTCTGAATTAAGAGAGACCACCATGAGCAAGAAATTAAACAGAATTCGAGAGCTGATTGCAGAGGCCCAAACAAGCCTTGAGCAGCTAAAACCTAAGTCATTAACCAAAGCCGAATTGGACAAAGTGACCCGTGATCGCGCCATGCTGAGAGACAAGCTGGAACTATTGCATGAACAGGAAGAACTCGAACTGGCCCTTATTCATGAAGAAGAAGCAGCAAATAAGGCCGAACGCCGTAAAGCCTTGCTTATTGGATTGGCTGAATCTGCCCGTGACCATAAAAAAGCGCACGATCACCTAAATACACAAATTGGTGATGCGCTGGGTTCGCTTTTCAAACTGCTTAAAGAGCGCGATCAAGTGGTCAGTAACTTCTCATTTGGTGATCGTCTGGTTGAGGCGCGTGAGTTACTGGAAAAAGAAGAGTTGACG
>NZ_JAWOWJ010000860.1:0-584 GCF_033340495.1 Vibrio sp. 1249-1
AATTGAAATGAGCGAATTGAAGCAGAAACAAATTTTCTCTGAAAAAGCACTAGAGAAAGAGCAGCAATCGGATTCACCAGAGTTAACGGCGCAAAAGACATTCAGTGACAAAGAAACTTTTATACCAGTAAAGATAGAAGAAGATCGAATTGAAACCGAACAAGAACTGCAACTTGAACACGTGATTCGTCCTCGGCCAGGCAGAAAATGGCTCGCAACTGGCGTGTTTGCTACTTTTGCCGGATTGGTCGGGTGGCAGGCTGTGGACTCAGTTGTCACTGCGGTGCAAACGGCTGACTGGCTAGCATTAGGTTGGGCGGGTTTCATTACTACTGTGGCATCATTGGGCCTAGGTGCCATCGGTAAAGAACTCTGGAAGCTACGTAAATTAAGAAATCATTTCAGTATTCAGGAAGAAGCCGAACAGCTCGTTCACAGTGACAGTGTGGGTAAAGGCAAGGTGTTTTGCGAAAAGGTGGCAGAGCAGAGTGGTGTATTAGCAGAAAACCCAGGCTTTGATCGCTGGCAGAACAGCATTAATCCAGCACACAGTGATGCGGAAATCCTTGATATGTACGATTCTA
>NZ_JAWOWJ010000861.1:0-583 GCF_033340495.1 Vibrio sp. 1249-1
GTTTGATGATGAAAACGGGACGAAAATTGTCTCGTTTAGAAGTGCTTCCTACGTCAATAAAAGAACTGAGTAGGCTCGATAAACGCTGGGCGGATGCAAAATATTGGGTTGCTTTTAAGAACCTGAGCGGTGCGATAACCGTCAACCATTACCTTGCGGCATTGGATATGCAGGTGAACGAAATGGGCGAGATTGAAGCGCAACCAGAAAAACGGCAGATCTACGTTGACCTTTTCTTTAAAACCTTTTGGATGTCGATCTTAATTACCGTGATTTGTTTGTTGATGGCTTATCCCGTGGCGTATCTGTTAGCAAACTTGCCAGACAAACGCGCCAACTTGCTGTTGATTGTGGTGCTACTGCCTTTTTGGACGTCACTATTGGTCCGTACGACCTCTTGGATTGTGTTGTTGCAAAATCAGGGGGTGATTAATGATTTACTGATGTGGTCTGGTTTAACGTCTGAGCGAATTCAGATGATACACAATACCTTTGGTACGGTTGTTTCTATGGTACACATCTTATTGCCTTTTATGATTCTGCCGCTCTACAGTGTAATGAAAGGCATCAGTCCAACGTATTT
>NZ_JAWOWJ010000862.1:0-583 GCF_033340495.1 Vibrio sp. 1249-1
GTACACATAGAGGTATTTTTTTCTAGATTTATATCGAATTTCGTTATCGAATTTCGCTTATTATTGATCAACTCGTTGCAGATCATGAAGGCGAAAGTATGACGAATAACCCTACCGATGACAGCAGACCATGGTCGGTCTTTCTTATTTTTCTGCGGCTTGGATTGACATCTTTTGGCGGCCCCATTGCGCACTTGGGCTACTTCCGCGCCGAATTTGTCACACGGCGGCGCTGGCTCTCCGAACGGAGCTATGCTGACTTGGTCGCGCTTTGTCAGTTCTTGCCAGGGCCTGCAAGCAGCCAGGTCGGCATAGCGGTAGGACTGTCTCGGGCTGGATACAGCGGGGCGCTGGCTGCTTGGGCTGGCTTCACGCTGCCGTCTGCCATAGCCTTGATCCTTTTTGCGCTCGGCATCTCCAGCTATGGCGATTACGTCTCGCAGGGCGCGTTGCATGGCTTAAAAGTGGTGGCTGTGGCCGTGGTCGCTCAAGCAGTATGGGGCATGGCGCGTAACCTATGCACGGATGGGCTGCGAGTCACCATCATGGCAATTGCTACCTGCGTCGTTTTACTTGTGCCGTC
>NZ_JAWOWJ010000863.1:0-583 GCF_033340495.1 Vibrio sp. 1249-1
TAAAGCGAACTTGGCGCAGAAAATCTTCTACGATCTCGCTCTGATTCGCTTCGGCTTTAAATAGAGTAAGGAAACTGTACGGTGGCAACTGCGCCAGTTTACGTTCCTCTAATGCCGTCATAGCGAAGTGGCGGTAGTCCTTTTCCAATAAGGCTTGCAACAAACTGTGTTCAGGATGGGGAGTCGGCAAAACCACTTCCCCCGGCTTACTTGCTCGTCCGGCTCGCCCTGCGACTTGAATGAATAACTGCGCTAATCTTTCGGAGGCGCGAAAGTCGCTACTATATAGGGAGCCATCAACATCTAGCAAGGCGACGAGCGTTACATTGGGGCAATGGTGTCCCTTAGCCAACATTTGAGTGCCTATCAAAATTTGATATTCACCCTTGCGGATGGAGTCCAGCGCATCTTCTAAACTGCCTTTGCGGCGCGTGCTATCTCTGTCGATACGGATGGCTTTGTATTCGGGGAACAGTTGTGCCAATTGTTGTTCTAACTGTTCGGTACCGACACCAACGGTAACCAGTTGAGTTGAACCACAGCCCTGACACTGATGAATCACTGGGTGCTGCGAGCCACAATG
>NZ_JAWOWJ010000864.1:0-583 GCF_033340495.1 Vibrio sp. 1249-1
CAGTTTGTCTTGAGTTTCTGCTTTTGTAATCACAGCACCCATGTTGGATTCTGAACCAGTTGCAGGTAGCGTTAGGATAGCCGCAAGCGGTGTTGCTTCTGTAACTTGATGCTTACCGATCATAATGTCCCAGCCGTCACCATCGTACTTTGATGCTGCCGCAACGTATTTAGAACCGTCGATAACCGAACCACCACCAACAGCAAGAATAAAGTCGATGTTTTGATCTTTTACGATAGCGACCGCTTTATCCAATGTTTCTTTTGTTGGGTTTGGTTCTACACCAGAAAACTCAGACCATTCGTGGCCAGTGAGTGCTTCTGCTACTTGGTCGTATACGCCGTTCTTTTTGATTGAGCCACCACCGTAAATCACCAAGACCTTTTGATCCGCTGGGATCGCGTCTTTGATTGCTGCGATTTGTTGTTGGCCAAAGAAAATTTTGGTTGGGTTGACATAAGAAAAGTTCATTGCAGACCTCTTGTTTCCAGTTGAGGAGATTGAATACGTGCATATTAGTACGACTTTTTGTCGTGTTGTAGGTCGATTTCTGTAAATTACTTGCCTATTTCTACAAAATTGT
>NZ_JAWOWJ010000865.1:0-583 GCF_033340495.1 Vibrio sp. 1249-1
CCTTGCACAACTCCAACACTGTATGCGTAGAAGCTAAGTGGACGCGAAGCCGTAATACGCGAATCTAATTGACGTAAACTGCCTGCTGCTGCATTGCGAGGATTCACAAATACTTTTTCGCCCTTCTGACGCGCAAGCTCATTCAACTTTTCAAAGCCCGCTTTCGGCATAAACACTTCACCGCGGACCTCAAGACGAGCTGGCCAGTCATCACCCCTCAGCTTCAGAGGAATGGCATTAATGGTGCGCACGTTTTCAGTGATGTTTTCACCCGTAGTACCATCACCACGCGTTGCCGCTTGAACTAAAATACCGTTTTCATACAGCAGACTCACGGCTAAGCCATCTAGCTTTGGTTCACAACAATACTGCTTAATGCTTTCTCCACCGATTCGGTCTTGAGCACGTTTATGGAAGCTGTCGAGTTCACTGTCGTCGAATGCATTATCTAATGACAACATTGGGACTTCGTGTGTCACCTGACTAAATTCAGAAAGCGGCTTACCACCCACTCGCTGACTTGGCGAATCAACCGTCACTAAATCAGGATGTTGAGCTTCAATTTCTAGCAGTTCACGCATTA
>NZ_JAWOWJ010000866.1:0-583 GCF_033340495.1 Vibrio sp. 1249-1
TTCTACATGTCGAACAAATTGAAAGGTATTGTCGCACTGCTGCAAGCTTGCATGACTGGGAATGGAGCGTAGCAGGTTCAAAAATACGCTTTCACCAAACACTTCTTGTAACTGCTCTGGGGGAATATCAGAAACTTTGCTGAGATTGACGATCAGTTTGACTAAGTCCCGGTGATCATAGCTGCCGACAGAGGTATATACCCCTTCGTCATCGGAAAGTTCGAGCACTTGGTCAAGCACTTCAAGTCCAAATTTGCTTTCCACTAACTCCATGAACTCGGTAAAGATTATCCCTTTCATTGGCAAACACCAACCTCATTGCAACGCCTTAAAAATAAGAATGGTGTATAACCCTATAAGTTTCAAATCAATATGCTTCGGCAGAATGAGACACAAAGCACAAAGCACAAAGCACAAAGCACAAAGCAAAAGGTTGCCTAGATGTGAAGCGATTTTCCTTTAACATTTGAGCTTACTGTTTTATTAACAATGAGGCGGAGTGCACTCACCACTCATTTTCTCACTCAAGCACGCTCGCTTCCGGAGTTTAGGGTTATTATCTTGGGTGTATAATAATGAGTAG
>NZ_JAWOWJ010000867.1:0-583 GCF_033340495.1 Vibrio sp. 1249-1
ACTTTCGTCAATATATCGGTCACTTTTCAGGGTTTGTTGTGGATGGCAATGGCAGTAAGCACGAACTCGACGGTGTTGTGGGTTTAACGGAAGATCACTACGCAAAATGGTAGATAAGACAATGGATTGGTCACAAATCATGGAACGACCGGAGCTCTTGCTTATGGCTTTGGCTCCTATCTTTTTTCTCTGCATCGCCGCGGAATACGGTTTGGGACAGCGTCGAGGTAAGTTGCCTTACAGCGCACAATATTATTTGCCGGAAGTGGCGTGTAACTTTGTGTTGGCGGGATTACATCAAGCTGCTGATATTTTAACGGGGCTGCTGATTGCGCACTTCTACTTGTGGATGTTTGATTGGCGATTATTTGATATCGAAATGAGTGTATCGACCTTCTTGCTTCTTATGTTGCTGCAAGACTTTTTCTATTACTGGTTCCATCGTGCTAGCCATCGTATTCGTTGGATGTGGGCGGCACATGTGGTGCATCACAGTTCAGAAAGAATGAATTTTAGTACGGCGTTTCGCCAAAGCTTGATGTACCCATTGGCGGGGATGTGGCTGTTCTGGCTACCTTTGGTC
>NZ_JAWOWJ010000868.1:0-582 GCF_033340495.1 Vibrio sp. 1249-1
TGATGTTGGAACAGGGAGCGGATCCAATAGGTGCTGATGGGCAAGATTTA
Source organism: Vibrio sp. 1249-1 (assembly GCF_033340495.1). NCBI lineage: Bacteria > Pseudomonadati > Pseudomonadota > Gammaproteobacteria > Vibrionales > Vibrionaceae > Vibrio > Vibrio sp. 1249-1. The sequence goes on from NZ_JAWOWJ010000868.1 coordinate 51, forward strand.
CAGAGCATCTCTCAATACGGACGACTTAATTTGGTGGGAGCTCTGACTGCGACACCTTCGGAACCGCCACCACCACCTCCTCTAGTCGTTAAGGCACCAGAAGCTCTTTCCATCTCGATCAACAATAGTATTGTTTCTCTCACTTGGAACTATTCGGGGGATCAAGGTGCCATTGCAGGCTTTAGAGTCGAACGCGAGAGTTGGAATGCAAAACGTAATCGATGGCAAAGCCTAAGCAGTTGGGATGTTCTCGACCCTACGGCCACGGCGTTTGAAGATTCCAGTGCCAATGGCGAAGTGCATTATCGTGTTGGCAGCATTCAGCAAAGCGATGGTTCTTTGTTCTGGAGTGGATGGAGCGATAACATCACGGTTGCGGGTTCTGGTGGTGGTAAGGGCGGCGGAAAAGGTGGAGGAAAGCCGAACAAATGATCGCCATGAAAAAGGCCCGAGAAGAGGGCCTTTTTGTGTTTTTAACTTTCTATGTTTTCCATATCGAACAGAGATAAATACGGCTCTGTGGCTAAAGATT
>NZ_JAWOWJ010000869.1:0-582 GCF_033340495.1 Vibrio sp. 1249-1
GGTACGGTACAACTTGTTGTGCTTGCCATCACCGTGTGTCGTATCACCAACGATTGGATGACGTAGGTGAGCCATGTGACGACGCAACTGATGCTTACGCCCTGTCTTTGGCTTCATTTCCATCAAACAGTAGCGCGTTGTTGGGAACTTGCCCGTCGAATAAGGCACTTCCACTTTCGCCAGTGGTTTGTAAGCGGTTACGGCCTCTTGAGCTTCTTTCTCTTGGGAGGCGAACTTATCTGCAATTTTGTCTAGTTCGACTTTTAACGCGTAATCTAAAACGCCCTCTTCCTCAATCCAACCACGGACAATCGCGTGATAGGTCTTCTCCATTTTGTGCTCAGCAAACATAGGCATCACTTGAGAAGCCACTTCACTGGAGAGCGCAAACACCAAAACGCCAGAAGTCGGACGATCCAAGCGATGCAACGGAAAGACATGCTGACCAATTTGGTCTCGCAGAGTCTGCATGACAAACTGAGTTTCGTGTTTATCTAGCCAACTGCGATGAACCAACATGCCGGCGGGCTTGTTCACCGCAACAAAATACTCATCTTGATAAACAATCTCCAACTCTACTGG
>NZ_JAWOWJ010000870.1:0-582 GCF_033340495.1 Vibrio sp. 1249-1
CTTCTGCTTCCTCTTCGGTGGCAGGCTCGAGCGTGGTTTCAACCCATTGATCATTTTCAAGTAAGATGGAAGCGCCAGTAACCGACTCACCAATAGGCTTAATCACACTGCGCCAGAACGTATCTGAATGAGGTTTTGGACGAACGCCCGCTGCAAGGCTGTAAATCACCAAATCGACTTCACCTTCAAAGTAGGTTTCGATCGCTTCGATAACTTCATTACGGACAGAGTCAGAGAATGCATCACCAACAATATTGATTGCAGTGCGTCCTGCATGCGTTGCTTCTTGTTTGAAAAAGATGTTGTTGTACCAGCCTGCGCTGCCAACCCCTTTCTCAGATGGACCTCGTTCAAACGAGACGCCAATGGTGTCTGCTTCAGCGCCGCCAAACGTTAGGGCAATACGTGCTGCTAACCCAAAACCGGAGGAAGCACCAATAATTAAAACTCGTTTAGGGCCGCTTTTGATCTGCGGGGCTTTTTTTACGTATTCAATTTGCTCTTTTATGGATGCATGGCAACCGTGTGGATGCGCAGAGCGAGCAACAACACCTTGAATTAACGGTTCTATTCGCATTGTTG
>NZ_JAWOWJ010000871.1:0-582 GCF_033340495.1 Vibrio sp. 1249-1
GCCGTCATCAAAGTCGACTCCTGTCGCCAAACCCAACGTCGCACCGAAGCCTGTTGCGCCAGTCGTGGCCAGTCGTCCAGATACCGAGGCGTTTAAAGCTTCTGCGACAAAAACGACAGCGCAGCCAGTTACGGCAAAAGAGCCGAAACCGAGCACGACAACAAAACCGGTAGCGAAAGCAAAACCAACACCGAGCGTAAAAGGCAATGGAGAGGTGGAAGTGCGCTTGCGAGCGTCTCTACATGGCAAAACGTATGTCGTGCCTTACCTGTTAGATAATCAGTTTTATATGGAATATGGTAAGCCGTGGAATCGACTCAACTACGAAAGCTCGCAACAGATTTGTCAGCAGTTGGGCATGTCGCTCGCCACGGCGACTGAATTTAAAGCGTTGCGAGATTCTGGTGTGATGGAGAAGAACAAATGGCCGCTGCAATTGCCGTATTGGGGTAAAGATAAGAAAGGCTTGTTTGCCGATCGAGAACCAAATCAGTTAACCGGCACGTCGTTGTTGAATGTGATGTGTGTGAAGTAGCGGTTGTTCATCCTTAATGTATTCATACATTTTAGGACGAAACATGT
>NZ_JAWOWJ010000872.1:0-582 GCF_033340495.1 Vibrio sp. 1249-1
GCGCATACGCGGCCTAGAGCTACTAGCCCCCCCAAATCACCCACGAGTAGGCAGTGGCAACTTGGCGTTATCGCTCGCCCCGAACGGTCGACAACTTGTCTTAGCGGGTCGCCAACCTACCGAGCATCTTAACTCAGCCAACTTGACAGTTTGGTTCCACGAAATCATCGAACAGACCGAACTTTGGCAAGCGCGTTTTGCCATGTTGGATCAAGATCTTTCAGCCACTTCAAATCATGAACAAAGTCATGTTCAACCGCTGCGTGTGTAGGAGGGAGTTATGGTGAATACAACGCAAAAAATCAGTCAAAGCCCAGTACCCGATTTGGAACAGTTTCGTGCCATTGCCGCGCAAAAAGATGACCGAGTAATCAGCAAAAGAGGCGAAGTCAAAGAGCCATCTACGTTCCATAAAGGCCACAAGTTTGCTTCGGTTAGCGAAGGCGTATTAAGAAAAAAATACACCAAGTTCTTCCAAGAAAACATCAAAACGCACCTCGACTTGAAGCAGGCACTGCTTAAGGAAGAAAAACCAGAAACCGCACTTTTGGCTTATTCATTAGTCAGTCCGTCAGGCTACCG
>NZ_JAWOWJ010000873.1:0-582 GCF_033340495.1 Vibrio sp. 1249-1
GCCCTTTGTTTTCATCAGTTCATTCTAGTCGAAGTACATCATCAAAATGCAAGTAAACCATTAACGTCGACGAATTCTTGGCACTGGTTGGATGTTTGGTCGAGTCTGAGGTCTCTGAATATTTGGCTTGGTAATCGGACGCGGCACGTTATGCGCGGGTAATGGCTGTGTCTTCAATGTTGATTCTGGCAACGTCGTTTGTTTTGGTAACGTTTTTGTTTCTACACGCTGGGGACGCTCGTGCCATTTTGCTTGAATCGCTTGTTTTTGTTCATCCGGCAACGTTTGCCAGTGGTTATCCAGTTGTCGCTTCATGTTATCGAAGTTGGCGTTCATATCGCCATCTTTCCAATCTTCAACTTTGTCTTTGATTGACTGTTGTTGATCGTCGTCGAGACCATTCCACCATGCCTCGAGCTTTTCTCGATGGTCATGTCCGTTATCACAGCAACCCGGATAATAGTAAATCCAATAGTCATCGTGACCATACCACCAAGGGTCGTAATACCCACTCGAATAATAGACAGATGAAGAACCAGTTGAAGGAGACGAGCATCCCACCAGCACTGTACCGCACAACAA
>NZ_JAWOWJ010000874.1:0-582 GCF_033340495.1 Vibrio sp. 1249-1
GTTTTCGAGCCTAGACAATTTCGGTATGCATGCTTAACCTCAGTGATATGCCGCGGCGTTTTATCACAGGCTCACGCATACTTTTCTCGCGAAACATCCGTTCGTAGTGAATCAATCATGCTGTCATCTTTGGTTTATTGCGCGCAATTATCGGGTGAACATGCATCGTTATCATGCGCTTTTCTATGTCGAGCTCGTCAAGGCCACCTTGGTAAACATTCGTCCTTATGACCCTCGAAAATTGAATCAGCAAAGCACTGTGCTTTGTTTTCAATGGTACGAGAAGCATCCTTGCTAGTTTCTGCAAAGAAATGGCTGATGGCAAGGACACAACTAGAGGTAAAAGAATGACAGAAAAAGCTCAAAGCGCTCCCCAATCTCAAATCAGTTTTTTACTGTTTCTTGTGCTCGGTGCAATTGGCGCGCTAACGCCATTGGCGATCGACATGTATCTACCGGCAATGCCGACCATCGCAAAAGATTTGGGCGTTGCACCTGGTGCGGTTCAAATTACATTGACGGCTTATACGGCGGGTTTTGCGATTGGTCAGTTAATTCATGGGCCGCTTGCCGATAGCTTTG
>NZ_JAWOWJ010000875.1:0-581 GCF_033340495.1 Vibrio sp. 1249-1
GCATTATCATCAAGAGCTCAAACGTCATCACTCACACGCCAACAAGCCACTACCAACGCTGCAAGAATTCATCGATTGTCTGGATGACCACATCTGGATCAAAACCACCGATGGTCTGTACGCCATGACTAACCGCAGCGTGGAACAGGCGTGGAAAAAGTCTAACGATGACATTGTCGGGAAGAACGACTTTGACCTTTTCAGCGCCGAACGCGCGGAAAAATTCATTGATGCCGACCGATTAGTGGTCGCTACTGGCACACAGAACATCGTTGAAGAGTGTCGCCAAATTGATGAAAACAACAACCCGACTTGGCTGGAAACCATCAAATCACCGGTACGAAATCAGGCCGGCGACCTGATCGGCATTTTGGGCATGACGCGCAACATCACCCGTCGCAAGATGGTGGAAACGCAATTGTCGTTGGCGTCGAAAATCTTCAACAACTCGCAAGAAGGTATGGTCATTACCGACAGCAATGCCAATATCATTGATGTCAACAACGCGTTCTCGCAGATCACCGGATTCAGCGCCGAAGAAGTGATTGGGAAGAACCCCAACATTCTCCGTTCTGGGCACC
>NZ_JAWOWJ010000876.1:0-581 GCF_033340495.1 Vibrio sp. 1249-1
TGTAGTTATATCTGCTTATTTCTAAAGCAGTGGTCGCAAATAATACATATCAAAGTTACAAAATAAAGTGATAATTTACATTTTTGTTAACAACAAAATTCAGCAAAACAAACTATGAATACATTCATATTCAGAACAAAGTTCACTTAGTCAAATGATAACAACTAGTTATCGGTTGAAGGTTGTATAACTACGCAGTTGATAGAAAGAAAATTCCCTATAAGAAAAAATATCCTCAATAGGAAAAACTTTGAAAGGGATCAAATTTTAGATATCGATGGTTCAGCGAGACAGAGGGAGCACGCCTTTGTTTGAAACAAAAATGCCCATCACAAACGTGACAGGCATTTTGTATTTACTTTGCAGTGACTTGCGTCGTTATTTAGCAACCATAACCATTGCAGGACGAATCACACGGCCGTTTAACTCATAACCCTTCTGCATAACAAACATCACGGTGTTTGATTCATGATCTGGGCTTTCTTGAATAGACATTGCTTGGTGGAATTCAGGGTTGAACGTTTCGCCTTCAGGGTTAATTTCTTTCAAACCAAACTTAGCAACCACATCAACAAACGTCT
>NZ_JAWOWJ010000877.1:0-581 GCF_033340495.1 Vibrio sp. 1249-1
CGTATTCAAACGTTAATGCCTTACGCTCACCGACAACACCGATAAAACGGCCAATGCGCTTGGCAAATAAAAAGTTAAACAGGTAGTTGATCAAAAACAGTAAGGTAATGTCTGCGGCAGAGTAGCCAAACTTCTCTACCATCAGGAAGCCCGCAAATACAGTGAAAATCTGTCGACGCGCACCACTCATAAAAGTGAGCGCGTAATACAACCAGTAGCGTTTACGCAGTACGAGTTTCTTATTTTGTGGCACAGCTGTTTTGAACTGAGGAAACGCCAGTGCCATCACGATGATCAACACAAAGCCAACGCCACCCGCCAGCAAATACACGGTTTTGAAATCAAATTTAAGCTGCTCTAGCAAAATCCAAATCGCGCCGTAAGTAAACAGAGAAGCCAGAGCGCCGACCGAGATAAACTTGCCTAGCATTTCTGGCGCTTCTTCTTTCGATAGCCATTGCAAAGACAGGGACTGCTTCAATGTTTCAAAGTAGTGAAAACCAGTGGACATCAACAAGGTCGGAAAAAGTAAACCGGACAAAGTGGGAAAGTAACCTGTTAATGTTGTACCAAGTGTTAGC
>NZ_JAWOWJ010000878.1:0-581 GCF_033340495.1 Vibrio sp. 1249-1
GGTATTGATGGCGTGATGTTCCATATGAATTGTGAGAACAAAGATGTGGACGCGTTTATCGGCCTATTAGACGCGATTTCAGAGCAGTTTGGCGAATACCTAAACAAGCTGGATTGGGTGAGCATGGGTGGCGGCGTATTCTTCACGTGGCCGGGTTACGATATTGAGAAGCTAGGTCTAGCGTTAAAAGCATTCTCTGAGAAGCACGGCGTGCAAATGTACCTAGAGCCGGGTGAAGCCATCATCACTAAGACGACAGACTTAGTGGTTACTGTGGTCGATATCGTTGAGAACGTGAAGAAGACAGCAATTGTTGACTCTGCAACTGAAGCACACCGTCTTGATACGCTGATTTACAATGAACCAGCTTCCATTCTAGAGGCATCTGACAACGGCGAGCACGAGTACGTGATTGGTTCGTGTTCATGTCTTGCCGGTGATCAGTTCTGTGTGGCGAATTTTGATCAGCCACTAGAGATCGGTCAACGTCTGCACATTCTAGACAGTGCGGGTTACACGATGGTGAAACTAAACTGGTTCAATGGTCTACGTATGCCTTCGGTTTACTGTGAGCGTTCAAG
>NZ_JAWOWJ010000879.1:0-580 GCF_033340495.1 Vibrio sp. 1249-1
AAGGGGAAATTCTATTTAACGGCACCAACATCAATGACATCATCTCACGACACGATATTCAAGATTATCGCAGTAAGGTACAAATGGTGTTTCAAGACCCTTTTGGATCGCTGAACCCTACCCACACAATTCGTCATCATCTAACTCGCCCGTTGAAAATCCACAAGCAGGTGCAGCATGACCGCGAGATCCCGGCGAGATTGGAGGAACTTCTCAAGCTGGTGGAATTGCCAGAAGAGACGTTAAACAAGTACCCGCACGAACTCAGCGGCGGTCAGCGTCAGCGAGTAAACCTCGCACGCGCACTGGCCGTCGGTTCACAAATAATTTTGGCCGATGAACCAACATCGATGCTGGATGTGTCAATTCGCTTGGGCGTATTGAACTTGATGCAGCGTATGAAGCAAGAGCTTGGGATTGGCTTTTTGTACATTACCCACGACCTCGCCACCGCGCACTACATCGCTGAAGAAACAGCGGTGATGTATAAAGGGCAAATCGTTGAATGGGGTGACACGCACGCGATCTTGAAAAATCCACAGCACCCATACACTAAGTTGTTGATCTCAGCCGTGCCCGA
>NZ_JAWOWJ010000880.1:0-580 GCF_033340495.1 Vibrio sp. 1249-1
CTGCAGCCAACCCAGTAGCAGAGACGGTTGATGTCTACCTCACAACGTCAGTAGGGATAGAGGGCAGTGATCCAACCATCACAAACTTTGCGTATAAAGAAAGTGCGAAAGGATTGTATGGTGCGGCAGGCACTTACTACGTAACTGTCACCGTCGCAGGCAACCCTGACGCGGTCGCGATCGATTCGCTACCAGTAGACTTAATGAATGGTGTTGTCTACCAAGTGGTTGCTCTTGATGACGGAAACAATGGTGGCTTCAATCTTCTCGTTGATGACATCACCGATTAGGAAGAAGGGAGGTGAGTGCCTCCCTATAGTAAAGGCTGATTATGATGAGTGATAGCCCACAAAAACTGGGGCGAAATGAATGGAACGCTTACATGGATAAAGTAAAAGCCAAAGATAGAGAGGCTTTTGCGTTCGTATTCCGTTTTTATGCACCCAAGCTAAAACAGTTTGCCTACAAGCACGTTGGTAATGAGCAAGTTGCTATGGAGATGGTTCAAGAAACCATGGCAACGGTCTGGCAAAAAGCTCATCTTTACGATGGAAAGAAGAGTGCGTTAACGACTTGGAGA
>NZ_JAWOWJ010000881.1:0-579 GCF_033340495.1 Vibrio sp. 1249-1
TTTACGTGAAGAAACCGTCAACATAGCGGGAGTTGGAACGGTATTGTTGCCAGCTCCAACGGGCTTTGATGCCGACGGCCAGTACCGTGTGAATCCGAGTTATGTTCCGTTACAACTGATTGCTCGTATGCAGTCTCTGTACCCGCAATACAACTGGGATTCAATGTATAAGGCAAGTGTTCACATGCTAGAGAAAACGATGCCAGCTGGCTTTAGCCCAGACTGGGCGACATTGAGAAATGGTCGTTATAGCTCAGATGGGGTCACTGGGCCGATAGGCAGTTACAACGCGATCCGCACTTATCTTTGGGTGGGCATGTTAAATGATCAAGTTTCAGAAAAAGCAGTATTAGTGCAAAAAATGCAGCCGTTTGTGGCGGCAACCAAAGCCCTTGGTGCACCAGCGAGAGAAGTAAATACTGAAACGGGTAAATATACCCAATCAGGAAGTGCAGGTTTTTCTGCTGCGGCTCTTCCGTTGCTCGCGGCTTCTGGTGAATCTACGCTGTTGGAGACGCAGTTTCTTGGTGCTCAAAAGGGTTTTGGGGTGGACAAAAATGATCATTATTACGACGACGC
>NZ_JAWOWJ010000882.1:0-579 GCF_033340495.1 Vibrio sp. 1249-1
AGTGCCGCAGGCTTTGAAAAGCAAGACATCATTATCAGTATCGATGGCAATAAAGTTCAGGGCCGTCAAAGCGAGATGGATATCGTGACGGATTTACGCCCAGGCACTTCTGTCGACGTTGGTATCATTCGTAAAGGCAAGGAAATGACTCTAAAAGTCACTATCGCCGAAGACAAACAAGAAGCATAACAAAATCCCAGCCAATGGCTGGGATTTTTGTTTCTATTCGTTTTATTCGCTTTCGCTCGATTCTTCAGTGCAGCTCGACTCACCAAGCTCAACGTCGATTCGCGTCACTCTCTGTAAGCCTCTTGGCAGCAGACTACCTCGGCGACCACGCTCACCACGGAAGTTCTCAAGATCAGCAGGTTTCAAACCTAGCTTGCGCTTACCAGCGTACAAGGTTAAAGAAGCACCTTGCGGCAACGCGATTAAGTGGGACAACACTTCTTCACGCTCTTTCGCTTTAGCTGCTGGGATGTTGATAATCTTGTTACCTTTACCTTTCGCTAATTGCGGCAAGTCTTTAATTGGGAACAACAACATACGCCCTTGGTTGGTAATCGCTAGAATCTCATC
>NZ_JAWOWJ010000883.1:0-578 GCF_033340495.1 Vibrio sp. 1249-1
AGCCGGTGATGAAATATCACCGGCGGTCTCTTGTCTTTACTCAGATGTAATACAACCTACGCATTTTCCAGCTTAGCTGTGCACGTATTTCCACATCTGATGAAGATAATTTATGACTCCGAGCAACACTTCATCGCGTTTTTTGCACGGAGTTCAGCCTTCTTACGAAGTTTTTAAACAAGAGATATAACATGAATTTTTTGTCTCAAAAATATACAGGCAAGAGCCTACACCCGCACGAAACAAAGTGCTATAAAAATTTCACTCAAACAGCTCAAAAGCTAACACACACAGATTAGCTGAATCGATAAACCATTATGTGATCCATATTGATTGTGTCATCAATACAAACCTATATAATCGGCTACTTGCCGAGAAGAAGGAAAGTAACCACATGATTGATAAAGAAAGGGAAACATGGTTAGAAGCCATTTTAAACACCCTACCGGATCATGTGTTTATCCTAGACGAAAGCGGGCGCTATATTGAAAGCTTTGGTGGTACCCACCACTCCAAAACGTTCAACGCAGAACGCTACACTGGCTTACAGCTTAGCGATGTCCTTTCCCCAACCAAAG
>NZ_JAWOWJ010000884.1:0-578 GCF_033340495.1 Vibrio sp. 1249-1
CGGCAGCTTGTGAACTAATGCACTACCTCCATTCGAATCGGCATCAAGTAAGTCAGAGATTTTGATACGACATCCGAAGGCTTCAATTTTGAGCTCATCTTTATCAATCTTGCCGTAGAACAGCGCGTCAAAATCAGGCATTCCACGCCAAGAGCCGGCTTGTTTCGCTGCTTTGCTTAGTAGGTTAAATTGCTGCGTGGTCAGCTCCATTTCACCACTAGCCTCAACATCTCCGTCGACGTAACCATCTGGCACACCAGAGGTTTTATTGACGGCGGAATTATCAGTAATGGATAACGAGACTTTTTGTGCTTTGAGCTTGTAGTCACCCAAAGAGAAATGCATGTTCTTGCCAGAAATTCTCATGGATTACGCCTCCAAATCTGCAGGGTTAGTAAGATCAAGCGCGATGTTGACCACGATATGTTTCGGGCAGTTATGAGGGCGAACCATCAAACCTATCGACACTTTGGTTTTGGTTACCCACTGAATGGTAACGTCACCATCTTCTGGCGGCATGATTTCACCAGGGAAGGTAATGCCACCAACTTCTGTCGTTTTCGACATATCACGCATAT
>NZ_JAWOWJ010000885.1:0-578 GCF_033340495.1 Vibrio sp. 1249-1
ATGTTTTGCTTGGCTCTGGGCGAATCTCGAAATCAAAATCGGTTAATGGCATGGTTTGCAACGACAATATTGCCGAGCTGATCATGGTATCTGACCCATCCACAATCCATTGCCCAAGCTCTCGACCTTGCATCATGCGTTGTGTGAGATCGCTTGGCAAAATCAGCACGGCGCGCACAATACCATCTTGAATCGCTTGTTCAGCCTCTTGCGCGGTGGCATAGGTTTCTTTGATATCCACCACTTGAGTGACTTTGACGGACTGGGTAATGATCCGCCCGGCGGTACTGCCACTTTGGTCGACAACACCTACCGGAATGTTGCGAATGTCCGTATTGATTGCGAAGCCGAACAGCAAAAGCTGGATAAGCGGGATCATCACCACCATGCCAAATGTGATTCGGTCACGGGAAAGTTGGCGAATCTCTTTGATCATGACGGCTTTCATGCGAGCGATAGGTTTCATCATTGGCGGCCTTTCCCTGTCACGCTGACAAAAACATCTTCTAAGCTTGGGCGAGCGTGGTTCATTTCAGCGTTTTGAAGTTCGGGAAACGTCTGCTTTAACCATTCAATCA
>NZ_JAWOWJ010000886.1:0-578 GCF_033340495.1 Vibrio sp. 1249-1
ATTACCAAAATCAAAAAAATTCACCTGCTGGATGGTGGCAAACAGGCGGTGTGCTTACCCGGTGCAAGTTTACACTCACTAGAAAAAGAACTCAGAGCCGTTAACCGCGCGCCGCATTCTATTATTGGGTCATCATCGCTAGGTGCGACAGTTGTCGGTGGTATTGCCAATAACTCAGGCGGTGCGTTAGTGAAACGCGGCCCAGCATATACTGAGCTTGCCATCTACGCGCAGGTCGATAAGCAGGGTAACCTCCATCTAGTAAATCACCTTGGTATTGATGGCTTGGGTGAGACGCCGGAAGAAATTCTTCACAATCTGCAAGAAGGTAATTTCGACCCAAGCAAGATCGTTCACGATGATCGCATGGCATCAGACAAAGAATATGATGAACGAGTTCGTGACGTAACGTATGACATCCCTTCACGTTTTAATGCAGACGAGCGTCGCTTGTTTGAAGCGAGCGGCTGTGCGGGCAAATTGGGCGTGTTTGCAGTGCGTGTTGATAGCTACCCAGTGCCAAACAAAGAGCAAGTGTTTTACTTGGGCACGAACGACGCAAACAAGTTGACCAAATT
>NZ_JAWOWJ010000887.1:0-578 GCF_033340495.1 Vibrio sp. 1249-1
CTTGCGTTTACGCCAGCGTGTCGATGGTGTGCTGCATGAAACCATTCTGAACGAAGTGAACATCGCTTCTGCATTGGTATTACGCCTTAAGTTGATGGCGCACTTGGATATTTCTGAGAAGCGTCTGCCACAAGATGGTCGCTTCAACATCAAAGTTCGTGGCCAATCGATTGATATTCGTATGTCGACGTTACCAACTCAGTACGGTGAATCGGTTGTAATGCGTCTGCTTAACCAGTCGTCAGGCTTACGTCCATTAGAAGAATCGGGTTTACCGCCTGAGCTACTGGCGCGCTTGCGTCGTCAGTTATCTCGTCCTCATGGCATGATTTTGGTAACCGGCCCTACGGGATCGGGTAAAACCACGACACTTTACGGCGCGTTGAGTGAGCTCAATGAGCCGGGTAAAAAGATCATCACCGCAGAAGATCCGGTGGAATACCGTTTACCACGTATCACGCAAGTACAGATCAACAGCAAAATCGACCTGACATTTTCACGCGTGTTACGCACCTTCTTGCGTCAAGACCCAGACATCATTTTGATTGGTGAGATGCGTGACCAAGAGACGGTAGAGA
>NZ_JAWOWJ010000888.1:0-578 GCF_033340495.1 Vibrio sp. 1249-1
GGTGTACGAATTTCATGGCTCATTTTAGCCAAGAAGTCAGCTCGCGCTTGCGCGGATTTTTCGGCTTCTCTGCGTGCTAAGTTACTTTGCTTTTCAGCTTCGATCAGCGTTGTAATATCTTGCCCTTGAACAATGATGCCGCTGATATCACCATCGACGCGAATTGGCGATAAGGTCCAACGAAAGACTTTGTCACCAATGGGCACGTTCACTCCCGTCAGTGTCGCGCCCTGCGCTGCCATTCTTAAATGTGGTACCAGTTTGTCTTTGAATCCTTTAAATACAGGATGCATGGTTTCGATGTCATTTTCGATCACCAGTTCTTTGCGAGCTGCGGGATTGATTTGGATCAGCACGCCCGCTTCTGACCAAACCATGATTGGCGATAACGCGAAGTTAAACAGGTCTCTAAACGATCGCTTCTGAGCTTCTAATTCCTCAAACGTGCTTTCCAGCGTCGAACCAATGTGGTCAAACTCTTCAATATCCGACCCACCAAAACGCTCAAAGCCTTTTTCTTCCCGAGCAGAACGCGTGTAAGACATGAGCGACCCCAGCTCTTCCACAACTCGGTTTTC
>NZ_JAWOWJ010000889.1:0-578 GCF_033340495.1 Vibrio sp. 1249-1
ACGTGTTGAGTTGATGCTGATTGTCGATGAGTAGGCCGCCAGTCGGTTTCGAAGCAAAAACATCAAAATAGAAAAGAGGCACCAAATGGTGCCTCTTTTACATCCGCCAATGTTCTTAGGGGGAACTAGGCAAATTCTTTTTCAAGATAAGCGACAATGTCTGATGACTCATAAAGCCATTGCGTTTTGCCATCTTTTTCGATACGAAGACAAGGCACTTTCACGCGACCGCCACCTTGTTCAAGTTCTGCGCGGTGAGTTGGGTCATTCTTCGCATCACGTAATTCGATATTAACGGATTGTCGTTTCATCGCACGTCGTACTTTGACGCAAAAAGGACAAGCTTCAAACTGATATAACGCGTATTGCTTTGCTTTATCATCGACGTTGCTCTGTGCTTCGTTAGTGCGTTTGATGCCACGAGGAGAAAAGACAGCGTTCAGCAATAAAATGACTTTGCCTAAAATCCAACGGATAAACTTCATAATGATCCCTTGATGCTCAGTGGATGAATGTCCTTAACAATGCAAACACGATGCTTGTTGCATTGGAGACGCAGTCTATCAGTTGTTTCGGAT
>NZ_JAWOWJ010000890.1:0-577 GCF_033340495.1 Vibrio sp. 1249-1
CTTATTCATCAATACTCAAAAACTAACGGTAGCAAAAGAGGATCACTTAACTGAATTCTTCGCTGCTGCGTTAAGGTCTTCAGAACGTTTCAATCGAGCATTTGTTAGGTTGATATTTGGAGACCAAGATAGCAGGTTGATCAGCAAGGTCGAGACACAAGTTATCTATCCAGGATGCCGACCAGACATGCGTCTGATATTAAGTGATGGTTCAATTGTTCTTTGTGAAAATAAACTCGATGCTGCCGAAACGATCGGTAATGTTGAGAGTGGCAACCTCTTTCAATTGGAGCGATATCTGCAACTGCCAGTGGATCATGTGATTTATATTCGCTCTGAGTTACTGCCGCCTTCATACCAAGTTATGAGTCACTCTAAGTATCTATCGCCGATAGAAAAGCCGCATTATTTGTGGCGTGATATTTACCCTTTGTTATGCGAAGACTCCAATCCAATCGCCAAAGAATTACGAGGTGGTTTTAAGAGCATGGGATTTGTTCCTGCTCACCCAGTGATTGGCGATCTGACACGCAATGCGCCTAGAGCACAAAGAGAGAATTTCTCTAAATTTTGGATG
>NZ_JAWOWJ010000891.1:0-577 GCF_033340495.1 Vibrio sp. 1249-1
ACCGTCGTTTAGAGCCGCAGTCTCACTATCTAAACCTTGTTTGTCCTCATAACCAAGTTGTTTAACTACTCCTCGAAGTGTCACTAGCGAGTCAAAGAGAAACACCTTGTCCTCCAACAATTTGGACTTGAGATCATCCTGACTATAAAGATACTGATTTTTATCTGTGATAACTGCTTCAATTCCCAGATATGGGTTTTTGTCGCACTGGATTAAAGTCACGTCACCTCGTAAATCCTTCAAGAAGCCTAAACTAATATCGGAAAGATCAGCATCGCCCACAATGACTTGTGGAATGGAGCGAATAATCTCAGACAAGCAATGAAAGACGCGTTGTTTAGGTATTTGTAGTGAATGCTCCGAACACACGACAGTTGAAATTACTTTCTCAAACTCATCAATAATCAAGGTATCAGCATTGTGGCAATATGCTTGGATATGTGCTTTCCACACACTATTGACGACTAATCCCATCGCTTTCGACTGTTCAAGCTGAGTTAAGTTTTGAGTGGTATAGCTGACCGCATGATTTTGAATGCAGTATTGTTCTACTAAAGCCATCAGGTGAGAAAGATAT
>NZ_JAWOWJ010000892.1:0-577 GCF_033340495.1 Vibrio sp. 1249-1
AGCAGTTATTGCGGATGCGATCACCAAATTCCCAGAAGAGTTTACTCAACAAGAGAAAGACCTGGCGCTGAAAGCCGCGATCGACTCTTCGACTTACGACAACTACCCTGCACTGCAAGCCGATTGGGATCAGGGCGTATTGGATCGCACTTTAACCAAGCACATCGACTACATTGAGAAAAACGGCTTCACGCCAGCTATCCAACGTGTCGATGGTGAGCCAGTATTTGAAGACTACACGGTTGAGTCTGTTTCTTACGGTCTGGAAAACGCATTCTACGATTGGGCTATCGCACAAATCGCCAAAGCAGCCGGTGATACTCAAGCGGAAGAGCAATACCTTGAACGCTCGAAAGGCTACAAAAAGTACTTCGATTACAACCCAACGGAATACGCAGAGCATGGTGTGACGGGCTTTATGCGCCCAGTGATGATTGATGAAACCTTCATGACGCCATTCGACCCATACGGCACAGAACACGAGACAGGCAACTACACCGAAGGTAACGCGTGTCAATGGACGTGGTTTGTACCGCATGACGTCGCCGGCTTAAAAGCCATCATGGGTGGCGATGCT
>NZ_JAWOWJ010000893.1:0-577 GCF_033340495.1 Vibrio sp. 1249-1
CTAACTTACCTGTTCAATAACCTCGCTACGGTTGAAAAGCAGCTAAACAACATCAATAACCCAGATGCCGAACGCCTAGAAGAAGACACGCTTGCCGATACTAACCCACATACGTTGAAAGCGATGTGGCAACGCATTTCGGCTAACCTTCATAAAGATTCGATGCTATTTCGACATGCGTTGCGTATGTCAATTGCGCTTACTATTGGGTACGGCATCATTCAGCTATTTGATATTGACCGTGGTTATTGGATTTTGCTTACAACACTGTTTGTGTGTCAGCCGAACTACAGTGCAACGCGCCAAAAACTTACGGCTCGTGTGATCGGTACTTTAGCGGGGTTATTGATTGGCGTACCGCTGCTAACGTTCTTCCCTTCTCAAGAAAGTCAGTTGGTGTTTATCGTTGTTTCGGGCGTGATGTTCTTTGCATTTAGGATGAACAACTACGGCTACGCGACCGGATTTATCACCTTGTTAGTCTTGTTCCTGTTCAACCAGTTAGGTGAAGGCTACGCAGTGGTGCTTCCTCGGCTTGCCGATACACTGATTGGCTGCGCGCTAGCCGTCGCGGCTG
>NZ_JAWOWJ010000894.1:0-576 GCF_033340495.1 Vibrio sp. 1249-1
GTCACGTTGATATCAAACGTTTCGGTGGCTTGCAGCGACGTTCCTGTGGAATTCTCGTAGTAAATTCCATTATCGTCCGCTGTAACCGTCAATGAAATCGCTGAACTGTTCACGTCACTTGCATCGACAAAAACACCGACATTTGGATCTGTCGAAGTCAACACCGCATTAAGTTGGGACAACGTCCCCATCAACACGGTTTCACCCGCTAAACCAACACCTTGCGTCACACCACTGCCGGATGGCGCGATAACACTGACATCACCTTCACTCGTGCTGAGCGAAATCGTCATGATCTCGTTCTCATGGATACCCGTGAAATCCACATCTGCTATCGTAATGCCTGATATTTTTTGACCTGCCGATTCGAAGATCGTGCTGGTTACTAATGAGCCATCAATCTCTGGAGCATCATTAACCGCTTGAACGTTCATGACCGCAGAACCGCTGATTGTGATTGGATCCGGTGCTCCATTGGTTGTGCCATCATCAGTAATGTCATAGACAAAACTCACGTCGCCGTTGAAGTTTTCTGATGGCTCAAAGCGCCATTCCGTCGCGCTAATCTGCGTGATC
>NZ_JAWOWJ010000895.1:0-576 GCF_033340495.1 Vibrio sp. 1249-1
TCTTCCGATCTTTGTATTTCGCTTCAATCTCTTCAAAGCTCATGCCTGTCGCTGCAGAGTAAAGACCCATTAGGTTTGCAATGCCCGCTTTGTTTTCAACATCATGGCGAATGCTTGGTGGCGTTTCGGTATCGGTTTGCGCTTTGTTGATCTTCTTGATGATCGATTTTGGCTCTTCAAGCAGCGTGATAACGTTCTTACGGTTATCATCAGACTTCGACATTTTCTTCGTCGCATCTTGAAGGCTCATTACGCGCGCGTTAACCGTTGGAATGTATGGCTCAGGCACCGTGAAGATTGGGCTTTCTGGCGAGTAAATGTTGTTGAAACGCGTTGCGATATCACGCGCTAATTCTAGGTGCTGCTTCTGGTCGCTACCTACTGGCACTTGGTGTGCGCCGTAAAGCAGGATGTCTGCTGCCATTAGCACTGGGTAATCAAACAGACCCACGTTTACGTCGTTCGCGTAACGTGCAGACTTGTCTTTAAACTGAGTCATACGGCTCAGTTCACCCATTTGAGTGTAACAGTTAAGAAGCCAACCAAGTTGAGCATGCTCTGGTACGTGTGACTGAA
>NZ_JAWOWJ010000896.1:0-576 GCF_033340495.1 Vibrio sp. 1249-1
GTTGTGTCTTCGTTCAACGCTTTGGTCCAGTTAATGTGAACACTGCTTGGGATAGTGCCCGGACCGTATGCGCCAGAAACCGCAACTTCACCGTTGAACTCGTCGTTGCCGCGAGTATCTAGGATCACCCAATCAGGGTTGTTTTGCGCTGCGATAACCATGTCTAGCGTTGCTAGGGCATTGTTATCTTGTTGTGTGTTAGGTGCGTTGTATTCAACCGCTGCAACGCTTTGGTTTGCAGAGCCAGTTGGGTAGCCAGCGCCCATCCAAGCGTTCAAGCCCCCGTCAAGGTAACGAACATCTTGATGGCCAAGGTTATGGATTTGCCAGTAAAGACGCGCAGCATCGTGGTGTGAGCCCGCAGCGTAGACGACGATTGTGCTGTCTGTTGTTGCGCCGAAGCTGCCTAGGATTGTCTCCATTTCTTCTGTGCTATTACTCATACCGCCGAAGTCGTAGGCGTCTTCAGTCGCTGAGTAATCGTTACGCCACATAGTGTAAGAACCAGAAATAGGACTATCTGGTTTGATAGGGTTTAGCGCACCGATCACAACCACGTCTTTGTCACCATCCATC
>NZ_JAWOWJ010000897.1:0-576 GCF_033340495.1 Vibrio sp. 1249-1
CAAAAATGACTCACTTATGGTTCAGTGGGCATCGCGCGCCTTCTACAGCGAACTTTTAGCCGCTGGCGTGAAAATTTACGAGTTCTATGGTGGCTTGCTGCACACCAAATCGGTCGTTATCGACGACCAGTTCTGTTTGGTTGGTACGGTGAATATGGACATGCGTAGCCTGTGGCTGAACTTTGAAGTCACTCTGGCTGTCGACGATGAAGAGTTCACTAAGCAATTGTCATGGTTGCAAGATGGTTATATCAAGCAATCTCATCCTGTCATTTTGGACGAGTGGGAAAAACGTAGCCTTTATTCTCGTTTCCTTGAGCGTGTGTTCTACCTCTTCAACCCATTGCTCTAAATCAGTGACCATTTCAGTTCAAACCTCCAGTAATGAGAGTCCATGCTGGAGGTTTATTTTATCTGCGTCTTACTTTTCGCATCGACTATTCTGTGCTTTCCCCAATACATCTCATGTAATCATCTCTACCACACGGCGGTCTAAACGTTCAATCCAAACGGTTATTGGTTGATATGTGACTTTTCCCTTGCAAACCCTATGTCGTCCATGTTTTAAATAATCCA
>NZ_JAWOWJ010000898.1:0-576 GCF_033340495.1 Vibrio sp. 1249-1
TGATGGTAAATGCGTTATAAGTTAAGCCGCCAGCTGCCTCAATTAAGGTAGAAATCGTCATGCGCGGAGTAATTGGGTAGCGCCCTGGATATTTTACCTCACCGAATACTTCTGCAATTTGTGGAGCCAAGCCTAAACGCGATTGCTGTTGAAGTTGCAGCAGAACGGGAGCAAGCAATGTGCGGCGAGTATTTTGTTTTAACACCTCAAAATCATCTTTCGTGATTTCTTTACCACGGAATACAATCTTTGGTTGTTTTGAATCTTTTTCTAGCGGAGTTGCAGAAGAAACAGCAACTGATGAGCTCATTACCTCTTGCTCTTTCAACTGCTCTTGTTGCGCTTGAAGTTGAGCTTGCTCTAAGGTTTTCGCTTTGGAAACGGTTTCTTGATCCGCTAACGTATCCAAATCTTCGTTATTGAAGCGGTTAAACACCAAGACTCGATCGCGAGAATTCAGCTTCAAGTTATCTTTACTCGTTGGAGAAAGAATCGCATTAGCAAGGTTAACTTGGTAAACCTCAATATCGCGTTGAGGATTAATCTCACGCACAACAACGGCATAGCTTACATCTG
>NZ_JAWOWJ010000899.1:0-576 GCF_033340495.1 Vibrio sp. 1249-1
TGGATATCTCGCAATAATGGTTTGCTTTAGAAGTCTTAGACTCTTGTTGACTACCACTTCTGCGTTATAAATTTCGCTTCCGGCTCGGTCATAAGCAATGATCGACGTTGCACCACGACCGATACCGTAAATCACGAGCTTCCCATTTGCGATTACCTTGTAGTCCGCAATTTGAGTGTCTGCGACAAATACGGTGTCGATGTTGCGTTTTACGTTAATGGTTTTTGCTGCGCCTTTATCTAAGCTCAATAGCTCCCCTGCGGAGACTGAAGCTGGGAGTAATAGCGCCACTCCTAATGTGACTAATAGTATATTTTTATTGAACACCCTTAATTCCCTCTCAGCTGTCGAACGCCAAATCGATGCTCAATTAAATCGCTACTTTTCACAGATAAGTATTTATGAACCATCTTTGCAGGAACCAACGTTATAGCTCCGATCTTTTGTGCCATTTCAAGCTTAAGTACTTGTTTAACGGTCAACGCGATGATCAAGCCATAGTCTTCGTTTGACGAATCATCTTCAGACACATTCATCGCCTGTAAAACTAATGCACCATCAATAATGACGTTGCTT
>NZ_JAWOWJ010000900.1:0-576 GCF_033340495.1 Vibrio sp. 1249-1
CATGGCAGAAAATATTGGCTACCCTGTCGCCGTGAAGCTTCGCTCTCCTGATATTCCTCACAAATCAGACGTACACGGCGTGGCGCTTAATTTGAGAAATAGTCGAGAAGTTTCTAACGCTGCACAATCGATTTTAGATACCGTCAAATTCAGTTACCCATCTGCAAACGTACACGGCCTGCTAGTTCAAGGCATGGCGAAGCTTGGCAGCGCGGAAGAGTTGCGAATCAGTATCGCGGTTGACAAGGTATTTGGGCCTGTCATTTTACTTGGTCAAGGTGGATCTGAATGGAACATCGCTCAAGATGCGGTGGCCGCCCTGCCTCCTTTGAATATGACGCTTGCACGCTATTTAGTCGTGGTTGCATTAAAGTCCGGGAAGATCCGTCTTCAGAAACACAAAGATGCGCTCGATATTACTGAGCTGTCAAAATTCTTAGTTCGTATTTCGCAAATGGCGGTTGAGTTACCTGAAATACAAAGACTGGATATCCATCCAGTATTGGTATCTGGAGATGACTTAACCATACTTGATGCTGATGTGACGCTTTGCAAATATGAAGGTGACGCTCAAAA
>NZ_JAWOWJ010000901.1:0-575 GCF_033340495.1 Vibrio sp. 1249-1
GGTGGTTTTCAAGTCATCACGGTTGTAGCAAAAGGTGATTACAACGCTGACGGCATCGAGGATATCGTTATTGAGAAAGAAAATAGTGTACTCAGTGGCTCGTATTCTTCTTCACACGGATATGTATTAACTCGCATGTCTGAGCAAGCTTCATTTACTGTGCTGGCTGAATGGTAATGAAACTCATGGCGGTTATTTGGTTCTTAGCTGTTGCCATGGTGAGCACGTTTGCTCTCGCAGACTCCCCGCCTAGAAAAGTCTTTGAATGCACGGTAAGCCAAACTACGAAGCTTAGTATTTCGATAGACCAAGATAAGGAAGGGCTTCACTTTAAAGAGTTTATTGCCAATCGAAGTCAGCTTTCCCAATGGATAAGACCTCAAGATTATCACGTTAGACACTATCACCGAGCGTTAGTGGATGAAAAGTCACTGGAATTTAGTATTGGTGAACGTGTCATATTAGTCAGTGAGTACTTTAGCGAGGAGTTTAATGAGGTACAGAGAACACTCAGTGTTACTTTTAGGCAGTCAGGGAAAACAGAGTATTTTGAGTGTGAAGAAGGGAGTATTAGT
>NZ_JAWOWJ010000902.1:0-575 GCF_033340495.1 Vibrio sp. 1249-1
AGCCCTATCACTTTAGAAGCGCTCCATATCTTGGATGCGATAGATCGCAGAGGCAGCTTTGCGGCAGCGGCAAATGAGCTCGATAGAGCACCATCTTCACTGAGTTACCAAATCCAAAAGCTCGAACAAGATCTCGACATCAATATTTTTGACCGTTCAGGACACAAAGCGCTCTTTACGGAAGCGGGTAAGCTCATTTTGGAAAGAGGGCGTGCAATTCTGCAAGCGAGTGAAAAGTTAGTGAATGATGCGACTTTACTTGCTAACGGTTGGGAGTTGGATATTACTGTTGCGTTTGATGGCATCATTCCAATTTCAAACTTCTTTCCGATGGTGGATGCGCTGGCGGAAGTAAGCTCGACACGCATTAGGCTGCAAGAAGAAATTCTTGCAGGAAGCTGGGAATCTCTGAATACAGGAAGAGCTGATCTGCTTGTGTGCCCTTCGTTGGATACGTTACCGCAAGAAGTGAAAGCAGAGAAAATTGGCAAGATGTCCATGATTTGGGTTGCGGCAACCGAGCATTACGTTCACAAACGCAGTGGCGAGTTTGATGATGCAGCAAGAGAGAAATA
>NZ_JAWOWJ010000903.1:0-574 GCF_033340495.1 Vibrio sp. 1249-1
TCTCAACACTTTGCTACTCTGCTGTCAGAGAGTTTGGTCTCGGAAATGGAAGCGAATAAGCAGCATCGTGAATACTTATACGAGACGTTAAAGACGTATTTAATGTTGTTTAATCCGGAAAAGTATCAACAAGAAGAGGTAATTGCTTGGTTCAACTTCTACTTTGAACGTCAGTATCCAGGAGAGTTAAACAAAGAGCTACGTGAGCGTTTGCTAGTGCATACTAAAAACTTACTAGAGAACGACGAGAAAGGCTTCTCAATGGATGCGACTGCTATTAGTGCAGCACGAGAAGTTCTAACGCAAATGTCACTTCCAGAGCGTGCATATCAGCGTATGAAGATGCAGTTTGCTAAAAGTCACGTTCCGTCTTTCCGTTTAACAGACGTGTTAGGACCAAAAGGTTTAGAACAATTTGAACGAGCAAGTGGAAAACCTCTATCGCAAGGTATTTCCGGTTTTTATACCTACAACGGTTTTCACAGCATTTTCCAAATTCAGATTAATCGCACCGTCAAAGGATTGATGGAAGAAAACTGGGGGTATTGGGATGATCTTAAAGCTCATGAAATTG
>NZ_JAWOWJ010000904.1:0-574 GCF_033340495.1 Vibrio sp. 1249-1
TCCAAAGGCGTCCGTGTTGTGGTCGGCAAGAACGACAAAGGCATCGGTGAGAACTTCTATACCCGGCAAGACAAGAAAGGTAATTACCTGATTCAAGATTTGCTGAAAAACGCCAAAACGGGTGAATTCACTACCTATTACTTCCCGAAACTAGGACAAACAGAGGCGCTACCGAAATTGAGCTACTCAATGTTCATTCCTGAGTGGGATTTAATGATCGGTACCGGCTTTTACACCGATGACATTGATGCCGTCATTGCAGAAATGGAAGCTTCAGCCCATGACGCGCTCAACACGACTCTAGTGGCCATTGCGCTGTTCTGTGTTTCTATCGCTGCCGTGGTTGCTATCTTCGCCGTGTTTGTGAATCGTAGCATCATGCGACCAATCGAACAGTTTGATGCTTCGATCCAATCCTTCGCGCAAGGCGATGCCGACCTTACGGCACGCATGCACGAATCCAACGTACCTGAGTTCAAACAGTTAGCGCACAACATCAATATCTTTGTTGAAAGCCTACAGGGCATCATCAAGAGCGTGACTCAAGTTGGTGAAGAAGTCGTCACAGAAACCA
>NZ_JAWOWJ010000905.1:0-574 GCF_033340495.1 Vibrio sp. 1249-1
AGGTTGAGTCAGCTCACCAACAATATACAGCGTGGTGTGTTGCAGTAGGTCATATACTTCATTGATCGAGCCCGAGCTGGTGTTTTCGATGGGCAGCACACCGTAATCAGCATGGCCTGATTCCACCGTTCGAGTCACTTCTTTGAAATGCTCACAATTTAGCTCGATAAGCTCGGTATTTTTACGACTGAAATATTCGCGGCTTGCCAAGTGCGAGTAAGAACCTTTGGCTCCCAAGAAAGCGACGCGTGCAAGTGGCTTGCGGCTTTGTTGCGGGTTAACAAGGTTTTGCAGATAACCTTGTTGAAGTAAGACCGAATCTTCAATGATGGTGTGGAAAAGTTTGGTGATGTACTGAGCGTCGAGTTCGTATTTGTCTCGGCCGTTGGAAATCAGCTTAACCAACAGTTGTTGTTCTCGAACGGCATCACGAACTGGTTTTGAGGTTTGTACTTTGCTTTTGGCTACTTCAATGCTGAGTTTACGGCGTTCAGACAGCAAGCTAAGGAGCTGGTCATCGAGCTCATTCAAGCGTAAACGAATTTCTTCGAGGGAAATAGGTTGGTCAGTCATC
>NZ_JAWOWJ010000906.1:0-574 GCF_033340495.1 Vibrio sp. 1249-1
GGCGGATTTGCTAAAGCACTGAGAACCATTCCGGTCATTCTTGATATCTGTAAAGACATTGAAGAGTTGGCGCCAAACGCTTGGATGCTCAACTTTACGAACCCTGCTGGTCTCGTCTCAGAAGCGGTGAGTAAGCATACTAAAGTCAAAAGTATCGGCTTATGTAATGTACCCGTCTCAATGGAAATGATGATTGCAGAGATGATGGATTGCGAGCCCAAAGAGCTACAGTTGGAGTTTGCAGGTCTAAATCATCTGGTCTGGGTACACAAAGCGTGGCTGAAAGGCGAAGACATCACTCAAACCGTCTTAGAGAAAGTCGGAGATGGCGCTAACTTCAGTATGAAGAACATTTGGGAAGAACCGTGGGATCCGGCATTTCTAAAAGCGCTCGGTGCGATTCCTTGTCCTTATCATCGCTATTTTTACCAAACAGACGCTATGTTGGCAGAAGAAAAGCAGAGCGCAGATGAAAAAGGGACTCGCGCAGAGCAAGTCATGGAAACCGAAAACGCATTGTTTAAGCTCTATCAAGATCCGAACTTAGACCACAAACCGAAAGAGTTGGAAGAGC
>NZ_JAWOWJ010000907.1:0-573 GCF_033340495.1 Vibrio sp. 1249-1
TGTCTATAAAGCTCGATATAAAGTAATAACTGTGGTCGTAGCCAGATTGCATTCTCAGATTCAATTCTGAACCGTGTTGTTTTGCTGCGGCTAATAAGACTTCCGGTTTGAGTTGCTCACTCAAGAAACCGTCCGCATCGCCTTGATCAACCAAAATTGGTAAGGGTGATTTTTCTTTCTTCAAAAGCTCACTTGCATCGTATTGCTTCCAACTTTCGATATCAGTGCCCAAGTATGCGGTGAATGCTTTTTGTCCCCACGGACACTGCATTGGGTTGCTGATTGGGCTAAATGCTGAAATCGAGCGGTATAGTGTCGGATTCTTAAGGCCAATGGTGAGCGCACCGTGTCCGCCCATGCTGTGGCCAGAGATTGATTTCACATCCGATACTGGGAAGTTGGCTTCGATGATGGCTGGCAGCTCTTGCGTGACGTAGTCGTACATATGGTAATGCAGTGACCACGGTGCTTGAGTGGCGTTGAGGTAAAAGCCTGCGCCTTGGCCCAAGTCGTAACTTGCATCATCGGCAACGCCTTCACCACGCGGGCTGGTGTCCGGAGCAATGATGGCAA
>NZ_JAWOWJ010000908.1:0-573 GCF_033340495.1 Vibrio sp. 1249-1
TGGCCGCGCATTGATGGCGCGCCCGAAAATGATCTTACTTGATGAGCCGTCGATGGGGCTTTCACCACTGTTGGTGAAGGAGGTGTTCAGTATCATCGAGAAGATCAACAAAGACCAAGGCATTACCATGTTGCTGGTGGAACAGAACGCAAACTTTGCGCTTCATGCGGCCGACTATGGCTACATCATGGAATCCGGCAAAATTGTGCTCGATGGCAGTAAGCACGAGCTGCTTAATAACGAAGACGTGAAAGAGTTCTATCTGGGTGGCGGCGATGAAGAGCGCAAGAGCTTCAAGAATCTTAAGTCTTATAAACGTCGTAAGCGCTGGTTGTAAGGAGTGGAGATGAACGAATTATTCGATGCAAAAGAGTCTTTATCTTCCGCTGAGAGAGAAGATTCGTTGTTTCAACGTCTGCCGACACTGATTGAAAACGCAAAAGCAAACAGCGAGCACTACGGTAACATTTTTGCTGATATCGACGCCTCAATCGCAAGTAACCGTGAAGGGCTCGCCCAGTTTCCGATCACTCGCAAATTCAATGTCCCAAGTCAGCAGCAACTTAAGCCGCC
>NZ_JAWOWJ010000909.1:0-573 GCF_033340495.1 Vibrio sp. 1249-1
TGTTCTTCGCCGCCGCGTAGCTATCTGCAGTTAAGTAGTAGATCTTATCTTGACCTTCTTTCATGCGCTCAACGTAGGATGCGAGACCAACGGTTTGTTCCGCAGAATCAACTTCTGTTGAAGCAAAACGCAACAGACCTGCAATTTTCTCTTTGTTCGCAACGTCTTCCGCTGGGCCTTCTTTCAACACTAGGCCAAACTCTTTCCAGAATGATTGGTATTTTTCTTCATCATTCTTCGCCATGCGCTCAAGCATAGTCAGTACACGTTTCGTGCATGCATTGCGTAGCGACTGAGTCACTTTGTTGTCTTGTAGAATTTCACGCGATACGTGTAGTGGCAGGTCGTTTGAATCAATCAAGCCGCGTACGAAACGTAGATAAGACGGCATAAACTGTTCAGCATCATCCATAATGAACACACGTTGCACGTACAGTTTCAGACCTGACTTATGATCACGATTCATCATATCCCATGGCGCTTTCGATGGGATGTAAAGTAGGCTAGTGTAGTCGTTTTTACCTTCTACGCGGTTGTGGCTCCACACCAACGGATCAGCGAAATCGTGTGAAA
>NZ_JAWOWJ010000910.1:0-573 GCF_033340495.1 Vibrio sp. 1249-1
TTCACCAGTGTCGTGGTTTTACCCGTTCCAGCGTAGGCCTTAACGACAAGGCGAGGCCCTTTGTACTGAGTGATCAGTGATTGTTCTGGTGTGTCAGGAGGAAGTTGTTTCATGAGGCCCCCTACGACAAACACATCTGGAGAGTGATGCGCTTCTTTTGTGTCGAGAGGAACGTACTGATCCGCTTTTCTTCTCGGGGGAGGGATACTTCACAATCCAGATCTGTCCACCAGTCTGGGGCTTTACCTTGAGCCACCTCCGTAACCCAACTATAGAGACGGTGTAACCAGCGATAGTCGCCAATAGATGAGGTGGCTAGTGTCATAGCCTCCTCAATCTTGGTTTGAAGAGCCGCAGCTCTGTGTCGCCACTCTTCTGAATATTTAGCCTTTCACGCCATCAGTTTTCCTCTTTCTTTTTCCCTCCCTTACCAGCTTTAGCGAGCTCTTGCTCCAACCCAGAAATTTTGGTCAGTGCATCATTGAGTCTTTGTTCGAGGCTCTTGGCCTGCTGGTCTTTTTCCTGCAACTGACCAGCCATCATGCCTTTGTCTTGAACAAGAGCGCGAGCTTC
>NZ_JAWOWJ010000911.1:0-573 GCF_033340495.1 Vibrio sp. 1249-1
GGCCACCGATTGCCGAGCTGGTACCAAACAAACCGGAGAAAAATCCAGCTAACGTCATACGCTGAGGTGTAGGTTCAATACGAAACGGAAGCACACTGACGATAACCGCGAATAGAACGAGTAAACCGATCCACAACGTTAGTGCTTGAGTGGAGACAAATAACGACACGACGCCACCAGAAATCGAACCGGTAACTCTACCAATCGATGCCATGTTTTAACCACCGATTTCGACGCTACTGCGATGTTTCAGCGCATTCATGATCGAAATAAACAACGCGACCAAACAGATAGGTGCAGGCACATATTCGGGCGCCCATAGAATGAGCAATGGCGCGGCCACAAGGGCTAAGCCAAAACCAATCGCAGTTTGGACAAAAGAACCGAGAAAAATCAGTCCCATCGCAAGCAAGTTAACCGAATCAAATTCCATCTAGATTATTATTATATTCAGACAATCAATAAGGGCGCTAGACTTATCGAATTTCGAGATAATTGCCTAAGCCCGCCTTGCGTAGCATTCCTCAATGACCATGAAAAGACAATCTATTTGTCTGTTTTTAGACAACATTC
>NZ_JAWOWJ010000912.1:0-572 GCF_033340495.1 Vibrio sp. 1249-1
GAGAAAATGGAGGTTGCAAGTCAGCAACTTCGGTTTGAAGACGCGGCAAAGTTTCGTGATCAGATACAAGCGATAAGACGAGTCCAAGAACAGCAATATGTATCGGAAGACAGCATGGATGATATGGATGTGCTGGGTTTTGCGCAAGAGAACGGCATTGCTTGCATCCACATATTGATGATTCGTCAGGGTAAAGTGTTAGGCAGTCGCAGTCATTTCCCTAAGATTCCTCAAAACACGAGCCAACAAGAGGTATTCGATAGCTTTTTGACTCAGTATTACCTGAGCCACAATGAGGCGCGAACAATCCCATCTCGAATAATACTGAACCAAGAGTTGGCCGACGATCTCGAACCCATTCAAAAAGCACTGAGTGAAGTCGCAGGGCGTAAGGTTCATTTCCATACTTCTCCGACTGGTGCGGGAGGGAGATATCTTAAGCTGTCTAATACCAATGCACTTACTGCCATCACCACAAAAATCAACCATAAGATGACGATCAACCAACGTTTCAAAGCACTTCGCGAGACGCTGGGAATGGAGTCTATTATGAGGATGGAGTGTTTTGATAT
>NZ_JAWOWJ010000913.1:0-572 GCF_033340495.1 Vibrio sp. 1249-1
GTGGTGATCATCGTGCTTGAGTTATTGCTCATTTCGAACAAAGGCATTGTCTTGTTTCGAACACAAGAAGGGCAGCCTCATTTTGGCGAACTACTGCAATATCACGAAATCATGGCTACCTTTGCAAGCCCAATCATCATGCTGTTTTTAGGTGGTTTTTTCTTAGCAATGGCCGCAACCAAATATCGTTTGGATGTGAACCTCGCTAGGGTGTTGCTCAAGCCGTTTGGGCAAAACCCTAAGTTTGTCATGTTAGGCCTGATGCTGATCACCGCTATATTCTCGATGTTTATGTCGAATACCGCGACTACCGCAATGATGTTGTCGATCTTAACGCCAGTTATCGCCGTGTTCGGGCCTAAAGACCCTGGTCGAATTGCATTTGCGCTTTGTATTCCTGTTGCTGCGAACATCGGCGGTATTGGTACGCCAATCGGTACGCCACCAAACGCGATTGCTCTGAAATACCTCGTGGGTGATAACTTGATTACTTTTGGGGAGTGGATGGTGTTCGGCGTACCATTTGTGGTGATCATGATGGCGCTTGCTTGGCTTCTGATAGGTTATTTATA
>NZ_JAWOWJ010000914.1:0-572 GCF_033340495.1 Vibrio sp. 1249-1
GCACGGCGCGTATTTTGCTCGGTGTCCATTTTTTTACTGACGTCATCATCGGGGCGCTGTTGGGAAGTGCGTGTGGTGCTCTAGCTATTGCGATCGTAGGAGGCTAATGGATGAAAATTCTATACGGTGTTCAAGGTACGGGAAATGGCCACAACGCACGTGCACGTGCAATGAACAAGGCATTTGAATCGCACGATGTGCAGGTCGACTTTCTTTTTTCTGGGCGAGCACCGGAGAAATACTTTTCAATGGAAGCGTTTGGCGATTATCAGACTCGTCGCGGTTTTACGTTTGTGACGGAAAAAGGCTCGGTCAATTACGCCAAAACGGCCTTGAACAACAATTTGATTCATTTTTTCAAAGAAGTGAACCAACTCAACCTGGCGCCTTATGATTTAATCATCAACGACTTTGAACCCGTCACGGCTTGGGCTGCTCGTCAACAAAATAAGCCGTGTATCGGTATCAGTCACCAAAATGCGTTTCGCTATCCAGTGCCTCTGAAGGGGGCGAGCTGGCTGGATAAATCAGTACTTGAGTATTTTGCTCCATCTCAACATCAGCTTGGATTG
>NZ_JAWOWJ010000915.1:0-572 GCF_033340495.1 Vibrio sp. 1249-1
GCCGCACTGGTAACAGTGTTGCCACAAAATGCGGATAACGGTGGGTAATAAGATTTGATGTAAATAGCCCCTAAATGACTCATGATCAACGCGCGAGCCAGCTGTTCTTCGTCGTTTTGAAATGCTTCTGCGGCAACTACAACTGGCATTGTAGCGGCAATACCTTGGTTCCCACTGCCGAAATTGCTCATGGCTGGCAACGTCGCCCCTCCCATGCGAGCATCAGACGCCGCGGATGTCATCATCTGTATACGACTCATTAAGTCATTGCCCAATAAGCCTTGCTCGATGTTGCCTTTTAGCGTGCGTCCAATTTCTAGGCCATAGCCTCGGTCGATACCCTCTTGAGCGAGCAAGGTATTAAGCTCTGCTGCTTGGAGAATGAATTTGATCTCTTCAAAAGGCGCTTGAGTGGCAAACTCATAGATTTGTTTGATCGAAATATCCACACCTTCACAAACGGAAGCGGTTGCAACGCGTTGCTGCGGTGGAGCATCAAAAATCACGTCGCCATTGCGCATGATCTGGATAATGTTGGTGTGACCGCCACTGATCGTGACCGAAACAACATC
>NZ_JAWOWJ010000916.1:0-572 GCF_033340495.1 Vibrio sp. 1249-1
ATTTTGGTTGTGGTCGCGGTTTGATAGCCACCAATCGTGGTATGCCACCAACTTCGGATACATTTCATCAATGAATTTTTGCGCGTCTTCTGGGCGATCAAACTGGTTCACGAGAGCGTGATACACCTCCATCACAGACCATGCCGCCAACGATGGTTTCGTATTGCGTTCGTTCCAGTTTTCAGAGCCAGCACCACCACGACTAACAGGTTTGGTGTACGTCAATACATCCAGCAAGTAGCATTTGTCTTGCGGACGAATCTTGTCATCAGCTTGAACTTGCTCTTGGAATATCGTGCGAATGTTGTCCATCGCAACATCTGGGTTGAAATGCGCCATCGCGTACGCTTGTTTCCACGAATCCCACGGCCACGTTAAGTTACCAGAGAACCAACGCGCAGTGACCGATGGCGTGACTGTCGCTTGTTCAATATCGCCCGCCGCAGAGCGCCAGTTACCGTTTAGGGTCTCCATCGCTTTTACCGCTACGCGAGCTTGGTCTGCTGTCGCTTCTTTGTTGATAAGACCATTCGCTAAATAGCCGTCCCAACGCGCTTTCGACGCTTCCATGT
>NZ_JAWOWJ010000917.1:0-572 GCF_033340495.1 Vibrio sp. 1249-1
AACTGGTTGAGAAGATCAAAGCAGTTAAGTAATTCACAAAGTAATTAGTAATAAACAATCGAAAACAAGGTGTTACCACATTCTGGTACATAGAGGTTGACCAATTGTTATTGGTCGTTATGATGGCGTGAGAAGTTAGATGGAATATAGTGATAATATCATCATGATGCCTTTTGAACCGAAAAGACCGTATCAAGAGATCGGTTTAGTCCTTAGACAAGAACTTATCAATGGCCGTTACGTGGTCGGAGATAGGCTGCCGCCTGAGCGCGATATCGCAGAACGTCTCGACGTTAGCCGCACAGTAGTACGTGAAGCGATCATCATGCTGGAGCTGGAAAACCTTGTCGAAGTGAAGAAAGGTTCTGGAGTGTATGTCATCAATATTCCATCTCAACCGAACTCCCGTGAGAACGTGATCAGCGATGATGCCGGTCCGTTTGAAATGCTCCAAGCTCGCC
Source organism: Vibrio sp. 1249-1 (assembly GCF_033340495.1). Lineage (NCBI taxonomy): Bacteria > Pseudomonadati > Pseudomonadota > Gammaproteobacteria > Vibrionales > Vibrionaceae > Vibrio > Vibrio sp. 1249-1. Next base: position 462 of record NZ_JAWOWJ010000917.1, read on the forward strand.
AGTTGCTTGAAAGTAACATTGCGGAATTTGCAGCGATGCAAGTAACGCCTGGCGACATCGTGAAAATGCGTGCAGCCCTTGAGTTAGAACGAAAAGAACTTGCCAGTGGCA
>NZ_JAWOWJ010000918.1:0-571 GCF_033340495.1 Vibrio sp. 1249-1
AGCAAATCACCTTGCGTTTCCTCGGATATGAGAAGTCCGAAAACTTTCTCCAAATCACCATCCAAGTACTTAGCAATATCCGCTAACGTACGACCGACTTGTCGACGAGCCCAACGAATACGCCCGTGCATATCGAGCGCAACTTGTTTCTTTTTTGTGACCACCTTTACAGGCGAACTTGCAACGATTGAAGCGCTATAAGCACAAATACCAGCAAAATAACCACTAATATTTAGCAGCACATCAACCGTCATATCTTTCAATTCACACTCACTTCGAAACCAAAACATATCGAGACCGAGTTGGGCTGCCTTGTTATAGATTCGCCAGTAAATGCGAGACGAGCGATTGCCTACCTCGAATGATTCATTGATAACTTTGCCGGAAGCCTCAGCGAAGTAACGTTCGCCAGCACTAGGGCTACGACCTTTATCCGAAGTTCTGAAGGCATCATCTGCGTAGGCTTTTTTGGCATAGTCACGACCAAACAGGCCGTGGAAGTCATCGACAGCAAGGTCGATTCGAGAGAGGCGATTACAATCAAGAAGCTGCAACCACCAATGCAAACGAA
>NZ_JAWOWJ010000919.1:0-571 GCF_033340495.1 Vibrio sp. 1249-1
CCAGTAAGTAGGTTGTCATCAAGTCCTGATTCATATTCAATATTTCAGTGAGGTAGCTTTCCTGTTGTGTATTTAAATTATCCCTATTTTTCAATAACACCCAGCGCGAACGCTTGACCCATTGCCTTGCTTTTTTATCTTGTTTTAGCTTATTGGCTTGGTCGACTCTGACTCTATCCATCACTTCACGACCAAACTTAGCAACGACGTGGAACAAGTCGTAAACGATGCGAGCATTTGGGCAATGCTCTTGGACTTCAAGGTCAAAAGCCGTATTCATATCCATTGCTACAGCTTCGATATTTTTACCATGCTCACCTAGCTGTTCAAAGAACGGTCGAATATCCTTGCGGCTACGACCTAGTCCTATCCAGATAACCTGATGGCTTTTCGCGTCAGCAATGACCGTCGCATAGCGGTGCCCTTTAAAAATAGCGAACTCGTCCATGACGAGTTGCCTTAATTCACCCCATTTAACTTGCGGCACTACTTGTTGAAGCCGACGCTTATCTATCTCTTTGATTGTTTGCCAATGAACGCCTGTCACTTGGGCTATATGTTTAATTGGTAG
>NZ_JAWOWJ010000920.1:0-571 GCF_033340495.1 Vibrio sp. 1249-1
TCTAAACGCAGCAATCGAAGCGGCACGCGCCGGAGAGCAAGGTCGTGGCTTTGCGGTCGTTGCCGATGAAGTGAGAAATCTGGCCTCACGTACCGCCGAAGCCACCAGCAACATTGAAAGCATCATTTACCAATTTCAGCAAGGCAGCGAAGAGTCTCTGTCGTCGGTCGATCATGTTTGTCAATTTGCTCATCAACGTTCACTGGATGTCGAAGCGCTGTCTGAAACCATGCACAATGTTGTAGACGAGATGCATCAAGTGCTGAAACACGCAGAAAACATCCAACTGCAAACTCAAACCACCTCGGATGTCAGCAAGCACATTCAATCGAAAATCGACGTGATTACTTTGCACGCGAACGACACGTCTCAATCTGCCTCTCATACACGGGATATCAGTGTCGATTTAGAAGAACTTTCTGAGCGTTTAGAGCAATTACTTAACCAATTCACCCTTTCTGAGCAACAAAGGGCGAATAAATAGGAAATTTCTCGCGTCCAAATTGAATATAAAGGTTGAAGCTGACGAATTGACGGGTAATATGTCCCATTGAATCTGTAAAATTCTATC
>NZ_JAWOWJ010000921.1:0-571 GCF_033340495.1 Vibrio sp. 1249-1
TAAAGCCAACGACAACCGCACCAATCAAACCGCTGTATTCTGCACTCGCGATTTTGTTGCTATCGATAGAACGGTACGCCAGCACACAAGTCGCCGCATAGATCATAATGAACAAACTTGACCCTGCCGCGACAGGGAACGCGTCCCATTGCCAAGGCTGATCCTCTATGAGCACCAACAGCAACGCAACCGGAATACCGGCCAAGTTGGTCATCAGCAAGGTTTGCATCACTGATTGGTTTTTTGGCAACTTACGAATCAACAGATTGTTGATGGCTAACGTTAACGCGACCACAAACGCTGAGATTGCTGCCCAATCAATTTGATCCGGGCGAATAATCACCAATACCCCTGCAAATCCCATTACCGCCGCAGCGACCGATTGTTTAGATAGCTGTTCACCGAAAAAAATCGCAGCGAGAGGGAGCATGATCAATGGCGCGGCATAAAAGATCGCGTTCGCAGTTGCGAGCGGCAAAGATGAGATCGCCATGACCATAAATACAGCACCCAACAGCCACACGTGAGCACGAACCGCATGCCATTTAAATCCTTCCATAAAGTTGGTTTG
>NZ_JAWOWJ010000922.1:0-570 GCF_033340495.1 Vibrio sp. 1249-1
GAGTAGTTTTGATTCCCGATAAAGAGTTGCATTGTTGCCTCCATGCCAAATGGTGTTGTTATTAATTAAAGCGTGAAATCACAATATCTGATTGTTTTATTTCAAACTAACGGATAGTTTTGATGGGATACTTCAACAAAAACGATGGATAGAAAAGAATATGGATATTGACGCGCTGCGCAGCTTTCTTGCGTTTGTTGAAACAGGTAGCTTCACTCGTGCTGCAAAACAAATCAATCGCACCCAATCCGCGTTTAGTGCTCAAATGCGAAAGCTTGAAGATGAACTCCATGTCAGCTTATTCGAAAAGGAAGGTCGCAACCTTGTACTGAGCGAAGCGGGTATGTCACTACGAGCGCATGCAGAGCAACTCGTAAGTTTGCACAATCAAGCCGTCAAGCAAGTAAAACGCTACGAAAACAAACGCCCACTGCGTTTAGGATGTCCAGAAGACTATAACGATAGTCTGCTGCCTAAAGTCATCCGCGTATTGCAGCAAACCGAACCGACCTGCTCTATCCAGGTGTACAGTGAGCCAAGCGTGACGCTCCGCGAATGGCTAGATGAAGG
>NZ_JAWOWJ010000923.1:0-570 GCF_033340495.1 Vibrio sp. 1249-1
CTCTTTGTTGTGGCAACGCTAACTTTTCGCCAACAAGTTGAACCCTTTTTCGCTGGCTTACGTGCTTGGCTAGTATCCAATCTTGACTGGTTCTTTCTTGCTTCTGGCAACGTATTTGTCATTGTCTGCTTGGTCTTGATTGTGACACCGCTTGGCCGAGTTCGAATTGGTGGTACTGAAGCGACACCAGATTACTCTTATGCAGGCTGGCTAGCGATGTTGTTCGCAGCCGGTATGGGCATCGGATTAGTGTTTTTTGGTGTGTCTGAGCCAATGTCGCACTTCAGCTCTGCACTTGGCGGCGTGAACATTGAAAATGGTGTGCGCACCGACTGGGCACCACTTGGTGGTGCGGTTGGTGATACAGATGCTGCATCTGCACTTGGTATGGCTGCGACCATTTACCACTGGGCACTTCACCCTTGGTCTATTTATGCGTTGTTGGCCCTTGGCTTAGCGATTTTTTCGTTCAACAAAGGGTTGCCACTGACCATGCGTTCCATCTTCTACCCGCTGTTTGGCGAACGAGTTTGGGGCTGGGTAGGGCACATTATCGACATTCTTGCGGTT
>NZ_JAWOWJ010000924.1:0-570 GCF_033340495.1 Vibrio sp. 1249-1
ATAGTGGCAGGGATGAACGAAACAAAAAGGAGCTGAGTGCAGCTCCTTTTGTCTTGTTGTATTCATTTCTAACGTATTGTCATCGTTAGATTATCTAGTTTAAGCTAAAGCCTACTTATAACCTTACAACTTCACTTTTTTGACCATGCCAGCTTCTGCGTGGCCTGGAATGTTACAAGCAAACTCTACGTTGTTGTCTCCGTGGAAGTGCCACAAAATCTGTTTTGCTTTACCCGGTTCTACGGTGACAGCATTGCCAGAGTCGTGCATGTGATTACCTGACATGTTTTTCATCATCTCACGGTGCTCAAGTTGCTCTGCTGCTGAACCGATGGTGAACTCATGATCGATTTTGCCCGTGTTCATCACCACGAACTGCACAACGTCGTTCGGTTCGATTTTTACGTCTTTCTTGAAGGTGATTTTCATGTCATCGCTCAAAATTACATGGACGACTTTATCCGGTTTTGCCCCATTCGCAGGCATACCCACTGCTGACATTCCTGCCATACCTTGCATGTTGGAGTGATCCATTTTTGAATGATCCATCGGCATCTCGTCCATGTTCAT
>NZ_JAWOWJ010000925.1:0-570 GCF_033340495.1 Vibrio sp. 1249-1
CTTGATGACCAATAACGTAATGATCAAAGACGATTTAAAATCCGGGGCGCTAGTGCCTATTTTGCCGGATGTTACAGCCGACGAGGCTACGGTGTATGCGTATTACCCAAAACTGGATTATCAACACACACGCACCCAATTGTTCCTCGACTATCTAAAATCCCGTTTAGAAGAAGAAAAACGCATCTAATTTGATAGTTTTCTTGTTAAATGTGTGAGTAAGCGACTACTTTGAAATTAATGCCTCAAACTTTGATAACACTCTAGCCTTACTAGACTCACCTATTAGTGTTAATTCCTTATCTGTTGGGATTCAAAGTTTGATAAATCTCCTGAAGTAAACGATAGTTTACTTGATGCATATAAAATTATAAGTCGTCGTGTCGCACAACTATCAAAGCACGATATGAAATTAATAACGGCTAGGTAACGTGTTTAATGGATCATGTACAAATCAGTGTCCAAAAGCTTGATGAAATATTGAAGCTCAATGGGAGCGCTCTGCTCAACAGAGTGACTTTAGATATCCATCAACAGTTGAAGAGTCATTGTACATGCGTTGTTGAAGTG
>NZ_JAWOWJ010000926.1:0-569 GCF_033340495.1 Vibrio sp. 1249-1
TGAAGGTGAAAACCACCACGCCCGCCATCCAGTTTTATTCAGGTAATTTCTTAGCCGGTACGCCAGGTGCAAGTAAAACTTACGAACGCTATGACGGCCTTGCGTTGGAAACGCAGTACTTTCCAGACGGGCCAAACAAACCAGAATGGGGACTCAACAATGGGGTGTTGAGCTCTGGGGATTGCTATCAGCATCAAACTACTTATCAGTTTGAATTTTAGATAGCACTTCTGCCCTTTGAACTTGCAGCGGCAGCGATGCTGCAACTCCAACGACTTTGGGTGTTATGGTGGGCTACATGCCCACCTTTTTTGTTTTTGTCGAAGAGGTTCGAACGATGAGCTCACCCTCTACTTTGCGTTTGTTAGAAAGCAACGGTTGCCCTTCAATCAGTGCCATCAACGATTCGATTGCGAGTTTACCCATGTCTGAGTAGGGCAGTTCAACCGACGTTAATGCTGGGAAGCTTTCAGAGGCGATTTGCTGATTATCGTAACCGACAACGGCAACATCCTGAGGAATCTTCAACCCCAACTCCGCTATCGCTTGGTAGCACCCCATTGCCATAT
>NZ_JAWOWJ010000927.1:0-569 GCF_033340495.1 Vibrio sp. 1249-1
ATTTATTTTACCGCACTTATAGCCATTTGTGCTGCTCGATAAAGTTTTCCAAATACCATAAGAAAAACATTTCTAATAAACTTTGCAGACATATCTTCAATTGCTGTTACTGGTTTTCCAATAAACACCAACATATGACCTAACAGCCCTTTGACTTGTGATTCTCTTACTTTAGATGCTTTAGCTACTTTTTCTATATTTCTGGCGAGTATGTCATAAAATGTCATTCCAGTTGATACTGTAGCTTGGACTGCTATTGCTGAAAACAAGCCTGCATCTTTTAATAAGGTTATTAAGGCTGATTGAATTCTTTCTGACCAATACTCTGTAAATGATGCTTGGTTTCTGTGCTCAAACTTAAATCTAGTAGGTGTATACAAGTATTTGTTAGACCTGACTTTTATCGCTCCCCACGTTTCGGAGTTAGCATTATCTAAATACCCTAAATTTGTTTCGCTAGACATACTATGAGCACTTATATTAAAGCCAGTACTAGCGTCTAAGCGGTACTCATCTCCATTGTGTGGTGCATGAATAAATGGCCAGACAGGTACTTTAGGTACAGGAAG
>NZ_JAWOWJ010000928.1:0-569 GCF_033340495.1 Vibrio sp. 1249-1
TAATCATTCTAAGAGCCTCAGACATTTGGGTAGATCCATACCACGGTGCAAAGCTCGTAATGTACGTTTGCTTCTTGGTATGGGCTGCAGACAGCGGTGCTTACGTCGCTGGTAAAAGTTTAGGCAAGCGCAAGATGGCACCACATGTTAGCCCAAACAAAACGATTGAAGGTCTTATTGGCGGTATCATCGCGGCACTGATTGTTGGCTGGTTGTTTGCCGATTGGTTCAATATCCAGTTCACGAGCCCAATTCATATGATCATCATTACGTTGATCACGGTCGTGATTTCTGTATTAGGTGATTTAGTCGAAAGCATGTTTAAGCGTGTTTCTGGCATCAAAGACAGCAGTAACATCATTCCAGGCCCCGGTGGCGTATTAGATCGCATCGATAGCCTGACTGCTGCATTTCCAGTCTTTGCTCTTCTATACTACGTATTCTAATTTATCGGGAGCGGCTTCATCGCTCCTGAATTTTTCTAACGGTCTTACATCATGCAAAAGTTAACGATTCTTGGTGCAACAGGCTCAATAGGTGCAAGCACCTTAAAAGTGGTTGAACAAAAC
>NZ_JAWOWJ010000929.1:0-569 GCF_033340495.1 Vibrio sp. 1249-1
GGTCGCTACCACCAGGGCCTGCCGCTAGGATCATGCCTTCAGACATACCGAATTTCATCTTACGAGGTTTTAGGTTCGCTACCATTACGGTTAGCTTGCCTTCTAGCTCTTCAGGTTTGTAGGCTGATTTGATGCCAGAGAAAACTTGACGAGTTTCACCACCGATGTCCAGTTGGAACTTAAGCAGTTTGTTTGCTTTAGGCACTTCTTCACAAGAGATGATGCGAGCGATGCGCAAATCCACTTGAGCAAAAGTATCAAACTCAATCTCGTCCGCGATTGGGTCTTTGCTTAGCTCAGTTTCTGTTTTAGCCGCTTCAGCTTTCTCTTTCGCTGCCATTTCTGCTGCAGCGTCTTCTTTCGATGCTTCGATCATCGCTTCGATGTTCTTTGGATCGATACGGTTGAATAGCGCTTTGAACTTAGTGATTTCGTGGCCAGTGAGTGGCTGACCAATGCCTTCCCAAGTTAGCTCTTGGTTTAGGAATGCTTCAGTACGTGCAGCAAGAGCTGGCATTACTGGTTTCAGGTAAGTCATCAGTACGCGGAACAGGTTGATACCTACAGAA
>NZ_JAWOWJ010000930.1:0-569 GCF_033340495.1 Vibrio sp. 1249-1
ATGCCTTTACCTGCCGACATCAGCTGAAACTCCCCCGCAGGTAACGTTTGTACATTGCCTTCACTGTCTTTGTGCGCAATAACACCTTCTAGCACATAACTGATGATCTCCATGTCGCGGTGACCATGAGTATCAAAGCCTGCGTTGGGTTGAACTAGGTCATCGTTGATGACTCGCAGTTCAGAAAAGCCCATGTGTTTTGGATCGTAATAGCTACCAAAAGAAAACGTATGTTTGCTGTCTAGCCAGCCAAAGTTTGCTCGACCTCGGTCTTCGGCGTGTCTTACGGTGATCATCAGTGCCTCCAGTGTCCGTGGTTAGGAGAATTTTTTGTTTAGGAAGTTATCTAACGCCGCTTTACCTGCGCCAGAAAAGGCCAGTGAAACACTTGCTGCTAGCAGAGCTAGGCCAAATTCGTAGCCGTTGTTTGCCATAAATAAGCCGTTTTCGAAGTGCACTGAGAAAATCGCCACAACCATAGTGAATGAGAGTGCGACTGCCGCAGGGCGTGTCAGCAAACCAAGTAGAATAAACAAGCCGCCGAAAAATTCTGCGCTACCAGCAAGAAA
>NZ_JAWOWJ010000931.1:0-568 GCF_033340495.1 Vibrio sp. 1249-1
TAAACGATTTTTTCCTACGCCACACGTTGGTATTGAGAAATCAGAGACTTTACGTCTTCCAAATAGCCTTCTCTCAACAAGTTATCGATGGTGGCTTCTAGCTCTTCATGCGTCATGGTGAAGCAAGTCGATTTGCCTGTCATTAGGCTCAAATATTGGTGATACTCTTCCTCGGTGTAGCGTCCGATTCTGTCTAACAATAGTGCTTTTATTCCGTGATGAATCAAGCCGTAATATGTGTGTCGGTGAAGTAACATAGCCATCTCCTTATCAAGCTTACTGACTGCATAACAGCAAGCTCAACGCTCTGGATAATTCGGTTTGTACTTCAGTTAAGCAGTTTTAATGCCAACTATTCATTCGCAATTTGATAACTGTTCGTTACGCTGATTTTATCGAAATGAAGCCATCGCACCAGTACATCACGCAATGCGTTGAGTGTGGTTGGCTTTTCCAGACGACCATCCATCAATTTAGCGATCATCTCGAGCTCTTTCTCTCCAGACTCGACAGACAGGGCGATGATTGGTGTAGTTGGAGAGCTCTGCTTGATTTTTTCGCTGGCGTC
>NZ_JAWOWJ010000932.1:0-567 GCF_033340495.1 Vibrio sp. 1249-1
CTTGAGCACGTAGACGTTGTGCTTCTTTGGCCTGTTCTTTAAATGACAACTCAATCTGTGCCGACATCATATTGATGCCATCCACGACCGCGATCAGGTCTTTGGTTTTAGGGCGAGTGAGTGGCTCACCAAACTGGTTGTTTGCGATGTCGTGCATTTTCTTCACGATAGCAGCCAGTGGTTTTAGAGAACGACGCAGAATGTAAGAAATCGCAATCAATCCGGCTAGGAAGATGACGCTAAACGCAGATAGCAAACGGATAAAACCTTGCCATAGTTGTTCATACGCCGCGCCTGGGTGGCTGATGATTTCGACTTCGGCCAGTTGCATCCAACCACTGGTGACCACGCGTTTATCGTGAATCGCTTTGAACAGATTCATGTCGATAAACCATTGCGGAACGGTGCTTGGTTTTACTGGGTAAGAGCGTACGATCTGGTAATCAGAATCTAACGCGGTGAGACGCACCACTGAGTAGGTACTGCCGTCAAATAATGCATTGATTACCGATTCAACGGCAACCTTGTCTTTATCTTTTAGGTAAGGTGCTAACGCCAAACCCACGG
>NZ_JAWOWJ010000933.1:0-567 GCF_033340495.1 Vibrio sp. 1249-1
TGGCGTTATTATATACTAACCCTTACAAATATACCATATGATAACACAATATTTTATAAATTATTGTTCCCATATTTTATTGACTTTGGGAAGGACAAAGGCAACACAATAGGGCTCGATAGAGGGTCAGCTTTTTAGGCGAAGCCGTTAAGAAAAGCGATACAAATGCTTTTAGCTCGCCGAAGGCGATTCATATGGCCACCAGCATTCTGCTAGGACGGTGACAACGGGGGTTTGTTGGCATCGTCCTAGCGCTGGTGGACAACAGCCTTGAGCGGCAGAACTTGGTGAGGGACGAGCCTTAGGGATGCAGGGGTAAGTCCGGCGGGTGGGCCTCGGTGGCGACTAGGGGGGACCCCTCTTAGTGGAGAGCTAAAATCTCACAAACCCACCTAATAAAAAGAGGCTCCCTTGGGAGCCTCTTTTTAGCGTATGATAAAAATCATCGATATAGTCATGTTTGAGTAATCAAGCACTCTTTATGACCAAATAGTGTAAAACACCCTGAATATGTCAAATGTTCATTCCCGGTAAATCTATTCAGATACACTCTCATTTGAACTAGGT
>NZ_JAWOWJ010000934.1:0-567 GCF_033340495.1 Vibrio sp. 1249-1
AAAGAGTATCACCACCCAGGATTTGCCATCCCTAGCCCAACGTTGAACTTAGGCCATATCCATGGCGGTGATAGTGCCAACCGTATTTGTGGTTGTTGCGAGTTGCACTATGACGTTCGCCCATTGCCGGGCATCAGTTTGGACGGTTTAGAAAACATGCTGCGCAGCGCACTACAAGAAGTAGAAGCTAAATGGCCGGGACGAATCGACATCGTACCGTTGCATGAGCCAATTCCAGGATATGAATGTCAGCACGATCATCCATTTATCGGTGGTGTTGAAGAGATCTGTCAAACCAGTTCGCAAACCGTCAACTACTGCACGGAAGCGCCTTTCTTGCAGCAACTGTGTCCGACTCTGGTACTTGGCCCTGGTTCTATCGAACAAGCGCACCAACCAGATGAGTTTCTCTCCTTTGATTTTATCGACCCAACCATTGATGTGCTCTCAAAGGCGATGGTTAAGTATTGTTGTTGATTGAGTTTAAAAAAAGCCTTTATGCAGCTCCGATGAGCTGCATATTTTGGCTCTCAAAGCACAAGGTTTTATGCACCGTTAACACGAATT
>NZ_JAWOWJ010000935.1:0-566 GCF_033340495.1 Vibrio sp. 1249-1
TTGCTAGCGAAGTTTGATCTGCGCCGTGGTGACCAAGGTCTGAAAGTCATCATGATGTGTGAACTGCCATCAAACGCAGTGCTGGCCGATGAGTTCTTGAAGTACTTCGACGGCTTCTCTATCGGTTCAAACGACATGACTCAGCTGACGCTTGGTCTAGACCGTGACTCTGGCGATGTGGCTCACCTATTTGATGAGCGTAACGCAGCGGTGAAAATCATGCTGAAAATGGCAATTGATGCCGCAACCAAAGCAGGCAAGTACGTAGGTATTTGTGGTCAAGGCCCATCAGATCATGAAGATTTGGCGGAATGGTTGATGGAGCAAGGCATTAGCTCTGTTTCACTCAACCCAGACACCGTTATCGACACTTGGTTACAACTAGGTAAAGTTAGCAAGTAATTTGCCGAAAGGAAGCCACTTAACACAAGTGCTCCTAAACCAACGAGACAAAGCCCTCAAGCTGCGGTTTGAGGGCTTTTTTGTTGGGCTTCTATCACGCCCTTGTCAAGGGTACGTGAGTTCGTGACGTCAATCCCAACCTAGAATCATCGTCAATTTTCCCT
>NZ_JAWOWJ010000936.1:0-566 GCF_033340495.1 Vibrio sp. 1249-1
ATGGAACGAATGTAACCAGCAATGGCCAGAAGTCATTTTCCACGGCCCCCGTGGCACAGATAAAGGAATGGCGCAGTTAACTCCTTATGGAGATGGCTATTTCCAGCTGCACGGCATGACGAAAGAGATCACGTTGTTTGAAGATGGCTTAGTTGAAAGCACGGCACTCTCTGCTCAACCTGAGCTACCTGTACCGTTACTCTCTAAAATTCGCAGTGGGTGGCGTGAAGAAATTTTGGGTGAAAGAACGCATAACGCAATACAACACATGGCCCAATTTATCCCTGATTACAAAACAGCGGAAAAAGGTGGCAAAGCGTTGTTTGGTGCTCAACAAATTCCAGGCACAGATCCCGTGCTTCGCGCGGCAGATGTTTCATTCGAACAAAATCACTACGCTCGAATTGAAGTTGTGAAAGCGTCTTCTACGTTGTTGGCTGCTCAAAAAATGCTTCAGTATTGGTTTGATATCACGCCTCAACAAAATGTAGAAGCGCAACATCCAGTGACCGTTAATTGGTCTGAAAACGAAATCGAACAATACGCGATTAAACTGACCGAAGAAC
>NZ_JAWOWJ010000937.1:0-565 GCF_033340495.1 Vibrio sp. 1249-1
ATCAGGGATGATGCGATCTACCGGTTTCACCATTAGATGAACGTCGATTGGCGCAGTGATGCCGTAATCGCGTAGTGCTTTACACACAGGCGCACCAAAAGTCAGGTTTGGTACATAGTGGTTATCCATAACATCGAAATGCACCACATCTGCACCCGCTGCGAGTACTTTTTCTACGTCTTCACCTAGACGTGCAAAATCAGCCGATAAAATGGATGGAGCAATAAGAAAATCTTTCATACCTGACCTCAGTAGTGACGAGCAAAACAGCAAACCAATTTGCGCGCAATTCTACCGAAGCCAGTGGGGAGATCCACTATTTAGAGAAAATAGTGTCAGAACTATGAAGCAGCGCTATCTGATTCCGGCGCTTTGAACAAGGCGAGCAGTTCGTCAACTTTGTTACGACCACTACCGTTTCGGCTAATGGTGCGTTTCACTTTCACCACACTTAAATCCGCACCGTGGTAAAGGCGGCGCGTTAGTGTTGTGTCGTGATTTGAAATCAACACCGGAATCCCACGCTCAGTAGCCGTTCTTTCTGCCATGTCGGCTAGTGCCGCTT
>NZ_JAWOWJ010000938.1:0-565 GCF_033340495.1 Vibrio sp. 1249-1
TGAGGAAGTTTCCTCTAACTAGGTTTGCAATGTTTTCGACACCAGACAACGACACTTTCGCTTCTTCCAAAACAAAGCGAGTGCCAGTGGTAAGCATGTCACTGAAAGCAGGCTGAATTGCTGCTGACGCCAAAATGACTTCTCGTCCTTCAGAAAGGCTTAAGTCGGTGACCTGACCAATTTCAATGCCACGGTACATGATTGGTGCGCCTTCGCTGCTGACTTTATTGTCGTCAGGTAGAGCAATTTTGATCGCAATGCCTCGACCTGCTTTTTTTAAGTCTTTGTATAAGCGGAACTCGGTATTTTCTTCCACTGGTTCGCCATCGTCCGGAGAGTCAACGGCGATAGCGCCACCAAGTAGGGCACTCATGCTTTCTAAGCGTACGTCAACGCCTTCAAAACCAATACTTGCGCCAATGCCACTGACATTCCAAAAGCGGCTGCGGTCATTGATGATGTGTCGATATTGCTCTTGGATATTAGCTTGAATAGTAATGGATTTTGCATCTTCATCCAGTTGGTAGCTGTAGACCGCACCGATAGGAATTTTCTTATAGACAAT
>NZ_JAWOWJ010000939.1:0-565 GCF_033340495.1 Vibrio sp. 1249-1
TTCAGAGTGCTTAACGTCAGCTCGATTAAGGATTCTGCATTCACGCCAAGCAACAGTTTTGCACGAATATCAAGCAGTCTCTCGCCACATTCGCCTTCAAAATCAAGTTCTGTAATCGTATGTTGTAGATCGACGGCGAGGCATTCTAGTTGAGATTTGTCTGGGTTGTTTTCGAATTCGCTGAGTTGTAAACGTGAGTTCGAAGTGATGATTTTAATCGCGCGTTCGTAGATGCTCAGTAGACGGGTAGCTTGATCGACTTTCTTCCCTGCGTGTACTTCCGAGAAGCTCATTAAGTTGCGCAGTTCGCGTTTTAACTGCGCTGGCAAACCCGTAACACGTTGGAGTGTCTCACCGCTGTGTTTGATTTGTTCATCGAGGTAGCCGTTCTGTTTATCCATCGTTTTCGACTGCTGTTTGAGCATTCTTTCAAGCACCGCCAAACGCGGGATCAGAGTGCTGATGTCTTTTTGATGTTGCAGCTCTTGCTGAATTTCAAACAGATAGTTAGCAACTTGGGTGTTTGAGCCTTGGCAAGCAGACGACAAAGATGCCACAACGCGCT
>NZ_JAWOWJ010000940.1:0-565 GCF_033340495.1 Vibrio sp. 1249-1
CATAAGGCGTGCCAAACAAACGCGCTTTTTCTATATCTCTCGAATACACAGCTTTAAGGCAAAACTGCTTGGTTTGGATTGCCGCTTCAACAAATTGTTGCGAAATCCAGTTAGTCCCGATAACAGCGAGTTTAAACATGTCACTTCCTTTATATTCGTTCTAAAAAGCCGTAATGAATTCGGCTTATCAGTGCGATTTAAGCAAGCTTTAGTTCATTAAACAACTCAAATAACTGGTTAGATTTATACGGCTTTGGCAAATACGCATCCATACCCGCAGCAAAACAATTGTGAATGTCCTCTTCCAACACACTCGCGGTCAAAGCAATGATGGTTGTTTTCTTGCAGCCCACTTTCTTTTCCCAACGGCGAATCTCTTTTGTCGCGGTTAGGCCGTCCATCACCGGCATCATACAATCCATCAAAATGGCGTCAAACTGCTCACCTTTGGTGATGGCATCCAGCGCTTCTTGCCCGTTACTCGTAATTAAGTAGTCGTACCCTGCTTTATCTAAGAAAAAGCTCGCGATTTTTTGGTTCATTAGATTGTCTTCAGCAAGCAGTA
>NZ_JAWOWJ010000941.1:0-565 GCF_033340495.1 Vibrio sp. 1249-1
CGTTGTGGCTTGGCTATTCATCACGGTACTTCCACCGTTCTTTGGTTATGAAGGCTTTGTGGTTGATATTTCCATGGGTGACATTGCAGAAAGCGTATTGATTTACCTAGGAATTCCTTTCCTTGCTGGTTTTCTCAGTCGTAAGTGGTTAGTCGCTGCAAAGGGTGAGAAGTGGTACAACGATGTGTTTATTCCTCGAATTTCACCCATTACTTTGATCGCTTTGCTCGCCACCATCGTGCTGATGTTCAGCCTCAAAGGAGAGATGATTTTACAACTGCCAATGGATGTGTTCCGCGTCGCAGTCCCACTAGCGATCTACTTCGTACTGATGTTTTTTGCCAGCTTCTTTATCGGGAAGAGCATGGGCATCCCCTACGATAAAAATGCCTCCATCGCATTTACGGCAACGGGTAACAACTTTGAGTTGGCAATTGCGGTTTCCATTGCTGTATTTGGCCTGAATTCCGACCAGGCATTCGCTGGCGTAATTGGCCCGTTGATCGAAGTTCCGGTTCTGATTGCTTTGGTTAACGTCGCACTGCGGATGAAAACCAAATACAAA
>NZ_JAWOWJ010000942.1:0-565 GCF_033340495.1 Vibrio sp. 1249-1
AAAGCGCAGCTAAAGCAGAATGTTTAGGGCTAATGTTCGTATGTTCTTGGGCTTGTTTCCGTATTTTAATTTTTAGTCTTCAGTTCCGACTAGATCTGACACTTCAATTTGAAAAGAAGAGAGTTACCCACTTTGATTAAAGGTGCTTAATCCGAAATCAAAGAAACTAAGAGGTAACTCTCATGCTTCATACTAGCAATCCAATCATCAAACACAAAGCTGGTCTTCTCAATCTTGCAGAAGAACTTGGCAATGTATCAAGAGCCTGTAAGGTTATGGGTGTATCAAGAGACACTTTCTACCGTTATCAAGAGCTGGTTGAAACAGGTGGTGTTGACGCATTGATTAACCAAAGTCGAAGAGCACCAAACCTTAAAAATCGTGTCGACAATGAAACTGAACAAGCGGTTTTAAAGTACGCGATTGATTTCCCCGCACACGGCCAAGTGAGAACAAGCAATGAGCTGCGAAAGCTAGGCGTGTTTATCTCTCCAAGTGGTGTCCGCTCAATCTGGCTTAGAAACGATCTTGAGAACTTCAAAAAGAGACTTATTGCTTTAGAGAA
>NZ_JAWOWJ010000943.1:0-564 GCF_033340495.1 Vibrio sp. 1249-1
AACTTCAAAAAGCCTGGTCTAAACACAGTTGATGGTGACCTTTGGGCGTTGACTCTAGCTCCTAAATTCAACCTACCTCTAACAGATTCTTGGAACCTGTTTGCTAAAGTAGGTGCGGCATACATGATGGCTGGTGACGAGAAAGACTTCGTTCCAACTGGCTCTCTAGGTGCTGAGTACAAAATCAACTACAACTGGAGCCTACGTGCTGAATACCAACGTTACCAAGACATGTCTGACGACATCATTGATGACATGGATTCTGACTTCTTCGGTATCGGCTTCAACTACAAGTTTGGTTCTGAGCCAGTAGTTCAAGAAGAAGCAGTTGAAGAAGTGGTAGAAACACGTCCATCTACTCGTATCGTTGAGCACGTGTACCCAGCTCAAACAGCAACAGTACAATTCGGCCTAGAAAGCGCAGAAGTGAAAGATGCATCAGCACTTTCTGGTACAGTTGATCTAATGAACACTTACCCACAAGCTAAAGTTGAGATCACTGGTTACAGTGACACAACGGGTTCTGCTCAGTACAACCAACAGCTAACTGAAAAGCGTGCTAAA
>NZ_JAWOWJ010000944.1:0-564 GCF_033340495.1 Vibrio sp. 1249-1
TGGCAAAACGTCTTGATGCGATTGTCGAAGACTGTGTAAACGCGGTTGGTGTTGATGTGAACACTGCCTCTGCAGCGCTACTGACGCGCGTTGCAGGCTTGTCGAGCACCATCGCACAGAACATTGTCGACTTCCGTGATGAAAACGGTCGTTTCGAAGCACGTACAACTTTGAAGAAAGTGCCTCGTTTAGGTCCTAAGGCGTTCGAGCAGTGTGCGGGTTTCCTTCGTATTATGGATGGTAAAAACCCACTGGATGCCTCTGCAGTGCACCCAGAAGCCTACCCTGTAGTCAAAGCGATTGCCGAGAAGAACAGTAAAGACATCAAAGCGCTGATTGGCGATTCGACGTTCCTTAAAGGTCTGCACGCGGTGGATTACACCGATGAGCACTTCGGTGTCCCAACGGTGACCGATATCATCAAAGAGCTGGACAAACCAGGCCGAGACCCTCGTCCGGAGTTCAAAACCGCAACCTTCGCTGAAGGCGTTAACTCGGTTGCAGATCTAGAACCGGGAATGATTCTCGAAGGCGTCGTATCGAACGTGGCCAACTTTGGTGCTT
>NZ_JAWOWJ010000945.1:0-564 GCF_033340495.1 Vibrio sp. 1249-1
AATTTGGTAGTCTTCGTGGCCCTTACCTGCCAGCAAGATAATGTCTTGAGGCGCAGCGTTTTCTAACGCGTAAGAAAGCGCTTTAAAGCGATCATGCTGGACAATCGCTTCTGCTGGTTTGGATAGGCCAGCAAGCATATCTTTGACGATGAATACAGGGTCTTCACTGCGCGGGTTATCATCGGTCAAGACGACTTTGTCACCCAAACGCTCAGCGATTTCTGCCATCATCGGACGCTTACCCGCATCGCGATCGCCACCACAACCGAAAATAGCCCAAAGCTGTCCGTCACAATGCACGCGCAGTGCTTGTAATGCTTTTTCAAGCGCATCAGGCGTGTGAGCGTAATCGACCACAACTTTAGCGCGATTTTCAGCTTGGAATAGCTCCATTCGGCCTAACACCGGCTGCAATTGAGCAGCCGTCGCTAGCAAATCGCTCTTATCAAAACCAAGGCTCAATAAGGTCGCAAATGCCAGCATTAAGTTGGCTGCGTTGAATTCACCAATCAACGGCGCATGCAGCGTACCTTCGCCAAACTGACCATCAAAACGAATCGTAAT
>NZ_JAWOWJ010000946.1:0-564 GCF_033340495.1 Vibrio sp. 1249-1
GTCGTAACCTCTCAGAACAGGTAGGTTTTCTTCTACCCGAAGTTCGCATTCGCGATAACCTAAGCCTCAAACCGAACCAATACACCATTTCGCTTAATGGTGAAGTGATTGAGCAGGGCTTCATCGAACCAGAGCGTTTAATGGCGATTGCCGTTGGCGACACCTACGGTGAAATCGATGGCATTCTAGGGAGCGATCCTGCTTACCAACTTCCTGCGGTTTGGATTGAACATCAAGACAAGGCGAAGGCACTCAACATGGGTTACCAAGTCGTGGACGACGGTACCGTGATCGCAACACACATCAGCAAAATCATGAAAACCAACCTTGCAGAATTGTTTACACACGATGATGTAGAAGCGATGACGCAGCGCTTAACCCAACAAGCGCCGAAATTGGCAGAAGCCTTAGCCGCTGCACTTAACCCAGCTCAACAGCTCAAAGTGTACCGCCAGCTATTGCTTGATCAGGTGCCACTAAAAGACATCCGAACCATTGCGAATACCATGCTGGAGTCTTCAGAAAACGCGAAAGACCCGATTTTGTTAGCGGCTGATGTTCGCT
>NZ_JAWOWJ010000947.1:0-564 GCF_033340495.1 Vibrio sp. 1249-1
GATCACGACAGTATATTGGGTCTTAAGCTCGTTGATAAGTTCTTCAATAGTTAAAGTTGATATAGGATCCAGTGCCGATGTTGGCTCATCCAATAACAGCACTTCTGGTTCAATTGCTACAGCACGCGCAATAACTAAACGTTGCTGCTGACCACCCGAAAGTCCAAATGCGTTTTCGTGCAATCTATCTTTCACTTCATCCCACAACGCAGCAGAGCGAAGTGAACGCTCAACCGCATCATCTAATGTGCGACTGTTCTTGACACCTTGTAAGCGTAAGCCATAAACCACATTCTCATAAATCGACTTAGGAAATGGGTTAGGACGCTGAAAAACCATTCCAACGCGACGCCTAAGCGTTGCTACATCGACATTCGGGTGATAGACGTTCTTACCGTGCAAACGAACTTTTCCGGTGACTTTACATCCTTCCACCAAGTCGTTCATACGATTGATACAGCGTAATAATGTCGATTTACCACAACCAGACGGGCCGATAAATGCTGTCACTCGCCCTTTTGGAATACGCATCGAAATATCGTGTAATGCCTGCGCTTGACCGTA
>NZ_JAWOWJ010000948.1:0-563 GCF_033340495.1 Vibrio sp. 1249-1
CTGATCACAATGATTATTGTTGGATGAACTCATCGTACGTGCTTGGCGTCAAACTGACGGATGCATTTTCTAAGTATGGTTTCTGTACTGCTATTCGTGGCGCAGAGGGTGGTGGGCGAGTTGATAACCTACCAACACACTTCTTCATGAGTGATGATGGTGACCCAGATATGAAGTGCCCAACGGAAATTGGCATTACAGACCGCCGTGAAGCGGAATTGGGTAAACTGGGTTTCTTACCGTTGTGTCACTACAAAAATACAAACTATGCCGTGTTCTTTGGTGCTCAAACTTGTCAAAAACCAGCAAATCATGAATCTCCAGAAGTGGCAGCAAACGCGGCAATTTCAGCAAGACTTCCTTACATGATGGCAACCTCTCGTTTTGCACATTATTTGAAAGTAATGGCTCGAGACAAGATCGGTAGCTTTATGGAAGCAGAAGACGTTGAATCTTGGTTGAACCGTTGGATTCTTGGCTATGTGAATGCTTCTGAAGGTGGCGGTCAAGAAATTCGTGCGAAATACCCTCTTGCCGACGCTCGCGTACAAGTTAAGGAAATT
>NZ_JAWOWJ010000949.1:0-563 GCF_033340495.1 Vibrio sp. 1249-1
TGTTTAAGAAATAGCTACATTTATTTTCAAATAAATTCAAAAACGTTGATGTGATAAGAGAGAACTTATCATCAATCGCCGGAGATTTGGTCTGGATTGAAAAATGACCAATGATGCTTGGTTTTGATTTCCTATTGTTCGAAAAACTTGAATAAGTAGCTCGAATCGCTCTGCTCATGATTATTTTTCTCCAAACTAAAATAAAACCATGTCGATAGCCATGAGCTGAAACGCGATTTGCAGACAGCTACCAAGGCGAACGAGGAGAAGAAGTATGAGCACATTCAGAGAAATTCGTCAGTTGATTCCATCGCAACCTACCGCTGACGGTGATGGTGTTAAAATTCGTCGAGTTGCAGGTTTTAACAACACGAGCTTTTCACCATTTTTAATGATGGATGAGCTGAAATCCGATCAACGTTCTGACTACATTGGTGGCTTTCCTCCTCATCCGCATCGCGGCATCGAGACGCTTACTTATATGTTGAAAGGTCATTTCCAGCATCGTGACCACATGGATAATGTTGGTGAGCTTCGTTCTGGTGGCGCTCAATGGATGGCGG
>NZ_JAWOWJ010000950.1:0-563 GCF_033340495.1 Vibrio sp. 1249-1
CCGAAGATGTCATTGAGTTGACTAAAATGTGACCATTGCATGTTGATAAGACAGGAGACTCAGAAATGTGGCTATGTTTCTGGTTGCGTATATCTTTTGGTGGCTTATCCACATTTTCTGTGGATAACCTGTATCAAAGATCGTGAGTATCTCTGAAGATCCAGAAAATTTCATAAAATTAGGGGGTTATGTGGCCAATTACTGACCTCGCTTCATTCCATCAACTGGGCGTACTTTTACCGTAACACGGCCTTCTTTTGTTTGTACAAAGCTCAATGTCATTTCAAGTGTGATGGCAACAGAGACGCTCATCATGACAAAAATAGCTAGCATGATGACCAGTTGATATTTAATGGCAACCAATGGGCTTGCGCCCCCTAGGATTTGCCCCGTCATCATACCAGGAAGCGTGACAAGGCCCATCGTGGTCATTGAGGCTAGCGTTGGCGCTAACGATTTTCTCAGAGCTTCCTGAACGAAAGGAAAGGAAGCGTATTTAGGGGCGGCACCCAGTGAGATGGCAGCTTCGTACTCAGATTTACGCTCTTCAAAAGCAGAGAATA
>NZ_JAWOWJ010000951.1:0-563 GCF_033340495.1 Vibrio sp. 1249-1
AACTCACTATCGCGTGATAGAAATTGTCTCAATCCAGCATAAAATTCTATTTGCAGTAGAGAAATCTAGTTTCAAATGTTGCGCAAGCTTTAATCTAAAACATATGCCTAATTTAACTTTTATTTGCGGTCTTTAATCTCGTTTTTTTATTTATGTTGAAGCTATCAACGTTAAAAGCTGGTAATTGCAGAATATTTGCGTAATCTATGTTGTAAATTAAATGTTAATTAAATGTGCCTCATTAAAGGAGTCAATGATGTTACATTCGCGTGAGAACACTCTACATTTAACTCAGCTCAGCATGGCAGCAATTGAGCAACTTTCGCCTTCATTTGAAGCGTTACCTCATACTGAGCACGCTGATGGGCAATATCGATTACGACGCTACTCAGTCGTGAGTTTTGAAGATGGACAAGTGATAGATTTGAACAAGAACAGCTTTGTACAGTCTTCAGATATCAACCGATTTCAGGGTGATGTCATTCGTCAATTTGAACCTATCGAGAAAGACATTTTAGCAAGTGACGGCTTTCGCGAAATGTGCGCGCTATTCGTGAGCGCAA
>NZ_JAWOWJ010000952.1:0-563 GCF_033340495.1 Vibrio sp. 1249-1
TTTTATCTCCATGATGGTAAGCAGTAATTTACAACATAGTGTAATGTTCAGATTTTGCGCTATTCGGACACAAAAAGTGTTAGCAATAGGTCATATTTAACAATCTGACTATCCTAGAAAAAAATTCATCTCAGTTATTTTTCTGTTTTTCCACTGACGCTGCCGGAACGCATCCCTCACAATTCACATCTTCTTTTATCTGCACTGAAAAATGCACAGTGGGCAAACACCAGACGCAAAAAAGCCGAGGTTCACACCTCGGCTTTTTGTTCTACTCGGCTTGGAATAGCGCGGGATGATTACATCATGCCCATGCCACCCATACCGCCCATACCACCCATGTCAGGCATGCCTGCGCTTTCTTTTTGTGGTAGGTCAGTTACCATCGCTTCTGTTGTGATCATTAGACCAGCGACAGACGCTGCAAATTGTAGAGCGCTACGAGTTACTTTAGTTGGGTCTAGAATACCCATCTCTAGCATGTCGCCGTATTCACCCGTTGCTGCGTTGTAGCCGTAAGAACCTTCACCCGCTTTCACGTTGTTCGCAACAACAGAGTCTTC
>NZ_JAWOWJ010000953.1:0-562 GCF_033340495.1 Vibrio sp. 1249-1
TACGCTCGGCAAACAAATGCAGACCGTGTACAAATTGATCGCCAGCCAGAGTGCGCTTAGTCAGCAGCGACAAGTGTTCTTTGTAAAACATACAGGATACGACTTACATGACTCGCAGCTCGCGCGACACCCTTTGTTACTCGAAGATCTCGCCACCAACCTAAATGCCATGTATCGCGCAGTTGATAAGCTCGGTATGAGTAAAAACGTGACCACGTTTACGATGTCTGACTTTGGTCGACGAATGACCAATAATGGTAACGGTACCGATCACGGCTGGGGCGGTCATCAGTTATTGATAGGTGGTGCGGTAAATGGCAGTGCGCCGATCGGTACGTGGCCAGAGTTAACACTTGGAGGGCAAGATGATTACTCAAAAGGTCGATTGATTCCGGCTATTGCCGCAGACCAAGTTGGCTCAACTCTCGCACAGTGGATGGGCGTGAGTGACAATGCCGCACTGGAATACGTATTCCCGAACATCCGTAATTTCACCACATCTAACCTTGGCTTTATGGCTTAAGCTAAGTGGCTTAGTTTCGTTTATTTAATTGTCAAAAAA
>NZ_JAWOWJ010000954.1:0-562 GCF_033340495.1 Vibrio sp. 1249-1
GCTCAATCTGGTAGCCTTTATCGTCACCAATACACGATGACTCTGTTCCAAGATCGTCGTGCGTACCGAGTCGGTGATGTGCTAACCGTGGTGCTTTCTGAAGAGACTTCTTCAAGCAAAAAAGCCGGAACCAAATTTGGTAAGAGCTCAGCGGTGAACTTTGCTGCGCCAACCATCGGCACTAAAAAGTTTGATGAACTTGGTGTGAGCATTGACGGCAGCCGAAACTTCGATGGCAGTGCGTCTAGCTCGCAAGGCAACAAGCTCCAAGGTGCTATCACGGTCACGGTGCATGACGTGTTGCCAAATGGCGTATTGCGCATCAGTGGCGAAAAGTGGCTGCGCCTAAATCAAGGTGATGAATTCATCCGTTTGACGGGCATTGTTCGCGTCGATGACATCACTCGCAATAACCAAGTTTCTTCTCAACGAATTGCGGATGCTCGCATCACTTACGCTGGTCGCGGCGCGTTGGCAGACAGCAACGCTGCTGGGTGGCTGACTCAGTTCTTTAACAGCCCATGGGTACCATTCTAATGAAGCCAATCAATACCTTTTTTTC
>NZ_JAWOWJ010000955.1:0-562 GCF_033340495.1 Vibrio sp. 1249-1
ACCTGCAAGGTTTGTCGATTGGTTTTTACGATGGATTAGCCGGTCCAGGAACTGGCGCGTTTTGGACTGTAAGTTCTATGGCGCTGTACCGTCTCAATATATTGCTCGCCTCTGGTTTAGCCAAAGCAATGAACTTCACCAGTAATTTTACCTCACTTATTACTTTCGCTATTTTAGGTCACATTAACTGGGTGCTAGGCTTAACAATGGGTGTGTGTTTAATGGCTGGGGCATTTGTTGGTGCGCATTCTGCAATTCGATTCGGCTCTAAGTTCATTCGTCCCGTTTTTGTCACGGTCGTGAGCGTATTGGCGATTAAGCTGGCTTATGACGCTTGGTTTGTAGGTTTATCATGAACATCGAACAACTTTCGCAAAGTTTAGAACACATGGCGAATCAAGCCGCGACATTGGATCGCCAACGAGGAGAGCATCACGTTCCGTTGTTTGATGAACGTTTATTTAGCTGCCGTTCTCGCTTACTTACCCCTTGCGTAAAAGAAGCGAAATCGACACTGGACGCGATTATCCGAGAGCAAAACGAAAATAAGCTCACCGCTTTG
>NZ_JAWOWJ010000956.1:0-562 GCF_033340495.1 Vibrio sp. 1249-1
GATGACTAATGGGTTGAGGTTAAACCGCCTCCCTAGCAAAGTTGGGGTGACAAACTGACTCTCGATTAAATTCAGCAACAGATATATCGATACCACTGTCAGCATAAAACTGACCGAATCTAGCTGCAAATACGCGACAAAACCAAAGCTCACCATCGAAATCACTGGTCCCAAATACGGCGCGAAATTCATTACCCCCGCAAACGCACCCCATAGAAATGGGTCTTCAAGGCCGAGGACAAAAAACACCAACCCTACACACAAGCCTAAACCCGCATTGACCAAAGTAATGGTGCCGATGTAGCGCGATAAATCTTTCTGCAGAGCCTGCACCAACTCCACCGCTTGACGCTGTTTCGAAAAACCACGCAAACGCGATACCGATTTACGAAACAGACTTCGACCATGATTAAGCATGAAATACACCATAAACAGCACAATCATCGCCTGAGTTAACAGCGTTGGTGTAGTGGTCGCGAGCGCTTTCAGCAAAGAAAACACCGTGTTGTTGCCCATCTCGTCAATGTTCATGTCACTGGCAAGCTCAAGCGGCGCATTCATG
>NZ_JAWOWJ010000957.1:0-561 GCF_033340495.1 Vibrio sp. 1249-1
CACACTGGTGTGTTGTTGCAGGAAGTGAAATTTGGCTGGTGGATGGTGCTGTGCCTTTTGGTAGTGCGGAGCAGTTCTCACTGCCAGAAGAGAATGCGAGGCAAATTGGTGACTATCTTGGTTCGCCAGTGATGTGGATTAATTTTGCAGATTTGGAGCAAGATCTCCCACTCGTTTCATTGCGCGACTGTCTACATTTCCCTGAACCGCTATTTATGCTGTTGAGCAAGGCTATCCAATATGGGCACATGACCCAAAGCTTACGCTTTTGTCCGCAATGTGGTGGGCGCAACTTTCTTAATAATAATCAATTTGCCATGCAATGCGGAGAGTGTCGAACTTTGCACTACCCGCGCATTTTCCCATGCATCATCGTTGCTGTGCGTAAAGAAAATCAGATCTTACTAGCGCAGCACCCAAGGCATCGAAATGGCATGTACACCGTGATTGCGGGCTTTTTAGAGGCGGGAGAAACCTTAGAAGACTGTGTCGCGCGCGAAGTGCATGAAGAAACGGGCATTCACGTGAAAAACATTCGTTACTTTGGCAGTCAGCCTTGGG
>NZ_JAWOWJ010000958.1:0-561 GCF_033340495.1 Vibrio sp. 1249-1
CTGTGGCTTCTGATTTACGAGCTTCTTCAAACGTAGACGCACCTTGTTCCGCCACTTGTGAAATGGTCAAACTCAGCTCTTCTGCTGCCGTTGCGATGAGGTTCGCTTTGTCGGCTTGGCTACTCGCACCAGAAACAATGTCTTGGCTAACAACAGACAGCTCACTCGTGACCGACTTAACTTCTTCAGACACGACTGAAATAGAGCCAATCAACCCCGTTAGAGATGCCTGCATTTTGTTTAAAGAGGTCGCTAAGTTAGAAAGCTCATCACCCGATTCGTCTTTGATAGGAGAAGCTGTCAAATCGCCTTCCGCCACACGTTGTGCCAAAGTATCCAGTGCAGTCAAACGCCCTGTGATTGAATTAGACAACAAGTATGCAATGAACACTGTTGCGATCGCCGCAAGCGTACCTAGCGCGTAAATGGTGTTCTCGATATCGTTGAATGAATCGGTCAATTGGAGAAGCGCATCATGTGTGCTTTGGCGGCCTTCTGCCGTCGCCGCATTGAGCATGTCTTCAATTGGGGCTAGATTCACCTCGTACAACTGACGGACTT
>NZ_JAWOWJ010000959.1:0-561 GCF_033340495.1 Vibrio sp. 1249-1
TGATCTTGGTGTTATCCGTCAACTGATACGTTACGCCGGCATCTACAAACGTATAAGCAGGTTCAACGATGCTGTTGCGTGATGGGCCAGTGACCGGATCCATTTCTTTGCCTCGGTAGGTCACTTTCGTCCAACTCTCTAGGTTGTCTGTTGTTTGCCAAGTGACATCAACATTAAACAGATGCTTTGGAAGTTGCTGAAGTGGCATGCCTTTGTATTCACCCGTTTTTTGCTCCGAGTCGGTAAAGGTATAGCTTGAGCTTAAGTAGATAGTCTCGGTTAGTGGTTTCGCCAACGTTGCTTCTACACCCTGAGTAACAGCTTCATCCACATTAATGCGGTAAGTAGGATCCGCCCCCCATTGGTTTGGGCCATCCGTACAAATTGTATCTGGGCACACCACGCGAGTGATCTTATCTTTAAACTCATTGTGGAAGGCGGTTAACGTCACATCAAGACCAGAATCACCTTGGTAAAGCACACTGATTTCTTTGTTCAGTGAAGTTTCCGGATCCAAATCTGGGTTACCATAAATATTGCCGCCACCACTGACTTGCGCCC
>NZ_JAWOWJ010000960.1:0-561 GCF_033340495.1 Vibrio sp. 1249-1
CTAGTAATGAGTGGGTTGTTTTCGTGCATGGTGCTGGTGGCAGTTCTTCGATATGGTTTAAACAAATTAAAGCATATAAGCAGCACTTTAATTTGTTGCTGATCGACTTACGAGGACATGGAAAATCCAATCAGCTTTTGAAAGAGTTGATAACTAGTCGTTACACCTTCACGGAAGTGACGCAAGATATATTAAAAGTGCTGGATCACCTAAAAATCCAGTCGGCGCACTTTGTTGGCATGTCGTTGGGTACGATCATTGTTCGAAATTTAGCGGAGTTGTCTTCTGAAAGAGTTCGTTCGATGGTTTTAGGCGGTGCGGTGACACGCTTGAATACGCGTTCGCAGATTTTGGTTAAGTTGGGTAACTTCTGTAAACATATCTTGCCTTATATGTGGTTGTATAAACTGTTTGCCTACATTGTGATGCCGCAACGAAGTCAGCGTGAATCAAGGCATTTGTTTATTCGAGAAGCAAAGAAGCTGTGCCAAAAAGAGTTTAAACGCTGGTTTATTCTTGCCGCGGATGTAAACCCATTGATGAAGTACTTCAAAGACAGAG
>NZ_JAWOWJ010000961.1:0-561 GCF_033340495.1 Vibrio sp. 1249-1
CCTTCTCGGCATAACCTGGGTACAAAGCCTCATAAAAAGCCGTATTGAAAGAACCGTAAAAGGACCGAATGAGGAGCAAAGAAACCAATTACCCACATACGTATGGGGTAAAGCAAGCAACAAGCTCGGACAAAGCAAAACAGCACGAGTACAAACGGCCAATGGCTATAGCTTAACCGTAACGGGATCTCTGGCGATTGTAGAACACCTGCTACATACGAAGCCTGAAGCCGGTGTATACACCCCATCTAAGCTCATGGGCTCCAGTTTTGTGTCGCAGCTTCCCGGCTCTAGTGACATAACCATTGAAGAGTAAACAAAAAGGCACCAATCGGTGCCTTCTGCATTAACTGGGGTTGAGATCATCACAACTCGTGTTCGGTACGGGCGATGATGTCATCCTGGGCGTCTGGTGATAGCGCGGTAAAGAAGGCTGAATAGCCCGCAACTCGCACGACAAGGTCACGATATTGCTCAGGGTTCTTCTTCGCTGCCAGCAAGGTTTCACGAGAGACGATGTTGTACTGCACGTGCCAACCTTTGTGGTGATTAAAGAAGGTG
>NZ_JAWOWJ010000962.1:0-561 GCF_033340495.1 Vibrio sp. 1249-1
TGGAAGGCCCAATCGATCACGCTATTAATAGCGACGAGCTAACGCTGAACTTCCCAATCATCGCAACGGATTTTGATGGTGACACCAGCTCCGCGGTGATCCCAGTGACTATCGTCGATGACCAACCGACCATCACAAACGTCGATGCCATTACAGTGGATGAAGACGATTTAACGAGTATTGGCTCTGCTCAAGATGGCGTTGTTTCTATTGACGGTAAGTTCACTACAACAGAAGGCTCTGATCGAGTGGTGAGTTATCAACTCGACGGCTCGACGAACCCTGTAGCAGGATTAACATCGCACGGCGAAGCGGTTGTACTCGTAGAAACGGCAAATGCTGACGGCAGCTTCACTTACAGTGCGACGGCAGATGGCAATCCAGTATTTACGTTGGTAGTGAATGTGGATGGCTCTTACAACTTCACGTTGGAAGGCCCAATCGATCACGCTATTAATAGCGACGAGCTAACGCTGAACTTCCCAATCATCGCGACGGACTTTGATGGTGACACCAGCTCTGCGGTGCTCCCAGTGACTATCTTCGATGACCAACCGACCA
>NZ_JAWOWJ010000963.1:0-560 GCF_033340495.1 Vibrio sp. 1249-1
CATGTTGGTGTCTATTCTCGATCTCGAACACGTTACTGTAAATGACATTATGGTGCCACGTAATGAGATTACGGGTATCGATATTAACGACGACTGGAAATCCATTGTTCGTCAGTTAACACACTCGCCACACGGTCGAATCGTTTTTTATCGCGACCAAATCGATGAAGTGGTTGGTATGCTGCGTTTACGTGAAGCGTACCGTTTGATGCTAGAAAAGAACGAGTTCAACAAAGAGACGTTACTGCGCGCGGCAGATGAAGTGTATTACATTCCCGAAGGTACGCCACTGAACGTACAAATGTTGAAGTTCCAGCGCAACAAGCAGCGCATCGGTCTGATCGTAGACGAGTACGGTGATATCATCGGTCTAATCACTCTTGAAGACATCCTAGAAGAGATCATTGGTGAGTTCACAACGTCTATTTCTCCTAGTTTGTCTGATGAAATCAGCCCACAAGGCGATGGTAGTTTCTTAATTGAAGGCAGCACCAATATCCGCGATATCAACAAAGGTTTGAAATGGGATTTACCTACCGATGGCCCTAGAACCTTGAATG
>NZ_JAWOWJ010000964.1:0-560 GCF_033340495.1 Vibrio sp. 1249-1
CCAAGCGCCGGGTCGCGTCAATCTGATTGGTGAGCACACTGACTACAATGACGGTTTTGTCCTGCCGTGTGCTATTAACTACCAAACTGTCGTTGCTGCCGCAAAGCGTGACGACAATCTAGTCCGTGTGGTGTCTTTTGATTACGGCAATGCTGTGGATGAATTCGATATTAGCCAGGATATCACTTTTCAAGCAGACAAAATGTGGGTGAACTATATTCGTGGTGTGGTGAAGTGCTTGCTTGATCGTGGTTACTATTTCACTGGCGCTGATATATCAGTCAGCGGAAATGTACCGCAAGGTGCGGGTTTAAGCTCGTCTGCGGCGCTTGAAGTTGTCATCGGTCAAACGTTTAAAGTGCTGTTCAACCTTGAAATCAGCCAAGCCGAAATCGCGTTAAACGGTCAGCAAGCAGAGAACGAATTCGTCGGTTGCAACTGCGGCATCATGGATCAAATGATTTCAGCGGAAGGGCGTGAAAATCATGCGATGCTATTAGATTGCCGTAGCCTTGAAACTGAAGCAGTCTCTATGCCAGAAGACATGGCAGTCGTGATCA
>NZ_JAWOWJ010000965.1:0-560 GCF_033340495.1 Vibrio sp. 1249-1
AGACTGAACGGCTCAGTCCCTGCTTTTACTTGAACTCGGTCACCCAACAAAGTGCCGTCAACTGGGGACACTGCCGCCCCCAGCACGTCAAAACCTACGCTAACATTACCAATTGAAGCTGGGGCATAAACCACCACGCCCATATCACTTGCACTCATTCTTGTTATACCCCTAGTTTCCAACCTAAAGTACGCATTACATCCGAGAATACGCCTGCTGCCGTCACTTCTGTACCGGCACCGTAACCACGCAGCACTAAAGGAATTGGCTGGTAGTAGCGACTATAAAACGCCAACGCGTTTTCACCGTCTTTAATTTTGAACATTGGATCATTTTCATCGACAGCGGCCATGCTCACAGTGCACTTGCCATCATTAATTTCACCAACATAACGTAGCACTTTGCCTTCTTCTGCCGCTTTCGCTGATAACTCTTTGAAGTACGCGTCCGCTTCTGGCAAACGAGCCATAAATTCATCAACACTGCCTGAATCATCAAAGCCTGGTGGTAGCGCTTGGTCAACGACCACATCTTCAAGCTCTAATGACATACCTGCTTTG
>NZ_JAWOWJ010000966.1:0-560 GCF_033340495.1 Vibrio sp. 1249-1
AATAACGACCTCCCGACGACGCAACAAGGTAACCATTATCAACCCAGACCGAACTAACCGTGTACTCCTTCATATCAGTAGTAGATGTAAACCTAACACCAAGACAAGGAGTGATATTAGTAACTTGACCAACAGATAAACCGCAGTATTCGGAAGGCCAACTATATTGACCAGAAAGCCCAGTAACACGATAAAGTTTTGTTTTGTCATAGTCCTTTGCAGAAAAAGCACTAAACGAAACACTCAAAAGTATCACCAGTGCCGCAATGCTTTGTTTAATACTCATGTATAAACCTCATTAAAAAAGGGGACCGAAGCCCCCTATCCCCTAAAGTTTTGAGAGGCCACAAATCCAGCCATGCCACCCAAAAGCACAAAGACGATGAGAATGACATCGTGAAGAATGGCCAACATAAACTTAAGCCAGTTTCACAGCACGCTTAGCAAGAGTGATGGATTTGTAAGCCATAGTAATGCCGACAATCACCAGACCTGCCGCGCCGATTTTGGTTGCCACACCAGATAAGTCGATAGCGGAGAACGGGTCAGCGGCACCACCT
>NZ_JAWOWJ010000967.1:0-560 GCF_033340495.1 Vibrio sp. 1249-1
CAAGTCGATGCTGAACACAAACTAAACCAAGACGTTAAGGTATTCGGTTCATTTGAACTAGAAAACGGTGAATTCTTCGATAAAGATAACAGCTCTGATCACGCTCGTGTACGTACAGACGATCTTTACTTCGGTGCTTACTTCGGTGACAACTGGGGTGTGGCTTTCGGTGAAGTTGGTGATTTCGGTGACTCTCTAGACGCAATCACTATCGACAACACTAACGAAGGTCTTGGTTACGTTGATGATTTCGTAAAATCAAAAGAAAGTGCAGGTCACGCTGTTTCAGTTAAAGGTAGCTTCGACAAGCTAACAGTTATCGCTGATGCATACCTAGATCAAGACGAGAAAATCGACACTGCATTCGGTCTATCTGCGCAATACGCAATCAACGATATGTTCACAGTTGGTGCTTCTTACCAAGATCAAGAAAACCGTAACCTTGCTGGTGATGACTACCAAGTAATGGGCGCAGCTGTTCGTTTCAACATGGACAACTTCTCTGCTGCAGTTAACTACGTTGCTGAAGAGCTAAACAAAGCTGACCAAGATACATGGTC
>NZ_JAWOWJ010000968.1:0-560 GCF_033340495.1 Vibrio sp. 1249-1
TTTACAACTGTGCCTCGCGGTTGGATTTTATTGATAGCAGCGATGAAGTGCAGGCGTTTATGGATATTGCCGCGACCTTTGGCAGCTACTGCATGGGTGAAATACATGGTGACATTGGCCAGCCAGAAATTCTTCACCACAGTTTGACTTACCTTGCGATGCGCGAAGGCGATGAGGTGCAATCGCTGAATTTGCCTAAACCGCAAGTGAGCGCTTCGATTTCACCGCTGTTTAGCTTAATACGCAATGCGATTGGCGATTTGAATCATATGAACGCTCACATGGGTTATCAACTTGATCGTCAAACTCGCAAGTTACAAGAAAGCTACCGTCGTGACAGTCGCACGGGGCTGCAAAATCGCGTGGCGCTGCAAGAGCGCTTAAGTCACATCGATTGTGACGAGCATTTGTTAACGCTGAAGCTGCTTAATTTCAGCCACATCAATGAAAAGTATGGGTATCGAGTCGGAGACCAGCTGCTCAAAGATCTTTCGATGCATTTTACCAATCGATTGAGAAAGCGCTTAGGCATGCCAGCGGCGCTGCAACTGTACAGCATC
>NZ_JAWOWJ010000969.1:0-559 GCF_033340495.1 Vibrio sp. 1249-1
TTTTAAGTTCTCAGATTTGCTTTGCTCTTGCTTGTCTTCTTTACCTTCTGTGATGTTTAGGTAGATGCGGAATAAGTTCGCACCCACGATTTTAAACAAGAACATCACCACAACCGCCAAACCAATAGAAGACGTTACGGCAAGCGAGCCATCCGCCATCGTCAGCGTAAACAGCACCGCCCCTGAGGAGAAAAAGTTAACAATAGTGGCACCAGCGGTGAACTGGAACATAGTGAACACATCGGTTTCGCGTTTGGTGAGATGGCCTTCATCTTTAAGCTGACGAGTCATCGCCGCGCCCGCGTCGGTACTTTGCAGCGAAGCGATAAGAGCCAAACCAGAGTTACCCGGAATCCCCATAATTGGACGAAGAAGCGGCGTTAACAGTTTGCGTGCCGCTTCTAGTGCGCCATAGTGCTCAAGTACATTGATCATACCCAGTGCGAACATAACGGTAGGAATCAAAGTAAGTGCAAAAATGAAACCGTCACGTGCACCGCTACCACCAGTACCACGAAGCGACGTTGTTGCAACTTGCACACCGTCAGCCGTTTCGGTG
>NZ_JAWOWJ010000970.1:0-559 GCF_033340495.1 Vibrio sp. 1249-1
CGCGAAAGAAATGAAAGAGCGTTTGGTTGATAAAGGCGGTTTGGCGGCAGAAGGCGTAAGAGTCAATACCTTTCATCAACTCGGCTTGTACATTCTTAATCAAGTCGAGCAGCAGCCTGTCGAAATCAGCCCTCTTGCATTAGACGATAACCAACGCACGGCTTGGTGTGTCGACTGGTTGAAAAAGCACTGGATGACACCAACAAATTTCAAACGTTGGCAAAAGCATTTAGATAAATGGCCTATTGCTTATCCGAAAGGTGATGATGAGCTGGGTAGCCATTCGGAAAATCCGAAGCTGATTGCTTGGTTGGATTCTCAATTGTCGCATTTAGCTGCTGTTGGTTTAACGAAAAAGCAAGTGCAAGAGAAGTTGGTGGATCACCAAGACTATACGCGCCTCAATAGCGAATTAGCACTGTGTTGGCCGTGTTTTTCTGCATGGCAAAAAATGCTCAAAGAGAGCAATCAAGTCGATTTCCCAACCATGATAAGTCGAGCAACGGATTACGTGAATAAAGGGAAGTTCGTATCGCCTTGGCGTTTTGTTATGGTCGAT
>NZ_JAWOWJ010000971.1:0-559 GCF_033340495.1 Vibrio sp. 1249-1
TGTTTGTTTTCTTGGTTACTGTTTACACCTGCATACTCTGGGGTGTGGTTAGTGCTTTCTTCGCCACTCCCAAGGGGGAGTTCTCTCCGATTCCGGTAATGCCCAGAGACCTCGCTTATCGGCTTTGGCTTCGGCCTCCAGCTTGAACAGCTCCGGTGTTTTGGCGTACTGCCGGTACACCCACGCACTCCCAGAACGGACCATTTCGGCATTGACCCATTTGCCATCGACATAAAGGTTGGCGACCAGACGGCCATAACGGTCTTTGTCGATTTGCTCGACTTTAATCATTCGACCAAACACCAGATCGGACAACGCCTGTTTCGCCTTTGAGCCGTAGGGTTGTTTCTTCTCTGGGGTGTCGATTTCCGCCAGCCTTACCCGGTACTGGATTTTGCCGCTCCGGCAATCTTTCCCGGAGTCACAGCTTTGTTCAGTCAGGACCTTGACCGTATCACCGTCAGACACCCCCACAACCTTCGCAGTAAAGGTTTCTGCCCATACCTGAGGGGCCACCACCAGCATGGCTACCAGGAACGCTGAAACCCCCGTATTTTTC
>NZ_JAWOWJ010000972.1:0-559 GCF_033340495.1 Vibrio sp. 1249-1
TGTTGTCATGATGGCGGGGGCATTTCAGAGCTTGCTTGGAACGCTGAAGATGGGTAAATACGTCCCCTTAATGCCTTACAGCGTGATCTCCGGCTTTATGTCGGGTATTGGTGTCATACTCATCATTCTTCAATTGTCGCCACTACTAGGGCATGCTGCGCCTACGGGAGGAGTGCTAGGGACATTGTCAGCGCTGCCTGAAACCATTTCTAATCTAAAATTTAACGAGCTTTTCCTTGGCTTGCTGACATTAGGCATTCTGTTCTTTTTCCCAAAGAAGTATCGCAAATATGTACCCGCCCAATTGGTGGCACTGGTTGCAGTTACCTTATTGTCGGTGATGTTGTTTGATACGGAAGATATCCGCCGTATCGGGGAAATTCCGGCTGGCCTGCCATCTTTGGTCGCGCCACATATCGACCCCGATATGTTCGTTGAAATGGTCATCGATGCATTGGTATTAGGTACGCTCGGTTGTATTGATACCTTGTTAACTGCGGTTATCGGTGACTCACTTACCCGTAAAGAGCACGATTCCGACAAAGAGCTTCGTGGTCAG
>NZ_JAWOWJ010000973.1:0-559 GCF_033340495.1 Vibrio sp. 1249-1
GATAAGGTCATAGATTGCGGCATCACCTGTTGTTCTACTTCAGGCGGTAGCTGGCTTTTCCGTGGCATTCGTTCACTGGATGAGCAACAACAGAAGTTTATTACGCGTGTTCCAATGACCATTAAATCAGCCAAAGAGGCCTTAATGAACCTTGAGCCAGAGCAGCTGAGCCATATCGGCAATGGCTACTCGGGTTGTTGGGTTGACGCTGATTATGGCTCGGTATCTCAGAAGTGGCTGTTGATTCATAGTGAACAAACAACCAAGCGAGAACAGGTAACGTTTTATAAGAACTTAGACAAAAATATCACCAAAGAGCTGAAAGCGCTGGGACAACTAAAGAAAAAGCGGTTTGCTTGCGCAGTGG
This sequence comes from Vibrio sp. 1249-1, assembly GCF_033340495.1. Lineage (NCBI taxonomy): Bacteria > Pseudomonadati > Pseudomonadota > Gammaproteobacteria > Vibrionales > Vibrionaceae > Vibrio > Vibrio sp. 1249-1. Next base: position 368 of record NZ_JAWOWJ010000973.1, read on the forward strand.
ATGCCGAGCAAGCAATGAGCGACTTCGCCAACCAGTGTCATTTGCTTGGCTTCGCGCAATCAACCATCGTTAAAGAGCCAATTTATTCAGGTCGTGGTCGGCCGAAGAAAGATGAAAAGCCGACGGGATACCACTATTTGATAGATGCTACGCCTTATACCGATCTAGAAAAGGTGAAACTGGCCAAGCTTA
>NZ_JAWOWJ010000974.1:0-558 GCF_033340495.1 Vibrio sp. 1249-1
GGCGTTAGCACTGGGTTGGGATCAAAGGTCAAACGTCTTGATGTTTATTGGTTTCTTTTCCCAAATTTACACCTGACTAAATGTGCCTCTCACGTCCGCTCCGGTGGCACTATATGCGGAGTGTTCGCTGTGAATTTACCGTTTACGGTTTCTAACTTTTTGGCTATTTCTTTGTTGTGGCTTCTTTGATGTTGTTGATTTTACCATCAAAAATGTAGTTTCATTGTCGCTGTGGTTGAGTTCGGTGATCGTATTCTTTGTTAATTTGAAAGCGGTGGAATGAAGGCGGTTTTGTGTATTTTTCTTCTACCCAACTTGCGTTTTGAAGTTGGTTTCCAGTTTTGTAGTTGTCCGTTTGGTTTCAGCGTTTTAATTCATGAATTTCGTGCTATATTTCAACATCTTGGCGTGTACCAAAGGCTTCAAGGGTAGCGTACTAACAAACAATTCAAGAGGGATTCGTAACGCGTGGCATTTTTACTATGCGTTAATTTTAGTGATTAAGGTGGTTTGCGGTGACATTGGTGTTGCGTTACTCACCCCTTAATTGGGCGTTAT
>NZ_JAWOWJ010000975.1:0-558 GCF_033340495.1 Vibrio sp. 1249-1
AAAGTATTCGATACCGCTTCTATCATCGGTAAGGTGTTCGAAGACCACAATGGTGATGGTTTCCAAGCAGATGCAACCGCGGACGATGTTCTCATCGACATTGACCTTGCGCTAGGTGATTACGTTCCGAACTCGACCTTCATTATCCAAGATGGCGTAGAAACTCAGCTCAAAGATGTGACGGGTAAACTGCAAGGTCAACCTGTAGTGATGTCGAGAATGGATAAAGGCTACGAAGTGGATGAGCTATATGGCTTGTCTCGTAACCGAACGCTTAAGCAGATCAACCAAGTGGCGTTCCAATTCAAAACACGCACTCGCCAAGGCTTCTCATTCAAGGTGACCACCGATAACGGCACGCACATCGAGTTCGACCAACAAGGCAATGCGATTACCAAGCATAAAGGTGATAAGCAAAAAGGCCTGTCGGCAGAGCACATTGATGTGGTGAGAAACCTTTATCGCGACGGGGATGAGTACCTGTGGGAGATCGTCGTTGAGAACAAAGGGCTTTATGAAGACGGTATTCCGGGCATTCGACTGCTTACCGTCGAAGGC
>NZ_JAWOWJ010000976.1:0-557 GCF_033340495.1 Vibrio sp. 1249-1
AATAGAAAGCGCTTTCATATTTGCATCAAACTCAACAACCCCAAAACGTTCCGGATCTTTTACTTGATAACCAAAGACAGTCGCTCCAGATGTTTGGTTAGCGGCACTTCGTAATGTCTGAGAGAAAGATTGACCATAGAAGATATTGTCGCCTAACACCAAGCAAACCGAATCATTTCCGATAAACTCTTCGCCAATAATAAATGCTTGTGCTAATCCCTCTGGTTTTTCTTGAACTGCATAGGTCAAAGCAATACCAAAATCAGATCCATCACCAAGTAAACGCATAAATCCTTCTTGGTCTTCAGGAGTAGTGATAATTAATATTTCTCGAATTCCCGATAACATTAAAACTGATAGCGGGTAATAAATCATTGGTTTGTCATAGACCGGAAGCAGTTGCTTTGAGACCCCACGAGTAATTGGATATAGACGCGTTCCAGATCCACCAGCAAGGATAATGCCTTTCATTTTCTTACCTTATTCTAAAATTATTGACCAAGACGCTCTAAGCTATAAGAACCGTCTAGAACACGTTGCCACCATTCTTTATTCGT
>NZ_JAWOWJ010000977.1:0-557 GCF_033340495.1 Vibrio sp. 1249-1
ATCGTGGTCATGGACGAAGCGTACATCGATTTTTGCCCTGAGGCGTCAACGGTGGATTTGTTAGCTCAGTATCCAAATCTTGCGATTCTACGTACGGGATCAAAAGCGTTTGCGCTTGCAGGCTTACGTTGTGGTTTCACGCTTGCAAACGAGGAGCTAATCAACGTCCTACTTAAAGTCATCGCGCCGTACCCAGTACCAGTGCCTGTTGCTGAAATTGCGGTTCAAGCCTTGTCAGAAGCAGGTTTGGCTCGAGCGAAATTCCAAGTCCTCGACCTTAATGCAAACCGCGCTTATCTGCAGGTTGGTTTGTCGATGATTCCAGGATTGCAAGTTTTCGAAGGGTGGGGCAATTATCTATTGGTTAAATTCCCAGATGGTGGTGCGCTGTTTAAAGCGGCGTGGGATACCGGAATCATTCTACGTAACTCACCAATTGAAAACTGCGTGCGTATCAGTGTTGGTAACCGCGACGAGTGTGAAAAGACACTGGGTTTCATTAGAAACTACTATTCATAAATAGAATTCTCAACGTTCTCGGTTTATGCCGAGAACGA
>NZ_JAWOWJ010000978.1:0-556 GCF_033340495.1 Vibrio sp. 1249-1
CGGGGCTTTAGGGCATGTGGTCATCTTCACATTCAGTGTGGTGTTTTTGTCGTTGAGTGGACCAAAGCAAGCCATCGGATTGGTACTCGGCTATTTATACCACGTCCAATTAGGCGTGTTTATCACCTTATTTGCTTGTGTTTTTGGGGCGTCATTTAACTACGCCTGCGCGCGCTTTCTCATCGGAAATTGGCTATATCGAAGGTTCCCGAAAAAAATGACGCGTTTTAATTCATTTGCGAGTCGTAAGCCGTTTTACAAAATCCTTTTGCTACGTTTGTTTCCGATTGGGAATAACGTCGTGACCAACGTTTTATCGGGTAGTGTCCGAGTGCCGTTCTTTGCCTTTATCTCCGCCAGTCTGTTGGGATACTTGCCTCAAATTATCATCTTCGCATTGATGGGCGCTGGTATTCATTCATCGAGTAATACAATGATATATCTCAGTATTTTCTTTGGTATCGTTAGCGCGGTACTCACAGGGTTTCTCTATCGAGATCATATTAAAAGTCGTGTTGAATTATTGAATATGGAAGAGGAAGTATGAGCTTAGTGA
>NZ_JAWOWJ010000979.1:0-556 GCF_033340495.1 Vibrio sp. 1249-1
AAATCAAACACCGCGTAATGAGCATCAAAGCACTTACACCCAGGACGAAGGTGGAAAACTAAATGAGAATGTTGCGACTCTGGTACGTGTGGTAATTCAGTCAGCGGTTGCACGGCTGTGTCTGCTTGATGCTCATAACGAGCTTGGCGAGCAAGGTCGATGTTCCATTCAAAGAGTGCGACTTCTGGGCTGTATGGCGCTTGAGCCATGACCTGACCAAACAACATCACAGTGTGATGAAAGTCTTTTCCGTAGTGAATAACACTGCCTTCTTGGAGTGGGTGCGTTAAAACATGTTGGCGTGCTATTTGGGCAAAGCACGTTTCCCCTAGTAACGCTTCAACCATCGGATAAGTAGCAGAGAGGACTTCGCTCAAGCTGATGATAAAGTTGTTGCGATAGATCTGCATGCGCTCGTCAGCGGTAAACTGACCGCTTGCAATATTACAGTCATCGCCCAATGCCTGATAGTGAAGCGCTTTCGCAAACTGATTTTGTAAGGTGGCTAGCTTCATGAGGCTTTCCTCGTAGCGCTAAGCGGGGTGGTAATTTGGGA
>NZ_JAWOWJ010000980.1:0-556 GCF_033340495.1 Vibrio sp. 1249-1
GCCTCTTCCAAAGAACAAGTGCTAGACATAATAAAAGCATACTAAAAGGAACATAACGTGAAAGCAAACATGCGAGCCAATGTGCAAGCCTTCGGAGGTCATTTGACCGCCATGGTGCTGCCAAATATCGGAGCCTTTATCGCTTGGGGCTTTATTACTGCACTCTTTATTCCCACGGGTTGGATGCCAAACGAAGCCTTTGGCGAACTCGTGGGGCCAATGATCACTTACTTGCTGCCACTTTTGATTGGTTACACCGGTGGTCAGATTGTTGGTGAAAAACGCGGCGCGGTAGCGGGGGCTATCGGTACGATGGGCGTGATTGTCGGGGCTGATATACCGATGTTTGTTGGCGCAATGATCATGGGTCCACTGAGCGCTTGGATTGTGGTGCAAGTGGATAAACGTATTCAACACCGCATACCTTCTGGTTTTGAAATGGTGGTCAACAACTTCTCGTTGGGTATCGTCGGTATGTTGTTGTGTTTGTTCGCCTACGAGATTGTTGGCCCTTCAGTCACCGCAGCAAACTTGTTTGTGAAATCAGGCATTGAAG
>NZ_JAWOWJ010000981.1:0-556 GCF_033340495.1 Vibrio sp. 1249-1
TTTGGTTCTCAACTGTGACCTAAAAGAAAGTAAGTACGCGTGGCCTTATTGCGGTATCTCCGTTTACACCGATGTGAAGCAAGCGACTAAAGGTTTGGATCTTTCCAGTTACCATACCGTTCGTCTTAAAATTCGTTATGAAACGGCGGGAGAGGGGCAAAGCCCAAGCAAAAACTTGCGCCTGTACCTGCGTAACTTCAATTCGGCCTATTCAGATCCGAATGATGAATACACCATCAAATACAATGGCATGCAGTTTTCTCCATCGAATTTTAGTGAAACCATCGAGATTCCGATTAAGAACTTACAGGTAATGACCTGGTGGCTTGCGGATAACAAGGTCGATATTGAACATTCTGCGCCAGAGTTTTCGAACATTACGCGTATTGATATTGCCACTGGTTCGGGTGCTGCGCTTGGTCAGCACAAAATTGTGATTGATAAGATCGAATTTGAAGGTGCCTATCTTGCACAAGAGACGTTGTTGTTTGCTCTATTGTTTTCTTGGATGGCTTTAGGGCTGGCTTTCTCTCTGCATGAACTACGGAAAAACAGA
>NZ_JAWOWJ010000982.1:0-555 GCF_033340495.1 Vibrio sp. 1249-1
CTACTGGTACCCAAACCAAATGTCGTTACCTGACAAAGTGATGCATTGGGGTAAACAGGTCTGGAAATTCTTATCCGAAGATCCAAGAGAATCGAACTCTGAGGGCGGCGTTTTTCCTGCAATATTCGGAACCGTTTTCTTGGTGCTTATCATGTCGATTATCGTGATGCCGCTTGGGGTGGTTGCTGCGATTTACTTGCATGAATACGCGAAGAACAACGCATTTACGCGAATTATTCGAATTGCGGTCATCAACTTGGCGGGGGTTCCTTCGATCGTGTATGGCGTGTTCGGGTTGGGTTTCTTTGTCTATACCATCGGAGCCTCCATCGATAACGTGTTTTATGCCGAGCGATTGCCTGCGCCAACTTTCGGTACGCCGGGTTTGTTGTGGTCGGCTTTGACGCTAGCAGTATTAACACTGCCCGTGGTTATTGTTACGACAGAGGAAGGCTTAACACGTATTCCGAGCTCAGTACGCCACGGTTCTTTGGCGCTTGGCGCGACGCAATTTGAAACGTTGTGGCGCGTGGTATTACCAATGGCAACGCCTGC
>NZ_JAWOWJ010000983.1:0-555 GCF_033340495.1 Vibrio sp. 1249-1
ACCCAACCAAGGACAATTGCTATGATGTGGTTTCTAACTTGTGTCGCTGCCCTCATCGGCGGATACTTCATCTACGGCGCTTTCGTTGAGAAAATTTTCGGCATCAATGAGAAACGCCAAACCCCTGCACACACCAAAACGGATGGTGTTGACTTTGTTCCAATGTCAACAAAGAAGGTTTACCTAGTTCAGCTACTTAACATCGCTGGTGTAGGTCCTATCTTTGGCCCAATCATGGGTGCACTTTACGGCCCAGCCGCAATGCTTTGGATTGTTGTAGGTTGTATCTTTGCAGGTGCCGTACACGATTACTTCTCAGGCATGCTTTCAGTGCGTAACGGCGGTGCATCAGTGCCAACGATTACTGGTCGCTACCTAGGTAATGGCGCAAAACACTTTATGAATATCTTTGCCATTGTCCTGTTGCTTCTTGTTGGTGTGGTATTCGTATCAGCGCCAGCGGGCATGATCACAAACCTAATCAATGATCAAACCAGCCTAAACGTAAGCATGACAACAATGGTTGTGGTTATTTTTGCTTACTACATCATCGCG
>NZ_JAWOWJ010000984.1:0-555 GCF_033340495.1 Vibrio sp. 1249-1
AGTCGGTACTTCAAGGTTGAAGATTGGAATGTGCTTAGTTGGCGCATCTTCAATCGAGCCATCTAGGATCGCATCAATGATGCCGCGCGTATCTTGGATAGAGATACGTTTACCTGTGCCGTTCCAGCCAGTGTTCACTAGGTATGCTTCTGCACCTGCGGCTTCCATACGTTTTACCAGTACTTCTGCGTATTTAGTTGGGTGAAGTGTTAGGAACGCTGCGCCAAAACATGCAGAGAATGTTGGTGTTGGTTCAGTAATGCCTCGCTCTGTGCCAGCCAGTTTTGCAGTAAAGCCAGATAGGAAGTGGTATTTGGTTTGCTCTGGAGTCAACTTAGACACTGGCGGTAGCACGCCAAATGCGTCTGCCGATAGGAAGATCACTTTGTTTGCGTGACCGCCTTTTGATACTGGCTTAACGATGTTTTCGATGTGGTAGATAGGGTAAGAAACACGTGTGTTTTCTGTCTTAGAGCCGTCATCAAAATCGATAGAGCCGTCGCTACGAACCGTTACGTTTTCTAGCAACGCATCGCGGCGGATCGCGTTGTAGAT
>NZ_JAWOWJ010000985.1:0-554 GCF_033340495.1 Vibrio sp. 1249-1
GTCTAAGATCCCCCAGTCTGTCAGCATGTAGTAGCCGGTGGCACCTCGTTCGCCGGTAGACTCCCTGACGAACAAGATATTCATTCCGAACTCATCACGCAGGGCAGACAACTGTCTCTTGATCGTTGATTCAGGAATATTTGTTGCCTTGTGAAGGTCTTGGAGACTTGGCTTCTCCGTTTTAGACAGGGCATTCACCAAAGCAAATTTTCTTTTCATGTCCTGTGAGATCTTCATATTCACCTGTTCTTGACAGGCCCAACCTCTCTGGCTGGGCCTCCTTTATTAGCCTTCGACACTCAGGAGTTCAATGTCTGACACAGGCACATGAACATGCTTTTCCTTGCCTTCGCCATCGAGCGTTTTAACCCAGACAGTAGACGGAACCAGAGCAACACGGTCGGTCATGATGACTCCACGTTTGGTCTCGCCATCCAGGTTAACGTTGACAGCAAAAATCAAACTGTCAGCCCGGACGTTCTTCCATTCCTTGTCCTTCGGCAGAGGAGGAAGAGCATCACCGCCTTCTTCATCTTTGTCCTTGCCGCTGTTAT
>NZ_JAWOWJ010000986.1:0-554 GCF_033340495.1 Vibrio sp. 1249-1
GTCGCAACAATTGGGCCTGTAACCTCTCGCATCGCTTTTTCTGTCGCCGCAATAGGAGCAAGACCTTCTTCGATGTTTCGCTCGACGTTTTCGACCACCACGATCGCATCATCAACAACGATACCGATAGCGAGTACTAAGCCAAACAGTGACAGAGCATTTAAAGAGAAGCCCATTAAGTACATGAAGGCGAACGTACCAACTAATGAAACCGGAACCGCAACTAATGGGATGATCGATGCGCGCCAAGTTTGCAGGAACAGAACAATAACTAGTACAACAAGTAATACCGCTTCAAGCAGTGTCTGCACTACCGCTTCAATAGAACCACGAACGAATACCGTTGGGTCGTAAACAATCTCGTAGCTCACACCTTGAGGGAAGCTAGCTGACAGCTCTTCCATTTTCGCTCTTACGTCATCAGAGATCTGAATCGCGTTTGAGCCAGAAGCTTGGAAGATTGGAATGGCAACTGCGTCTTGGTTATCAAGTAGTGAACGAAGTGAGTAGGTTTCGGCACCTAATTCAATACGAGCGACATCTTTCAAATGGTT
>NZ_JAWOWJ010000987.1:0-554 GCF_033340495.1 Vibrio sp. 1249-1
AATCTTAGTCACAAGCAAACAAGTGATAATGCCAAGCAAAATCGCTAATACAAACCCTTGTTCCCACATAGCCTTTCCTTACCAAACAGCCCGAAACGAGCGAAACAAACCGCAACACAACGACAGTGTGTAGAGCGATAAAACAAGTAACCAGAGCAAAGCAAAGCGAAAAAGAGTGCCAGAATGCTCAGTTGTCTTGGGCTTCACTGAACATTCCGGTATTAGAGGCAGCCTAACCGCATTTCGCACTCGGTTAGGCTGTGAACCTAGACACTAATAACGTCCCTAGGTTTACTGCCATTACTTCTTGAGTAACTGGCTTAGGTCTTTAGCTTCCCAATGCGGGAAGTGCTTACGAACCAAAGCATTGAGTTCAAGTTCGAACGCTGAAACATCCGCAAGACCACGCTCAACAGCCGCCAAACTTTCTTTCACCATGCCGGCACCTACTGTTACATTGGTTAGACGATCGATGATGATGAAGCCGCCGGTATCGGCACAATCTTGGTAGTTATCCAATGCGACAGATTCGTTCAGCGACCACTCACACAAAC
>NZ_JAWOWJ010000988.1:0-554 GCF_033340495.1 Vibrio sp. 1249-1
CCCAGTGGTTATCGGTTCCGTGCGTGCACGTCAAGACCGTTTGGGTGACAACCACGGCAGCAAAGTTCTTCCTATCACTATTCATGGTGACTCTGCGATTGCTGGCCAAGGTGTAGTGGCTGAAACGTTCAACATGTCACTTGCTCGTGGTTTCTGCGTTGGCGGTACGGTTCGTATTGTTGTAAACAACCAGGTTGGCTTTACAACGTCTAACCCGCGTGACACTCGTTCAACCATGTATTGTACTGACATCGCTAAGATGGTTCAGGCACCGATTTTCCACGTTAACGCCGATGATCCAGAAGCGGTTGCTTTTGTTACTCGCCTTGCACTGGATTACCGCAACGAGTTCAAGCGTGATGTCGTGATTGATTTGGTTTGTTACCGTCGTCATGGTCACAACGAAGCGGATGAACCGAACGCGACTCAGCCGTTGATGTACCAAAAAATCAAAAAGCACCCAACTCCTCGTAAACTGTACGCCGATGTTCTGATTGATAAGAATGAGTCGGATATTGAAACTGCAACGCAGTTGGTGAACGAGTATCGTGATG
>NZ_JAWOWJ010000989.1:0-553 GCF_033340495.1 Vibrio sp. 1249-1
TGTAGAGAAGCTAGGCATAACGAGACTACATAGGAAGCAAGTGCTCTTTGATAAAACCTACGTTATCGTGGTTTTCTCTATCCTGTTCTTTTGGCAACTGCATGTAGTCACCATAAATCATGGATAGGTAATCATCGTATCTAGCGATGCATTTATATTGACGATCTTCAAATGGGCACGAAGTATAATCATGATAAAGCGATGACTCCGTAAACTCTTTAGCAAGGTAACTGCTGCCAATGCTCACGGCATAACCATCATCATTAACTGAGCATGTTGAACACAACCCTTTGATTGCTGATAGAAACCATTTTTTAGGCAAAAGCTTTAAACACTTTTGAAACAACCGGAATGCGATATTTACTATTGGGTTTGCCCTATCATGTCTCGAACGTTGAATACGAGCGAAAAAGTTGATCGCTTTCATTAATGAAAAGCGTAACTTTGCTGCCCCCTTCTCTTTACCAAGGCTATCAATAGGAAATATATCAATATTGATCCCGACGCCTTTAATTCGCCCGTTCGAAATAACAGAATCATTCAGAGATAGCTT
>NZ_JAWOWJ010000990.1:0-553 GCF_033340495.1 Vibrio sp. 1249-1
AATTAACGTTTCGTGATCTTTGTGTTCATGTAGTCGGCCAACCATGCCAATGTTGATGGTTGCTTTCTCGCTGAGATCGTGGGCTTGTTTGGCCGTCATCGGAAAGCGATTTAAGTCGACGCCGTTATGTACAACTCGATACTTGTGTTGGTACCGAGGCATGAACTTCACCAATTCTTCTTGAACTTTTTCACTGATGCTAACGGTATAGTGGTGACCCCAATAGAGGACATATTCTATGAACTTAAACAGAGGGTAATCTCTGCGTCGGTTGTAAGAGCAGTGTTCTGTTTGAATGCGTTTTTTCCCGATCGAAAGCAGCGCTAGGTAAATAGATGGATACAGGTGTCCGTGAACGAGATCTGGCCAGCGTAGTAGTGACCATTTTTCCGATAGAGACAGTGTCTGCCAGTTAAAGCATTGGATTCCCTGTGCGGAGAGTTGTTCCAAATAGTCGTTCTCAGCACACAACACGAGGATCTTGATTTCATACTCGGGATTATGCTCGAGCACCAAGTCCACTAAGAACTTTTGCGCCCCACCATTTTGAGAT
>NZ_JAWOWJ010000991.1:0-553 GCF_033340495.1 Vibrio sp. 1249-1
AATTTGGCTCTCAAAGCTCGACGTAAAATTCGCCATAAGCTGCTCAATTTTTTAGATATTGCGATAGTCTTCTCCACCAGCGGTTTCAAGACGTTTTACATCAGCCAACGCAGAGGCAAACTCTTTCTTGTTCGATTGATATTCACGTTGTGCACCACTGGTATTGATGATCATACCGACAGCATCTCGATAAATATCCCCAGCTTCATCGATCAAAGCCATGTATCCAATGGTCTCTGGGACGTCGTCTGTTCTGACTTCTTGTGCCACTTTATGTGAATTAATCACTTCAAACGTAATAATCGCGATCATCACCAACATTGTTGCCAAAATGGCACCAAAGCTCGCATATAACTTTTTACGAACTGACATTTTCACTGACAAGGTTCCTTATAAATTATGTTCTGTGCAGACATTGCTGTATCAATCTGCACATGAATTATTTCGGGACGATAGACACCCCTTTGCAGTGGTTGCGCATTTTATGTGACAAACATCACATTGCAATTAAAGTTTTATAAAAAGACACAATTAATCTAAAAATGTCAGTCTT
>NZ_JAWOWJ010000992.1:0-553 GCF_033340495.1 Vibrio sp. 1249-1
ACCCAACGATGTTTATGATCGGTCAAAGGTTACGTCATCGCAACACATCACAATTTCTATTACTATCAGCGAGTTAATGACCATTCGCAGTACTTTGGCATCGTTGTTCTTCTATTTCATCTAACCACTCACGTATCTCGTTCTGCTCGCTCCCGCACCTCGGCTTTTATGGATACGATCGCTCGTAGACCACAGAAAATTGCTTCTTGATATCGCACGTAGACCAAGATCCTTTTTAAGAAATAATAATTTAAATACAATAGGTTATGGTCACATCCATCAGGAGAGGATCACTCCTAGACCATAGAAATTTGCTTTTAGAGATCGCTCGTAGACCTTAGGGGGCTGAATCGAAAGGGATTCGATGAGACTAGGACATCGTTGTTTTCCTTGATCTCTAAGTATAGATTTTTGAATCTTACCCAACGATGTTTATGATCGGTCAAAGGTTACGTGATCGCAATATATCACAATTCCCATTACTATCAGTTATTTAGTGACAATTTACAGCACTTTGGTATCGTTGTTCTTCTATCCTATCTAGTCACTCATA
>NZ_JAWOWJ010000993.1:0-553 GCF_033340495.1 Vibrio sp. 1249-1
ATGTACATCATGAATCCATAGCCCACCTTGCTCGCCCAAGAACAATTTTTTCGCAGCAATAAAAGTGCCCTTAACCTGAGTAGGCAAAGGGTAAAAGATGGCATTTGCATTGTTCAGCGCAAATGCGTGAGATGATATGAAGAGTCCCCAGAAAATCAGGACAAGTTGGCGAAGCAAGACGAAAACCTTATATATCAATTTATATCAACTCAACTCCCTATAGGCCTTCCGTAGCTCTTGTGAGTAGGGTTATTTTGAGCCGCTAATTATTGATAATGATATCTCAATTCCTTTTATAGAAAAGGTTCGTCTTGCCAAAGGTTGTAATTCTTACTGCTAGATCACGTAAAAGAGACATTTCATCCGCAAAACTACAACTAATTACCCTTATTTAGCCAAACATTGCTCAAAGCTGTCAGCCATGTTGCCTAACAAGTTAAAGTAACTGCCTGGCTCCACTTTGATAGTGCTGCCTAATGGGTCAAGCTCGCCTTTGGCCACATTGCTGCCACGCATCACACTCTCGACAACGGCTGGTGTAAATTGAGGCTCA
>NZ_JAWOWJ010000994.1:0-552 GCF_033340495.1 Vibrio sp. 1249-1
TTGCTTATCTGACGATCAGTGTGCTTTTTGTGTGCACCATTTTCGTTCTGCCATTAGGTGCGGTATTTATTCCAATGTCTGAAGACAATCAATGGCTCATCTCAATTCCGATTTGCGCCTTGATTGGCATCACCTGGCACTTGGTCTACAAACGCGTTAGCCGAATCGCATCGTTCTTTATATACGGCAATCGACAAACACCAGTTCAGCAGATCTTAGCGTTAGAAGAAGAGTTTAAGCGCTCAATCGACGATGCCGTGCATCAGTTGAGCACATTACTCAACATACCCAATGACAAGCTTCAGCTCGTAACCAGTAACTACACCGAAACCTTCTACGAAGATTATTTACACAGCAATGATTCGGTTTTGGTGCTCGACGAACTCTCTGAAAGGCTCGACGAAAAACCGTCTTCAAAAGGTTCAATCAAAGCTCTGTATGAACGCATGAGATCGAGTAACACGGCACTTGTTATGCCACTGTTTGGCCGCGAAAAGTCGGTTTCACATTTGCTGATTTCTTCACACAAAAGCGATAATAAACTGTTTTCGA
>NZ_JAWOWJ010000995.1:0-552 GCF_033340495.1 Vibrio sp. 1249-1
ATCGAGATTGCATAAAACTACAATACCGTTATTCCTGTTCACCTTGCTCTGAATACTTCAGGCATGGGTCGTAATGGACTGGATCTGACAACGTATGAAGGTCAGGTTGAAGGTGTGGAAATCGCAAGCGATCCTAACCTAAAAATCGTAGGTATGATGACCCACTTCCCGAATGAAGGTCTTGATGAAATCCGCCGCAAGGTTGACCGTTTCAAAGTAGAAACAAAGTGGCTAATGGACAGCGCAGGTCTGAAACGTAAAGACATCACACTGCACGTGGCTAACTCTTACATCACGCTAAATCTGCCTGAAGCACATCTGGATATGGTTCGTCCTGGCGGCATGCTGTACGGTGACTACCCTGCAACCCTACCTTACGAGCGCATCGTGTCTTTCAAAACACGCGTAGCATCACTGCACTTCTTCCCTGCAGGCAGCACAATCGGCTACGGCAGCACTAAAGTTTTAGAGCGTGACTCTATCCTGGCTAACCTGCCTATCGGCTACTCAGACGGCTTCGCCCGTTCACTAAGCAACAAAGCAGATGTTCTG
>NZ_JAWOWJ010000996.1:0-552 GCF_033340495.1 Vibrio sp. 1249-1
CCGTAATAGTACTTTGAGCACTCCCCTCATTCCGAATAATACATACTCCTGGTAGACCTACGCCCTTGCAGTAATTCCAATCCCAAGACGCCATAATTTGGTCTGTATAAGTTCCGGCCGAAAGGTTACTTCCAGCTCCCGTCCGAGCATAAAGAGGGAACTCAACTTGGTCTCCAAACAGCCCCAACAAATCTAACAAGTCGGTGTCTGTGAAGGTGTGCAATTGGCCAAAAACATACTCTTCTGAAAGGCTTGAATCGCCAAAGATCTGATAGTTAATTATCGAACTGGCATCTCCTTGGGTGGTCATCTGCCCACCATTGAGGCTGGTAAATATGACAGACACATAGTCGCCACTCAACAACGACACAAGTGTCGAAAAGTCACACGTTATCCCGGCATGAGGCTGAGCTGAACTTTGTTGCTGAGTGCTCGACACCGTAAATGAGGAAACGCTACCAAACTGGATTGAAGGTGTTGACGCAGTGAGCTGACAAGCTATTGTCGAACAGGAGAAAAAGAGAAGTAGACTAGCCAGCCAGCGATGCAAAA
>NZ_JAWOWJ010000997.1:0-552 GCF_033340495.1 Vibrio sp. 1249-1
CACCACGGTGATGACGTCATGCAAACCGCAAACGGCGGCTTTATCTTCTACGGCCGAAGTGACGCAACGCTCAATCCCGGCGGAGTACGTATTGGCACAGCAGAAATCTATCAACAAGTGAACGCGCTATCGGGTATCGAAGATTCGATTGCCGTCGGTAAGTTGAGCCAGCAATCTGAAGAGATCTGGTTATTCGTCAAATTAAGCCAAAGTGTTGAGTTAACGCCACAACTGACTGACTTGATCCGCCAAACGTTGAAAACGAAGTGCTCACCGCGACATGTCCCGCGCAAGATCTTCGCACTCAGTGATATTCCACGAACGCGTTCCGGCAAAACGGTTGAACTGGCAGTAAAGCAGGCCGTAAATGGTCAGACAGTTAAAAATATCGGCGCAATTGCGAATCCGGAGGTTTTGGAAGAGATAGCCGCAATTGCCGTTGAAACACCACAGCCAGTACTGACCAATGCGCTATAAAAAAGAGCCGCTATTGCCGCTCTTACTATTTCAATTTATTCGAAGTTTTAAATTACTTCTCTTTACCGAATACGT
>NZ_JAWOWJ010000998.1:0-551 GCF_033340495.1 Vibrio sp. 1249-1
CAGCGTTAAGTTGTAAGCACGTAGCTTCGCCGGATCAATCTGGACTTGATACTGCTTAACCATACCGCCTACGGTTGCGACTTCAGAAACGCCATCGACGGTTTGCAGTTCGTACTTTAAGAACCAATCTTGCAAACTGCGCAGCTCGGCAAGGTCATGTTGACCCGTTTTGTCTTGCAATACATAGCTGTAGACCCAGCCCACACCCGTTGCATCTGGGCCTAAGGTTGGTTTTGCACTTGGTGGTAATTTAGGTGCAACTTGGCTTAGGTATTCCAAAACACGTGAACGTGCCCAGTACATGTCGGTATCATCGTTGAAAATGATGTAAACGTACGAATCCCCGAAGAACGAATACCCACGAACGGTTTCTGCACCCGGTACGGCGAGCATCGCGGTGGTTAGCGGATAAGTGACTTGATCTTCCACCACTTGCGGTGCTTGACCCGGGTAGCTGGTTTTGATGATCACCTGAACATCAGAAAGATCCGGAATTGCGTCAACAGGCGTATTCTTTACACTGTAAAGTCCTGCTAAAACAAGCATTAAGG
>NZ_JAWOWJ010000999.1:0-551 GCF_033340495.1 Vibrio sp. 1249-1
TAATAGCGAGTGGGAAAGCCTAGTTCAAAATGCGGCGTTGGGAGCGTTTGAACACTATGTTGCATCTGGAGCAAAAGATGATGCGATTGGTCTGGGTCAGCAGTTAATCCTATCTTACCCATTTCTCTCTCAATCTAAGAGTTTTACTCAGCAGTTCTCGAAAGAGCTGGTGCCTGCAGCACAACCATGTATTCAATATGCGATAGAGGGATGTGTGGAAAATTATGGTCAGCTTCTTAATACCTTGGCACCAAGCGCTGAGGTGAGTTACGAAGAAGGAACCAAAGTTTTCCAGAATGTCTCGAAGTCACTGTCGGTTCCTTTTTTTGCAGCAGCAGTGCAGCAAGCTGAGAACTACTGTGCGGATGAAAACGTCGCAAATGCGTTGCTCTACACCTTGGACAGACCAAATAATACCAACTTCGCTTTGGCGAAAGAGGTTGCTACACAAAGGTGTGCTAACACCGCACTAACAAACTTTGAGAATTACATTATTGAGTCGCAAACCGTAAGAGAAGCTCTTTGCCCGACATATTTGTCTAAAGGACATG
>NZ_JAWOWJ010001000.1:0-551 GCF_033340495.1 Vibrio sp. 1249-1
GCCAAGCTCAGAAGCTGTGTTTGAAATGATACCAGCAAAAACAACCGTAACCGTCACCATACGTTGTGACGCGCCCATTACTAGGCCACGCATTGCTGCTGAAAGTAAGCCCGAGTATTCCGCAATTGCAACACCAAGCATCGCAACCAATACCGTGCCTAACGGTGCGAAACCAACAAAGTTTTTCACTAGATTGGTAACAATAAGCTCTAGGCCGTCAGCGTTAAGTAAGCTGACCACTTGAATCATGCCGTCTGCAGCACGACCTTTTGCTCCCTCAGGACGAGGATCGACAACCGATACTTCGAAGTAACCAGCTATACCCGACATCACCAAAATGGCTAAACAGAAAATGGCAAATAGTGTGATCGGGTGGGGCAACAGGTTCCCCAAATATTCGACAGTATCCAAAAAGCGCGTAAACAACGGCTTCTTAGGTGAGTTTTGTTTAATTGAAGCAGATGAACTCATCTGTTCCCTCCTTGTTTTTATTCCTATGCAATTGTGAAAAAAATGTCACAAAGCGAGCGAAGGGTACTTGAGTAAAGAGT
>NZ_JAWOWJ010001001.1:0-551 GCF_033340495.1 Vibrio sp. 1249-1
TCCGTATATGATCCAACGCTCTGGGGATGATGCCGGTGTGTTATCTTTCATCAAAAAGCTCCTATCAATGCCTGCTTAAAGAGGTTTCTGGTCATTGGCTTTTTCTTGTTGAATTGTGGTCAAGCCTTGCTCGAATGTGGTGATTTGAAAATCTAGAAAACGAGTCTGAAACTTATCTGAAACAAAAAGGTTGTCAGATTCGTAGCGAGGCAAAAGCTCGGCTGCATCTCGAATGGTTTGTTTAAATCGCCCAGCTAACCACAATTGCCAGCGCTTGATGACTTTGTATTTCGGTTGAACGTTAAAAACCTTTGCTGCAACAGTGATAAACTCCCGATACGTCAGTCGACGATCATCGCAAGGCAAATGCCAAGTTTGTCCGTAAGCATCGGGCGTATTCCCAATTAGCGCCATCGCTCGGCTTGCGTCTGGCGTATAAATTAAGCTGCGTTTGGTGTCATCACGTAAAAACACTTTTGCGCTCTTTTGGTTAAGTAGATTATCGATAATGGCGGAGTTAGTGATGCTTTGCGTTTTTCCCGGGCCGTAAA
>NZ_JAWOWJ010001002.1:0-551 GCF_033340495.1 Vibrio sp. 1249-1
CACTGTTTATTGTGGATGTGCACCTTATCGCTCTCTCCGTTCTTGGTGCCATTGCGACCAACTTGATTTTAGCGATGAACCACAAACCTGGACGATACCAGCCAAAACCGCAAACGGCATAATCAACACCTAGAAATACGAAAGTGTTTAGACAGCCAAAAAACCCCTAGCCATTAGCTCGGGGCTTTTTGCTGTGGCGGTAAACCTACGCCAGTTCGCTGGTTGTGCAGTATTGCTGCACCTGCGCATCCAATTGTTTTTTGCATTGCTGGCTAAGTTGAAAATGCACTTGCATCAATAAGTCATGCGCATAAAAAAGCTCAAACGCATCGCCGCCGTTTTGCAGACAAATGGCTTCACATCGTTCAGCATGCACTTTGGCTTCTTTAGGTGCATCGGCTTTCAGCAAGCTCATCGCCAAACGATATTCTGCGCGCTCTTCCTGCATCCAACCGCCCGCTATTTTCCAATAATCCAGTGCTAGCCTTGCAGACTCTAACATCCTCGCTTTCTGCTCGTCAGTACGCTCTGAGAGCTCTTCATACTGACAA
>NZ_JAWOWJ010001003.1:0-551 GCF_033340495.1 Vibrio sp. 1249-1
TGGAAGATACCGGGATTGGGATACCGTTATCGGCGCAAAGTTCGTTGTTTGACCCTTTTGTACAAGTTTACCGCTCGGCAAAACGCAGTTTTGAAGGCTCAGGTTTGGGCTTAGCGATTTGTAAGAACCTCGTGGATTTAATGCAAGGTGAGATCAGTTTCGAAAGTGAAGAGCGCAAAGGTACAACCTTTAAAGTCTCCATCCCATTAAAAGAGGGGCAAGCTCAAGGCGCAGCGTCGGGGGAGTTGGCTGTTGTCGAACGAAGCGACTTAGCTGGGCGCTCGATATTGGTGGTGGATGATATCCGAATGAACCAAGTCATTGTGACGCAGATGCTGAAAAAGCTCGACATTACTCCTGATTTAAAAGCCAATGGTTTGGAAGCGCTAGAAGCGGTTAAAAACAAAGATTACGAATTGATATTTATGGATTGTCGAATGCCGGAAATGGATGGTTACGAAGCAACGGCTCACTTGCGACAAAAAGGCTTCGACCGTCCTATCATCGCCTTAACAGCAGGCACAACGATTGAAGAACGTCAAAAGTGCATT
>NZ_JAWOWJ010001004.1:0-551 GCF_033340495.1 Vibrio sp. 1249-1
AAGGCGCAATTGAATTGTCGCGTATCACTGACACGGTGAAATCAACGTCAGATGAGTTTTACCAGTCTCTGATTGCAGATCTCGAGTTCGCTACAGGTGCTTTTAATGAGTTCAGTCAGCGACTTGATGACGCTGTAGGGGATGTAACGCCTAGCTCATATATTTCAAAAAGAATTGAATCAATACACGCGGCACTTAAGCACTTGTTGGGTAACCGTTTTAAGGATAAGGATGAAGTCTCCATTTCTGACGAAAATGGTGATGAAGAGTTGGAAGAAGCGAGTCAACAAGCAGTTACTCACAACTCATCTGCGTTATTAGTTACAAACATGCAATCTCGAGAACAAGCTATTCAACAGTTGCAACATGTGGCGGACTTTTTTAGAGAAAGCGAGCCTCACTCACCAGTTTCTTACTCCATCGAACAAATTATTCGTTGGTGTGGAATGCCTCTGCCTGAATTACTGGCGGAACTAATCTCCGACGGAGACGCAAAACGAAGCTACTTCCGTTTGGTTGGCATAGCAGAACAAAATGAAAATTAATAAAGG
>NZ_JAWOWJ010001005.1:0-550 GCF_033340495.1 Vibrio sp. 1249-1
GCGATCTTCTTCGTAAATCACACTGCCATTTGTACTTACTTTATCGAGAGAAGAGCCTTTATCATTAATCCCAATCGCGACCATAGGAACATTGCGCTTGGGGTTCTGAAAATAATTTCTGACGAAACGCATGGCTGCGTCGTCAGAGATAATCACACCATCAAATTCATAAGCTCGATATTTAAACCGAAGATAACTCGCCATTTGTTGCAAATAGCCTTCGGAATGAACACGCTTCGCGTCCAAATATTCAATGGATAGTTTGACTTCGCCGTCAGTTTGCTTGAATCCCTTTTCGATTCCCGCCTGAATGTCATTAGTCCATTGATAAGACGGATCATAGGAGTGAAGCACGAGAACTCGTTTGAGCTCCCAATTTGTTTCCTCTGCTTGTACGGCAACCGTGCCTATGCACAACACAAGAGTGAGAAAACGCGCTAAACGCTTAACCATTTTTTACCCAGCCGAACCAATGCAATGCTGCATATAGTAGCGCTTCATTTTTAAATGAAGCCGATATTGATCAACTTTCTATTATAATTGTGTCACA
>NZ_JAWOWJ010001006.1:0-550 GCF_033340495.1 Vibrio sp. 1249-1
AAATCGAGGAACTGCTGCGCTTTGACAAACAAATCGGCAGCAGGCTTGGCGAGACCGTCAGGGCCCGCTTTTAATACGCATTGGAAGTATGGCGTCAAACCGATTTTATCTAAGTCGACATTACCATTGGTGATCGCCACCAGAGGAATGCGTTCTCCCAACTCCGCCAATACATCGAGACTTTGCTGCGGCACGTCAAACTGACTGCGCCATTCCAACGCCAGTTGCACGCCCTCTTCCGCTGCAACTTGAGCTTGCGCTTCATCGTAGCCAACGGATAGAAAAGCATGCTTGAGCTGCACTAGGCGCCAAAGCGTCACATCGCTTTTGAGATCAGGACTTTGCTGGAGAACATGTTTTTTTACCTGCAACCAGTCGGCCTTTTCCATGTGCGCCACTGCAGGATGCGTTTGTTGCAACCAGGTCAGTAACTCGCGCTCCATACGGACAATCACTGGATGGTTGTCATACAGCGTGTCATCCAGATCGAATGTCATGGCCTTAATCGGCTCGATACGGCGGTAAAATTTCATGCTTTGGCTCACTCCCC
>NZ_JAWOWJ010001007.1:0-550 GCF_033340495.1 Vibrio sp. 1249-1
CCATGCTTCGCCCAGCAGGGCCTGCGCGTATCACTGCGTGTTATGCCGTTGATGATGTCGTCGGTATTCGATGCCCGTTTGGTGACGCCCGCATTACTGAGGCTGGCAATTTACTCGCGCGTTACGTCATTCATGCCGTTGGCCCGATTTACGATAAATTCGCCGATCCAAAAGCGGTGTTGGAATCTGCATATCAACGTTCGCTGGATCTCGCGCTCGCCAACCACTGCCAAAGTGTGGCGCTGCCTGCGATTTCTTGCGGAGTGTATGGTTACCCACCTCAAGAAGCAGCAGAAGTCGCGATGGCCGTTTGTCAAAGACCGGAATACGCGGCACTCGACATGCGCTTTTACTTGTTTAGTGAAGAGATGCTTTCGATATGGCAACACGCCCTGACCCAGCACTGAAATCTGTATGACAAGAGACATAAAAAAACCGGACTGCCAATACAGTCCGGTTTGTCTTATTTATCAATCAATTATCGTTCGTTAAGCGCTACGAATGCTAGGGGGGTCATCCAAAGCGCCTAATGTGTGCGATCTAGTTTTTG
>NZ_JAWOWJ010001008.1:0-550 GCF_033340495.1 Vibrio sp. 1249-1
CTGTCTGCGAAGTACATCAACGAACGTCATCTACCTGAAAAAGCGATTGACGTTATTGATGAAGCCGGTGCTCGTAGTCGATTAGCTCCAGCAAGTCGTCGTAAGAAGACGGTTGGCGTGGCTGATATTGAAGCCATGGTTGCACAAATGGCTCGACTTCCAGAGAAGTCGGTGTCTTCATCTGCCAAAGACATCTTGAAGAATCTTGATGGCAAAATGAAGATGCTAGTCTTTGGTCAAGACAACGCTATTGATGCGCTTTCGGAGGCTATCAAACTATCTCGTGCTGGTTTGGGTGTAGATAACAAGCCTGTGGGTTCGTTCTTGTTTGCAGGGCCTACTGGTGTGGGTAAAACCGAAGTAACTGTTCAGCTATCGAAACTGCTTGGTATTGAACTGCTTCGTTTTGATATGTCTGAGTATGGTGAGCGTCACTCTGTGAGCCGCTTAATTGGTGCTCCTCCAGGTTATGTTGGTTATGATCAAGGTGGCTTGTTAACCGATGCCGTTATTAAGCATCCTCATTCCGTTGTTTTGTTGGATGAGATTG
>NZ_JAWOWJ010001009.1:0-549 GCF_033340495.1 Vibrio sp. 1249-1
TTGATTTACCCACATATTGACCTGCCATTGACGGCGATTGATGACTTTTTATCGCTGGCAGACCAAGACCCGTTCTTTGCGGAACTCGATGCGATTTTGTGCGCGAACAACTATGTGTGGAACGCGCATGCAGAAAAAGCGTTACTTGAGTTTTATGACGTGAGCTTAACGGTTTAGTTGCAACGAACATGTGTGGTAGCCTTTGCGCTGCCACATAATGGAGAGGTCATAAGACGTTGTCACGTGAAGATGAATTACTGGAGAAATTGGATGAGTGTGAAAATGCCACTGCGTTTCTTCAGGTTTCTAACAAAATAATTAACCTCAAGTTAAAAGCATTACTTCCGAGTGTGTTCGTCCAAGACGACTTAGTGAAGGAGTATGCTGTGGATCCTTTATTGAGAGAAGATGGGCCATTGGTCACGACCGATGTTGTCTCCAAGTTGATGTTTGCGATGGGAAAAATCTCATTACAAACTTATGCAGACATTGGCTTGTACGATCAGGTATTGGAGTATGTGGTTACTCAGCCTGAAAAGATCGCGTTTA
>NZ_JAWOWJ010001010.1:0-549 GCF_033340495.1 Vibrio sp. 1249-1
CGGACGCAAGTTCAGAACACGAGCACCATTGCCGTTGCTAACGTCACACATATCTATGACTTATTAGAATCGAATAAAAAATCGCAAGTTTATCAGGCACTAGATGCGCTGGTGGAAGTGGATCTAGATCTGACGGAGCGATTGCATGAGCTGCACTTATTAGCTTTTAAAATGCTGAATCAAATTGAAGAGGCTCGCACATTAACCAATATTGAGCGAATCCAGCAGGTGCAAAGTGATTTTGAAAGTAATCTCAAAATCATGAAGCGCCGTGTTCTTGCCGTAGAAGATCCCACTCGCTCTAAACAAATGAGCCAACTACTAACAGAGCTCGGTAAGCGTCAGGTCGTGTTCACTATTTTGATGCAGCAGTATGAGAATAACGAACAATCTCAACAACTGATGCAAAAGACACTGGAATTGTTTTCGGAGCTGAATGGCACCGTAAACAAATTGGTTGATGATTCAAACAAAACGACAACCGTCGCTGTGGATGAATTGACGAGCACGCTGAAATTCGCTCAGTGGTCTCTAACGGTGATTTCAATT
>NZ_JAWOWJ010001011.1:0-549 GCF_033340495.1 Vibrio sp. 1249-1
GTACTTGTAACTGTCGTTGTTAGTGATAAGGTTCGGTAAGGAGCAAAACAAAAAGTAAACCTGAGCGGCCAACTCTTTGGCTTGCTTTCGCTCGCTTGTATGTGTTTTGGTAACGGCGTCTAATTGTTCTGCAAGGCCAAGCTCACCCTTTAAAATAGTGAAGTGAACGTTGTAGATTTGTGACTCGCGATAATAAAGAGAAATGTCAGACAGCGATTGGCCTATAACGATTTCTATAAGCAAACGCTCTTGTGTTCTAAGAGTGATTTTCGACCCCAAAATATCGGTATGAGCCAATTGTGCACCGAACAATCTGAGGAGTCTTTCATGCCAACTCTGAACCGAAATCGATGACTGAATAAATAAATCGATATCGGAGCGCTTTGTTAACTGATTAGCGCCCAAACTTCCGTAAAGTAGAGCTGTAGATACACTTGTATCTGTGCTCAATACTTTATAAAGTTTTCTGACCCAAGTGTGTTGAGATAATGGAAAGTCCGCCCAGAAGGCATCAAAGTTCTCAGAGAAGTCAAAGCAGTAAGACTGCCA
>NZ_JAWOWJ010001012.1:0-549 GCF_033340495.1 Vibrio sp. 1249-1
CTCTATCACAATCGCTCAAAGCCCTCGCTGATATCGAAAACTTTGCAATGCAGGAACCCTATCTACTGGAGTTTTTAGCCAGTTACTACGCTAACCAGTTTTGGCGAACCCATAGAGCCCATAAGGAAACCTCACCTGGCCGCTACGGCTGTCGGGTTCGGATTCGCAACCATCGCTTTGAAGCGGCTTGGTACTACAACTGGTATCTCAGTGCTAATCAAATGTCACAGCGAAACAACAAAGAACAGCGTGTTCGCTCAAAGCATTTAGCCAAAGGCAAAGGCTTTCGTTACCCACCTAGCCGCTTTCTAAAAGCAAACTCGGAATGGGAATCCGAGCTTATTGAGTACACAGAAGATGCCTTCGCACTGATCCGCGAAGTGCGGCATGAAATCCTCACCATCAAACAAAAAGCGCAAATCTGTACAAAACGACTTCACAAGCTTCGTGAGCACTTTCAAAAATCCCAAAATGGAGAAGCATAATGACTAAGAAAACCACGCCCAACGTCGGCATCGCACAACTAAACAAGGAGATTGATTTAAGTAA
>NZ_JAWOWJ010001013.1:0-548 GCF_033340495.1 Vibrio sp. 1249-1
CAGAATGCGAGCTTTACCTTCTAACCATGCAATTCGGACGTTGTTTGCCACTTTAACTGCAAGCTCATGAGTCGATGCGGCAAGTTTGTGTTCGTTGGTGATGCGCCAAACATTGCCAAGACCAATCAGGGATTCAATCTGAATCTCAATGTCATCGACCAAAGCCGATTGCTCCAAGGCATTAATCCAATATTGCTGCGCCGAGTAATATTTGGCTTGTCCCCAGTATTGAAGGGCGAAGATATGCAGAATTTCTGGAAGGTGATCGTCAGTGTCCAGTTGGATTTGCTTATTGTAGGCGTCTTTGATGAATTTCAGCCCTTGGCGATATTCCATCAAACACCAACAACTGTGCGCCATGACGAGTAACGCTTTGATTTCACCGTCAATAAACAGTATTTGTTCCGCGCGAATGCGGCACTGCTCGGCGAGGCGAAGAGTGCGTTCAGGGTGCGTTTTCACTTGCCCTTTGAGTGAGTTAAGCTCGTCTTCTAGCTGAATTTGGGTTTTATCCAACGTTCACATCCATGACTATCGAACTGGAATTT
>NZ_JAWOWJ010001014.1:0-548 GCF_033340495.1 Vibrio sp. 1249-1
ATAGTTAATGTAGTTACGCGCCACCTCGGCGGTGATGGTGACCATGATGTCGTGATACGACGCGATGGATGCGTAATAACCAGCTTCTGCAGATTCGATACCACGAGCGTATTTGCCCCAAATATCCATTTCCCACGCAGCATCAAACGACAGAGCGGCGTTGTTTACACCCTGATCATTCACGTAGGCACGCGCTAGATTTCCTGACACGGTTTGAACTTGCGGGTATTGCAAGCCGGTCGAAATGCCAAGTAATGAACGCGCTTGAACAATGCGCAGCCCCGCGGCTTCTATGTCTAGGTTTTGCTCATTCGCCAACTCGACTAATCGATTGAGCGTCGGGTCGTTAAACTGCTGCCACCACTGTTGTAATTGTTGCTGGGATTGCTGCGTATCTTTGGCTGCTTTTTGCACCGACCAATCGCTTGGCAATGACGCTTGCGGTGGGTGGGCATAGTCTGGCCCCACAGTGGTACACGCACTGAGCCCGAGCAGGGAAAGTATGGCGAGGCTTGGTTTGGTTAGTTTTGGAAGCATCATATCCCCAC
>NZ_JAWOWJ010001015.1:0-548 GCF_033340495.1 Vibrio sp. 1249-1
ACGCTCACCGACCAAGGTGTCCCGGTTTTCTTTATTCAAGGCAATCGTGACTTCTTGTTGGGCGAACGCTTTTGTAAAGAGACGGGCATCACTTTGCTTGATGACGTTTGCACCATCGACTTATATGGCACAAAAGCGGTGATTTTACACGGCGATACCCTGTGTATTGATGACGTGGAATATCAGAAATTTCGTAAAACTGTGCATCAACCTTGGTTACAATGGATCTTTAAACGCATCCCATGGTGTTTAAAGAAAAAAATTGTCTCTAAAGTTCAATCAGACATTCGCGACGATAAACAGATGAAGTCTTTAGATATCATGGACGTGAATCAAAGCGAAGTTGAAAAAGTGATGTCTCAGAATTGCGTCAACTTGATGATTCATGGGCACACTCATCGCCCAAATACACATTTTTTTGACGCAAATGGTGCTAAAAACACGCGCATCGTCTTAGGGGACTGGTATACGCAAGGCTCAGTTTTACAAGTGAATTCTGATGGTTTTGAACTGCAAAACCGGCCTTTCAACACATAATTTACGCTAAG
>NZ_JAWOWJ010001016.1:0-548 GCF_033340495.1 Vibrio sp. 1249-1
GTTAGATACGCCGATGTAACGCACTTTACCCATCTTAACCAGTTCAGTGAATGCTTCTAGGGTGTCAATTAACGTCACTTCTTCTTGCTTGTCTGGGTAAGGGTAGTTGAGTTGGCCAAAGCAGTTAGTTTGACGCTGTGGCCAGTGAAGTTGGTACAAATCTACGTAATCGGTTTGGAGTCGTTGAAGACTAGAGTCGATGGCATCATGGATATTGCGGCGATTTAAACTCATGTTTTCACGGATGTGAGGCACATTGCGCGGCCCTGCCACTTTTGTCGCTAGAACGACTTTTTCTCGCTTGCCGGATTTTGTCAACCAGTTGCCGATGTATTGTTCTGTTAGGCCTTGTGTTTCTGCTTTTGGCGGAACAGGGTACATTTCTGCAGTATCAATGAAGTTCACCCCATGATCGACAGCAAAGTCGAGCTGCTCAAAAGCTTCCTGTTCGGTATTTTGCTCACCAAAAGTCATAGTGCCGAGGCAGATTTTACTGATCTCAAGTGATGAGTGCGGTAGTTTGGTGTATTGCATTTCACTTCCTTGAA
>NZ_JAWOWJ010001017.1:0-548 GCF_033340495.1 Vibrio sp. 1249-1
GTTCGAGCTTTACTCGCACACTTATGAAGAAACTTACGCTTCTGAATACGAGTAATTACATCATGCAACACAACCGGGATCAATGCGTTATCGAACCCGGTTGTTCAAACCGTTTTACCAACCATTGTTACGACTCAATGCCTAACGACTTCATCAACGATTCAACGGTATTGTTAACCCACAATATCAACGGATCATTGCGGCGCTTTACGCTGTAAACGTAACCGAAGTTACCCTCTAATTTCGGCAGCGCGTCATCAAATTCGATAAAAGAAAAACGCTTATCTAACTGATTGATCAAGTGACGCGAACAAGGAAACAGCACATCGCTATCCGCAACCAAATTCAAAATGGTGTTGATGTGCGTGGTACGCAGTTGAATTCTTGGGACAACTGAAAAAGGCTGTAATAAGCGCGAGATGTGATCTTCTTTTTCATTCCAATGTTGGATGATGTGAACCGCGTACGCGTACTCTGAAATGTCATCCAAATACATGCGTTTGCCACCATGCGGATGCGTCGCACGGCAGGCCAGAGCAAAGTCGTCC
>NZ_JAWOWJ010001018.1:0-548 GCF_033340495.1 Vibrio sp. 1249-1
TGAGCTGGCTCGTCATGCTTGCCATGCGGTAAATAAGCTTTTGCACGAGCACATTATTGGCCTTTATCATGGCGGTTTCGCCGCGTTCTGCTAATAACTCGTTGGTGGTGAGAAGGGTGCGCAATCCGGTAAGAGGTTGATTCAACTCGTGGGTAATCGCACTCGACATGCGGCCCAACGCCGCCATTTTGCTCGATTCAATCAATTGCTCCTGAGCTTGACGTAGCGCTTGCGTGCGCTCTTCTACCCGCTGCGCTAGCTCTTGGTTGATGAGTTGTAGCGATTGTTCAGCCTTTTTGCGTTTACTGATATCGATGAGGGTGGCAAGAAAATACAGCTCTCCGTGCCAAGGAAAGGTCGTTAATGAGAACAGCACCGGGAAAACGCTCCCATCACTTCGCCTTGCCATCGTTTCAACGGCACTGATTTCTGCCAGCTCCTTATGTTTTGGTAGATCTCTGAGCAGTGTGAGCGTGGTTGAGTTGGGATTACCTGCATCAAACAACTCCCAAGCAAAAGTTTGACGATTGACGTTTTCCGGCAAGCAA
>NZ_JAWOWJ010001019.1:0-548 GCF_033340495.1 Vibrio sp. 1249-1
TCCTCAGGCAACGGCATGGGCACAAGCAGGCAGAGCCATTCCCGCGTTGGGCACAACTCATGCGGATTATTTCTACGGACAAATTGCGTGCACTCGCGCCTTGAGCGACGAAGAGATCGCGCACAACTACGAGCTCAACACTGGCAAAGTCATCGTCGAAACCATCGGTGATTCAAACGTTATGGCGTCACCCGGCATTTTGGTCAAAGAACACGCACCTTTTACTTGGGGTAAAAGCCCTGCTCAAGCGGTTCACAACGCCGTAGTGGTTGAAGTGGTCGCAGGCATGGCTTTGCAAACACTGCAAATCAATGCCGAGGTAGACACTCTTAACCCTTCGCTTCTCGACAAACATTATTCACGTAAGCACGGCGCGAACGCCTACTACGGTCAAAGCAAAAAATAAGGAAACATGATGAAGATTTTCAACGACAAACAAGTATGGTTTGTAACAGGCTCTCAGCATCTTTACGGCCCACAAGTATTGGAAAGCGTTGCGCAAAACAGCGAAGAAATCATTGCAGGATTAAATTCGTCTGATGACATTT
>NZ_JAWOWJ010001020.1:0-547 GCF_033340495.1 Vibrio sp. 1249-1
GGACTGTTTGGTATTGGCTTCTGTGGCGGAAACTGCCCCATTTAAAGAGATTGAAGTGTACAACGAACCGCTTAGTGTTGCTGTACCATGTGGTCATGAATGGGCACAGCTCGACCAGGTTGATATGTTGGAGCTCAATGGGAAGACTGTGCTGGCTTTAGGTGATGGACATTGCTTACGCGACCAAGCGTTAGGTTTCTGCTTTGCGGCAGGAGCAAAAGATGATGAGCGCTTTAAAGCCACCAGTTTAGAAACTTTGCGTAATATGGTTGCTGCGGGAGCGGGTATTACTTTGTTGCCTCAGCTTTCTATTCCAGCCGAAAAACAAAAAGATGGCGTTTGCTACATTCCTGCCGTCAACCCTACGCCTTCACGCAGCATTGTTTTGGCGTACCGCCCTGGCTCTCCGTTGCGTGCTCGTTTTGAAGCATTAGCAGCGAAAATCAAAGCAATTCTAGAGTCGCAGCCATCTTCTATGGCCGCTTAACGTTATAAAAAAGGGGAGAGCCAACGCTCTCCCCTTATCTTTTCTTTCGTTTGGTTTAGA
>NZ_JAWOWJ010001021.1:0-547 GCF_033340495.1 Vibrio sp. 1249-1
CGACTTGTGCAATTTTGGGTTTACTTGTTGGCTGCCAACCAAAAAACCAAGAAGAGACGACACATGTAACAGCCTCGGCAGATGTATGTAATACACAGGGAAACATGCCAGGTGGGTGGAACGAATTTGATGCTACCCCTGATGCACAAAAGGCGATGGCCTTTGTCCTGAAACAAATGGATACCCTTTCGTCATTCAAACAAATTCTGACAGTTCATGCACAAATAGTGAGCGGTGTGAACTACGCAATTGAATTTGAAATGGATGATGGCTCGATTTGGAACACTATTGTGTATCGTAATCTCGACGGAGAGTACGCGATTACTCAATCGCCAAAAGAAGGTCACTTCTGCGAACAATAAGTGTCAGAGTCGATAAAAAAGCCCCATAAAGGGGCTTTTTTGTTTTCATTTAACTGTTTGATTTTTATTTAGATAATAGCATCTGAGATTTAACCGAAACGGTAGAACCAAACCTAGACGGTTCAACATCGATTCGCAACGCCATCTGCTCTTTGAGTTCAGACACGTGTGAAATTACGCCAATC
>NZ_JAWOWJ010001022.1:0-547 GCF_033340495.1 Vibrio sp. 1249-1
CGATGTCTTGCTAGACAATTTAATAAAGCCGCAAAATCTATTGCGGCTTTTTTTGTATCTAAATCATATTTAGATGATGTGATTTGCGGCACACTAGTGGCTTCGCGTGATGATTCGGGATTGTTTGACCTCCTTCACGTGAGAGTAAGCAACACCCTAAAAGGACTTAGACCTATCTATGAATCTAGAAACCATACCGTCTGGAGAGTTGACGGTATCTAACCAACGCTCCATTTCTCGACTTGTCGCTCAAGCCGGACAAATGCTGTTGGCCCATGGCGCAGAAAGTACGCTTGTGTGCGATATCATGCGTCGTATTGGCTTAGCTTGTGGCGTGCATGAAGTGGCTGTAGCCCTTTCAGCCAATGCCTTGGTTGTCACGACCGTAATGGATGGACACTGCATTACCACTACTCGAAGCTGTGCCGATCGTGGCATCAACATGCGCGTTATTACGCAAATTCAACGTATCTGTATCATGATGGAGCGCGGGTTACTTGATGCTGCCATGGCGCAGAAAAAACTGAATACCATCAGCCCAGAACGG
>NZ_JAWOWJ010001023.1:0-547 GCF_033340495.1 Vibrio sp. 1249-1
GCGACCTTGATTGCTACTCCCCTCAACACATTGATGGTGTTGGATAACGGCAAGAACGACAACCTTGGCGACCTTAAAGGCAAGAAGATCGGTATTGCGATCGCAGGTAACGAAGAGGCGACAATCGGCACCATGCTTGCGCAGGAGAACGTGAAGTTTTCTGACGTGCAAATCATCAACGTCGGTTGGGCACTCTCTTCCTCTCTCGCATCCGGTAAAGTAGACGCTATTTTGGGCGGCTTGCGTAACTTCGAAACCAACCAACTTGCGCTAGAAGGCTACAAAGCCAAAGCCTTCTTCCCAGAAGAACACGGCGTACCAGCGTATGACGAACTGGTGTTTGTGGCGAATGCAAAAACCTACGACAAAGCGGCTATTAAAGCGTTCAACAAAGCGCTGGAGCAAGCGACCACTTACATCGTCAACCACCCTAAAGAGTCTTGGAAAGAGTTTGTCGCTTACTCGCCAGACACGCTAAATAACGAACTCAACCAACGCGCTTGGAATGACACATTAACTCGTTTCGCGCTTCGCCCATCAGCAGTCG
>NZ_JAWOWJ010001024.1:0-547 GCF_033340495.1 Vibrio sp. 1249-1
GAGATCGGCAACATGACGAGTACCAGCTTGTGAGATGCGCGCTACATCATTACGAGCTAGGTCTACCAACATCATATGTTCAGCGTTCTCTTTTTTGTCGCTACGCAGTTCAAGTTCAATACGGCTATCTAAATCAAAATCGATTTCGCCATTTGGACGTTTACCGCGACGGCGAGTCCCCGCAATTGGGTAGATTTCTATTTGGTTGGTGTCGGTTTCATACTTCAAGGCACTTTCTGGAGACGCACCAAACAAAGTGAACAGCTCATCTTGCATGTAGAACATGTAAGGGCTTGGGTTGCTTTGCTTTAGCTCTTTGTAAGCTGCCAACGGAGAAGGGCAAGGCAATGTGAATCTACGAGAAGGAAGCACGTGGAAAATATCGCCTTTTACCACGAATTCTTTTAGATCACGGACGATTTGACAGAAATCTTGATCCGAAACGCTTGGTTGAGCTGTGATATTGGCCACTTGCGTTGCGTCTGGAAGACGCTTTGGCGATGTGCATTGAGCTCGGATATCTTCGATTCGACTTTCTAGCGCTGCT
>NZ_JAWOWJ010001025.1:0-547 GCF_033340495.1 Vibrio sp. 1249-1
GTACTACTCACGATGGATGAAGGGGCTCTATTGCCAACCTGCGCAATCGCAATTCAGACATCACCCCCAAGATTATTTGGATGCAATGACCAGCGCAATCCAAGAAGTACTGGCGACAGTGCCACAGACTCTGGCTGATTCTGTTGTCGGCATAGGCGTCGACACAACAGGCTCAACACCGGCTCCAATAGATGAAAACGGCACTGTTTTGGCGCTGCTTCCTGAGTTTGAGCACAACCCAAATGCAATGTTCGTCCTCTGGAAAGATCACACATCCGTAGCCAAAGCAGATCGAATTAATGAACTCGCCCATTCGGGAAAATTCACCAATTACACGCGTTACGTCGGCGGTGTGTACTCTTCAGAATGGTTTTGGGCAAAAGCGGCTTGGGTCAGCGAACAAGATGAACAAGTTGCAAAACGCGCTTTCAGCTGGGTCGAGCTGTGCGATTGGATCCCAGCAATTTTGGCTGATACTCAACATCCACAAAAATTGCGTCGTGGCATCTGCGCTGCTGGACACAAAGCGATGTGGCATGAAAGCTGG
>NZ_JAWOWJ010001026.1:0-547 GCF_033340495.1 Vibrio sp. 1249-1
AACCCCACCGAGTGTGTCTAAGCGGTAATTGGCAAACAAGCCTCTTCGCTCAACATCTAGCTTGCCTACAGACGCCTATGTCGATAACTCAATGCTACCCGAAGAGTATCGACCGCCCAATCTCAACTCTTGCCACAACGTAGGCTGAATGCCAATCGCTATCTCGGAAACAAACTCGGTATAAGACACTGGCAAAAAATCGTTCACCGAACTTAAACTCGAGTCATCATCACTGACCGGCAAGTTTCGCCCTTCACTGCTGTACGCCACCTTACCAGCCACAAAAAACTCTTGGCTCGACAGAACCGGAGAATACAGCTCCGCCTCAATGAGCTTATCTGTGCCCATCTCAACGTTGAGAGCCATTTCAGCACCGTGCGAGTTTAAGTTGGTAAAGTTAGTCGACATCCCTATGCCGTATTGGCTGTCGGTATCAAAGTCATCTTCAAGGAAGAAACGGAAGTTGAGGTAGTTTGGGCCCCAAGATTTTTCGTTAACGTCAAACACCAATAAATTCGAACCATCGACTTCTTCAAAGTGATAAGTA
>NZ_JAWOWJ010001027.1:0-547 GCF_033340495.1 Vibrio sp. 1249-1
AATTGTTTCAATGTCTGAAAGGGCAAGGTGAGCGCTGATATTCAAGGTGTTGGCCTTAAACCGCAGTCAAAAATTACGTGTGTTGAGCAATAATCGAAAACAGCTCGTCAACCGTTCTTGCCACGTAATCTGGTTGCACGCTCCAATGCTCTGGCATCGCGCCGCTGTACGCTGCTGCAACGGCAATCACTTTACTTTGGCCACCCAACTGCTGTTCGATGTTGCGTGCGAATTGCGTGTCGGTTTCATGGTCACCGATGTACATCAGCTGTCGATTTTCTGCGTGACCAAAAATCGACTCAACGCATTTGATGCCACTGTACGCATCGGGCTTTTGATGCCCGTTCGAGACGTCATCATACCCGACGATGGATTTAAACGGCGCGCTGATGCCGTTGTCGGACAGCACTCGACGAATATTGCTTTGTGAGTTTTGAGAGCAAATGCCGTGAGGCAGCTGCGCAAACTCTTTAATAACGCCATCAATGCCTTCAAACAGGGTTACTGGTGTTTGGTTCTTCTCTTGATGCTCTGCCCATAAACCGCC
>NZ_JAWOWJ010001028.1:0-547 GCF_033340495.1 Vibrio sp. 1249-1
ATTGAATACGGTTTGTCAGCCGCCGACGTGAACTTGGCATTAAAAGACGATCGCACGATTCATCGTTCAAATACCGAGGCGTTTGGCTCTCGCAGTGCAGAGCTAGCGTTTAAATCGGATAGCACCGCACGTTATGACGATTTGTACTATACCGTCACACCAAGCAAAGTGGATGAAGCCGTCGATGACAACGAGCAAAACCTCAAACTGATGACTTACAACATTTGGGCCTTGCCTGCGATTGCGTCACATATTGGTGACCGTTACGAGTTAATCCCCGATTACGTAAAAGGCTATGACGTACTGGCATTGCAAGAGGTTTTTGCTAGTGGTCGTGATGCATTTTTACGTGAGCTTGCAAAAGATTACCCATACCAAACGAAGATATTGGATAAAGATGGCTTCAACGTTTACGACGGAGGCGTAGTCATTGTGAGTCGTTACCCTATCGTCAACGAGGCACAATACGTGTTCCCAGATCGTTCGGGTACCGATTGCTTCGCTGATAAAGGCGTAAACTACGCAGAGATCATCAAAGGTGGTCAGG
>NZ_JAWOWJ010001029.1:0-546 GCF_033340495.1 Vibrio sp. 1249-1
CCACCATTGATGATTAAATTGCGAATGTCTTCTAGAGACTGAAACTCACTGGTTTGCGCAATACGAATACGCTCTGTACCTGCATCGAATTTTCCCGCTTCGAACGTGCTGTTTTGTGTGCTCAGTTGGTTCCAAACTTGTGCGATCGACAAACCATATTGAGCCAAGCGCTCGTCTGGCATATCGATATGTACAACGCGAGGTTGAATGCCGTGTAGCTCGATCTTTTTGATGCCGTCGACGGCTTTGATTTGGCGTTGCAGCTCTTCGGCGTAGCGACGCAACTCTTCTGGTGCAGCATCTGTGCTGTGGATAGAGAAAAGCATGCCGTAGACTTCAGAGAACTCGTCTTGTACTACGCTGATCTGCGCGCTGGAAGGTAGCTGCAGTTTTACATCGTCCACTTTGCGTCTCAATAAGTCCCATTCCTGCGGAAGTGCTTTGGAGTTAAGGCTCTCTTTGAGGTCAACAAAGACCATAGATAAACCGGGGCGAGACAATGAGCGCAAGCGATCCAACTCCGCCATTTCCTGCAATTTGGTTTCC
>NZ_JAWOWJ010001030.1:0-546 GCF_033340495.1 Vibrio sp. 1249-1
AGAGTCCAAAGACGCACCTCTCGCTGTTATGGTTATTGCGACTCGTGAAGCCGACAGAAACAACGAGGCTTACAAGAAGTTCGTCTCTATTTACCAATCCCAAGAAATTCGCGACTTCCTTAATAGCACTTTCAAAGGAACGATTGAACCAGCCTTTTAAGTAAGAATTAATCCTTGAGCAAGCTATCTTGCTTGCTCAGAGAGACAAAATGACAGAGGCTCATGAAACAAAGCATGAGCCTCTGTCATATCAAATGGTATCAATCGTACTTGGAGTTAGATTATCGACTTTCTGCTTCTAACTTTAGCGCGATATAGTTTTGTGCGGCGGTAACCAAATCAGAACGATTGATGATCTTCCATAGGAAAAATGGCGGGATTAAGAATGCAATGAAATAAAACGACTCATGAAAAAAGATCTGAGCAATTGCATCTTGATGTTCCCACAACGCCGTAAGCGCGAAAAGATCGAGCATCACACCAAGTACACCAAAAACAACTGAAACCACGATCGCTAATCCTAGTAGCTCTCGAATAAAAAATTTG
>NZ_JAWOWJ010001031.1:0-546 GCF_033340495.1 Vibrio sp. 1249-1
TTAAGCTCATGCGCTAAACTTGTCATGGTTTGCCCTACAACCGCCATTTTTGCAGCTTGAATCAACTCATCTTGCGTCTTTTTAAGATTGTCTTCGGTGCGAATGCGCTCTTCGATTTCGTTTTCTAACTGTTGGTTTTTCAGTAGCAAATCTTGCGTTTTTTCTAACACTCGACTTTCCAAGGTACGCGTGGTCATTTCTTGATGAGTGACATCCGTAATGGTCATGATCAATTTGTATTCAGCACCATGAGCGAAAGGACGAATATCGAAACGCACATACTTTGGCTTCTCGTCTCCAAGTGACAATGTCACATGAATTTTACCAAGTTCAATCCACAAATGAGAACCATCGAATACCTTTTTCAGTTGATCTCGACAGCTCTCTGGGAAGTACTCCCAAATCGGATAACTTTCGTTAACCTCACCAAGTTTCAACAACTTACGCGCGCTTAAGTTTGCTGATTCCACTACGCCATTGAGGTCACTGGTAATCAAACTCGCCGTAGTGTTGTTGATTAGGCTCAAAGCGTTAGTCCGCTGAATT
>NZ_JAWOWJ010001032.1:0-546 GCF_033340495.1 Vibrio sp. 1249-1
GTTCATGTTGCAGCTCTTTGTTGAGTGATTGATGAATGTGCTTGGCGGTATCGTATCGCAGCAAATTTAATACCGTCCAGTACTTCTCTGGCGGCACTGCTTCTATCACGCGTTTACGATAAGCAATGTTGACCGACTCCAAAATGTTCGCGATTTGCGCTTCCTGATAGTCTTTCAAAAAACTGAGGTCTTCGGTCGACTCTATCGCTTTAATGATCTCGGCAAGCAAATGAGGCACTTTGCGATTAATTTGTAATTGGCTGGAATCTATCATCATTGTCACCGATTTCCTTGGACATCACGTTAGTGTCAACACGATGTCTATTACCTAAAGGCATGAGATCCTGATGTTCAAATTCTAGGCAATGGCGCGCACAATTGCGGAATTTATATTTTGCTCGCAGAAACAGAACGTCTTTGCATAAGGGGATGGTATAAACTTTTAGTGTGCATTACGCGCATTTGCCTCGTTTGATAATGGAGTAATCAATGGCACCTGTATTTTTTCTGACTCAGCAAGCCGCCTTACCAAGTCGTAAGGTGCTT
>NZ_JAWOWJ010001033.1:0-546 GCF_033340495.1 Vibrio sp. 1249-1
TTTCTGTTTAATACGCTTGCCAATATCAGCGCGTTGATGTCGCAAGACGTCGATAAAGCCAAACAAATGTTGGATCAACTCACGGCGTTATTGCGTGCAACGCTAAAAAACTCGCGTGAGGAGTACACCACGGTTGAAAATGAAATTGCCTTGATTGACGCTTATCTGGGTATTCAAAAAATTCGTTTAGGCGAGCGCTTAAGTTACACAATCGAGGTGCAAGAAGGGTTAGGAAATACAGAGTTGCCTCCGATGATGCTGCAACCTTTGGTAGAGAACGCCATTATTCACGGCATCGAGCCAAAACGTGAAGGTGGTGAAGTCCAATTGCTGATAAAGCAAGAGAAACAGCTGTTGCAAATTGAAGTGAAAGACACTGGCGTGGGGTTGAGTCACGTCAGCAATCACTCTGGTTCGGGGATTGGGCTGAGTAACCTTAAACAGCGCATGGATGCCTTATTTTCAGGCAAAGGTCAGGTGTCGATCAGTGAATCTTCCGAAGGTGGTGTGAGTGTGCGTTTGAGTTGGCCAATGACAAGTAAGGAA
>NZ_JAWOWJ010001034.1:0-545 GCF_033340495.1 Vibrio sp. 1249-1
CACCACGTACTTTTCGTTGTCCGCTTTGTATTCGATCATGCTGTCTGCAAACTTAGCAATTTTCTCAGCATTCAAAGGCGCTTGGCGTTCTGCAAGTACGTCTTTGTAACCGCCGTTGTCATCAATCGCGTATAGCGTACCTGCAATAAAGTGATCGCCATTGTTTGACGCAAACAATATGCCGCCGTTGGTTTGAATTTCTAGCAGGCCCGCCACATCTGAAGGTTGAATATCAATAATAGACAGACCTAGTTTCGAGAACTTCGCTTTTAGCGCCGCTTCATCAAAGTGTTGTTGCGCAGTTGGCGCAGCCTGTTGTGCAGGAGTTTCGGTTTTTGCCTGACTTTCTTCCGCACCACACGCGGTAATAAAGAATGGTAAAGTCAGCAGAGTTAGTCGGCGTAATACGCTCATTAAAGTCACCTTTAAATAAATTCTTTTCATCCAATCAAAAAGGATGAAGCAAGCCATCATTATGCTCTTGGGTGGTGTTGACTGTGGATCTGCTTCAATCGTTCAGTCGCCACGTGAGTATAAATTTGCGT
>NZ_JAWOWJ010001035.1:0-545 GCF_033340495.1 Vibrio sp. 1249-1
GCACCATGCGCTTATCTGCGGAGAGTAAAGCGCGAAAACACTAATCAACAATGAAATACCAATGATCACAAATAGGCCATTCATAAGAACCACCTTCCAATAACATACCTACTCATAAGACTACCACGCCTTTGAGTTTTCCAAACTGAACATCCCCACACCAGGAAATCGGCGAAGCCGTTTTCCTGGTGTGGGGATGCGACAAGCGCAGCGCGTCAGTTCGGAGCCAAATGTTCGTTGTGAACATTCATCTTTCATCACGCTGTCACTTAATACCCCTATCAAATTTACTCAGCGTCCCTCCCTGTTTGCTCGCTTCGCGTTGCAAATTCAGGAGAGACCCTTCGCAAATTTCGCGAGCCTACTCGCGCTATGTAGAATTTAAAAATTCCACATAGCGCGAGCTTTAATAAGCTTTTATATAATTTCACGCAACAAAAAGCCTGCAACAAAACAATATTGCAGATAAAACGTGAAAATGTCACAATGGAATTTCCATAGCCCACTGCTGCTTATGCAGGAACCTGACCTCTACAACCTCCTTG
>NZ_JAWOWJ010001036.1:0-545 GCF_033340495.1 Vibrio sp. 1249-1
CAACTATAAAAATATGGAGATGTATTATGAAAAACTGGATTAAGGTTGCCGTTGCAGCCATCGCACTATCTGCCGCGACAGTTCAAGCGGCAGTCGACACTGCCGCAACTGAAGTCAAGGTGGGCATGTCTGGCCGTTACTTCCCATTCACTTTCGTGAAGCAAGACAAGCTACAAGGCTTTGAGGTGGATATGTGGGATGAGATCGGTAAGCGTAACGACTACAAGATCGAATACGTGACGTCGAACTTCTCAGGTTTGTTTGGTCTTTTAGAAACTGGCCGCATCGATACAATCTCAAACCAAATCACCATGACAGATGAGCGCAAAGCGAAATACCTGTTTGCAGACCCTTATGTGATCGACGGCGCGCAAATCACAGTACGTACAGGCAACGACAGCATCAAAGGTGTAGACGATCTAGCAGGCAAAACCGTTGCGGTTAACCTAGGTTCTAACTTTGAGCAGCTACTACGCCAATACGACAAAGATGGCAAAATCAACATCAAAACTTACGACACTGGTATCGAGCATGATGTTGCGCTT
>NZ_JAWOWJ010001037.1:0-545 GCF_033340495.1 Vibrio sp. 1249-1
CTTGTCATTGCTTGGCCTGCGGGTAACCCCGCCAAAGAGCTCGAAAAGTTAAAACAATTTGGCGTACCTATCTACTACTCAACCACGGGTACTTTAGAAGACATCGCAAATAATATTGAGCAGCTGAGTCAATACAGTGATGATCCATCAAAAGGTCAAAAAGCAGCACGGGACTTTAGAGAGGGGCTAACTGCTCTCAAAGCGAAATACAACACCACAGAGAAAGTTCGCTATTTTTATCAACTCAGCGAAAAGCCGATCATTACTGTGGCAGGTAAAAACTGGCCGAGCGAAGTATTTAACTTCTGTGGTGGAGAAAATGTATTTGCCAATACAGCAGCACCCTATCCTCAAGTCAGTATCGAGCAAGTGATCACACGTCAACCTGAAGTACTCTTCACCTCTCGTCATGCTATGAGTGATGATGGAATGTGGGCTCAATGGAAAAATGAACTGCCAGCTCTGCGCAACAATCATGTTTGGTCACTCAATTCTGATTGGATAAATCGCCCAACACCACGCACACTCAATGCGATCATTGAAGT
>NZ_JAWOWJ010001038.1:0-545 GCF_033340495.1 Vibrio sp. 1249-1
GACGGCACCGCCATCGCTTTTGGTGGCTGCCTGATCAAGGACAGCAAGGCCAAGTCGCTCGGCAATCTCGGTGATGCCGACACTGAGCACTACGCCGCGTCAGCGCGCGCGTTTGGTGCGGCGTTCCCCAAGGCCAGCATGATCGTGATGAGCCATTCCGCCCCCGATAGCCGCGCCGCAATCACTCATACGGCCCGCATGGCCGACAAGCTGCGCTGAGCCATGGCTGACCACGTCACCCCCAATCTGCCATCGCGCGATTTCGATGTGACAGAGGCGTTTTATGCGAAGCTGGGCTTTGCGACGAGTTGGAAGGATCGCGGCTGGATGATCCTGCAGCGCGGCGGTTTGCAGCTCGAATTCTTCCCCTATCCTGACCTCGACCCAGCTACGAGCTCGTTCGGCTGTTGCCTGCGGTTGGATGATCTCGATGCCATGGTGGCATTGGTGAACGCGGCGGGAGCCGAGGAAAAAAGCACCGGCTGGCCGCGCTTCAAAGCTCCGCAACTGGAGGCGAGCGGCCTGAGGATCGGCTACCTGATCGA
>NZ_JAWOWJ010001039.1:0-545 GCF_033340495.1 Vibrio sp. 1249-1
GCCCACTTGCCTCTAAGCCTGTAATGGAAGGTAAAGCGTTACTGTTTAAGCGTTTTGCTGGCCTTGATTCAATTGATATTGAAGTGAAGCATCGCACGATCGACGAGTTCGTTGATACGGTTGCGAACATTGCTGACACTTTCGGTGGTATCAACCTTGAAGACATCAAAGCACCAGACTGTTTTGAAATTGAAAAGCGTTTGATTGAGCGTTGTGACGTACCAGTATTCCACGATGATCAACATGGTACGGCTATCGTGACAGCTGCAGGTATGCTCAATGCTATCGAGCTGCAGGGTAAGAAGCTTGAAGATTCAACGATTGTTTGTCTTGGTGCTGGTGCTGCAGCAGTTGCGTGTATGGAGCTGCTTATCAAGTGTGGCGCAATGCGCGAGAAGATCTACATGCTGGATCGCAAAGGGGTGATCCATACTCGTCGTGATGATCTGAATGAGTACAAGCAACTGTTCGCAACCAATACAGACAAGCGCACACTAGAAGATGTGATCGAAGGTGCATACCTATGCCTAGGTGTATCTGGTCCA
>NZ_JAWOWJ010001040.1:0-545 GCF_033340495.1 Vibrio sp. 1249-1
GCCATCGCCCGCTTGTTCATCCAGACCGCGACCATCATCAGAAAATTCACCAATGATCATCGGCACTGGACGTGCTTCTTTTATCAGTTCGTCTTCATTTTCGACAAACTTAGTAAAGGTGACTCGCAAGTTGACACGGTCGAGAAAGTCTCGCAGGACAAGTGGCTTATCGTCTGAAGTTAAACGCGCGGTGAACTTGAGCGCTTCTCCGTTATAGAGACGGTTAGGGAATACGTCGGTGCTGAGCTTGAGATGTGAAATTAAGCGGATGTTGTTTTTTGGGGTTACTTTCCCCACAGCTTGCCAAGGACCGGGCATTGGGTTATCGACTGAAATGATGTCGAGTGATGGTTCTTGATACCAACGAACGTTGTCGTAAGAGCCCCACGCGTAATATTTTTTACCATCTGGACGAACTAACACAACAGGTTGAGAACTTTGTTCACGATAAACCAGAAAAGTAATCTGTTCGATGGTCGGGTCGACACGAAAACGGTTATCCAACAAAGACATGGCGGACTCGCTCGCGGCAAATGCGAAACAAC
>NZ_JAWOWJ010001041.1:0-545 GCF_033340495.1 Vibrio sp. 1249-1
AGGTTTTGGTTACGACGACGCCCAACTGGATTACTACCCTACCAAAGCGGATCTCGATAAAGTCAGCACAGATAAGCCTGTATTGATCATCCACACTTCGGGGCATTTGAGTGTCGCGAACAGTAAAGCGTTAGAGCTCGCAGGCATCACATCAGAATCGGAAGATCCAAAAGGTGGCATTATCCGCCGAATGGAAAACAGCCAAGAACCAAATGGTGTTCTAGAAGAAAACGCGCACTTTGCAATGCTGTTCAACCTCAATAAGTTGATTGATTCTGAACTTCAAGATCGCATGTTAGAAGCCTCGCAAGGTTTGTACGCGAAATATGGCTATACCACGGCTCAAGAAGGACGAGCAACATCAGAAGGTTATGAAGCAATGAAACGCGCGTCGAAAAACGACAAGCTGATGATCGATTTGGTTGCGTACGCCGATATGGTATCGAGCAGTGATTTTATGGACTCAGAATACAACACGCCAGAGTACACAAACCATTTCCGCATCGGTGGCGTAAAGCTGAACTTTGATGGATCTCCACAAGGTA
>NZ_JAWOWJ010001042.1:0-545 GCF_033340495.1 Vibrio sp. 1249-1
AGAGTTCCTGTCACGTCGTTTCAACGACAAATCAAAACTGATTCAGACCATCTCTGCGTTTTTCATTCTTCTATTCTTCCTTTTCTACACCAGCTCAGGTTTGGTTGCAGGGGGCAAACTGTTTGAAACCGTATTCGGCCTTGATTACAGCATTGCGGTAGTTATTGGTACAGTTTGTGTGGTTTCTTACACGCTGTTCGGTGGTTTCTTAGCGGTATCTTGGACTGACTTAGTGCAAGGCCTATTGATGGCAGCAGCACTGATGATCGTTCCGATTGCTGTGATGGACGGTGGTTTTGGCCAACTGTCTTCAGACATGCACAACATCAACCCAGAACTACTGACGTTGTGGAACGATGTGAAAGGTGAGCCGCTGTCAGCTATCGCGATTATCTCGCTAGCGGCATGGGGTCTTGGCTACTTTGGTCAGCCACACATCCTAGCGCGTTTCAAAGCATCACGTTCAAACAAGGACCTAACTACAGCTCGTCGTATCGCTGTGGGTTGGACTGCGCTTTCAATGGCAGGTGCAATGCTAGTGGGTC
>NZ_JAWOWJ010001043.1:0-544 GCF_033340495.1 Vibrio sp. 1249-1
CTCTATTTATAGAGGCCTTTGTTTTTGTGGTTTATTTTCCCAAGAAAAAGGCGCGAGATTTCCAGACTGATGTGAGCAGTTTTCTTTGTGTTCAGTGATAGGATGGCGCGGAAGAATAATAAATGGATATAACAATGAAGAAGTTTGAAATTGAAGGTCAGCAACTTGCTTACCTAGACAAAGGCGAAGGGCCTGCGCTGCTGTTTGGACATAGCTATTTGTGGGATTGCCAAATGTGGGCGCCTCAAATTGAAGTTTTGAGCCAGTCCTATCGTTGTATTGTGCCTGACTTATGGGCGCATGGTGAATCGGACGCCGCTCCTGCTTCGACCACGTCTTTAGTTGATTATGCCCAACACATGCTGGCGCTAATGGATCATTTGGAAATCGACAAATTTTCCATTGTTGGCTTATCTGTTGGCGGTATGTGGGGTGCGGAACTGACCGCTCAAGCCCCACAACGAGTGAAGTCATTGGTGTTGATGGATACCTTTATTGGTTGGGAACCAGAAGTGACGCATAAAAAATACTTTGCGATGCTAGA
>NZ_JAWOWJ010001044.1:0-544 GCF_033340495.1 Vibrio sp. 1249-1
TACCTGTAAACGAAGCCAAATCTCCAACACTTAATGGTTTGACAAAGTTGTTTTTGAGCCAGTCGATGGCTTTGGCTATTTGATGGCTATGGCTGCCCGCAGTCACGATTTGATGGAGACGCGTGCCCTGTTCACTCATCAAAAGGCGATAAAAAATCTCCCGTTTAATGATGGGCGCTAAAATTTTGATGTTTTGGCCTTCGTCTAATAATTCTGCTAAACGTACAAACGCATCCAATAGAGATTCCGACAACTCACCGACAGCAATGCCTTTTTGCGCTTCTTTGGATTGAGTAAAGGCAAGTTCGCTATCGACAATCAGTTGGGAAATCTCGGTCAAATCCAGCTCCATGATCAGCCCTAAATAAGGTTGCTCCTCCCTGGCTTCGATAATGTTGGCAATGATAGGGAGATCGACAGAAGAAATCAGGAAGTGGTTGGCATCGTAAATAAAGCTTTCCTCTCCCAATAAGACTCGCTTCCTGCCTTGCGCGATAAGACAAATACTTGGATTGTGGGTATAGCTCGTAGGCGGCGTCGGGGT
>NZ_JAWOWJ010001045.1:0-544 GCF_033340495.1 Vibrio sp. 1249-1
CCCTAGCGGACTACAAAGGCTCAGGATACGACAGAGGGCACCTTGCGCCGTCAGCGACAATGGATTTCACCCAAGAGTCAATGAAGCAAAGCTTTTTGATGAGCAACATGTCACCTCAACTGCCGGGGTTTAACCGAGTTGGTTGGCGCGTTCTAGAAGAACATGTTCGTGATCTCGCCAATGAGTACAATGAGCTTTATGTGGTGACCGGACCGATTTACCAAGGTAACGAAGGAACAATCGGTAATGGCGTGGTGATCCCGAGCGCATTTTACAAAGTCATTCTTGATCCAAGCTTTGATGAAGCCATTGCGTTCATTGTCCCGCATCG
This sequence comes from Vibrio sp. 1249-1, assembly GCF_033340495.1. Lineage (NCBI taxonomy): Bacteria > Pseudomonadati > Pseudomonadota > Gammaproteobacteria > Vibrionales > Vibrionaceae > Vibrio > Vibrio sp. 1249-1. The sequence goes on from NZ_JAWOWJ010001045.1 coordinate 332, forward strand.
TGATGTTTCAAGCTCTGAGTTAGCCAACTTTATTACCACCATTGACGAAGTTGAACGTCAAACTGGATTAGACTTTTTTGCTCAAACGCCAGATAGCATCGAAGACAACATGGAATCAGTAAAATGGGAAGAGATGTGGCCAACCAACCAGTAATTGAGTGACTGTCGCGATTCCTAAACCGCAATAAAAAAGCGCCTGAAGTAGGCGCTTTT
>NZ_JAWOWJ010001046.1:0-544 GCF_033340495.1 Vibrio sp. 1249-1
TGTTCAGATAATTCATCCAACCAGTCATCTGCATTATCGAGTAATTCTGGGCTATCCGTTTCTGCCTCAACCTCAATGCTCTCTTCCAGGTTATGATTGCCGTGAGTGAGTTCATCGGACCAAGCGTCAGGGTTAGTCAGTTCTTGCTCGTGGTTTACAGGCTCGTTGTCTGTTTCTAGGTCAATAGCATCAACTATATTTTCTTTGAGCTGTTCTAACTGGGCTCCCTCTATTTCAGGTTCCAGTTCATTCATGTCAAGGTTAGCTAATGTGTCAATATCAAAGTTGAAATCATCGACAATGGGTTCTATTTCATGTGTGGTTTCAATAAGATCATGGTCCAAGCCTGTATATTGTTCTCTGAAATCAATATCGAAGCCACCATCGGCAGCAAGCTCTGCGAAGTTGGTACTATCTAAGGTTAATTCATTATCGTTATCTAAACCTTCTGTATGGGCGTTTTCGATGTTGTATAGCTCAATTAAGCTAAGAGTCTTTGTCGGCTCTCCAGTTGATGCATTAACCCAGCTACCCTCTTGGTTCA
>NZ_JAWOWJ010001047.1:0-544 GCF_033340495.1 Vibrio sp. 1249-1
AGCAAAATCACTGATGAGCTGCGCACTATCAATTAAAAACCTAACTTGCCAATACGATGCTCAAACCGTTTTAGAGTCTTTGTCGCTTGAAGTTGAACAGGGGCAAATCGTTTGTCTTTTAGGAGCGAGTGGTTGTGGCAAAACGACATTGTTGAAAGCGATTGCTGGTTTGCTGCCTCTTACTTCTGGTCAAATGAGCTTAAATTGTCAGACGATTGATGATGGTGAAAATTGGTTGCCACCAGAAGAGCGCAATATCGGAATGATCTTCCAAGATTATGCACTATTTCCTCATCTGACAGTTGCGCAAAATATAGCCTTTGGTTTGAAGCATCAAGCTGCAAAGGAAAAGCGCGCGAAAGTCGATGAAATGCTAGAACTCGTGCACCTTCAAGGTTACGCCGATCGTTATCCACATCAGCTTTCTGGTGGGCAACAGCAGCGCGTTGCGATTGCCCGTTCTCTGGCTTACAGCCCTGATTTACTGCTTTTGGATGAACCGTTTTCGAATATTGATACTCAGGTTCGTCACGAGTTAATCAGC
>NZ_JAWOWJ010001048.1:0-544 GCF_033340495.1 Vibrio sp. 1249-1
GCCCTCATTGTGTTCACTTACGTTGTGTTAGCCTCTGCGTTTTTCATCCCTCGTCGATGGTTGCAAAGTGCATTTTCTGCCTTTGTCGCTATTTTGTTTGTCTCGCTCCTTGTTCCGTCGCAGCGCAGCCATGTGGCGTCTTGCTCGCAGTCTTTGAGCGTCATTCAATTCAATCTTTTTTACGAAAACTCAGACATCAATCAGTTCATCAACTATCTGTTGAGGCATCCTGCTGATTTGGTGGTGATGCAAGAACTGACGCCGCGAGTTGGCAGCCTTTTGCACATGTTGGATGATGTCTATCCGCATTATTATGGTGGCCAACGTGACGTAGGGTACCCATCAAATTTGATGATTCTTAGCCGACACCCGATCAAGGAGGTTTCGGTTTATCGTGCGCCAAATGGACAAGAAGTCATCAGAGCGGTTTGGTTGCCTAAAGATCAAGCACCGATCACTTTGTTTGCGGCTCATCCGCCATCCCCAAGAACCAGCGAGCTTTGGCATCAAAGAAATGCGCTGGTGCGAACTATAGAAATGCTGA
>NZ_JAWOWJ010001049.1:0-543 GCF_033340495.1 Vibrio sp. 1249-1
TCGCCGCTTGGCCTTTGGTTTACGCAACGTCATTCTCAGGCTTCTACTTAGCAATGATCCTGACGCTAGCTGCACTTTGGCTTCGTCCTCTGGGCCTAGATTACCGCTCTAAGATCGAAGAGCCAAAATGGCGTAATACTTGGGATATCTGTATCTCAATCAGTGGTTTTGTTCCGCCAATCATCTTTGGTGTGGCGTTTGGTAACCTTCTACAAGGTGTTCCATTCCAATTGAGCGAGTTTTTGATGCCAACATACCATGGCTCATTCTTTGGTCTGCTAAACCCATTTGCTCTGCTTTGTGGTCTGGTTAGCTTGTTCATGATTTTGATGCAAGGTTCTACTTGGCTACAAATGAAAACAACGGGTGAAGTTCACACACGTGCTCGCAACGTTGCTCAAATCACGGGTCTACTAACAGTGGTTGCGTTTGTTGCTGCAGGCTTCTGGGTTCAAAACATTGACGGTTACGTGATTGTTGGTGGCATCGACACAAACGCAGCTTCTAACCCTCTAAACAAAGAGGTAATCCGTGAAGCTGGTG
>NZ_JAWOWJ010001050.1:0-543 GCF_033340495.1 Vibrio sp. 1249-1
CTCTTTCTGGCGTTAGTAACACACTTTCGGATTCATCATCCGTTTCTGCGCACAACAACATACATTCTGAGGTTTCACCGCGCATTTTGGCTTTGGCAAGATTACACAACACGACCACTTGTTTGCCCATCAACTCTTCCTCGGTGTAATAAGGCACTAAGCTGGTTACGGTTTGCAGTGTTTTTTCACCAATATCAATTTGCACAATATACAGCTTGTCTGCATTTTGATGACGAGCCACTTCAATGATTTTTCCGGTACGAATTTCCAGTTTGGCAAAATCAGAGTAAGCGATAGTTTCCATAATTAAAACCTCAGTAAAGTTTTACTAAAAAGATAACGTTTACACTATCAGTAAGCTTAATAAATACAAGTGGTAAAGATCTCATTTCCGAAAGCAAATCCTCTATCAAATTGCACTTATTACACAATGGGTGTTTAATACTTTCAGTCAAAATTTTTAGCCACTAAAGGTTCTATATGGCAACGATCAAGGATGTCGCGAAAGAAGCCGGTGTTTCGGTCGCAACGGTTTCTCGCGTG
>NZ_JAWOWJ010001051.1:0-543 GCF_033340495.1 Vibrio sp. 1249-1
AAAGAGGCGGAAGTCCGCCCACAGGTAACGGGTATTATTTCAGAACGTAACTTTGTTGAAGGTGGCGTTGTGGAAAAAGGTCAGTCGTTGTATCAAATTGATGACTCTTCATTTCAAGCGGATTTGCTTAGTGCAGAAGCGGAGCTGATTCGTGCGCAAGCTTCTGAAGAATCGACGTTTGCAACCGTTAAACGTTACCGCGCATTGATTACCAAGAAATCGATCAGTCAACAAGATCTGGATGAAGCAGAAGCGGCATACAAAGAAGCGAAAGCGCAAGTGCTCGTAGCCAAAGCGAAGATCAATACTGCAAAGATCAATTTGACTTATACCCGTGTGAAAGCGCCGATCAGTGGAGTGATCAGCAAGTCAAATGTGACTGCGGGAGCGTTGGTTACGGCAAACCAAGCCGACAAGCTAACGACGATTCAACAACTTGATCCGATCAACGTGGATATCGTTCAGTCTTCTGCTCAATTGCTGCGACTAAAAGCGGCGCTTTCTCAAGGTCACATGCACGAAGATCAATCTGCGCAAGTCGCA
>NZ_JAWOWJ010001052.1:0-543 GCF_033340495.1 Vibrio sp. 1249-1
CCTCTCTGCATTTAATTATGCGCTCTCTCCCAATGTGCTGTTCAGTACTCAGATGTACCAAGCTCGTTTTAATGACAGTCCCTATTACTTAGGTGAGCAAGGCGATAACAACTCGTCGTTTGAATCTCAGACGATCACAAACAGTGATGAGCAAAAGTATAAGTTCGAATTCAAATACCTGTTGCCGTGGGGCGCGGTGAAAGATCATGGTTTGAAAGGCGCGTTTCTACCCAGCCGCGACGTTCGCAATGCATCGCCTTTGGCGTCGGGCGTTCGCTCTATCCTGCTGACGCCTTTTTATTCTTCACGAGCGTTGGATGTATACAATGATAGGAAAGAGCAAGCTTACGGTTTTACATTGGGTTTTGATTGGGACAACCGCGATAGAGCACGTAACACGACCCGAGGCTCGCATACCTCTTTGAATTTGACGACGGGCGCAGAAAGTTGGCAATCAGAGGAGCTGTGGCTAAAGTGGGAATTCCAAAATAGCCAATATTACTCGCTGGGGCCTCTTGGTGATTGGTTTGATCAACAAGTACT
>NZ_JAWOWJ010001053.1:0-542 GCF_033340495.1 Vibrio sp. 1249-1
ACAAATAAGCAGAGCAAGACCTAAATAGAAAGTGTGAAGTGCTCCGAAGCCTAGTGCGTCAGCCGGAAGTGCCAGTGTGAACTGGCCGATAGCCATTAATGCACCACCAAGCAAAATTGAGCGGCGTTGGCCAAGGTAGTTATCGGCAAGGTAACCACCAATCAATGGGGTAATGTAAACAAGGCCGGTGTAAATGCCATAAAGGTCGAGCGCGTCTTTCGTTGACCAGCCCAAACCACCATTCATTGTGGTATCAGTTAAGTAGAGTACTAGAATGGCACGCATTGCGTAGTAGGAAAAGCGTTCCCAGAGTTCTGTGCCGAACAATAAGAACAAGCCACGAGGGTGACCGAAATATTGATGTTGGTTTGACATAAGCTCTTCTAATAATAGTTATTACATTTTTTAACGACACCTACGTATACATTGCAATTTAACTGCTTACAAACAATAAAATTTTGCCTTACGACTAAATAACATTGTTAAGTCACTGTTTATTTTTGATTTTGTGGAGCTTTTGTTGGTGGTTGGGGTGTGTTACA
>NZ_JAWOWJ010001054.1:0-542 GCF_033340495.1 Vibrio sp. 1249-1
AAGGCGATGTGTGGAAACGCTTGAAAGAAGAGGCTTCAAGCAGTCTTGAGCAGTGGCGTAAAGAGAATGGTAAGTCAGGTCAGCCGTTCTGGATGATGGGCGAAGTCTGGGGACACACCGCGTATCGCAGCCCTTATTTCGATGATGGTTTTGACGCGTTGATCAACTTCGATATGCAGAAGAAGCTAGACAAAGGCGCGGCGTGCTTTAGCCAAATGGCAGACACTTACCAAAGCTATGCGGACACTATCGCGAACGAGAAAGACTTCAACCCAGTCAGTTACATGTCTTCTCACGATACGGAGTTGTTCTTCTCACGTTTTAAAGATTACGGCATGCAACGTAACGCCGCGAACGCATTGCTCCTTAGCCCAGGAGCGGTTCAGGTTTATTATGGCGATGAAGTAGGCCGTAACATTGGCCCTTACGCGGATGATTTCCACCAAGGCACACGTTCAGACATGGTTTGGAAGCTATCTGATGACAAACAAGCTTTGCTGAAACACTGGCAAACCCTTGGTCAGTTCCGTCAAGCACACCCT
>NZ_JAWOWJ010001055.1:0-542 GCF_033340495.1 Vibrio sp. 1249-1
TGTGCGATGATCCTCCCTGGTATCTCAGGCAGCTTCATCCTGCTACTGATCGGTATGTATACTCCGGTACTTGCGGCCGTAAAAGGCTTCCAAGTGGATACGTTGGCGCTATTTTTATCGGGCTGCGTGATTGGCCTACTTTCTTTCTCTCATCTGCTCTCGTGGTTACTGCGCAAGTTCCGCGACTTCACGCTGATGTTCTTAACTGGTTTGATGATCGGTACACTACCTAAAATCTGGCCTTGGAAAGAAACCCTAACATGGCGTACGAACTCGAAAGGCGAACAAGTACCGTTACTACAACACAACTTGTCTCCATTTGAATTTGAACACATTACCTCTCAACCATCGCAGCTAGTGATTGCAGTAGTAATGATGCTGGCTGCTATTGCGTTGGTTTTAGGTCTCGAAAAGTTCGCAGACTCTGACAAATAAACCGCGCAGCACATTCATAGAAAACGGAGCCATTGGCTCCGTTTTTGTTTTTAGGGCGTAGAAAAACCCGACAACCAGGTGTTTCTGCACGAGCGCTCAACCCAAGT
>NZ_JAWOWJ010001056.1:0-542 GCF_033340495.1 Vibrio sp. 1249-1
GCTTTGGTCCATTTTTCACCATTCGGATAATCGACTTTCAGGTGGTTAAAATTGAACACCATCGACAGCTCTTTGCCATCTAATGAAGAGTATTGCTGGCAGTGCTCTAGCGTGGTCGAAGACATTTCCCCCACCGTCACGCTGCCGTACTTTTGAAACACGGCTTCGCTGATTTCTTGCAGATATTCGTGCACGCGAGGACCATCAGTATAGAAACGACGGCCATCGCCAATATCATCGCTTGGGAAATCTTGTTGTTTAGAAATCAGGTTGATGACATCAAGACGGAAACCATCCACGCCTTTGTCTGCCCAGAAGCTGATGACTTCTTTGACTTCTTCGCGCACCACTGGGTTTTCCCAGTTCAAATCCGCCTGCTCTTTAGCAAAAAGGTGCAAGTAGTACTGCCCTGTCGCGTCATCCAATTCCCAAGCATTGCCTCCAAACTTCGATTGCCAGTTGTTAGGTTCTGCGCCCTCAACCGGATCTTTCCAGATGTAGTAGTCACGGTATGGGCTGTTTTTGTCCCCTAACGCGGATTG
>NZ_JAWOWJ010001057.1:0-542 GCF_033340495.1 Vibrio sp. 1249-1
CATGATCGCAGAGATTGCACCAGGTTTTGGCGCAAATGCTGACGAAATCATCTTAAGCCGCAACACTACTGACGGTCTATGTTCGATCATTAATGGTCTGCATTTCGAGCCGGGAGACGTGATTCTTACTACACACCACGAACACATTGCAGCGACATCTCCGCTGAATGTTGTAAAACACCGCTTTGGTGTAGAAGTCGTGGAAATTCAGTTACCAGTGTTTACAGGTACTGAAGACGTTTCTGAAGCAGACTACATTCAAGCATTCCGTGACGCTATTGAAGCGCACCACAATGTTCGCCTGATTGTGTTCTCTCACATCACATACAAAACCGGTACTGCGCTGCCAGCAAAGGCAATTTGTTCTCTTGCAAAAGAGCACCAAATTCCAACGTTAGTGGATGGTGCTCACACGGTGGGCATGTTCGATCTTGACCTACATGATCTGGATTGCGATTTCTACTCTGGTTCTGGCCATAAATGGCAGTGTGGCCCGGGCGCAACAGGCATTTTATACGTGCGCGACAAAGGTAATCGTTTGA
>NZ_JAWOWJ010001058.1:0-542 GCF_033340495.1 Vibrio sp. 1249-1
TGTCCACGGGCACCGTAACGGCAAAAATGGCTCATGCTGACGAAAACGGGTGGATGGTTGTACACCGAACAGATGAATCGATGAAGCCAGGCCCCGTGATCGGCTATGCTCCGCTTAAAATGGGACAAAATGAGAACGTGAATGCAATTTTGATGGAACCGGTTGAGTCCGGTGACATGCTAATGCTAATGGTCCACGGAGAAAAAGGTGGAATGAAGACGGGCGTATTTGAGTATTCACTCGGAGCCAAAGAAGATGGCCCAGTAAAGGTTGACGGTAAGTTGGTGATGGACATCGTCCGCGCTAAATAAGGCGAGCATATATTTAAAAATTGCCCCTACTGGTCCTAGTACTTAGCGTAAATAAAAGCCCTTAACAACGCAGTTCGTCGTTAAGGGCCTTTGTATTGGATGAACCGTTACAAACTAACCGATCATTTCTCTTTGGTGAGGAGAACTAAAGTCTAAATCAGGCCCTTTAGGCACCACTTGCGTTGGATTAATCCCTGTGTGACTGAAGTAATAATGGCGCTTAATATGATA
>NZ_JAWOWJ010001059.1:0-542 GCF_033340495.1 Vibrio sp. 1249-1
GTTCAATTGATGAATTTGCTCCATCAACGCTTTGAAGCTTCCGGCATTATCTAACCACCCATGAAGAAAAACGACTGACAAGTCAGCCGTTTTTTCATTACCGATTTCAAGGGCGGCCATTTCTCCCATAGAGAGAGTAAATCGGCGCTCATGCATCTGGTTTATTTCACCTGTTTGATTACTTTACCATCTTGTGGAAAATCATTACGCAGCATGCGGCAGTTGATGGAATAACATGGATAGAAATACGTAGGAGAGTCATACATTCTCACTCGTTCTTCAATCTTCCACAGGCGATACCCCTGCCCTTTTACTAATGGGAACACGTACTCATGCTCTCCGATTTTGCCTTCTTCTTCACCAGCCCCTTTGCCCACAATCGTCACCAAACGGCCTTGGCTAAATGCAACAGGTTCTAAGTAGCCATCAAAATACACGGCGAAACGACCCGTAGGCTCTTGGTCAATATCAGGTTTGCCAGATTTATTGATAGGTAGATTGACGATCTCTAGGCGTGTTTTGTCTTTGAAGTTGTCCACTTT
>NZ_JAWOWJ010001060.1:0-541 GCF_033340495.1 Vibrio sp. 1249-1
AGAAGTCGCAACGAACGCCGCTTTTGCGCGCTCCATGGCTGGTCTGTCGGATGTCGCAACGACCAGCACTGAACGCGCCATACCGTCTTCGCCCAAGTCGTGTTCGATGAACTCTCGCACTTCTCGCCCACGTTCGCCAATCAGAGCAAGAACGGTTACGTCTACGTCCGCAGAGCGAATCAGCTTCGCCAGCAAGGTACTTTTACCGCCGCCAGCCGCAGCGAAAATGCCCATACGTTGGCCTTCACCACAAGTGAGCAAACCATCTATGGAGCGAACGCCAAGCGAAATTGGTTTTTCGATCAATTTACGCTGCATCGGTGGCGGGGCATCACGATAAACGGGATACCAAGCACTTGGCTCTTGGCTTTGTGCACCATCGAAAGGGCGGCCCAGTCCGTCGAGGATTTTACCCAGCAAGTGATCGCCGACACCGACTTCGTGCATTTTCCCCATCGGGCTCACCTCGGTATTGGATGAAATGCCAAACATGTTGCCAAGTGGGGTAAGCAGCGCGTGATGTTGTTGAAAGCCGACGACT
>NZ_JAWOWJ010001061.1:0-541 GCF_033340495.1 Vibrio sp. 1249-1
ATCCGCATTTGCACCACCAACAAAGCCGCCGATATCCGTCGTTGCTTCACCAGAAGTGTTCACGCTCACTTCCCATCCGTGCGCAGCAAACGCAGGTAAACTCTGTGCATCTGATTCTCCAGCCGCATTTTGTGCCACTCGGACTTTGATGCTAGAGAATAACTCTTGCAGTGATTTGTTGTACTCCAGTCCTTTACCATTGTTTTGGAGGCGCAGACGGTACACGATATTTTCACCACTAGACGTGTGATTGTACGTCAGCTTTTCGCTTGATAAAGACGACTCCGTGTACGCTTTATGGGATTTGCTTACCTCAGAAGGCAGCATGTTGGCTGGCTCAGCGACTAGGTTATGACTGTTATCAATAACCGCCACGTTTAAGATTTGGCCAACCGCTTTCTCGCTGATCTTTGCTTTCACCGTATATTTGATGAAAGTGCCGCCAACAGCGAAACTATTTGCTGCAAGGTTAAACTGGGTGTCAATATCGCGGTTATCCGTGACCGACCCCGGCTCACTGATACCACTGGTATCGGTTTGA
>NZ_JAWOWJ010001062.1:0-541 GCF_033340495.1 Vibrio sp. 1249-1
AATAGTAGTCGTGTTTCTAAAAGTCCGCGTTTTTTCCATGGCATTGTCTCTGCTGCAAAGCTCGAAGGCCAGAGAGTGATGAATTCTCATAATGGAGAAAACTACAAAAATATTGAAATTATTGTTGAACCGAAAGTTAAGTTCGCAGCGTACAGAAATAATTGTAAAATCTTTCAGAAGAAAAATATAAAAGACATTATTTCCGAAGTGCTTTCAGAGCATGGTGTTGCATTTAAATTTGAACTAAAAAATACGTATCCCCAATATTCCTACAAAGTTCAGTATGAAGAATCTGATCTTGCTTTTGTTCAGCGCCTCCTAGCCGAAGAAGGGCTCTCTTTTTGCTTTAGTCACTCTAAATCATCCCATGTCCTAGATATTTTTGATGATGTAAGCTTTTACAAACCCAGTCCTGAGTTTATGGTCGATTTCGATACAGGCAGTTCAGAGTCGAGTCACATTTCTGCTTGGAACGAAACACAAGTTTTAACGACTAAATCAAGCCAGAAGTCTGGCTTCAATATGCTAAAACCAGCCTCAC
>NZ_JAWOWJ010001063.1:0-541 GCF_033340495.1 Vibrio sp. 1249-1
ACATCTCGAAAGAAGCTTGGGCTCAGTGGCAACACAAACAAACCATGTTGATCAACGAGAAAAAGCTCAACATGATGGATCCCGAGCATCGTAAACTGCTCGAAACCGAAATGGTGAACTTCCTATTCGAAGGCAAAGACGTTCACATTGAAGGTTACACACCACCAAGCGAATAAAGCCAATTTGTTCAAAAGCAATGACATCACAACCTAAACTGTGATGTCATTTTTCCTCCAGCGCCTTGTCCTCATCACCTAAAAACTTATGAAGAAAATTGCTTTTATTGCCACCGCTCTCTTATTGGCAGGCTGTAGCCGCGAATTCGTCGAAAAAATTTATGACGTGAACTACGAGCCAACCAACCGCTTTGCAAACAACCTAGCAGAGCTACCAGGTCAGTTTGAGAAAGATACCGCCGCACTCGATGCGTTGATCAATAGCTTCTCAGGCAATATCAAAAAGCGTTGGGGACAACGTGAAGTGAAGTTCGCAGGTAAAAGTAACTACGTTAAGTACATCGACAATTATTTAAGTCGGGCAG
>NZ_JAWOWJ010001064.1:0-541 GCF_033340495.1 Vibrio sp. 1249-1
AGGCATTGTAGTGCTAAACAAATCCACGCGCGCACAATCGCTATCGCTAAAGACAGAGTGTGATTGGTTCGATTTGATGTCAGATCAAAGCGTTAAAGCCGGGATAGAACTGAAGGTTCCGGCAAAGTCGTTCATGTTATTGGTGCAAAAATAAAAGCGGCGGCAGAAGACAATAAAAATGAGCTCAATAGGAGCTCGTTTTTATTTGAATCGTCAAAGCCGTTATTGGCATTCATTCACGCAACATTCGGCACGAAGAAAGTCGATGACATCGTCCAAACATTCGTATTCAGCAACACAAAAAAGAATACGGCCTTCACGGCGCTGAGTAATGAGTCCTGCAGAGGCTAAACTGGAAATATGATGAGAAAGTGTGGATGCAGGAATACCGAGTTTTTCTTGCACACCGCCTACCGCAATGCCTTTATAGCCCGCTTTAACGACTTCTTTATAAATGCATAGACGGGTAGGGTGCCCTAATTCTTTTAATGCTTTAGCGACGGCTTCTAGCTCCATACTGACCTCTAAACTGACCAACGTT
>NZ_JAWOWJ010001065.1:0-541 GCF_033340495.1 Vibrio sp. 1249-1
ACGCGTAGGCGTTTTGGTGTACGCCGATGTGGTGTTTAACCACATGGCTAACGAAGCACATTTACGCCGTGATCTGCAATATCCTCGTCAGGACGTGTTAGATCAATACCGACAAGACGAACAGAAATACCAGTCTCTGAAGCTTTTCGGCGATTTATCCAAACCGCTATTTAGTGAAGAAGATTTTGTTGAAGCGTTTGGTATCAAAGACTGGAAAGATAAATGGCAGGTCCAAAATGGCCGAATTACAGGTGGGCCAACTGATCCTGGTTTACCAACCCTTCGCGTTTGTGAACATGTTGTCGAGCAGCAGCGAGCTTACCTAAAAGCATTGAAAGCGATAGGTGTGAAAGGCTTCCGTATTGATGCCGCGAAGCACATGACGCTTGAACACTTAAAACGCGTATGGACAGACGACATAACCCAAGATGTACATATTTTTGGGGAAATCATTACCGATGGCGGTGCAACAGAAGAAGAGTATCAACTGTTTCTTGAGCCGTATTTACAAGAAACCCGTTTAGGTGCGTATGATTTCCCG
>NZ_JAWOWJ010001066.1:0-541 GCF_033340495.1 Vibrio sp. 1249-1
CATAGATGCTTGATACAAAGCTCAGTTTTGTAAAAGAAAGATGATTAAACAATCTATAACTCCTTAAAAACTCGGAAGAAATCCCTTTTAATTTTAACTGCTTATTAAAAAGCTTAATTAAAGAAGAAGATAAATTCTTACGTAGTTTTTTAGAGGAGATTGATGCCGAGGACATGCTATTGTCTCTAATTCTATAATAGTAAACAGCCTTGCTGGCGACACCTGATTTAACACCTTTTAAAAAATGGAAGTTTGTTAGATAGAGTTCACCATTTTCATATCTATAGTCGTTTTTGACTAGTAGCTCCCTTTTGAATAAACGGCACCATGTCGCGTATGGAGTTGATAATAAAGATGAGATATTAGACTTGGAAAAAATAATGTCATTATCATATTTTTTTGATTTTGTATTTCTAATGACAAGACCACTTTCATTTACCAGCTTAACATTGCTAACAACAACTTCCAAATTATCTTTTTTTGCAACTTTATACATCTCTAATAAAAAGTCAGGACCGATAAAGTCATCTGAATCCAAATT
>NZ_JAWOWJ010001067.1:0-541 GCF_033340495.1 Vibrio sp. 1249-1
TACTGACGTACAGTGAGGGTAATGACCTGCCTAAGATTGCTTGGTCAGACTTTAAGTAATCATCATTGTAAACCTTGTAAAAAGACGCCTTAGAGCGTCTTTTTGCGTTTCTGGAGAGCAGTTATATGAACGAAACATATGATTGGTTAGAGCAGTCTTCTGACTTAAGTATGGACAACCTAGCAACATCCGGTTGGACTGAAGAAGCGGTAAGTTCTTGGGGTGAAGCTCAACCGAGTGAGCCCACTTCTTTTGATAGCGTTAAGCGCAAAGCTAAACCCCTGGTGGGTCGTAAGCCCAAAAAGAAGAAGCAAACTAAGCGAAAGCGACGAGAGGCAACACCGTTCTTTGAACGTCCCGTGATAGCCATGGATACTGAGTATGTGGAGTCTGAATGCGGAACCTACAACCGTATCTTGAGTTACCAATTCGCGGTTCTATTCAAGGGCGAGTTATCAACGATTATCTTGTTTCCTGAATCGACCAAAAAATCGGGACGACTAGCACTGGACAAATGCTTGGTTCAGGCTATCGAAAAAGC
>NZ_JAWOWJ010001068.1:0-540 GCF_033340495.1 Vibrio sp. 1249-1
CAAACGCGTATTAAGGATTTGGAAACCTTCGTAAATATGTCGGGCGAGCAAGTAACCAATCCAGAAGATGTGTCGATGGCGGTGTTGATTCCCGCTTTTATCACCTCGGAGCTGAAAACGGCGTTCCAAATCGGTTTTATGTTGTTTCTGCCGTTCTTGATCATCGACTTGGTGGTGGCATCGGTTTTGATGGCCATGGGTATGATGATGCTATCGCCAATGATTGTATCGCTGCCGTTTAAGTTGATGCTGTTTGTGTTGGTGGATGGTTGGAACTTGATATTGTCGACCTTAGCCGGCAGTTTCGCCCTTTAGATTGGCACAGAGAAAAGAGGTAAGACATGACTCCTGAAATGTTTGTCGAGCTTTTCCGTGAGGCACTGTGGATGGTGTTGATCATGGTCTGTGCCATTATTATCCCTAGTTTGCTCATCGGTTTGGTCGTGGCGATTTTTCAAGCCGCGACGTCAATTAACGAACAGACATTAAGCTTCTTACCTCTTTTGATCGTGACTTTGTTAGCTTTGATGCTGTTTGGTC
>NZ_JAWOWJ010001069.1:0-540 GCF_033340495.1 Vibrio sp. 1249-1
TGGCTTCCGACCTTTACAGAAAACCTACAAATTCAAAGCTTCACGAGACCAAGTGAAACGCATGGATACTGGGTTAACTTATGATGCGCTAAAAGGGCAAGAAGTCGATGCTGCGCTCGTATTTGCAACAGATGGTCGTATCAAAGCATTCGGTTTTACCGTTTTAACGGATGACAAACAGTTCTTCCCTGATTACGCGATCACTCCTGTGGTTCGCCAAGAAACGCTAGATGCGAACCCAGAGCTTGCCGAGCAAATGAACGCGCTTTCTGCGGCGATCGATGGCGATACGATGTCGACTTTGAATCAACAAGTTGATGTGGAGCGACGTTCGATCTCAGAAGTCGCAAGCCAGTTCCTATCTGAGCATAACTTGGGGTAATACCATGACTATCCTGCAAGTCAGTGTGGCCCAAATCAACGCCCAGTTAGGCGATGTGAATGCCAATCTGAATACTCATCAGGATTACATAAAGCAAGCTGCGGCCTTGGGGTCGCAGCTATTGCTGTTTCCTGAACTCTCCTTGACCGGATACCGGC
>NZ_JAWOWJ010001070.1:0-540 GCF_033340495.1 Vibrio sp. 1249-1
TACTAAAACATCCGATTCTGGCAGTTCGGCACCTGCTGCACGAGAAACGCGAGGTTCCTGAAAAACCAGCTGCCAATGCATCGAACCGCCACAAAAGAATCAATGCAGAACGCGATACTAAGAAGTCGTAACGACGGTTAGATTCTTTATCCAATACTTTTGCGTGTATCGACGATAACACAACGCCAACTTAACGACTTCCTCTGCAATCATCAGTGCATACACGTACTTAAACTCCCAACCAAGAACAAACGCAGCGATTGCACAAAGTGGCAAGCCTGTCATCCACATGGCGATAAAGTCCATGCGTAAGCAGAATACGTTGTCGCCACCAGCTCGAATAATCCCGTTAATGATGATCATGTTCAACATACGCAACCAAATCGCGCAGCACAAAATCATAACCGCAGGGGCGGCGAGTGGGTAAAGCTCAGGGTTGTCCAAATTCAATGCTGCAATGATCAACTCACGATTAAGAAGCAACAGTGCGCCGATGGAAATACCAAACACAAAGACTGCTTTGATAAAGAATTTTGCCAT
>NZ_JAWOWJ010001071.1:0-540 GCF_033340495.1 Vibrio sp. 1249-1
ACTTCGAAGCCGTCGATTCTGATCTAAACGAGCTAATCCGCTTGTTGAAAGTCGCAATGGACAGCAACAAAAATCACATCCTTTCTTCAGTGAACGGTTTGAGCAGCTCATCCATCGCGAGTAACGTGACCATTCTAGTGATCATGATTGTTATGACGCTTGTTCTAACGCGTTTGATTTGTGGCCCACTACAACTTGTTGTGGAACAAGCAAACTCGATTGCGAAAGGTGACCTTTCTAAAGACATCGATCGTAAATTGATTGGTAACGATGAACTGGGCGAGTTGGCAGATGCAACGACTAAGATGCAAAACGACCTACGCCAAGTTATCGACAACGTTATTGCCGCTGTAACGCAATTGAGCAGTGCAGTAGAAGAGATGAACCAAATCTCTGAGCTTTCTGCATCTGGCATGAAAGACCAACAGCTACAAATCACGCACGTTGCAACAGCAATGACGGAAATGAAAGCTGCGGTAGCCGACGTTGCACGCAACACGGAAGAGTCAGCGAGCCAAGCAAACGATGCAAACCACCGTA
>NZ_JAWOWJ010001072.1:0-540 GCF_033340495.1 Vibrio sp. 1249-1
GCCCATACCCGCATCACATGCGAATGCGACAAATGAAATTGGCTTGCTCGGTTCTTGCGTCGTCGCAGCTGCAACTGGCTTAACCGCGCCTTCCGCTTTCATCTCTTTCATGTCAGAAACTGATTTCTCAAACTCGCTTTCTTTTTCTTCTGATTTGCTCACTTTCAAAATCGCACTTGCTACCAAGAAAGAGACAATCGTTGCACTTGTCACACCGGCGATGGTCGCAATGAAGCTACCTTTCGGAGTTAGAGCAAGGTAAGAGAAGATAGAGCCTGGACTTGGACCCGCGACCAAACCGGCATCGAATAGGTTGAAGGTTGCGATGCCTGTCGCCGCACCAGCAATCATTGCCACAATCATGATTGGTTTCATGAGTACGTATGGGAAGTACAACTCATGAATACCACCAAAGAAGTGAATGATGATGGCACTTGGCGCAGAGCGTTTAGACAAACCCTGACCAAATTTCGCGTAGGCCAGTAGCATACCAAGACCTGGGCCTGGGTTAGATGCCACCATAAAGAAGATAGATTTACC
>NZ_JAWOWJ010001073.1:0-539 GCF_033340495.1 Vibrio sp. 1249-1
GGCTGCGGTCTTTTTGTGTTTTATGGATAAGGAATCCCTTATCCATAGTACATAGGGCGAAATCGATATGGAAAAACCATTACGTATTGGCATCATTGCTGGCGAGTTATCTGGTGACACGCTAGGGGAAGGCTTTATCAAGGCAGTGAAAGAACGATACCCGAATGCAGAGTTCGTTGGCATCGGTGGGCCAAAAATGATCGCGCAAGGCTGTGAATCTCTTTTTGATATGGAAGAGTTAGCTGTAATGGGCTTAGTTGAAGTGCTTGGACGACTACCTCGTTTGTTAAAAGTAAAAGCTGAGCTTGTTAAGTACTTCACTCAGAACCCGCCAGATGTTTTTGTCGGTATTGATGCGCCAGATTTTAACTTGCGTCTAGAGTTAGATTTAAAGCAAGCAGGCATTAAAACCGTGCACTACGTGAGCCCTTCAGTATGGGCGTGGCGTCAAAAGCGTATCTTCAAAATCGAGGCAGCGACCAACCTGGTACTGGCTTTTCTACCGTTTGAAAAGGCGTTTTACGATAAATTTAAAGTGC
>NZ_JAWOWJ010001074.1:0-539 GCF_033340495.1 Vibrio sp. 1249-1
GCGCGTTTGATTCGTATGTGGTTGAGTAAATTGAATGCCAATATGCCGAGTCAAACTCAATTGCGCTTGATTTGGCAAGAAGTGGCATTGGCGCAACAAGATGCCAATCCAAAGCTTAAACTCAAACAAGGAGAGATCCGACGCTTCCAAAACAAATTGTACTGGGTTACGCCTCATGCCGATGTGACGAGTTGGCAAGGCCATATCCAAATCGATGAGTCACTGATTTTACCAGAGCGTTTGGGGACGTTAACGCTTAGTACGGGTTCTCATCAGCCAAATATTTCGCTGCCATCACACCCCGAGTTATTGAGGGTTACTTTCAATCCCGAAGGTTTGTCGGCACACCCCACAACACGTAGTCGCAGTCGTAAACTGAAAAAGTTATTCCAAGAATACAATGTGCCAAGCTGGTTACGCCGTCAGATCCCGATTTTGATGTACAAAGACCAAGTTGTTGCAGTCGCAGACTTGTTTGTAGATCAAACATTTAGTGGCCAAGACTGTGAACTCATTTGGCGCAAGCCTTTGTAATTCAT
>NZ_JAWOWJ010001075.1:0-539 GCF_033340495.1 Vibrio sp. 1249-1
CCCGTGGGTTTCCCAGGTTTCGTAAGCCAGCCATCCTTCGGGGGTGTAGCCAAATCTCCGGACACCGTTGCCATCATCGACTGAGGTCAAGCGGCCTATGCCGTATGGTGAGGTTGCTTCGTCGTACCCGTACAGAATTGGCGATTCGCCAGCGACATCGCTGGAGGTTTCGATGATCCGGTTCAGCGCGTCATAGCTGTAGCTTGTGGTTTGCCCCTTGGCCGTTTTGCGCGTTGCCACGTTACCGGCTTCGTCATAGGTAATGTCGGTGGTGCCGGTGTCCGGGCTCCGGACCTGGGTCACTTCGCCAAAGCCGTTGTAGCTGTAGTAGGTCAGGCGCGAACGAGGGTCGGAGACACGGTAAACATCGCCGGTATCCTTGTAGAGCACCTGCGTGACCTTCCCGAGGGGATCGGTCGTTTGTGTCCGGTGATGGAAGCCGTCGTACTTGTAGGAGTGTGTGTTACCAGAGGGACTGGTCTCCTGTATCAGGTTTGCCACCACATCGTAGGAAAACGATGACTGATTGCTATAGGCGT
>NZ_JAWOWJ010001076.1:0-539 GCF_033340495.1 Vibrio sp. 1249-1
TGGCTTGCTGGTTGGTGCTATTGTGACGTGCGTGTCGCTGCTGTTTGTGGATCTACAGGTTGAGCACTGGGGCATTATTGTGGCGACGGTATTTATGACGTCGGTGGTGTTTGCTCTTGGTGGATTGATCAATGCGGTTTACGCAAAGACGTTTGATGACATCTCAATCATTCCTACGTTTGTATTAACGCCGCTTACCTATCTTGGCGGTGTGTTTTATTCGATTAGCCTGTTGCCTGAGTTTTGGCAAGGTGTATCGAAAATCAACCCAATTGTTTACATGGTGAATGCATTCCGTTACGGATTTTTAGGCGTATCGGATGTCGGTATCGTGACTTCATTTAGTGTACTTGGTGTGTTTGTTGTGATGCTGTACGCCATTGCCCACTATTTGGTAACAAAAGGGATTGGGCTACGAAGCTAAGCCATGCTCATAAAGAAAAGAGCAGCGATTTACGCTGCTCTTTTGCATGCACAACAATACATACCCATACAATCTTCCGGTTTTTATCATGATAGGTTTCAATCATTTGTAATAA
>NZ_JAWOWJ010001077.1:0-539 GCF_033340495.1 Vibrio sp. 1249-1
TTATCTGCGAGTTAATTCTTAACTCACTGACCTTGTTGACTAGGCTTCGCTTAACTTGCTTTCCCTTGGTAACGGAGGCGCATTATAGGGAGTTCATTGAGGAACACAAGCCTATTTTTCAAAAAAACTCTCCTTTTCAGTTCGTTCGTATAGAAAACATTCAAAACGGACTAAAAGCGCATAGAAAAGGGGCCCGAAAGCCCCTTAAATGTGATTTTAATCTCACTTTTTGTGTCAGTGCAATTACTGATGAGCGAGAATTTGGTCATTAGTAACGATTAGCTGCACTTTCTTGTCTGGAACTATTTCACCAGCAAGAATGGATTTAGCTAATGGGTTCTCGACATTCTGTTGAATTGCACGTTTTAAAGGACGTGCACCGTATACTGGGTCGAAACCGACTTGGGCGATCAAGTCGAGTGCTTTATCAGAAACCTCTAATTGATACCCTTTTTCTTCTAGTCGTTTTGCCAAGCGTTCTAATTGAATAGAAGCAATGGACTTAATGTGCTCTTGACCAAGTGGGTGGAATACCACTA
>NZ_JAWOWJ010001078.1:0-539 GCF_033340495.1 Vibrio sp. 1249-1
GCAGCAAACGCAAAAGACATCGAACTTGGTCGCGAAGCTGGTCTGACCGATGCGCTGTTAGACCGTCTACTGTTGAATGAAGAACGCTTAACGGGCATTGCAAATGATGTTCGCAATGTGATCAGCCTAAACGATCCTGTGGGCAGCGAAATCGACAGTAAAGTGCTAGAAAACGGCATGTCTCTATCTCGCCGCCGTGTACCACTTGGTGTTGTGGGTGTGATTTATGAAGCGCGTCCAAATGTGACTATCGACATTGCCGCACTGTGCCTGAAAACGGGTAACGCCAGCATCCTACGCGGTGGTAAAGAGACGTTTTTCTCTAACATGGAACTCGTGAAAGTTATCCAATCAGCCCTTGCAAAAGCAAACTTGCCAGCCGCTTCAGTACAGTACATTGAAAAGCCAGATCGCGAGCTGGTTTCTCAACTGCTTAAACTGGATGACTACGTTGATATGATCATCCCACGTGGTGGAGCTGGTCTGCACAAAATGTGTAAAGAGAACAGCACAATTCCAGTGATCATCGGCGGTTTTGG
>NZ_JAWOWJ010001079.1:0-538 GCF_033340495.1 Vibrio sp. 1249-1
TTCCACTCGTGTCGGATGCCACTTGTCGTCAGGCGGGTGGAAACTACACCACTGTTGGGGAAGTGGCATTCTGTGCAGGCGTGCCGCAAGGTGGGATAGATTCATGTCAGGGTGACAGCGGTGGCCCAATCGTTATTAATCGCGGCAGTGCGATTACCCAACTTGGCGTAGTTAGCTGGGGAATAGGGTGTGCACGTCCGGGTATGTACGGCGTGTACAGTGATATTGCAGCATTGCGCAGTTTTGTGGATGGCGTCATCGGCACTTCAACTCCTCCGAAAGATAACGTTTCTGTTGGTTACACTGCTAATCAAACGTTGCCAGCGTTTAATGTTGGCGAACTCAAGCAGCATGGATTTATGATTAGTAATTCGGGAAATACTGCATTCACTGTCGAAAATGTACGCATTGGCGGCTCAGGAGTGACTGATGCAGCACTGATTGCCAACGATCAATGCTCTCAAACAACGTTAGCTGCAAATACGAGCTGTCGTGTGGATGTGGAGTTTGGCGCATCACAAGCGGGTGAAGCTAGAGT
>NZ_JAWOWJ010001080.1:0-538 GCF_033340495.1 Vibrio sp. 1249-1
GATATATTCAAGATTATGTGCGGGATATTTCCCATGTCGATATTACTACGCTCAGAACATACCAAGAGCCGGATGAGGACGCTGGAGTCTTAGAAAAAATTCAATATTCAGTACAAGTGACCACAACCCATAATTCTTGGTTTGCCAGTAATTTGATCCCCTCATTTAAAGCGCAGGAGAAACTGGCAGGACAAGCCGTTGCAGCGAAGTATCCGTACTATTTGGGTGACAAAATCATTGACTTGGTTTTAGTGAGTGACTTTTCGGGCTCAATGAATTGGAAGTGGCAAGGTAAAGTCAAAATCAACTTACTAAAAGGAGCCGTTGAGCAGATATCTGACCGTATTTTAGTCCCGAGAACCGGTGAAACCGAGGTGCTCAATCGGGTGGCGATTGTGCCGTTTAACTTGAGGGTACAAGAGAAAATGCAGGGCTCTCTTTTTTCAAGTAGTCAAGTCAGATACAGAAACGATGTGAGAACAAATGTCTCATCGGTAACCTATGAACAAGTGGACTGGTCAGCTTGGGCTAGTTCCTC
>NZ_JAWOWJ010001081.1:0-538 GCF_033340495.1 Vibrio sp. 1249-1
AATAGCGCTTGCGCCAATTGGGTTCCATTCACACCGGTTTGACGCAAAATGCCGACTAATCGCTGACGCTGAATAAAAGACAATGACATCGCTTGATAGAAGATGAACAGTCCAACCAAAAATGACAGCATCCCCATCGCGGTTAGGTTCATGTGGAATGCTTTGGTCAAAGATTCAAGCTCAGTACGAGTGTTTCGAACCAAAGTCATGCCATTTGGCAGTATGTTTTTTAATGCGATCAGTTTTTCTTCTGGCATCTCGCCACATGAAATCGCTGAAAGGCCCGAGCTTCGCTTCAACATTCTTAATAAAGAAATGTCGGTAACTAAACGTGTACCTGATAAGAGCTTGTTTTGATCCACTTGAACAGGGCCAAGACGACTGCCGTCATTCAACTCAATAAAGTCGCCGTCTTGCCAGTTCATGTAAGACGCCAAATCTTGACTGATCAAAATCGGATACGGCGGCTTCATCAAGGAGAGAACGGGCATCTCATTAAGTGACTTGCCGTGCTGAAGGGGGATCATTGCGACAGGAT
>NZ_JAWOWJ010001082.1:0-538 GCF_033340495.1 Vibrio sp. 1249-1
CTGTAGTGATCACCAAGTGGTCTTGACTCTCACGACCGACAACTATGGTTCTGAAACGAGTTGGACGCTGAAAAACAGCCAATCCGCAGTACTGTTCTCTGGTCAGGGTTATGAGTCGGCAACCACCGTTGAAAAAAGCATGTGTTTAGCCGACGGTGATTACCAGTTCACCATTCAAGATGAGTATGGTGACGGCATTTGTTGTGGAAGTGGCGCGGGTTCGTACACGTTGATGGAAGGAGCCAAGACCCTTGCTTCTGGCGCTGAGTTCGCCAAAAGCGAAACCACTGATTTTACGTTAGGTGACACCACCACGACTCCACCAGTGGTTGATGGGTATTATCAAGCCGCGTCTGGCAAGACAGGCTACGCACTCAAAACGGCGTTGTTTAACATCATCAATAATCACTCCAGCCGTGGCTATTCAGCGATTTGGACTTTGGTAAAAGACGCAGATTTGGATAACTACTACGAGAAAGACGGCTCCATCCTTGATATGTATTCAGAGAAGCCTGCGGGCAACGACGCAGTGAGTTTC
>NZ_JAWOWJ010001083.1:0-538 GCF_033340495.1 Vibrio sp. 1249-1
TGCCCGGTTTGCTGCCCCCAACCACCAAGGAAGTCATACGTCATTGCAAACATGTTAGTTAGGTACGGCTCCGCGCCTTTCCAATCGATACCTGCTGCTTTTGGACCAACGCCAACAGCAGTAGAGAGCTCGTATTCACGTTTGGTTTGATTTGTGAGTTCATCTAACTCTGCACGCATGGTTTTCACCAAGTAGGTAAACGCCTCACGCTCAGACGCTTTTTGTTCATCAGAAAGCTTGGTATCTGGGTTCCAAGGCGACGTTGTTAAACCGCCACCGCCTGGGTATTCCCAATCCAGATCAATGCCATCAAAGAAATCATATTGAGCAATCAACTCAACGGCACTTTTTGAGAATTGATCCATCGCTTGTTTGTTTTTCGCCATAGCATGGAACGGTTCGGACATTGTCCAGCCACCAAAAGAAGGAAGAATTTTGAGATCAGGATGTTGTTTCTTCATTTCGGCAAGTTGAGCGAAGTGACCTTTGTATGGCACGTTAACTGAGACAGCGCCAAAGTTCTTTTCCAGTGCCGCTT
>NZ_JAWOWJ010001084.1:0-538 GCF_033340495.1 Vibrio sp. 1249-1
GCAGGTGAAGCGCGTGACAAACTGTTGTTGCGAGTTATTGGCAGCCCGGATCCTTATGGTAAGCAAATCGACGGTATGGGCGGCGCGACGTCAAGTACAAGTAAAGCGGTGATCGTTTCTCGAAGTAGCCGAGACGATCACGATGTTGATTACTTGTTTGGCCAAGTGTCGATCGACAAACCATTCGTAGACTGGAGTGGGAACTGCGGCAATTTGTCTGCCGCAATTGGGCCTTTTGCTATCCATGCAGGCTTGATCCCACAAGGTCGTATTCCAGAAAACGGCATTGTGACGGTGCGTGTATGGCAGGTGAACATCGGTAAAACTATCTTGGTTCATGTGCCGATTGTGAACGGATTTGTGCAAGAGACCGGAGAATTTGAACTTGATGGTGTGACTTTCCCGGCCGCTGAGATTCAAGTGGACTTTGTTGACCCGGCAGATGGGGAAGGCAGCATGTTCCCAACTGGCAACTTAGTCGATGATTTAGTGGTACCGGACGTGGGTACGTTCAACGCGACCTTTATTAACGCGGGCA
>NZ_JAWOWJ010001085.1:0-538 GCF_033340495.1 Vibrio sp. 1249-1
CTAAAAGAAGTATTGGCTCTTATACGACAGTACTCGTTTTGGATGCCGCAATATATTTGGCTTCAAGGTCACCTTATTGATACTTATCATTTGCCAGCTGAAGACGAGAACGAAAATACCGTTGGCGTTAGGTTTTAGCTCTACAAGATGAGGCCTAACTGGCCTCATATTTTCTTCTGCAAGTGACTTAACGCCAACCCTGCCATCAATGCCAAGCCGATGATCATCGACGGTAGAACCACCGGTGGAATAGCCAACGGGGCGAACAATCCCATAAACAGCAAAATGACGCCTGAGCCCAGGATAATCATGCTGTAGCGGTGAATGATAGGGCTCGAAAAATCAAAGGTTGTCTTCTTAATTTTCCAGGTCATCAAGCCGTCCCACAGCGCCGGTAACATGAGAATAAGCGCAAAGGGCAACCAGACCATCAGCAAAGCAAATCGAGTGAACACCTGGTACAACACATCAAAAAATGCCTGAATACGGTCTTCTACCCACACAAACCAAAAGCCTCCCATGTTCTCCATCCCTTTAG
>NZ_JAWOWJ010001086.1:0-537 GCF_033340495.1 Vibrio sp. 1249-1
CGAATTCAAGCACATCCATTGCTAGCTACAAAATGCGCCTTAAGAATTTGCTTGATGATCTCTACGCGTTCTTTAAAACCTTAGAGTCCTCAAAGCGCAACATTGTTGTGGCCTTGGTACCAGAACATGGTGGTGGTATGCGAGGAGACCGAATGCAGATTTCAGGTATGCGAGAAATTCCTGCGCCAACGATCGTTCACACCCCGGTAGGAATTAAAATCTTCGGAGAAGGAATTCAACGTCAGGGCAGCACAGAACACGTCAATGCGCCCTCTAGCTATCTGGCGTTGTCACAGCTCGTGTCGAATATTCTGGATAAAAACATTTATCAAAGTAAGACGTTTAGCCCTTCAATATTGACGGAGAACCTACCAGAAACACGCATTGTCGCGCAGAACTCCGGTTCTACTGTGATTGAAGTACAAGGGAAGTATTATGTATCACTTGATGGTTCTAGTTGGATTGAATACCCAACAAAGTAGTCCCAACTAAACCATACGATGCTGCCTAAGCCCGGAACTTCCGGCCTTTGTTTTG
>NZ_JAWOWJ010001087.1:0-537 GCF_033340495.1 Vibrio sp. 1249-1
ATGCCATCGCAGGTGGGATTGGGGCGCTCATGTACCGTTTAACCATGGAGCTAGCACGAGCTTGGTCTCCTAGCCGTCGTCAGTATGCGCCATTTGGGAAACCAGCCATTCAAATCGTTGCCGTTTTAGAATTCATTCCATTAAGATTATTTGCCCTACTGTTGCTTGCTGGTCACAATATGTCCGCAGTGCTTAATGGACTCAAACAACAAGCGAAATCTTGGCCATTGCCAGGACCAGCTTGGTTGCTGTGTACTATCGGCAATAAGTTCCAGCTTTCGTTAGGAGGCCCAGCTCTATACCAAGGCGTCAGAGCAGAACGCACCAAGATTGGTGGACGCATTGTGCCTTCTGCTATTCATCTTGCACAAATCCAAATTTTGCTGGTTTGGCGCATCTTTGCTTGGATTGTGATTCAAAGCTTTATTCTAGGACTGATTTATCAAGGATTATGATGAACAAAATTTTCCTATCCCTCCCCCTTTTCTTCTCCTCTTTTACGATGGCGAACGAACCCGTTGAACGAGTGGTCAGTTT
>NZ_JAWOWJ010001088.1:0-537 GCF_033340495.1 Vibrio sp. 1249-1
GTGGACGGCGAAAACGCCTGACAAACCTCGTTACGTTGCAGGTGTACTTGGTCCAACCAACCGAACGTGCTCTATCTCCCCTGATGTGAATGATCCCGGCTACCGCAATGTTTCTTTCGATGAGCTGGTTGAAGCGTATTCCGAGTCAACTCGAGCGTTAATCAGAGGTGGCGCTGATCTTATTTTGATCGAAACTATTTTCGATAGATTGAATGCTAAGGCATGTGCCTTTGCTGTCGATTCTGTATTTGAAGAGCTTGGTGTTGCACTGCCTGTCATGATTTCCGGTACGATTACCGACGCTTCGGGGCGCACGTTATCAGGGCAAACCACGGAAGCATTTTACAACTCTCTACGTCATGTAAGGCCGTTATCTTTCGGTCTTAACTGTGCATTGGGGCCAGATGAACTGCGCCCATACGTGGAAGAGCTTTCTCGTATTTCTGAATCATTTGTTTCCGCACACCCTAACGCAGGTTTGCCGAATGCTTTTGGAGAATATGACCTTTCTCCAGAAGATATGGCAGAGCATGTAAA
>NZ_JAWOWJ010001089.1:0-537 GCF_033340495.1 Vibrio sp. 1249-1
ATCGAGGCTTTCCGCGACATCCAGCTGTTGGCGCTGAGTGATGTATTTTTTAAGTGCCGCTTCCAAGCGTGGGAACATGACGGGTTTCAACAGATAATCCACCACACCTCCGCGCATCGCTTGCTGTAGTGTGTCGACATCCCGAGCCGCGGTAATCAAAATCACATCACAAGTTTGATTGTTTGAGCGCAGCGTATTTAGTATCTCCAACCCTGTACCATCCGGCAGATAAACATCCATCAAAAGCAGATCTGGCTTGAGCACTTCGAGCTGCATTTCCGCTTCTAATCGCGTCGTTGCAATGCCAACCACATCCAACCCTGCCAATTGGCTCAGGTATTTGTGGTGTAATTCAGCAATGGCAATGTCATCTTCAATGATCATTACTCGCGTTGCCATGTTCATACTTGTTCTTCCTTTGGCAAATACACGGTTATCCGCGTTCCAGGTTCTGTGGTTGGTAGCATTTCAACATGCCCGTGATAGCGGGTCGCTAATTGGGTCACTAGGTGCAGACCTACCCCTCTATTTTGTCGA
>NZ_JAWOWJ010001090.1:0-537 GCF_033340495.1 Vibrio sp. 1249-1
GTTATGGGTGGCAAATACGATCTGGATGATGTCAAAGCAGCCGGTGTCTTGAGTTCTTACTTTGGTGCTCTTGCAGGTTGGCGTGGTGCTCAATTCCCTTTTAGTGTCGACACGTTACCTAAGCGCAACGCCATTGTCTTTGTTACCAATGACAACAAACCTGAGTTTCTGAGAGATTTTCCAGACACGGATGGCCCTCGTCTTCAAGTCATCACTCATCCAACAGACCCGTACGTGAAGTTTCTTCTGGTGACAGGCCGTGACAGTAAGGATCTTAACATTGCGGTGCAAGGTTTGGCGTTGGGAAACCAACTTCTTACTGGACCAATCGCGAAGATTAATGAAGTCAAACAAATCAAACCACGAGTCCCGTACGATGCGCCAAACTGGGTGAGTACGGCTCGTCCCGTTGCATTATCTGAATTAGTCGAACAAAAAAGCATGCTGCAAGTGGAAGGCCGAACGCCTCCACCAATCAACGTAAGTTTGCGTTTACCACCCGATCTCTTTACTTGGCAAAGCCGTGGTATACCGATG
>NZ_JAWOWJ010001091.1:0-536 GCF_033340495.1 Vibrio sp. 1249-1
CTTATCAGCACATGGACAAATCGACTAAAAACGAAAAGGCTTGGTCAACGGAGACCAAGCCTTTTAATTAGATGTCGTGTTTTTTGTATTTATCGACTCCACTCTGTCTGGAGTTCATTTAATATCTTCAATGCTGTACAGCGAAGAGAATTAGCCACCAACCGCGATGCGCTTCATATCCGTCATATAGCCACGTAGTTCTTCGCCAATGTATTCCACTGGGTGGTTACGGATAGTCTCGTTCACTGCGATAAGAGTCGCGTTATCCACTTGGTTAGACGTTTCGCCTAGGCCTTTACCAATAACATCTGTACCAACAGAAGGCATGAATTTCTCACGTAATAAAGGCGTTGCTACGTTAGCAAATAGGTAGTTACCGTATTCAGCCGTATCAGAGATAACCACGTTCATCTCATATAGACGCTTACGTGCGATAGTATTAGCAATCAACGGAAGTTCATGTAGAGACTCGTAGTACGCTGATTCATCGATGATTCCAGAAGCTGTCATCGCTTCAAATGCCAGTTCAACCCCAG
>NZ_JAWOWJ010001092.1:0-536 GCF_033340495.1 Vibrio sp. 1249-1
TACTCGGTTAGGGCCAGCATTATAAGCGGCGAGCGCAAAAATACGATTATTATCGTAATCCTCTAGCAAACCTTGCAGATAATGACTACCGATCTCGATGTTTTTGCCGACGTTGTATAAATCATCACTACCTTGATAAGTCAGCTTGTATTTACGTGCCGTGTACTTCGCAGTCGCTGGCATGATTTGCATGATACCGCGAGCCCCTACCGGAGAACGCGCCTCTGAATCCAATGCACTTTCTTGTCTGGCTAACGACATCATCGTAATCGGGTCGATGTCATGCTTCTTCGCATAAAAGTTGAACCACCAGCGGTGCGCAATTGGGAATCGCAGTTCAATGTTGTCCCACATTTGCGCTTGGATACTGGCTGTGACGGTTAGGTGATGCCAATTCTTGGATGAGGCATACGCCGCCAACATCGCCTTTTCATCTTTACCTACTCTACTCAGCAAATGCGCCCACTCACTTTTCGCTGCCGCAATTTTATCTGTCGTAATCAACTCTTCAATACGAGTGAGAGAGCTCTGATACG
>NZ_JAWOWJ010001093.1:0-536 GCF_033340495.1 Vibrio sp. 1249-1
TTAAGCGAGCTTCGCTCGCAAAGAATCAAGCTCCCTTTCGCGTATTCGACGCTACCGAATAAGGGCTTCGCCCTAAATATTTCTACTCCTTGGTGGCTTCGCCACTGCTAAGACCCCCTGGAAAAAAGTTTGGCGTAGCCAAACATAGATATGGATAGATAAAGATAGAAATAAATCGATATGAATAGTATTTACCAATCTAAGAAGCGGCGAAGCCGCTGGTTCTCCCAGGGGGGAGAATGCTCAAGAGGCGGCGAAGCCGACCTTATAGTTACAGCACGTGCGGATGGAGCGAAGCGGTGGGGGAGAGGCACCAATGAGTACCTTAAAGTGTGGTGGATACCGTGTATAGTTGACTAATTTTTGTTCGATAGTGGTTCAAATGAGGTCCGATTTAGACCTCAATATTTGAAAACGAAGTATTAAGTTAAAGCTGATAATGGCCAAGCAAATGTACTCAATGAGTTGTCTGACTCTTTGATTTTCTCCACAAGGTCATCCGCTCCGACTTCAATACCACATTCATACAGTCCATA
>NZ_JAWOWJ010001094.1:0-536 GCF_033340495.1 Vibrio sp. 1249-1
AAGCACTTTACAAGCAAAGCCTTTTAGGTAGAAACCTTCTGGGTATGCCGTATCGGTTGGGTGGTCTGCGGCTTGTTCAAAGCGCTCAACAAATTTCACTTGGCGGTTTGCGTCTACCGCTGCGTCAGCAATGATTTTTTGGAACAAAACTTGGTCCATTAAGCCAGAGCAAGAGTAGGTCAGTAGCGTGCCACCAGGTTTTAGAATTTGCATCGCCAACATGTTGATGTCTTTATAACCACGACATGCGCCATTTAGTTGCGCTTTGCTTTCTGCAAACTTAGGTGGATCCATGATAACCACATCAAACTGAGTACCTTGGTCACGGTATTCACGAAGCAGTTTAAATACATCTGCGTTTAAGAAAACAGCGCGCTTTTTCGAGATATCAAACTCGTTCAGCTCTGCATTGTATTTTGCTGTGTCCAATGCTGGCTGAGATACATCCGCATTAATTACGCGTTTTGCGCCGCCTTTCAGTGCGTAAAGACCAAAGCCACCTGTGTAAGAGAAGCAGTTCAGTACTTCTTTATCTT
>NZ_JAWOWJ010001095.1:0-535 GCF_033340495.1 Vibrio sp. 1249-1
ATTGACTTCTTCACCTTCGTAAATAAGTTCGAGGGCTTGCTGACAGGTAGCGGCGAGTTCACCGCTATTGGACAGTCGTTTGTGCTCTTGCTCGAGTTCTGCGAATTCTTCTTCACCTAGCGATAGCTCATTCAGTTCTTTGATTTGGTATTCAAGCAACTGTTTTTGCGCCTGATTCTGCTGGCTATTTTCCTTGAGTTGCTTGAGGTTATTGTCTGCCTGACGCCAATGTTGGTACGCACTGCGTGTGCTCTTTAATAGATTTAAGTGTCCGGCATATTGGTCCAACATCGCCATTTGGTATTCGCTTTTCATCAGTTGGTGATGCGCGTGTTGTCCATGGATGTTGATTAACAGCTGCCCAAGAGATTTTAATTGTGAAAGTGGTACTGGGCTGCCGTTGATGAAGGCTCTTGAACGGCCTTCTTTAGTTATGATGCGACGCAAGATACATTCAGTGCCATCCAGCAGATCGTTGTCTTCTAGCCAACGCGTTGCATGTAGGTTGTTGTCCAGTAAAAAGACGGCACTGACT
>NZ_JAWOWJ010001096.1:0-535 GCF_033340495.1 Vibrio sp. 1249-1
CTAGTGGACTTTTTAACGCTACCCCTTCCTCTGACAACTTTCTCATTTGAAGCATTGCCTCATATGCATTCAAAACACCATAGCCGCAATATCCATTGTCACAAGAATAATTAAGAAAACCACTTCCCGCTTCACCGACCATTGGTTTGCCTGTCGATTGTTTAAGAATGGTAATGATTTCTGTAGGAGTTAAATCGGGACTTTCGTTGAGCATTAGTGCAATTGTGCCCGTTACTAGAGGTGTCGAAAGACTCGTTCCAGCCGTTTCGGTGTAGTCCAAAGCTCCATCATTATTCGAATCAACGATTGTCGGCAATGAGAGGCGGTCACCATAAGCAACAATGTCTACGTTAACATCAAAGTTAGAAAACCCAGACTTATATCCATCTAATTGGTTTGAGCCTACTCCGATCACACCGGGACAATCTTTTGGTAACCCTGTTTCATAATTAACGCCTCGATTCCCTTGCGCTGCCACAAAAGTAATCCCCTTATCTTGCGCTACTCGAATCGCGTCTTGAACGTCACCACCACA
>NZ_JAWOWJ010001097.1:0-535 GCF_033340495.1 Vibrio sp. 1249-1
GCGTACTCCCACATTAGTGACAAGTTGGTTCAAGGTGAGTTTATCGCCTCTGGGCAAAATGCGGTTTTGGTCGGTGGCGGTTTAGCGCAGTATCTTCGCTTGAAGATTGGCGATGAGTTGGTGTTGTATGGGGCCGGGTATCGTGGTCAGACGGCCGCGGGGTTGTATCGTGTCGCTGGAATTTTGCATTTCCCGTTACAGCAGTTGGACTCCCAATTGGTTTATATGCCTCTCGATACTGCTCAGACATTGTATTCACTTGATAAACAGGTGACGGCATGGGTGCTCAATACTTCAAATTTACGCGTATTGCCCAGTGTGATTGAGCAATTAAAGCGAGATTACGGCAATAGCGTCGCCGTAAAAGGCTGGCAGGAGTTATCGCCGGAGCTTTCTCAACAAATCGCATTAGACAAAGCTGGCGGGATCTTCCTCATCTACATTCTGTATGGAATCGTTGGTTTTGGTCTATTCGCGACCATTTTGATGACGACGTTAGAACGCCAGCGTGAATTTGCCGTGATGTTGGCCACTG
>NZ_JAWOWJ010001098.1:0-535 GCF_033340495.1 Vibrio sp. 1249-1
CATACCCACACCTCGAGCGTTAGCGTTAAAAGCTAAACTTGATGATTTGCTGTCTGAGTTTGATCATCTGCTTGATGATAAACCGTTCGAACCGGCAGATTGGCAAGGTGAGTTAGTTGTCGCGTCTAGTGACTATGTTGCTCAGTACGTTCTTCCAGATATCGCTTCCCATTTAAGCCAACTCGCGCCGCAACTGGATATGGCTTATCGCTTATGGCAACCAGATTTTCTCGATAAGTTGCATGAACTGGGTATCCACATCGCATCGTCCATGTACCCTTCAAAACCAGAAGGCGTTTCAAGCGTGAACATTGGTTCTGATACCTCGGTGTGTTTGATGAAAGCGTCACACCCGCTAGCGAGTTATAAAGAGCTGACGGTGGATGCTTTACTCAGCTATTCGCACATAAAAGTTACGGGTGGCGGCGATAAAGATTCAAGCACCGACACGGTTTTAAAAGAGATGGGGTTGGCGCGACATATCACATTTAAAGTCCCATTTTTCTCGGCGGCGGTTAATCGACTAGTCTCAAGT
>NZ_JAWOWJ010001099.1:0-535 GCF_033340495.1 Vibrio sp. 1249-1
TTATGCGCGTACTTTCACTCAAGGATTGGCTGTGCTGTCTTACAACGAAATTCCAGAAAACAAACAGATCAATGTGGTAGGAAACCTTGGTTAATCTTATTTCAACACACGCGATATACGAATATCTTTGTAGTCTCGCGGTACAACACATCGTCACGGACGACGATCAATTGGTATTTGAAGCACTCAAACATAATGACATCCAACACGCTTGCCAAGCCATTCGTGAAACTCAATCCGGTGAGGTGGTGTATCAACACCTCACTTTGAGATTCGGATTGCGCGGAGAGCAAAGCGTTTATCAGTTTGAGCTTTCCGAACAAATGCAATACTGCTTAGATTTGTTCAGCCTTTATCTCGCCTTACGACAAACTCAATTTCAATTAGAAGCTTTTCATCCAGATTTAATCAGCAACGTCGTCGTACCCATTCGTGTCGATGCACTGCTGTGGGATCCGGGCGTGTATTTTCTAGAGCAGATGGTTCAGTTTCACTCAGCCGCTTTCCAGCATGTCATCCCATCCTTACAAGCAGA
>NZ_JAWOWJ010001100.1:0-535 GCF_033340495.1 Vibrio sp. 1249-1
TGGATGGGAAGAAAGCCACAGTGAGAACGACTCTCCTGAATCGACAGACCATGAATCACCGCCACTATCGACAATTTGCACTTCCAACGCCCGGCAGGTTTCGGTGATCAGGGTTTCCAGAAATGCCCCAATTCTGGCCGGGTCTTCATATTTCTCTCTCTGCTCATGAAACACGAGCTGGCTGTAGCGATGCAGAGCTTCTTCAATGATCGGGTAAATCACAGGCTCCTGATTAGCCTTAATCCCGTCTGTGATGTAGCAGCTCAGCTTCTCGATGATGGCCTCCGATGCAGGCCAGTCGAATTGGAGGATGCTCAGGATGTGAGCGTTCTTGCGGCCACGACTTTTCAATTCATTCATAACCCTGTCGAAAGGGTTCACATCGACCATGATGGCTACCTCGTAATCTCTATACTTCTTGTCACACATAGCTCTGCTCTTACTGGGTCAATATGGGCAGACGGCCTTTTACGATTGTTCCGCCTGAAATTTTGGCTATGTATTCCAGGTTCGGAAGCATTCCCAATAACTGGGC
>NZ_JAWOWJ010001101.1:0-535 GCF_033340495.1 Vibrio sp. 1249-1
TGGCATGGGAGTTTCAGCAACGAGCAGGGGATCTAGTCGGAATTTTAAATGGTTGCGATTACAGTGCTTGGAATCCGGAAACTGATGTTTATTTGCCAATGAACTATAGTGCCGACAAACAAAGTATGGTTCTAGGTAAAAACACTTGTAAGCGCGCATTACAGCAGAGGCTAAACCTTGCTGAAAAAGACGTAGCCATGTTTGGTATGGTTTGTCGTTTGACTCAGCAAAAAGGCGTGCATTACTTGCTGCCGGCTTTGGCGGATTTTTTGAAGCATGATGTTCAAGTCGTTGTTGTTGGGACGGGTGATCCCGTTTTGGCTGCACAATTGGAAGAGGTTGCGGCGCAATTCTCCGACAAGTTTGTATTTGTTGAGGCGTATGACAATGAACTCGCGCATTTAGTTGAAGCTGGTTCGGATTTCTTCTTAATGCCTTCTGAATTCGAACCATGTGGCTTAAATCAGATCTACAGCATGGCTTACGGCACCTTGCCTATTGTGAGAGGGGTAGGTGGCTTAAAAGACAGTGTGAA
>NZ_JAWOWJ010001102.1:0-535 GCF_033340495.1 Vibrio sp. 1249-1
ATCAGACAGGCTCTCACTTTGCTTGCTGTAACGGGAGACAGTAGAAACATTCCGTCCAATTTGAACATCAAGTTCTTCTCTAGCGTCGTTTAAAGCTACGTTTGACCTAGAGATGTTTTTAAATAAAGCCTGTAGATTATCTATAAAACAATTCACTGAGTTAGAGATATGGCCTATTTCATCTTGGCGATTAATATTAATTCGTTGGGTTAAGTCCGCATCATGACCTGCCAAATTCTCCACTAAATTCTTTAACTTAGATAGCGGGTTTAATTGAAAATTAAGAATTATCAAACTAATAACCAGCATAATAAAAGCGCAAAGTGACATATACTTTGTAATATCTTGGTTTATACCATCGATAATCTTTTTGATATATCTGTAGTCAATATACGAGCGTAAATACCAATTTGAACCAGCAACAGTAACAACATCAGTTTGCTTTAATTCTAAATTTAACTTTCCAGTTGAATAAATAGAATTGCTTTGTTCATCGAGTAGTTCAAAGTAAACGCCTGGAACACTATAGCGCTGT
>NZ_JAWOWJ010001103.1:0-534 GCF_033340495.1 Vibrio sp. 1249-1
TTGCTTAGTGGAAAGCGCCGAAGGCGATATGATCGAAGAACAAGTGGTCGGCTTTGATCATACCGTTGCGTACTTAATGCCAATCCGCCGTTTAGGCGGTTTGTTTGCCGGTGCGAAGGTGATCCCATTAGACGGTGACAGTACCGTGCAACTCAGCTCTCAGTGGATGGGACGCGTGGTGAACGGCTTAGGCGAGCCATTGGATGACGGCATGCCGCTTAAAGGAGGCGATCGTGTTTCACTTGAACCTAAACCGATCAACCCCCTTAAGCGTCGTCCTGTCGATACCCCGCTTAATGTTGGCGTTCGTGCGATCAACGGTTTGCTGACGGTCGGTAAAGGTCAGCGTATTGGTCTAATGGCGGGCAGTGGTGTTGGTAAAAGTGTGTTGATGGGGATGATCACCAAAAACACGGAAGCGGACGTCATTGTGGTGGGTTTGATTGGTGAGCGTGGTCGAGAAGTTCGTGAGTTTATTGAACGCAACTTAACGCCAGAAGCGAGAGAAAAAGCCATCATCATTGCAGCTCCTGC
>NZ_JAWOWJ010001104.1:0-534 GCF_033340495.1 Vibrio sp. 1249-1
CGGCCTTTTACTTTGTTAAGGTTTAAAAGACCAAACTGAATCTCTTCAACGGTTGCCCCCATGTGTAGCGCAATGATTGAGGCCGCAATGGCATTTGCAACGTTATGTTGACCAATAATACCAAGTGACAGTTCAATTTCTCGCGAATCTGATGAAATATGCAAAGTAAAGCTCGCTTTACCTTCCTCATTCATTGTCACGTTCGATGCGTAAAAGTCCGCTTGCGAATTATTATGCGAGAAAGTGATCACTTTTTTATCTGCAAGAACCGATTGCCACAGCGCGTCACCGTTACTATCGAGATTGACGATGGCAATGCCACCAGCCTGTAACCCTTGATAGATTTCACCTTTGGCTTGCTTTACACCCTCAATAGAACCAAAGCCTTCCAAATGCGCCGCCGCAACATTGTTTACCAGCGCGATATCCGGTTTCACAAGCTGGGTAGTGTAAGCAATTTCACCAATATGGTTTGCGCCTAGCTCAATCACCGCGTAATCGTCATCTTGCTGAGAACGCAGCAAGGTCAGCGGA
>NZ_JAWOWJ010001105.1:0-534 GCF_033340495.1 Vibrio sp. 1249-1
AGAAGGGCAGTTTACTTAAGCCCTTCTTATCTAAACTTTTAGAGAGTTTTGAGTGCTACAGACTAGTTTGCAAACATATGAGTATTAGTGTTTACCCAACACTTAATACCGAAGTCTCGCAGCATTGCCTCTACGGTTTGTTTGTCTTGGTCTGACTTTACAAAGATCTGTTGGAAATCATTTGCTGAGACTGCTTTGGGGGAAAGGCATTCTGCCATGCATACGCTTTTACCCTCGCGTGTAGTGTAATCTCTAGCATTCATTGCATCCCAGTCAATTGTTTCGATACCTTTCGCATAATCTAGCAATTCAAATTCCCCATTTAATGGGTGTTTCGCTGATATTTTCCAATTATTCGAGTTGGCATGTGTGCGAGGAATGCCAATAAAAACAAAGGTTTCTTGAGGGTGATCCTTTTGGACTCGTCCATCAAAAGGATTGTCGGCAAAAAAATGGAAAGGAACCATTGAATCTAGCCCATGTTTCGCGCGACCAGTAAGTATTTCTTGGTCTGCCACATCAACAACTGGCTTC
>NZ_JAWOWJ010001106.1:0-534 GCF_033340495.1 Vibrio sp. 1249-1
ACATTGGTCGCTATAACGATCGCTCTAAATACCCATTGGTGGATGACAAGCTAAAAACCAAGATCATCGCTCAAGCTGCAGGGGCAACCGTCCCTGCCCTTATCGGCGTGATTCACAACCAAGCAGAAGTAAAAACCATCCACAACATGGTGAAAGACTGGCCGGGTTTTGTGATTAAGCCAGCTCAAGGCAGCGGTGGTAAAGGTATTTTGGTGGTGACATCGCATAAAGACGGTGTGTACACCAAACCTTCTGGTGCGACAATCAACAAAGAAGAAGTGGAACGCCACATCAGTAATGCACTGGCAGGGCTGTTCTCGCTCGGCGGTAAGAACGATGTTGCCGTGGTTGAGAACTTGATTAAGTTTGATGACTGCTTTGATGGTTTCAGCTACGAAGGTGTGCCAGACGTACGCATCATCGTATTTAAAGGCTACCCTGTTATGGCAATGATGCGCTGTTCTACGGCGGCGTCGGACGGTAAAGCAAACCTTCACCAAGGCGCTGTGGGCGTGGGCATTGATATCGCCACAG
>NZ_JAWOWJ010001107.1:0-534 GCF_033340495.1 Vibrio sp. 1249-1
GCGCATGCAATGGTGCAAAACAAACAGTTTTCTAGCGCCCGTAGCGAATACGAAAAGTTACTCAAAGAAGACAATTTTGACTGGATTAAAACTGCACTCGCCAACACGCTAATTGAGACCGATAACTTAGAAAAAGCACAAGAAGTTCTGGAAAGCTTGAGCAGTAAAAAAGAGAACCCCTACTATCACGATGAAATGTCTAACATGGCGGTGCTGAGTGAAGACATTCCTAAAGCGATCAAACACCTTAAGCAATCGACTATGTTGTTGGATGCTGGTTCTGAGCGTGAACTGGTGATCACCAACCTCTCTTTAGCCAGCGAATCTTACGATGACGCGGTCACTTACATTAAGCGCTACTACGAAAAGAACGAAAATACCTTCCGAGGCGGCATCTTCACCAAACTGAATTTTGTGCGCTGCCACTTATATAGAGCGCTCAATGCACCTTCAAATCAATGCTTTGAAAACCTTTTGTTTGGATTAAACCCACTGATTGGTGAAATAGAGAAGAACTCGCAATTCAAAGCCCAA
>NZ_JAWOWJ010001108.1:0-533 GCF_033340495.1 Vibrio sp. 1249-1
AAACGTATTACGTGACCGAGCGAGCGAAAGCGAATGGGCACTTATTGAATCAAGGTGTAGAAGAAGACCGCATTAGCCAATACTTTCAGCACTTAGCCAAGGCTCGTGCCGAAGTGATTGATGCCATCACCAAAACCACTCAAGAGTTGGCGCACAACACAAACCAACTTGAGCTAGAGAAAGAGCAGATCGAAACCCTGCTCAAGCAGCAATCAGAAAAGCGTACCGCACTGGCCAGTACGCAGTCGAATCGTAAGCAAACGCTGAACAAAATTCAGAGCAGCATTAAAAACGACAAACGTTACCTTGCTGAGCTACAACGCAATGAAACCCGTCTAAAAGCCGAGATTGCAAAAGCCGCCAAGCGAAATGCGGTACCAATGGACGGGCTCGGCAAACAGCGCGGCAAACTACCATGGCCACTCAAAGGCAGTGTGTTACATAACTTCGGTACGCGTCAAACCGGACAAGTAAACTGGAAAGGTATAGTGCTTTCCGCTAACTATGGTCAACAAGTTAAAGCGGTTTACCCT
>NZ_JAWOWJ010001109.1:0-533 GCF_033340495.1 Vibrio sp. 1249-1
ATCGTGGTTTTGCAGGACTACTGACGAAAAACCCACTGCACCCACACTGGCAAAATGAGTTCTGGACAGAGTACGAATACACACTCGATGAACTGGCGGAATACCTCGATCTGTAAGGCCACCCGTTACGTGGTAGCGAAGTGTCAGGTCTTGGTCGCAATTGTGAGTTGTTTGATACGGTGCGTCAGTGGAGCTATAAGGCGATTCGCGAGTTTTGGGCGCCTAACTACAAGCGTCAGTGGAATTCGGCTGTCTACGACCAAGTGGAAGCCATTAATGCCCAGTTTAAAGTGCCTTTACCAGTTTCAGAGGTTAAAGCGATAGCGAAGTCGATCGCTAACTGGACGTATCGAGAATTCACGCCAGAAAAGAAAAGCCAATGGCACGCTAAGAAAGGTGCTAAGGGTGGAAAAGTTTCAAAAGGTGGAGGTAGACCTAGCCTTAACGAACCTTGGGTTGAGCTTGGTATCAGTCGAAGAACTTACTTCCGTTGGAAGTCGACTGGCAAATTGTAATGTGTGGCACTAAACAAG
>NZ_JAWOWJ010001110.1:0-533 GCF_033340495.1 Vibrio sp. 1249-1
TGGTGCTTTTGATGAAGAGCGTTACCCATTAGAAGTAGAGTATGCCATCGTTGATACCTGCATAAACTCGTCAAAAAATATGGTGTCGGTGAGTTGGTATGAGAGTAAGCGAGAAACGTGTTTATGCGCTCTTTCACAAACGGAAAAGTCTGTGCCGTATTCCGATTACAAATCTGATCAAAACTTGTTTTTGAGTAACTTCAAGCTGAATGCGAGAAGTTGTTCATAATAGAAAAATGAGGCAGCTAGACTGCCTCATTTATATCTAATGTGCTTAGCGTTTAGGTGTGTTGCCACGACCTTTGCCTGAAGGCTTGCCAGTTGTGCTTGGGTAGTTTGGATTACCTTTCGGCGCAGTTTTTGGTGCAGAACTTGGTTTTGCCATGATGGTTACTCCTATTTACCTTGTTCTTGGTTGTTGGCAGCAGCGCGTTGAGCGCGGGCAGCGAACGAATCTTTAGATACTTGTCCGCCATTTTGTTTTGCTTGATTCGCTTGAATGCGAGCAGCGGCTTCTGGGGTCATTGGTGCTT
>NZ_JAWOWJ010001111.1:0-532 GCF_033340495.1 Vibrio sp. 1249-1
CCTGTGACGCGTTTTGAGTCCATCAGTGCTGTGATTGATGCGATTGAAGCGTATCAACCAGATTGTGTTATTACCGTTGGTCAGGCCGCGGGTAGAGCGGCAATAACGCCCGAACGCGTTGCAATTAATGTGGATGACTTCCGAATTCCAGACAACGGTGGCAATCAGCCAATCGATGAGCCCATCATCGAACAAGGCCCGGATGCGTATTTTTCGTCTTTGCCAATCAAGCGTATTGCTCAAACGTTGCATGAGAGTGGCATCCCTTGTCAGGTTTCTAATAGCGCGGGGACGTTTGTGTGCAACCATCTGTTTTATGGAGTGCAGCATTATCTGAGGGACAAATCGATTCGGCATGGATTTGTGCATATTCCGTTGTTGCCAGAACAAGCGACGGATGGCAACCACCCGTCAATGAGCCTCGATATGATCGTGGCTGGCCTAAAGTTGGTGGCACAAGTTGTCATTGAACACGAAAGCGATGTTGTGGTGAGTGGTGGACAAATTTGTTAGTAAGCTACTGAAATAAATA
>NZ_JAWOWJ010001112.1:0-532 GCF_033340495.1 Vibrio sp. 1249-1
GATGTTGTTCGTCACTAACACAGGCAGATCGCCCGGCGAATAAAAACCTTCGAGTAAGAGAATTGGCTTTACCACGCCACAAGCGCGCAGTTGCAACGCTTCTTCAATGCGAGCCACACCAAAGGCGTCGGCATGGTTAGCATGTTTCGCCACATGACGCAGACCATGGCCATAACCGTTGGCTTTCACTACCGCCATCACTTTACTTTCTGGTGCTTGCGCTTTCACACGCTGCAAGTTGTGCTGCAACGCAGACAAGTCAATGCATGCTTTTGCGGCTTTCATGTAGCTCATAGCATTACTCATCATCAATATCGAATGCTGGACCCGCGTAATTATCAAAGCGCGAGTGTTGTCCTTGGAATGTTAAACGCACCGAGCCAATAGGACCGTTACGTTGTTTACCGATAATTATTTCCGCCGTGCCTTTGTATGGGCTATCTGGGTGATAGACCTCATCACGGTAGATGAACATGATCAAGTCGGCATCCTGCTCGATGGAACCCGATTCACGCAAGTCCGAGTTAACAGG
>NZ_JAWOWJ010001113.1:0-532 GCF_033340495.1 Vibrio sp. 1249-1
TAGCCATTGGCACGTGGTACTTCCTTAGTAGCTCAATCGGTGGTAACTGAGTTTCTCCCAAAAAGTAAAAAGCACCGGGTAGTAGTGTGGCGACGGTATCGGACTTCGAAAGGGCGACCACACCGTCTTCATCGAGATATTCGATATGGTCAGCCGAAAGGCCTTTGTATCGTGCAGTCAATTCAGTGCCACCAAGGTTCGATAGCTGCTCTGTGTGGCCTTTTACGTGTAAGCCATATTGTTTCGCTGTCGCAAATACTCTTTCGGTTTGCTCCAAATTAAAACCGATAGACTCACAAAACACATCCACACTGGTGGCCAAGTTTTCCTCTGCGACGATTGGGATGATTTCTTGACAAATATGTTCGATGTAATCGTCTGCGCGACCTTCAAATTCAGGCGGTAAAGCATGAGCGGCAAGAAGGGTAGTTGTGATCTTGACTTTACGCTCTTGTTCTAAGGCTTTTGCAGCACGCAGCATTTTTAGTTCGTCTTTGAGCGTCAAGCCGTAGCCTGATTTTACCTCAACCGA
>NZ_JAWOWJ010001114.1:0-531 GCF_033340495.1 Vibrio sp. 1249-1
TAGGCAAATCTTAAAGTAAGCTTTGGCTTGCACGCTAGCTGTCCACTTATGTGGTGAATGAAGTGCGTCAAAATTGAGTTAAAACTCATTAAAACAGGTCGTACCGCCCATTTCTTGTACTTAGCTACGTTAACTATCATGCTGTTAGATTAAAATAGAAAAAGTGATTTTCGAAAAATTTAATAGCATGAAACCGACCGATCTGAATCTTATCCCCATCTTTATTGCCATCTATGAAGAGGGGAATTTATCTAA
The DNA here is from genome assembly GCF_033340495.1 of Vibrio sp. 1249-1. NCBI lineage: Bacteria > Pseudomonadati > Pseudomonadota > Gammaproteobacteria > Vibrionales > Vibrionaceae > Vibrio > Vibrio sp. 1249-1. Next base: position 256 of record NZ_JAWOWJ010001114.1, read on the forward strand.
AGCGGCAGCACGTCTCAGTATCACGCAGCCCGCAGTTAGTAAAGCGTTGGCACGCCTTCGTGATATTTATGACGAACCTTTATTTCATCGCTGTACCAAGGGAGTAGAACCTACCTCTTTTGCTATGGATATTTACCCTGCGCTGCTTACTTCGGTGCAAAACTTTACTTCAACTCTGACGGCTTCTAGCGAATTTGACCCTAAAGTGTCGAATCGAGTGTTTTCCATTGCTTGTGTCTCTGTTGCAAGTTTTGAGTTGCTCCCTCAAGTTATGAA
>NZ_JAWOWJ010001115.1:0-531 GCF_033340495.1 Vibrio sp. 1249-1
TTGCGTGGTCCGTGGTTCAACGTGTCACCCAACAGCACCAAATGCTTTGCACCTGATGCTAGGAATAACTTGATGGTTTCTTCGGTTGCTGGCAAAGAGCCATGCAGGTCTGAGGCAAAAAATAGTTTCACGACGTTGTCTCCTCAAAATGTATGAGGCTATTCTACGGCATTCTGACGTATGCTCAACCGACTTCCCGATTACTGATGACGCACAGTCTCAATCAGCATTGGTAGCAAATGGAACCAAGCAAAATATCCGGCACCGACTAAAACTAATGTCCAAAAAACCATCGAAATGAACTTCGACTTCGCTAAATGGTGTAACGGGTCCGGTTCCCCACACCCTGGACATGTGTGAGCACGTTTCGATATTTGTTTCTCACACACAGGGCAAGAGACTAAAGGCATGATTTAAATTCCTCAACTATATGCTTAGGGCACAAAGAATAGCGCCTGTGAAAATATATGCAACATCACTAATAATCAATATCTTAGAGATTGACGCATGTCGCTGACTTGAGAAAAATAT
>NZ_JAWOWJ010001116.1:0-531 GCF_033340495.1 Vibrio sp. 1249-1
CACTCTTTATTACGGCGTATAGTCTAGCGATTGCGTTTTGTGCGCCTTATTTAGGGCGTTGGTCGGATCGAGTAGGGCGTCTTCGCCTTATGCTGCCTGCTTGTTTCGTTTTTGGCATCTCCTCGATTCTGACTGGCTTGGTTAGCCAGTTTGAATGGGCTTTAGCCACTCGTGTTGTTACGGGCATTGCTAGCGCAGGAATGCTGCCAATCGCATTTGCGTTGGCTGGTGATGCAAAAGGTGGGCGCTCGATACGGCAGATTGTGATGGTGCAAGCTGGATTGACATTAGGCATGATAACCAGCCCTGCTATCGGCGCACTGATCACACAGCTCTTATCATGGAGAGCAGCTTTTATCATTTTAGGGATGGCGGCACTTGCTGTTGGGGCCTTAGTTTGGGGATGCATGAGAGAGCCTCACGATCAGAACGAGCGGTTAATGACATTACCTCCCGTTATAGAGGCATTTCGCCTTCCTGGAGCGTTGGGTGCGATTGCGGCTATGTGTTTTGGCTTAGGTGGTGGTATTG
>NZ_JAWOWJ010001117.1:0-531 GCF_033340495.1 Vibrio sp. 1249-1
CAATCCGTGCGCTAAGCATGGACGGTGTTCAACAAGCTAACTCTGGCCACCCAGGCGCACCTATGGGTATGGCTGATATCGCTGAAGTTCTTTGGCGCTCTCACCTAAACCACAACCCATCAAACCCTGAGTGGGCAGACCGCGACCGTTTCGTACTTTCAAACGGCCACGGCTCAATGCTGATTTACTCTCTACTGCACTTAAGCGGTTACGAGCTATCTATCGATGATCTGAAAAACTTCCGTCAGCTTCACTCTAAGACTCCAGGTCACCCAGAGTACGGCTACGCACCAGGCATCGAAACGACAACAGGCCCTCTAGGTCAAGGTATCACGAACGCTGTTGGCATGGCTCTAGCAGAAAAAGCGCTAGCAGCACAATTCAACAAAGATGGCCACGACATCAGTGACCACTTCACGTACGTGTTCATGGGTGATGGCTGTCTGATGGAAGGTATCTCGCATGAGGCATGTTCTCTTGCTGGTACTCTAGGCCTAGGTAAACTGATCGCATTTTGGGATGACAACGGCA
>NZ_JAWOWJ010001118.1:0-531 GCF_033340495.1 Vibrio sp. 1249-1
ATCCTTGCTCATTCGTGAGCTAGATAGCTTATCGCCAAGTGCGTTAAAAGCCTTAACGACGCAGTTAACTCAAGCGAATGTCACCAGTTGGCTACCGTCCACAGCAGTGGTCGTTCGTATGGCGCAAGTCAGCCAAGACAAAGCCATGTACGATTTACTATGGCGAATGCGCGCCGATTACAATAGCCAACAGGAACTTAAGCGCTTAGCTGATACAGGAGATGCTTTCTCTTTGCAGCAGTTGATGAATGCCACGATCAACCCAAGCCTCAAACCTCACGCGATTCGCTTACTCACCAAATCCAATCCATTATCGCCGGAAGTGAAACAGTTTCTTATTGCGAAAATGGCATTATCTGAAGAAGCGACACTGGTCGCTCGTCAACTGGCTCAACAAGGCCACCAAACATGGCTTGAAGAATTAATTTCAAGTAACCGCCAAGTAAAGGCTCGTCAGATCGAGCAAGTATTAAAGTAACTCTGCTCACATACCCACACAAAATAGGAGGATCTTAGCGTCCTCCTATTTGT
>NZ_JAWOWJ010001119.1:0-531 GCF_033340495.1 Vibrio sp. 1249-1
GTGATGGTGCCATTGCCGTCACTGATTTTGACTGTCAGCATTTTGCGTTTACCAAAAATGGTATCGACGGTCATGACTTTACCTTGTACCGCGGCCCAAAGGCCTGCGTGCAGTTTGGCAATAGGATAAATGCGGGTGCGATCTTCGTAGCGTAGAGGCAGGTGGAACAACAAATCTTGAACGCTATGCAAGCCGACTTTAGCGAGTTTTTCTGCGACTTTGGCGCCAACTCCTGATAGAGAAGTTAAAGGAACAGCAGATAGCATTTGGGCAGACATAGAAAGCTCAAGAAAATGGTTAACATAGCAGTATGTTAACCATTGAGCTGTGTTTTTGTACAGGAAAAACTATAAGAAGTGGCGTAGAAAGCGAGGGCTTTCAACGTTATGTTTCAGCTTAAGCTTTTTGCATCTCTTGCCACCACGCCTCATCTGCGATGATTTGACCTTCATCGTCGAGTGGCGGGTATTCCAGTTTCTTGCGTTTCGCTACTTTGGCAAGCACTGGGTGACCACGTTCAAATAAGATGCG
>NZ_JAWOWJ010001120.1:0-531 GCF_033340495.1 Vibrio sp. 1249-1
CCTCTAACGGGAATATGGTATTTATCGGCCTGAACCATTAATGGCTCGAAGCGTTTCAAGCTCTCTGCAATTGAACAGTTGATATTATGCTGGCAAAAACCTTCAGAAGCCGAAGTGAAAATGGCGACCTGATTGGCGCCAGCATCTAAGGCTTGCTCTAACCCTTGGAGGTTGGGGGTGAGTGCCGAGTAAGTCACCGAGGCTCTTCGCGTGATATTTTGCATGACTTCTTTGGAATCTGCCATTTGCGGAACCCATTTGGGTGAGACAAATGAGCCGGCTTCGATGTGACTCAAACCCGTGTCAGAAAGCAAATCAATCAGCCGGATTTTAGTGCGAGTCGAAACCGGTGATTCATTTTGAAGTCCATCTCTAGGGCCAACTTCAACAATGGTTACGTTAGTAGGCAGTGTCATTCTTCCTCCGTATCAGGTTGATGGACCCAGCTCGGAGGCCGTTTTTCTAAGAAAGCTTGTAAACCGTCTTGCCCTTGCGGCGATACGCGGATATCGGCGATCAATTGGCTGGTGT
>NZ_JAWOWJ010001121.1:0-531 GCF_033340495.1 Vibrio sp. 1249-1
CGTCGTTGTTTATCACTCAAGCGCCCATTTATGGGCGCTTTGTTGAAGGGAAGGATATACACAATGTCAGTCAAAACACTTAAACGAACCATCACTGCAGTGGCGATTTTAGCCGCGTCCGTGATGTCTTCTTCGGCTTGGTCTAATGACCTTAAAGAAATCCGTGAACGTGGTGTGCTTCGTCATATCGGTGTGCCTTATGCCAATTTTGTTTCTTACATCGAGCAAGGTGAAATGCACACGCTGACAGGATTAGATGTCGATATCGTAAAAGGATTTGCGAGCTCGTTAGGTGTGCGATATGAGTACGTACCGGCTCAGTGGAGTGACATGGTCGGTAAGCTGACAGGTCAAGATGTTCAATACCGACACAACCGCGCAGTCGTGGGTGGCAGTGTGCCAATTGAGGGTGATCTGATCGCCAATGGCGTGACGATTTTGGATTGGCGGGAAGAGGTATTGGACTTTTCTCAGGACTACTTCCCATCGGCGGTATGGCTTGTTTCTCGTACCGATTCAAGTTTAAGTCCA
>NZ_JAWOWJ010001122.1:0-530 GCF_033340495.1 Vibrio sp. 1249-1
CTGAGACGTTATCGTGCGATGCCAAGTCACGCAGCGCCATGTGAAGCTCGCTCACTTCAAAGATATTCACGTTTGGTAAAGGCAGTTGAACAAATACGTCAAAATGGCGAGCTAACGCGTCGGCAGCTCGGCCGATAGAAACGTTCGCCACTTCCATGTAAATATCGCGTCGGCGGAGAATTGGCAGCTCAATCACGCTTGGTGTGATGATAAGCGGTCGAGGCTCTGGCTCAATCAGCTCTTTGAGGGCGTTTTTTAGCTCATCCTTTGCGATGGGCTTTTGAATAAATGCTTTGGCACCTAACGCGAAAACGCGCTCTTTGGCTTTGGGTTGAATGTCCCCCGACACAACCACAACTGGCGTTTTGTTTCCCAAACGCTGCATGTTTTCTAAGGTTTCAAAACCGTCCTTTTCTGGCATGGTGAGGTCAAGAAACATCAGTTTAAATTCTTTTTGCGCTAATTCTTCAAGCGCATTTTTTCCGTGGATAGCAAACGTAATATCCGGATTCAATGTTGCTGGCAGTGAT
>NZ_JAWOWJ010001123.1:0-530 GCF_033340495.1 Vibrio sp. 1249-1
AAGCGGTTGGAAGCACTTTGCGAAGTTGGCTCAAGATCCAAACAAGATGACGATTCCTTCTAGGTAGCTGGACTAACACAAGATCTGTATTCGCAGGAATACTGTCCATTGTGGTCAGAAATGCCACTTTATTACATTGATTGTCTTCAAGATTTTTTTGAGCACCTTTGTGAGAGACGAAAGAATCGCTCATAAAAGTGACATGATGTTTTTCAGAAAACCAGCAAGCGAGGGCACCAAAGTTATCATTGATAACAACGATGTTTTGATGGTCAGGTAACGCCATTTCTTCGACGTGATTGATCAGGTACTCATCACCCGCATCCCAAGCTTGAAGCGTTTCGTTAGAACGCTTAGGAAAACGATGAAGCGTGAGGCTTCTACCGTGAAGATTCAATTCGGTTTTCATAAGTAAACGTAGGTTGATTCAATAAACTAGTGATTATTGTCGCAAATGATGGCTTACGTAGATACAAAAAGCTGTCAAATTTTCTATTTAACTCGCCGAAATAGCGTAAAGTGGCAAGCTT
>NZ_JAWOWJ010001124.1:0-530 GCF_033340495.1 Vibrio sp. 1249-1
GTAATTTTTTCACCAATATCGAATGAGAAGTCTCGTTCCGCCACGATGTCAGCCGTATTGTCGAGAACCTGAACCGATGGCGTCGGTGTTGGTGCCGGAGGCGTGGTTGAGCCACCACCTCCACCGCCGCCTCCACAAGCTACGGTTAATGCCGAAATCAACGTCGTCATAAGCAGTTTTGTAGAATGTTTCATGTCAGGCTCCTTACTGCTGAGTTGCAGGAATTACTTTGTTAGCGGTTGAGGCTTGGTACCACGTTGTTTCTGACTCGCCACTGCTGGTTACCCAAGTTGGGAAATCGGGATACGCTTTACTGATGTCGACGTTTTCAATCGGATGATCCCACTCGTCACGAATGTTGATCGCCCACGGCATGTTGTTGTTCGTCAAGAATGACTCAGCGCCGCCGGAGTTATCATCATGCAGGTTGAAAAAAGAGTTATTCATCTCACTGGTTCCCGCAAAGGACTTGAAGTGCGTTTGCCAACTCATACCCGGAGGTGTGGTAGTAAAATCACCGTGATACGAGT
>NZ_JAWOWJ010001125.1:0-529 GCF_033340495.1 Vibrio sp. 1249-1
ACCATTGATGTAGTAAGTAACAAACTCACCCTCACGTACACCCATTAATGTCGCTTTTTCGCCGTTGTTGTATGTGATGTTCATCTGAACCGTATTTTCATCGATTTGGTGCATTTGACCTTGCTCGATAACGCGGTTGTTTGTAAGTGGGCCAATCGGCGCTGTTGTAAGCGACTTATCTAGCTGGTGGTTTACATCAATGTAAGTGTCCATCTTAGTATCGAAGATGTGTGGTTTGCCGTTTAGCGGGTTTTTACCAGTCCAGAACTCTAGAGAGTTAAATACGATGTAGTCAGCTGCGATTGCCACACCGTAAACTGGTGCCATAAGCATGTTTAGACCACCACGAGCGTAACGGTTATCTACCGCTTTCAAGTTGAAGCCCATAACATAGCCAGTTACCGCGTTGCTGCCAACACAACCTGAAAGTGAAACTGCCACAGCAGTCAATGCGCCAATTTTAGCAATTGCCTTTTTCATCAAAACCTCTAGTTAGAAAGTATTAGGTCGAAAATTCGGCGCGGATATT
>NZ_JAWOWJ010001126.1:0-529 GCF_033340495.1 Vibrio sp. 1249-1
GCCTGGCGTACAAAATGGGGTGGATGCCGAGTGACATGCTCGCAGCCATTGCTGTAGCGGTTTCACTATCCTTTATTATCTCAGCACCTCTAAATCGCTTGGGCCATAAAATTTATCAACATTCCGGTAAATGGTTACAAGAAACGGCTGCAGAGAAACTCAACCAACGTGACCAGTTGATCAACCCGGGACATGCTCAAGTACTTATTCTAGGCATGGGGCGAATTGGTACCGGTGCATATGACGAGCTACGCGCACGTTACGGCAAGATTTCTCTGGGGATTGAGATCCGTGAAGAAGCAGCGCAACAACACCGTTCAGAAGGACGTAATGTCATTTCAGGGGATGCTACCGACCCAGATTTTTGGGAACGAATCCTAGATACTGGTCACGTAAAGTTAGTTTTATTGGCAATGCCACACCATCAAGGTAATCAAACGGCACTAGAACAACTTCAGCGTAGAAACTACAAAGGGCAAATTGCCGCTATTGCAGAATATCCAGACCAACTAGAAGGTTTGTTGGAAAG
>NZ_JAWOWJ010001127.1:0-529 GCF_033340495.1 Vibrio sp. 1249-1
ACCGCGATAGGTAAACCTTGTGCTTTCAACCACTCCAGCAACTCAACAACGCCATCTTTTACAGGGATAGCTTGGTGTTTGACAACTGCGTTGTAACGAGTGCGCCATTCAAGATGCAGGCGGTCTAAATTCTCGCCGTAGGCTTTGCGGAAAATCGTCTCAATTCCTGCCGCATTGCGGCCAATGATCGATAGGTAAACATCTTCATAAAACGGAAGGTTTTGTACTTCACATGCTTCTTGGAAAATACGCATACAGACACGTTCAGTATCAAGAAGTAAACCATCCATATCAAAAATAGCAGCTTGGTATTTCATTACATTACAGGCTTGTTGAGTGAGGGAACACATTCTGGCATAAGCCGACGTAATTTTCTCGGAAATTTACTTTTCTGTTTGTCGCAGCTGTATAAATCGGATGCGGTCTTATTCGATAGGGTGACTTTATGGCTTTAAAACAAAAATGGTGACAGCGCAGCGTATATCATTCTAATTAATTAATGTTATTTTTATTGGTATTGTTTATGTTT
>NZ_JAWOWJ010001128.1:0-529 GCF_033340495.1 Vibrio sp. 1249-1
AAGCGATGGAAGCCGCCGTAACTCGCGACATGACCATTATCGCCCTAACAGGAAAAGATGGTGGTGAGATGGCAGGATTACTGGGCGAAAACGATGTAGAAATTCGTATTCCATCCCATCGCACGGCTCGCATTCACGAAGTGCATATGGTCACTCTTCACTGCTTATGCGATTTGATTGACCAAGTACTTTTCCCTGCTCACGAAGAATAACAGATTTGAGAATCAGCATTATGATACGTAGCCTTATCATTTTATGTACCATCTTAAGCTTGAGCGGATGTGCGGGACTGTTCATTGCTGGAGCTGCCACCACGGCAAATATTGTGACAGATACTCGCACCACGAAGCAGATCTGGCAAGACAACAATATTGAATTTGAAGTCGCAGCGATCGGTAATAAAGAACCATTTAAAGGGCATGTTCGAGTTGTTGCGAGCTCGTACAATGGTACGGTTGTTTTAATGGGCCAAGCTCCAACTCAAGGTTTGATTAATCAAATTGAGCAACGAGCTAGAGCCATTGATGGC
>NZ_JAWOWJ010001129.1:0-529 GCF_033340495.1 Vibrio sp. 1249-1
CACTATACGAAAAAGTCTACGACGCACACGTTGCCGTCGCGGCAGAAGGGGAAACCCCTATTCTTTATATTGATCGTCACTTGGTACACGAAGTGACCTCTCCACAAGCCTTTGATGGCTTGCGTGAAAAAGGTCGTAAAGTTCGTCAGGTTAGCAAAACGTTCGCCACGATGGATCACAACGTTTCGACCACAACCAAAGACATCAACGCCTCTGGCGAGATGGCGCGTATCCAAATGGAAACGCTATCGAAAAACTGCGAAGAGTTCGGTGTTACCCTTTACGACCTAAACCACAAATATCAGGGCATCGTCCATGTTATGGGCCCAGAGCTAGGCATTACTCTACCGGGTATGACCATCGTTTGTGGTGACTCTCATACCGCAACACACGGAGCATTTGGCTCACTGGCTTTCGGTATCGGTACTTCTGAAGTTGAACACGTACTAGCGACTCAAACGCTAAAACAAGCACGTGCGAAAACAATGAAAATCGAAGTGAAAGGTAAAGTCGCACCGGGTATTACCGC
>NZ_JAWOWJ010001130.1:0-529 GCF_033340495.1 Vibrio sp. 1249-1
AGCAGCACAATGCGCCTTGCGCCACGTTTTAATTCGACATGCTCGTGGATGGTATTGGGTTTGGTGTTCGGTACAAAAAGGGACATTAAAAACGCTGGCACGACATAGTTTATTAGAGAAGGGACAAACAAAGGCATGAATTCAGAGAACCGCCCGTGCCCGGCTTGCCAAACCATCAAGGTTGTAATGTCACCAAATGGGCTGAATGCCCCACCCGCGTTGGCTGCGATAACGATGTTGATGCAAGCAAGATTGACGAACCTAGGATTGTCGCCAGACACTTTCATTACCACCGCGCACATCAAAAGGGCCGTGGTTAAGTTATCGGCGATTGGAGAGATGACAAACGCCAGAAAGCCTGTCAGCCAAAACAGTTTTTTGAACCCGAACCCTTTCCCGACCATCCACGCTTGTAGAGCATCAAAGAGTTTGCGCTCTTCCATCGCGTTTATGTAGGTCATCGCGACGAGCAAAAACAGCAACAGCTCGGCGTACTCAAGTAGGTTATGTTCCAACGCCGCTTTTGCCA
>NZ_JAWOWJ010001131.1:0-528 GCF_033340495.1 Vibrio sp. 1249-1
CTGATTGGGTTAAAGCTTGTCCTTTTAAAACGTGCTCACCAACAGAGACCAATAAGTTACCCGCTTTACCAATGTGCTGTTTCAGCGGAAGAATGATTTCAGCGGGAATGGATGCTCGCACTAAGTCGGCTTTATTGGATTGTTTTTTGTTTTCTGCCGGATGCACACCGCCTGGGAAGTCCCAAAGCGAGCCAGTACGAATTTGTTCAATCAAAGACAACATGTGAAACCTTACTTAATTGAATCTTTCACGTTCGCTGCATCGCTGGCAGCATCTGTAATGTTAACCACTGGGATGGCGTTAAGTTGCCACTTCCAGCTATCTGTGGTGGTTTCCACAGGAATCATTTCAATACAATCGGTTGGACATGGCGCGACACACAAGTCGCAGCCTGTACATTCGTCTTTGATGACCGTGTGAACGGCTTTTGTCCCACCAACAATCGCATCAACAGGACAAGCTTGAATACACTTAGTACAACCGATACACATATCTTCGTGAATGAAGGCAACGGTCGGTACTTTGCT
>NZ_JAWOWJ010001132.1:0-528 GCF_033340495.1 Vibrio sp. 1249-1
GATCAAAGGTATTACAACGCTTAACGACCTAACCATGGTTAACGTATCAGGCCCAGGTATGAAGGGGATGGTAGGCATGGCGAGCCGAGTATTTGGTGCGATGTCTTCTGCTGGTGTCTCTATTGTATTGATTACTCAATCATCGTCTGAGTACAGCATCAGCTTCTGTATCGAGGCTGATGATAAGCTGAACGCTCAACAAGTTCTGGCGGATGCGTTTGAGCTTGAACTAAAAGACGGTCTATTGGAACCGGTTGATTTTATCGATGATGTTTCGATCGTTACCTTGGTTGGTGACGGCATGCGTACATCTCGTGGTGTTGCTTCACGTTTCTTCTCTTCTCTTGCGGAAGTGAACGTTAATATCGTCGCGATTGCGCAGGGTTCTTCAGAGCGTGCTATCTCTGCGGTAATTCCGGAAGACAAAATTTCTGAGGCGATCAAAGCGTGTCACGAAAACCTATTTAACTCGAAATACTTCCTCGATGTGTTTGTTGTTGGTGTTGGCGGTGTTGGCGGTGAGCTGGT
>NZ_JAWOWJ010001133.1:0-528 GCF_033340495.1 Vibrio sp. 1249-1
TTAAGAAAGCTTGAAGAGGCACAAATCATCGTTTCAACCACAAACTCACTGCCTAACATGCTGCAGTATGTACTCGGCTGCGATTTAGTTATCTTCGATGAGAGCGAAAAAGGCTTCTTATCACTCGACGGTAATCATTATAAAAATGAACGACTGAAAGCAAAATCATTTAACGCTTTAAAAACGGTCATCACCTACGCGAAGCAAGTTATCATGATGGATGCTGACAGCACTAACTGCATCACGGCTGAATTAGTTAAGTCTACAGGAATTCACGATTATCAGTTCTATAAAGTCGAGGGCGGAAAATATTCTGACATCAACATCAACCTCGTGAATAGAGATACCGTACTGAACGCAATCAGGAACGAAGATAACGCTTATCAGGTGATTGCTTTCGATAAGAAAGAAGCTTTGTACCAATATTTGTTTTCGATCGGCCTTAAATCTTCAGGTAAAGGCTGTGCTGAAAAAGCACTGGAAGCTGGGTATCTAGTGGTTACCCGTGATACTTGTAATACTGATGCT
>NZ_JAWOWJ010001134.1:0-528 GCF_033340495.1 Vibrio sp. 1249-1
CCAATTGCATTAAGGAGGAAAGATGGCGATCGGTTTCGTAACTGACGTTACTAAAATAGACCTTGTCGAGATTAAGTAGGATTTGCTCAAAAGTATCTGCTCGCCATTCTGCAATATCCAGTTTTTCTTCGATATCGATTGCTGTGAACATCGAGAGGCTGGCTTCTTCAAAACTCGCAAGTAGAGGCAAAACCTCAGAATTGTCGCCAAAAACGCGGGGGGTCGTTTCTTTTAGTTCTTGAATGAGCTGCGTTGTTTTCTCAGCTTTATTCGGGATGGATGGGTTATTGGGTAAATTAAACAGGTAAGAGACTTTGTCGATGTAAACAGAGAATAATTGGGCTTTTTGTAAATCTTGAGCTTGAGTCGAAAGATTATGAACGTGTTGTCCCGCCAGAAAAAACAACAAAATGATTGGCAGTAAGACAAGGCCAAACAGTTTGTGTTTTACTGACAGGTTATTCCACGAAAAAATTCCGACCACAGCGCATTTCCATATCCAAAGGGTTGATATGAAAAGTGTAGTTT
>NZ_JAWOWJ010001135.1:0-527 GCF_033340495.1 Vibrio sp. 1249-1
CAAAATAGGCTGAGACGTTGCCCCTTTGGATTGGCTCGCTGATGCAGTTTGCTGAGTAACCGTATCTTTCTTCACCGGTTCTATTTTTTTCTTCGGTTCGGCTTTGGGCTGAGTTTCTTGCTTGGCAACCGTTTTGGTTGGTTCCACTTTCTTAGGTTGCTTAATTGGCTCTGGCTTTTTCTCGACCACCTTTTTCTTCACCGCCTCTTTTTTGACAACCTGCTTCTTAACGACCTTCTTTTCTGGCTCAGGCTGTTTTTGAGGCCGTGGCTCTTTTGGTGGTTCCACATTCTCTGGTGTGGGCTTTTCGAGCGTTGGTGGGTGTGTCGATACAAGGTTGAGGCTTACCGAGCTTGCTGGGTTTCCAGCAGGCATTGCGAACACTTTGTTCTCTTGCGAGACAAAAAGAAGTGCGGCATGAATGACGAGAGAGGCGCCTCCTGCAATGACATATCTTTGTACGTTCACGGGTTATTCTCGGTATAACTATGAAAACTTGAGGCGATTATTACTTACAAACGAAATAA
>NZ_JAWOWJ010001136.1:0-527 GCF_033340495.1 Vibrio sp. 1249-1
ATGTCGTTGAGGATAGTCATTAAATGCTGCCCTGAATCCAGAATCACCTTAATGTGCTCCTTGGTGACGGGCTCTTTGGTTTCCTCTGCAATCAACTGAGAAATCCCGAGCACACCATTCATTGGCGTTCTTAATTCGTGACTCATAGCAGCAAGAAAGCTGGATTTAGCCTTCGCGGCTCGCTCTGCTTTGTCCGTCTCGGCTTCCAACTCCGAGTTAAGCTGCTTCAAGTTGTGCATTCGGTATTGCAGTTGATACAAGAACGACCCGACTAACAACATCACTGCGACAAACACAAACAGCCAAGTGAAGCGCGCCTCATTTTGGGCGAGATCAAGAAGTGAGTGCTCGGCCTCTTCCACAAACACAAAGTAATTGTGATCCAGTAGCTCATTGGTCAACAGCTCGATTTTTTTATCGCTTTCATGTAAGCGCCCCAAAAAGTTCGCGCCACTTTCGCTTTGCTCCCCACTTTGATTCACTAAGTCGCGGCTAAAAAACTCGACGTAATGTTTATCTAATTGCGT
>NZ_JAWOWJ010001137.1:0-527 GCF_033340495.1 Vibrio sp. 1249-1
CAGCGTGCTCGAGTAATGGGTAAAGCGTCAATGAACACTACTATGGTTGATGTCACTGACATCATTGGTGTTCAGGCAAACGACGAAGTAGTTGTATTTGGCCGCCAAGGCTTTGAAGAAATCACAGCAGAAGAAACCGAAGAGAAAAGCGGTCGTATTCTGCCTGAGCACTACACTATCTGGGGTGCAACTAACCCTCGCGTTTACCGTTAAACGGCAAGTGCAATAGTCCCCAAGGCCAGTCTCATACTGGCCTTTTTTATGCCTGTTGTTTAATAACAGTCATTCCATCAAAACGATAAAATAAGATCATCGCCAATTTGATCGTTTTTGCTCTCCATTTGGCTCATCGTCGCGCTCCAAACCAGAAGCAGATGTTCAATGTAAATTTGTCGACACGAACGATCCTTTTTGTTCGCTTTGCAGGATAAGTCTATGCATACTCCGCTGCTTTGGAGGTCGAGATGCATACACCATTCGAACAAATTTTCGATCTTGGCCCATTCAGTTGGCCTGCCCTATTTTGC
>NZ_JAWOWJ010001138.1:0-527 GCF_033340495.1 Vibrio sp. 1249-1
ATGGAAAGGCGTTAAACTGAGCAAAATCTTAAATGCTTCTGCTGAGCTCATGCCTTTTTTGTAGCAACGATCAGCGGTGAGCGCGTCATAAATGTCGACGATACAACTCATGCGACCATGAATCGGAATCTCGTCGCCCGATAGTCCGCGCGGATACCCCGTTCCATCAAGCTTTTCATGATGCATTAAACACACGTCTCGGCTGACATCGCTCAACCCTTTCACTTCAACGATGATCTCACCCGCGAAGACTTGGTGCAATTTCATGTGCTCAAACTCTTCTGGCGTTAAGCGCGCTGGCTTGTGAAGAATTTTATCGTCCACTTTGATTTTACCTACATCGTGAATGATGCCACCAATCGCCAATTGCTTGAGGGTATCTTTGTCTAAGCCTAAGTGTTTTCCGAACGAAACCAGCAGACAGGCGACGTTTACTGAGTGCTCGAGTAAATAAGAATCTTTCTGGCGCAATGCAGAAACACACTGCAAAGCGTCTGAATCAATAAATACACTTTCGATCATGTCAT
>NZ_JAWOWJ010001139.1:0-526 GCF_033340495.1 Vibrio sp. 1249-1
TCGGTGGTGCTGAGTTCAATAAGTTGCAGCAGAATATCCTCAAGCAGCGCTTCTTCTTGTGTTGCTTCGCTGACAAAAATCTTGATTTGTTTGTTACGCTGCGGCTTTGCAGCGAAAGGACACAAATTCAGACCAATCACGACATCATTAAGCCATTGATCGACTTGTTGCGTGATCGCATTAATATCTGTATTCGGTGTTTCTTGTGTTGAGCGCGTTGGCATACGACTTTCTTGCTTTTATGAATTTGGCGCAAGCATAGCAGAGAAGTCGATTAACTTCTTCCCAAGCTTGCTACATCAGTGTTGCTGTCGGTATCTACGCTTTCACAAATGTGTTTTAAGTAGGCAATGGCAGCAAACATCACGGCATACAAAACGCTTCCGCCAAGCAGTACGGTTGACCAACCGCCATGTTGCCAACAGTAGAGCAATAAAAAACCACCTAAACTTCCGCCAACATAGTAGGCCACCAAGCACAAAGCCGTTGCGGTTGCTTTTGCTTGTGTTGCGTTTTGGCCTACCCA
>NZ_JAWOWJ010001140.1:0-526 GCF_033340495.1 Vibrio sp. 1249-1
ATTTTGTTCCTGAAAATGCCAAAGGTTGTCGACATTGCCATTTGGCCAACGAAAACAAATGCACTGATGATCGCTCAACTCTTCTAATGTGGCGGGCGTGCCGTGAGTTTGAAGATAGTTCGGTGAGGCAACGACACATCGGTCGAGCGTTAAGATCTTTCTCGCGACAATGTCTGAATCAAACAGCATGCCGCCGTGCAGCGCGATGTCCAACCCCTGCTGAAACATATCAATAAAGCCATTGTTGATATTGCGAATGTCGAGTTCAACCTGCGGGTATTGATCCTGAAATTCAAACAACATGGGTTGACGATGTTCATAGGTTTCTGGCAGAAGGCCAAGTTTGATTTTGCCTCTGACCTCGATGCTTTCGTTACTGGCTTGCTGGTTTGCCGAATCAAGCAAGGTGAGTACTTTTTGTAGATCTTGGTAGTAGGCATCGCCTTTGTTTGTCAGCGAAAGGCTGCGAGTGGTGCGGTGAAAAAGTTGCGTTCCGAGGTAACGTTCCAGTTCTCCAATGCGTCGA
>NZ_JAWOWJ010001141.1:0-526 GCF_033340495.1 Vibrio sp. 1249-1
TCTAAATTAGAAATGTCTAATGTTAATTTATCTAAATTCATCATTGCTAATTTAGTGTTGACTAAATATATTACTTTAGTAATATCTAATTTAGTTTTTAATATAGAGGTGAGTCATGAGCTATACAGATATGGATGTAGCAGCAATGAAAGGCAATGCCAATGAAGCTGCTGATCTCCTAAAAGTAATGGCACATCCGGAAAGGCTAATGGTGTTGTGCCAACTGACCCAAGGTGAAGTTGGTGTTGGGGAACTGCAAAAGAACTCGTTCCTTAGCCAATCCGCCTTTTCACAGCACTTAACGGTGCTTCGCAAACACAAATTGATCACGGCTCGTAAGGCATCACAGCAAGTGTTTTATTCGTTGTCAGAACCGAGAGTTGAGTCATTAATTAAAGCGCTTCATGGCGTTTTCTGTAACTAATTCGTAGCTAAGATTTTAGAGGTAAATAATGTTAAACGTTATTCCATGGGAATCGTTGTTTGGTGGCATTTTGTTAGGGATCTCCGCCACTATATTGTTGTT
>NZ_JAWOWJ010001142.1:0-526 GCF_033340495.1 Vibrio sp. 1249-1
GGGTGTTATTTGGATGGGTATCAGTTACTGCGCTTTCATCGCTTCAGATTTGTCTGAAGTCATAACAAAATGCAGTTCACCACCGTCTTTCAAATCGCTGTGCGCGAAGCTGAAGTTGTCACTCAATTGTTTGCCATTGATGGTCACCGACTTCACGTAGATGCTCTCTTGGCTGTTGTTTTCTGAGGTGATGGTGAATTTACCGTCCGCGACTGGAATCACGGCTTTGTCGAACAGAGGACGGCCGATGGTGTAACTTGCTTCGCCCGGTGTGACTTGGTAGAAGCCCAATGCAGACATCACATACCACGCCGACATCTGACCGACGTCTTCGTTACCAATCAGACCTTCATGCGTTGGGTGGTAGAACTCGTTCATCGCTTGGTCGACGATTTCTTGTGTCTTCCAAGGCTCTGCCGTCCAGTTGTAGAGGTAAGGTACGTGGTGATCAGGCTCGTTACCCATCACGAACTGGCCGATGTAGCCAGACATGTCGTGTGATTGGCTCGTATCAGCGTTGGAGTCC
>NZ_JAWOWJ010001143.1:0-526 GCF_033340495.1 Vibrio sp. 1249-1
GGGCGCAATGGAACCAAAAACCAACGTAAGCCCTACCGCCCATCCAGCCTATGGAGGCATCTTGCAGGGACAACGCATCGGTTACGTCCGAGTCAGCAGTTATGACCAGAACCCGGAACGCCAACTTGAGCAGGTCGAGATCGGCAAGCTGTTCACCGACAAGGCCTCAGGCAAGGACACCCAGCGCCCGCAACTGGAGGCTATGCTCGGATTCGTCCGCGAAGGCGATACCGTGGTGGTGCACAGCATGGATCGCCTGGCGCGCAACCTCGACGATCTGCGCCGTCTGGTGCAAAAGCTGACCAAGCGCGGTGTACGCATCGAGTTCTTGAAGGAGGGGTTGGTGTTCACCGGCGAGGACTCTCCCATGGCCAACCTCATGTTGTCGGTCATGGGTGCCTTTGCCGAGTTCGAGCGCGCCCTGATCCGCGAGCGGCAGCGCGAGGGCATCGCCCTGGCCAAGCAGCGCGGTGCCTACCGGGGCCGCAAGAAAGCCCTCTCCGACGAGCAAGCCATCACGTTGCGG
>NZ_JAWOWJ010001144.1:0-526 GCF_033340495.1 Vibrio sp. 1249-1
TCACCAAGTTTGTCGATTTCTCGTGAAGTGTTCGAAAACAACCGCGTTTACCTCTCTTACGATCACGGTTATCGAGCGCCAGAATACGATAAGGCGTATGGCTTCGTAAGCCACGACTTTGTGCCGCTGACGCCTTTTGTTATTGCGCCAAATATGGATCTAGAGGCTGAAACTTCGGACTCGTTTGAAATCGGTAACAAATTCGATAATGGCCACGCGCAACTTTACGTTTCTGCGTTTTACAACAAGTTCCAAAACTTCATTGATGTTGTTACCACGGGTCAAGATAACTTCGGCAACTACGTCAAGCAATACCAAAACTTACACGGCGTTGAAACCTACGGCGCGGAGCTTTCTGCTGCGTATGCTTTCACATCGTCTTGGAAGCTAAGTACCAAGCTTGGTTATGTGGACGGAAAGGACGCTGAGGGCGAATACGTTCGTAGCATCACGCCTTTTGAGGGCAATGTTGGGCTGAACTATCAGCAGCAAGACTTTAATGCGTTCGCGACGTGGAACTGGGCTG
>NZ_JAWOWJ010001145.1:0-525 GCF_033340495.1 Vibrio sp. 1249-1
TTGCTCGAGGAAGATAAAACCGACCAAGCAGAAGCTCAGTTGCGTTATGCGTTCACGACTCGTCCGCGAGATCCTGAATTGCTCGGTGCTATGGGCAAGGTTTATCTACGTAGAGGGCAGCAGCAAAAAGCGCTCGAATACTTTAAACAGGCTCAGCGCTTAGATCATAATCCTGACTCGGCCTCAAAATGGGCAGCGTTAATTGAGACGTCTCAATATTGGGCGTATCTTGATCAAGGTGATGCCTTGGTCGAAAAAGGCCAGTTTAAGCAAGCAGAAAGCGTTTATCACAAAGCGATTCAAGTAGATAAATCCCAACCTTATGCTTATTCATCATTAGGCTCTTTGTATCTTGTTCGAGAAAATTATGCCGCGGCAGAGAAGGCTTTCAAACAAGCTTTGCAACTGGACAGTAGCAATAGCTCTGCATTGCGTGGTCGTTTAGATGTTCGTATTCAGCAGCAAGATTGGTCTGGCGCGGAAGCTCTCGCGCGCAGTTACTCTGCCCCACAGCAGAAAGTGGTC
>NZ_JAWOWJ010001146.1:0-524 GCF_033340495.1 Vibrio sp. 1249-1
AAAGCGGCTTCGAGATGTTGGTTAACAACTTCTCTGCGGGCATCATTGGTATGCTGTGCGCCATTTTGGCTTTCTTCCTTATCGGTCCATTTGTCAAAGTGCTTTCAGGCGCATTGGCAGCAGGCGTAAACTTCCTTGTTTCAGCGCACCTTCTGCCACTGACTTCTATTTTTGTTGAGCCAGCGAAGATCCTGTTCCTAAATAACGCGATCAACCACGGCATCTTCTCTCCACTGGGTATTCAGCAAGCGTCTGAGACTGGTCAATCGATCTTCTTCTTGATCGAAGCGAACCCTGGTCCGGGCTTGGGTATCCTGCTGGCTTACATGGTTTTTGGCAAAGGTACGGCTCGCCAAACGGCTGGCGGTGCATCCATCATCCATTTCTTCGGTGGCATTCACGAGATTTACTTCCCGTATATTCTAATGAACCCACGTCTGATCCTTGCGGCTATTGCAGGTGGTATGACTGGCGTGTTCGTTCTAACCATGTTTAACGCGGGCATCGTTTCTCCAGCCTCTCCA
>NZ_JAWOWJ010001147.1:0-524 GCF_033340495.1 Vibrio sp. 1249-1
GTCGTAAGTAAAGCCGTTTACGCCGTTACCTGTGGTGTACACCAACATAGTTGATGAACCGTAAATTACGTAACCTGCTGCAACTTGCTTATGACCTGGCTGAAGGAAATCTTCTTCTGTCGCGGGTGTGCCAATAGGCGAAACACGGCGATAAATAGAGAAGATGGTACCGACAGCCACGTTTACGTCGATATTTGAAGAACCATCAAGTGGGTCCATCAATACAACATACTTTGCGTTTTGGTTGAGTTCTTTGTTGAACGCAACCGCTTCATCTTCTTCTTCACTGGCAACGCCACAAACTTGGTCACGAGCTTCAAGCGCCGCTTTAAATTTGTCGTTCGCGTATACGTCTAGCTTTTGCTGCGCTTCGCCTTGGACATTTTCCGTGCCGACAGCGCCAGTGATATCACCAAGACCTGCTGCGTTGATTTCACGGTTAACGATTTTTGCAGCTAAACGAATGGATGCTAAAAGAGATGAGAGATCACCGCTAGCGTGGGGGAAATCCGCTTGTTTTTCAA
>NZ_JAWOWJ010001148.1:0-524 GCF_033340495.1 Vibrio sp. 1249-1
GTGTGACCGCCACCTTGAATCATAAAACCGTCGATAACGCGGTGGAAAATCGTGCCGTTGTAGAAGCCATCTTCACAGTATTTTTTGAAGTTTTTTGAGCTTACTGGCGCTCGTTCCAAGTTCAGTTCAATTTCGATGTCACCGAAATTGGTGGTCATAATAATCATGTCGATTTGCCCTTGTGGGTGCTAAGTTGGCGGCATTATAGCGAAGTCGTTTCTAGGCCGTAACAAAAACAGCGACGTCATGGCGTCGCTGTTTTTATTTGTCGGTTAGCCTGTTAGATTAAACCGTGAAACGACCAACCAAGTCGTAGAGCTCGTTGGCTTTGTGATTGAGGTTTTGGCTTCCCGAGCGGTTTTGGTTGGCAAGGCTTGCCGATTGACTACTTTGCTGCGAAATGACCTCAACACGTTGAGAGATTTCTTGTCCCACTTGGCTCTGTTCTTCGGTTGCAGTGGCGATCAGCGTGTTCATGTCCATAATGTTGGCAATCGCTGCTTGAATGTCTTGCAACGCAACCG
>NZ_JAWOWJ010001149.1:0-524 GCF_033340495.1 Vibrio sp. 1249-1
ACCCCCCGAAATAAATAGCGAATAGCTTAGAAACCGCCATTCCTTCGAGGAATTAAGCAGCCTAAGCTCAAATACAGGCTTCTGAATGAGTAGTTGTTTTATTTTCAGATAGCGCTTTTACTTTTTTATAAGTCTATTTTTTATTAAATAACGTTATGCTATTTAAACTCTGACTTTGTTTTTATATTAGAATAAATTAAATTACTAATATGATCATGAAAATTAGGAAAACCACATTTCCAAAACCTTCAAATTGTTTGTTTTTTAATCCAAAACGCCAAGCCAACGTGTTCAAGGCGTAGGATATAATCATAAATCACACACTTGTGGCAATAGTTATTAATATAATTTCCAACTGTCCCGATGACTCATTTTTCGCAATTTTATTTATAAAAAGGCTCAACAATTCTTTCGCATTGAATTGGCTATTTCTATTCACATTTAATAAATTAGATAGCGCTAATTAAATGTAACCGATTACTTTTTTGTTTCTATTTCTATAGGAAAAAGTCTTAAATCCACTT
>NZ_JAWOWJ010001150.1:0-523 GCF_033340495.1 Vibrio sp. 1249-1
CAGCGGTGGCGAATCCCCACCCGCATTAATTGCGTTTAGCCAAAACTTTGCCAGTCCAGAACAACAGACTGGTCAGTTTCTGACGGCACAAAGCGATGTGTACTCTCTGGGTAAAATTCTCGCGATGATGTTTCCGTCACCGCGCGTTTGGTCTGATGTTTACTGGGTCATTAGACGCGCGACACGCTCTGCCGCAAAACTGCGCTATTCAGACGTTCGAGCACTCAGAATTGATATTGAGCGCATGCTTGAGCGGCGCCCAATCGAACAAAAAAAACATTGGCCGTTGTACAGCGCATTGCGTTTAGTACAGCGCCGTCCGCTGGCTGCAGCATTATCTGCCATTCTGGTTTTATCCGGCGTGCTATTTGGTAATGCATTGATTCAAAAGAATATCCAACTGCAACAAGAGAAGAAGATTGCAGAAGATATGATGTACGAAATGACTCGCCTCATCTTCCATGCGAAGGGGCAGAACGTCGAACATCTTTCGGTGAACTCCATGATGGAGCTAACACGAAGG
>NZ_JAWOWJ010001151.1:0-523 GCF_033340495.1 Vibrio sp. 1249-1
ATTTACAGATTATCCACCATCAACAACGCTCGACAGAGTTTCTTCGTACTAAAGTTGGGCTAAAAATAATGGTTTCATCTTCAACTTTTTCGTCACGAGACAGCGCCAAAGCCAAACGGGCGGCGCGTTCTGCCATCATCTCGATTGGGTAGCGAATAGTAGTCAAGCTAGGGTGAACAAAGCGGGCGATCAAGCCATCATCGAACCCGACCATAGAAACCTTACTTGGTACGTCAATGCCATTTTGATCTAACGCTGCGAGTGCGCCAGCGGCCCTGTAGTCGTTGTAGGCCACCACTCCAGTAATCTCCAAAGATTTGGTTAACAGGTTGGTCATCGCAACTTCGCCACCATCACTGTTGGGCTCACCGTATTCGATGTAGCTTTTGGAGAGTTCAATACCATGTTCTTTCAATGCGGCTTGGTAACCTTGCAAGCGTTCATCGGTATCTTCGATATCGTGGGATGAGGCAATGCAAGCGATTTTGCGATGCCCGTGACGAATCAAATATTCTGTCGCGAG
>NZ_JAWOWJ010001152.1:0-523 GCF_033340495.1 Vibrio sp. 1249-1
CAGTCGCAACGACCGAACACTGCGCCGCCTTAGAAAAATTGTAAAAGAGATCAATAACTACGAACCAACATTTGAAGCACTTTCAGATGAAGAGCTTAAAGCGAAAACTGTTGAGTTCCGTGAGCGCCTAGAGCAAGGCGAAACTCTTGATAAGCTACTTCCAGAAGCTTTTGCTACTGTTCGTGAAGCGTCTAAACGTGTATACGGTATGCGTCACTTCGACGTGCAGCTCATCGGCGGTATGGTGCTAAATGCAGGCCAAATCGCAGAGATGCGCACGGGTGAAGGTAAAACTTTAACGGCAACTCTTCCTGCTTACCTAAATGCACTTCCTGGTAAAGGCGTACACGTTGTTACGGTCAACGACTACCTCGCTAAACGTGATGCGGAGACAAACCGTCCGCTATTTGAATTCCTAGGTATGACGGTGGGTGTTAACGTACCGAACATGCCTCCTCAAGCGAAAAAAGAAGCGTACCAAGCTGATATTCTATACGGAACAAACAACGAGTTTGGTTTCGAT
>NZ_JAWOWJ010001153.1:0-521 GCF_033340495.1 Vibrio sp. 1249-1
TGTTACCGGTTGCAAAGCTCGCTGCTGGCGCGTTGTCTATGGCTTTCAAAAAGACCCAATGACTTTGTTTATCTTTGAGGCTAACTTCGCGTGCAATGTGCGTCGCAAGTAGCAGTAAATCGAGCAGCTCTTCGTCATTGATAGCGGTGTAAGCACGAGGCAAGAACGGGTAGTCGCTGATGCCCATACGAATGATGCGATTGACGTTATGCTGAGTCGCAAATTCGTCTACCCACGCTTGGAATTTTTCAAACATGACTTCGGCAGAGGCGTCGCGGTCTGCGTTAGGTTCGATGTAGAGTAAGTTTGCATCCGAGAAGTGGTACAAACGTGCCGGTTTTTCGATGCGCTCTGCTAGGTATTCTCCGAATGCGCGTTCTAATTCCAAGCCCGCTTTGTAACCATTTTGAACGTACATGCTGCGTAAGAACGGTAGGTCGATCATCACAAAACGTAGTCGGTCGTTGAGCGGTTCATGGATAAGTTCACCCATTTGCCACTGTTCAAAAGTGTCACGCGAT
>NZ_JAWOWJ010001154.1:0-521 GCF_033340495.1 Vibrio sp. 1249-1
TCCGTCGTTTACTACGACAAAGAAGCACAAGCAGGTGACAAACTACAAGTGCTGCTTCGCCCTGAAGACTTACGTATCGAAGAGATCAAAGAGTCTGAAGAAAAAGGCATTGTTGGTCACGTCACTGAACGTACCTATAAAGGTATGACGCTAGACTCTGTTGTCCAACTGGACTCAGGCATGCGCGTGATGGTTAGCGAGTTCTTTAACGAAGATGATCCAGATGTGGACCACTCTCTCGGCCAAAAAGTCGCTATCACTTGGGTTGAGAGCTGGGAGGTAGTACTCAATGATAAGCAAGAAGATTAATCTTCAGAACGCAATCATTACCCTAATTGTTGGTTGGCTAACACTTTTCGTGTTAGTTCCAAACCTAATGATTATCGGTACAAGTTTTTTGACGCGTGATGAAGCGAACTTAATTGAACTGACTTTTACTTTCGACAACTACCTTCGTTTACTTGATCCATTGTACGCAAAAGTGCTAATGCACTCTTTCTACATGGCAATCATTGCGACGT
>NZ_JAWOWJ010001155.1:0-521 GCF_033340495.1 Vibrio sp. 1249-1
ATATCAAAACCACTTTCCAAGTTGATTTCTCTGGTTTTGAATCGCAAGGTTCTTGGGAACTAAAAGCCGTCGACAGTGCCAGAAGAGACACAGGTACAATCAACAGTTGGTCTCTGACATTTCAATAAGGAGTGACTATGAAGAAGCTGACCTTACTTTCCGTAACGGCGGGGAGTTTGACCGCGCTATTGGCGATTGGCATGAGCGCCACCAGCCTTGCCAACAACCAAGGCTTTCCTCTTGTGGATGAGCGTCCAACAAGTGCAGAGCAACAACCGGCTCGCTATTTTGTGAAATATCACAAAGGGAAAGAAAGCGAAGTGAGAGCGCTTCTTCGTCACAACAACCTTGAAGTGGTCGATGCTTTGGTGAAACAGCAAGTGTTGGTAGTAACCGGCTCTCAAGAAGATGTCGACAAGCTTTCCACCAGCGATGCGGTTGAGTACACCGAGCAAGAACCAACGAGAAAGTTGCTGTCCCAATAAAATAGCCTCAATAAGAAAAACGCCCCTCACGTGAGG
>NZ_JAWOWJ010001156.1:0-521 GCF_033340495.1 Vibrio sp. 1249-1
ATTGACGATTGGCCAATGGTGCTGAAAGACTATCTTCAACGGCCTTTGGTGGATGACTCAACGACCTTGAAGGATTTGAGTTTTGTTGCGTTGGACTTTGAAACCACAGGCGTGGACGCGCAAGGCGATAAAATCTTATCGATTGGCGTGGTTGACCTAACGCTGGACGGCATTGATATCGCCAGCTCCAAAGAGTGGTACATTTGTCATGGACAATTCATCAAACCAGAAACAGCGCAAATTAATGGCTTAACTCCGCAAGATCTCGCCAAAGGACTGCCATTGGATGAAGGTATGAATCGGTTGCTGGAACGCATCACAGGAAAAGTGGTGCTCGCCCACGGATGCTGCCTTGAAAAAACCTTCATTCACGCTTACTTTTCCTCTCGCTACCAAGTAGAGGATTTCCCCGCGTATTTTATCGACACTCTGCAAATCGAAAAGCAGTTTAGCTATGCAGGGAAAAGCGGCGCGCACAGCAGTTATCAGTTGGACGATTTGCGCCGCTATTATCACCTGCC
>NZ_JAWOWJ010001157.1:0-520 GCF_033340495.1 Vibrio sp. 1249-1
TTTGCTCGAAAGGGCAGTGTGTTTTGGTTATTGATTTTTGCGTTTTGCTTGGGGTTTGGAACCACTATCGCAGAGCCAGCATTGACTGCTGTTGCAGAAGAGGCCTCAGAGGTGGCGGCTGAAGGCGGGATGATCCCCAATTCCGAACAATCCATGACGGAGTATGGCGTTGGCCTGCGGATAACGGTGGCTTTTTCTGTTGGGATTGCGATTGTGATTGGGGTGCTGCGCATCTTAAAAGGGTGGCCAATTCATTACATGATCATCGGTGGTTATGTTGGCGTTGTGACTCTCACTTGGTTTGCGCCAGAGTCGATCATCGGCGTTGCTTACGACTCGGGTGGCGTGACCACGTCAACGATTACCGTCCCTTTGGTGACGGCATTAGGTGTGGGGTTAGCTTCGGCCATTAAAGGGCGTAACCCTATGGTGGATGGTTTTGGGTTGATTGCGTTTGCCTCTTTACTGCCAATGATGTTTGTCATGATTTATGGGATGGCCGTTACATGATTTCATTCGA
>NZ_JAWOWJ010001158.1:0-520 GCF_033340495.1 Vibrio sp. 1249-1
GCACTCCTGCCGACACTAGCCATTTTGGCACTTTATACGTCAACCAATGCACGACTCCAAGGCTAACCCCCGCAATGCCGAGCCATTTATGCACACGATAGGCCTTATCCATCCCGTGAACCCATTGCTCGATCACAGGTAAGCGCAGCGCCAGCACCATCGCAATAGACATCAAAGCTAACGACAAAACACCAGAATATTGAATAAGCGCGGAGCGCCATTGGAAGAATTGGGTCGAGGAAAGCAGTTGCGGTTCACTCATCCACCACAACACAGACACGGCGGCAATTATCATCCATACAAAATTTCGTACAGTTTTCATGAACATCACTCTCAAATTGACGACAACTCTAGTTTAGTTTTTCTAGCGTAATGCAACGTCAATATTCGTAAAGTTGAGTAAACCCACAATATACCTAAGGTCAATAACAAACTTGGAGGTATTGCGCAGAATCCTACAGAAAATCGACAGGGATTTAACAGTGGTTAGAGTATTCACTCGTTATAGTTTGCTTAACAT
>NZ_JAWOWJ010001159.1:0-520 GCF_033340495.1 Vibrio sp. 1249-1
ACTCAGGAGCCGGCATGATTCAGTTACCTGATGAGCTAAACCTCATTGTCAGCCTAGCGTTGCTGGCATTGATCCCGTTTATCGCCATGATGGCGACCTCATTTGTGAAACTCGCGGTCGTGTTTTCGCTGCTGCGAAATGCGCTTGGCGTACAACAGATTCCACCGAATATGGCGCTGTATGGCTTAGCGATCATTTTGTCGATTTTCATCATGGCACCGGTTGGCTTTGAAACGTACGACTACGTAAAACAGCACGACATTTCTTTGGAAGACTCTGCCAGCGTTGAGGGCCTGATTGAAAGTGGTTTACAGCCGTATCGCGAGTTTTTGATAAAGCACATTCGTGAAACCGAAGCGATATTTTTTACCGACGCAGCACGCACGCTGTGGCCACAAAAATACGTGGACCGTTTGGAATCCGACAGCTTATTGCTGTTGCTGCCTGCATTTACGGTCAGCGAGTTAACGCGGGCTTTTGAAATCGGCTTCCTACTCTACTTGCCGTTTATCGCTATCGA
>NZ_JAWOWJ010001160.1:0-519 GCF_033340495.1 Vibrio sp. 1249-1
AGCGCAACGCCGCGGCTATGAAATCCACTACATGGAAATGAACGATCTTCACCTAGACCAAGGCAAAGCGATTGCCGACACTAAAGTGGTTGAGCTGAAAGAAGATCCAAACGGCTGGTACGAGTTCAAATCTGAGCAGACGATCGAACTGTCTGAGCTCGACGCGGTACTCATGCGCAAAGATCCTCCATTTGATACCGAGTACATCTACGCGACTTACATTCTTGAGCGTGCTGAAGAACAAGGCGCATTGATCGTTAACAAACCTCAAAGCCTACGCGACTGCAACGAAAAACTGTTTACCGCTTGGTTCCCAGAACTTACGCCAACCACAATCGTGACACGCAAAGCAGAAAAAATTAAAGCCTTCCGTGAAGAGCACGGCGATGTGATCCTAAAACCTCTTGATGGTATGGGCGGCGCTTCAATTTTCCGCGTAAAAGAAAACGATCCAAACGTGTCGGTGATCATCGAGACGCTGACTAACCATGGTCAAAACTACGCGATGGCGCAAACCTT
>NZ_JAWOWJ010001161.1:0-519 GCF_033340495.1 Vibrio sp. 1249-1
GAATCAGCAGATGTATCGCAACATCGCGACGCAAGAGAACATTGCGACTTTAGCTCGCCGCGGTATGCACATTTGGGGTCCAGCAGCAGGTGAACAAGCCTGTGGTGATGTTGGTCCGGGTCGAATGCTTGAACCAATGCAATTGGTGCATCTGTGTGAGCAGTTTTTCCAACCTAAAGTCTTGGAAGGCAAGTCCATTCTGATCTCAGCAGGCCCAACGCGAGAAGCCATCGACCCAGTGCGTTACATTACGAACCACAGCTCCGGGAAAATGGGGTATGCACTAGCAAACGCTGCCGCGCAGTTAGGCGCAAAAGTCACGCTAGTGAGCGGCCCTGTCAACCTGAGCACACCGATGGGAGTGGAGCGCATTAACGTGTCTAGCGCACAAGAAATGTATGAGGCCGTGATGGCTCAAGCCATCAGTCACGATGCGTTCATCAGCTGCGCAGCAGTAGCGGATTATCGACCTGAGGCCATTGCGTCTCAAAAGTTGAAAAAGACGGCAGACAACGATCA
>NZ_JAWOWJ010001162.1:0-519 GCF_033340495.1 Vibrio sp. 1249-1
CACGCGGATTACGGCGGCGTGGTGCCAGAGTTGGCTTCACGTGACCACGTAAAGAAAACCATTCCTCTTATTAAAGAGGCACTAAAAGAAGCAAACTTAACATCCCAAGACATCGACGGCGTGGCTTACACTGCCGGTCCTGGTTTAGTTGGTGCTTTGCTAGTGGGTGCAACCATTGGTCGTAGTATTGCTTACGCATGGGGTGTGCCTGCTGTTCCTGTTCATCACATGGAAGGTCATTTGCTCGCGCCAATGCTAGAAGATAACCC
This sequence comes from Vibrio sp. 1249-1, assembly GCF_033340495.1. Lineage (NCBI taxonomy): Bacteria > Pseudomonadati > Pseudomonadota > Gammaproteobacteria > Vibrionales > Vibrionaceae > Vibrio > Vibrio sp. 1249-1. Next base: position 270 of record NZ_JAWOWJ010001162.1, read on the forward strand.
ACCACCATTCCCATTTGTGGCGGTGTTGGTTTCTGGCGGTCACTCGATGATGGTGGAAGTAAAAGGCATTGGTGAATACAAGATTCTAGGCGAATCCATTGATGATGCAGCCGGTGAAGCATTTGATAAGACGGCTAAGCTGATGGGGCTAGATTACCCAGGCGGTCCTCTGTTATCTAAGCTAGCAGAGAAAGGTACTCCGGGTCGCTTTAAGTTCCCACGACCAATGACCAATGTGCCGGGTTTGGAT
>NZ_JAWOWJ010001163.1:0-519 GCF_033340495.1 Vibrio sp. 1249-1
GGCCCCGTGGGTTAAAAGTAAAAATCCTCCAGCTCTTCATGGTCAGGCTTTCGCTCAACTGGTCGAAGCAACTCAGCTTCATCAGCGAACTCAAGCTCAGGATGAAAAGCAGGATGAAATCCTCGATGCCAGACTGGACGGTCATTATCGAGGTCTAAGTAGCAGTGCCTCCCACTGGCTGGGTGATAGCAGTAAAGCCACTGTCTACCACTAACGGTAAACGGCTTCTCTGCACCTCCACATGCCGGTACAAGGTTATCTGCTGCTATATGCGCTACAGCATCCATAGGATCAGTCCTCATCTTCGTCATCACGAACACAAAGATCACGAGCAACTATTTCCGCAGCTATCAACGCATAATCGTTGCCCTGCCAGAACCACCGCTCCGCCAGCTCATAGGCTTCGCTGGAAGGTTCGCCATAACCATGAGCCACCACGTAATCGTGGAACACTTCATGATCAAATGCCTTGCCATCAGCTTCCATGAACCAACCGACAGGGCACTCCAGAATGCGATG
>NZ_JAWOWJ010001164.1:0-519 GCF_033340495.1 Vibrio sp. 1249-1
TTTCATGCGTATGAGAGTTCGGGACGTTGGCGAGATTATCGCTCAGTCACAATCTCACGTGAGAATACTTTCTCACAGTATTTGCACTTCAAACGAATCTCTTCTTTCTTCTCGAAAACTTTAAAACTGCTTTCTACTGGCTCGTTGTGAGAGATACAGTTTGAGTTTGGACACTCAAACACGTTGTTGATTTTCTCTGGCAACTCTAGAGCCAGTTTTTTCACGACTTCGTAGTTTTCGATTTGATTTACCGTCGCGTGCGGTGCGTACAGCGCCAGTTTGCTTGCTTGTTCTTCATTGATGAACACGTTCTCAATCTTCAGCAAGTCTTTGTGACCCAGAGCTGAAGATGGCAAGTTCAGACCAATCGTTACACGTTGAGAAGAATTGTGCATATCGAACAATTTCAGCACTTTGATACCAATTTGTGCTGGAATGTGGTCGATGACGGTGCCGTTTTTGATTGCTTCTACCTGCAATTGAGTTTCTTTAGCCATGTTTTTATCTCCTCGATTACAG
>NZ_JAWOWJ010001165.1:0-519 GCF_033340495.1 Vibrio sp. 1249-1
AGCGGCAGTTTAATTGCTTGTACGTCAACTCACACGACCACAGAGCCTGTTGAGCCAGAAACACCAAAAGTTGAACAACCGGTGACGGTTGAACCAGAAGTGAAGCCAGAGGTTGAACCTAAGCCTGAGGTGAAACCTAAACCGGAAACAAAGCCTGAAAAGAAACCAGAACCAAAAAAACCTGTGAAGGTGCAAAAAACACCTGATGGTATGCTGATTTTGGGTTCAGAAGAGTGGGTTTATGTGCCAGCGATCGACCAGACGTTTAAAGCGAGAGTCGACACCGGTGCAACAACGTCTTCAATCAGTGCGACGGAAATCGTGCCTTTTGAGCGTGATGGTAAAGATTGGGTTCAGTTTAAAATCGACATCAATGGTAAGACGAGCAAAGAGTTCAAAGTGCCTGTTGAGCGTTGGGCTAAGGTGAAGCAGTCATCTTCTGATGAAGTAGATAAACGAGCTGTTGTTGTCGCTTATATTCAAGTTGGCGACTACAAAGAGAAGACGGAGTTTACTCTA
>NZ_JAWOWJ010001166.1:0-518 GCF_033340495.1 Vibrio sp. 1249-1
TTGCGAGTGCTGCTGAACAAGCGTTGGATGCACAACAAGTCGCGCAATTGATTGAAAAAGCCGACAGCTACCGCTTGCAAGATGATTCTTCTAAAGTGGTGTCGCTGGTGCGTTTGTATCAAGACCAAGAGTTGGACAAAACGCGTCTCTACCATGTGTACACGCGGCCAAACCGTGAATCGCTGGTGGTGTTCAAATCGGCGGTCGAAGCGGGGCAGAAGATGCTGATGATGGGCGATAACTACTGGCTGCAAATGCCAAAGAGCCGCCGCCCAATTCGTATTACGCCAATGCAAAAGCTGCTTGGTGAAGCCTCAATTGGTGATATTTCAACGTTGACGTGGAGCCAGGATTACCAAGGCGAGTGGAAAGCGACGGAAACCCTCACGATAAATGGACAGAGCATCGCGGCTTATCGCCTTGCCCTAACGGCCAAAACCAAGGGAGCGAGTTATCAGAAGATCGATTTGTGGTTGTCTGAGCAAGATGCGTTCCCGATCAAAGCGGATCTTTATTTG
>NZ_JAWOWJ010001167.1:0-518 GCF_033340495.1 Vibrio sp. 1249-1
CTCAGTCTTCAGAATTAACCTCATTTAACTTCTCTGATGCAACAGCATGGGAAAAGGCATTGCATGGAAATCGCCTTGCGTTAGGCAATCCGACGTCAGTGCCTGCTGGTATGTACGCGAAAGAATCACTGACTACACTGGGTGTATGGAAAGAGATTCAAACCAAAGTTGCACCAGCAAAAAATGTACGTCTTGCTTTGGCTTTAGTTGAGCGCGGAGAAGCTCCTTTAGGGGTGGTTTATAAGACCGATGCGCAGTTGACTAGCAAAGTGAAAATTGTTGGCGAGTTTGCGAGTGACACGCACGCGGCCATCGTTTATCCAGCGGCGGTAGTGAACGATTCAACGGAATCGAGACAATTCTTCCAGTATTTGAAATCGGAAGACGCGAAGCGAGTTTTTGCTCATTACGGTTTCCAACAATAATACGGTTTTCAATAATAGGGACAAAGAGTGACAGAACTTGAATACCAAGCCCTAATGTTGAGCTTAAAAGTTGGCGCTTATGCGGTACTTTGG
>NZ_JAWOWJ010001168.1:0-518 GCF_033340495.1 Vibrio sp. 1249-1
GGTGGAAGAGGCGCACAAGCGTGGCCTCAAAGTCTTGATGGATGCGGGTATCAACCATTCTGGTTACTCAACATTGGCGGATCTACAGTTTGATGGTATCGATGTGTTAAAGCCTAATGCCGAACTGCCCAAGAAATGGGGCGACTGGCAACCAAAAGCAGGCGAAAATTGGCATAGCTACCACCAGAATATTGATTATCAGAGTCCGAACTGGGCGAAGTGGTGGGGCGGCGATTGGGTAAGAACCGGCTTGCCGGGTTACCCAGCTCCGGGCAGTAGCGACATTACGATGTCTCTTGCGGGCTTGCCAGATTTCATCACTGAATCCAATAAAACCGTCACGCCGCCGCAATGGTTGTTGAATAACCCTGGTACTCGCGTTGAGGCGCGTGACAATTACACCGTCTCGGACTACCTAATTGAGTGGCAAACTGACTGGGTGAAACGCTTTGGCATTGATGGTTATCGCGTCGATACGGTGAAACACGTCGAAGGCGATGTGTGGAAACGCTTGAAAG
>NZ_JAWOWJ010001169.1:0-518 GCF_033340495.1 Vibrio sp. 1249-1
GCGTTAATCCAGCGTATCACTCGACATCTTGTTTATTCGTTTACTATTCGGAGTCCTTATGTCTTACAAATACGCCGTAGCATGCTTGTTGTCTGCACTTTCTGTCACCGCTCATGCCGAGCCAACCAAACACATTGTGGGGGCGAATTTAGGCTATGGTGACGTCAGTTATGACGTCAATAATGGCCATGATGACGGCGACATGTTCTTAGGGGATGTGTATTACCGTTACATGTTCGACCAAAACTTCGGCCTTGAAGCAGGTTACAAAGGCGCGTTTAACGGCATTGGTTCTGTACTCATTAGCCCAATATCAGAAATCACCGACGTGAGTTATGGCGGTCCGCGAATCAGCGGTTACGTAAGCTACCCTTTGGGTGCTGGTTTTGAGCTTTACGGTAAAGGCGGTATCACTTACTACACGTTAAGTTACACGCTTAAAAACAATGGCCAAAATAAAGAATATGACGAGTCTAACCTTGGCGGAGAAACCGCAGCAGGTGTCGCTTGGGGCTATA
>NZ_JAWOWJ010001170.1:0-517 GCF_033340495.1 Vibrio sp. 1249-1
CGCGCCTGGTGTGCCTCATTCAATTCACTCCACATTGGTCGAGAGCAAGTGCGAGACTCATGTGATTTGGTTTAAGCGTGAGTGGATTGCCAATTTGATGTTCTATTGCGCAGAGCTTAGAAAGCTTGACCCGCTTTTAAAGGCGGCCAATAAAGGTGTGGTGTTTTCTGAACGGACAGCTCAGCGCGTGGTGGATCTTCTGCATGAGCTCATGACGTTTCCTGCAATGGAGCAACTATCGAGATTTCTCCATGTTTTGTCTCTGATTGCTCACGATGAAGGAGCAAAAACACTGATGACTCACTCATACTTATCGATGAGTGAACACGAGCTACAGGAAAGAGAGCGCGTGGCAAGTGTTAACGCGTATCTCGAACAGCACTTTGCAACTAAGGTGACGCTCGCAGACTTGGCGAACTACTTATCGCTGAGTGAAAGTGCGGTCACAAGATTGTTTCAAAAGCACTTTAAAGAGCCGTTTAGCCAACGCCTAATGAAATTGCGGATCAATCATGCC
>NZ_JAWOWJ010001171.1:0-517 GCF_033340495.1 Vibrio sp. 1249-1
GAAAGCAACTATAAAGATGGCGAATGTCACTGAAATGAGGAAAATTATCAGCGATATGTTATAATCTCGCTCCGTTGTGACGAAAACTATTGTTGCAGCTTGTGCGTTTCCTTGGCATCGATTCGTTTAAATCACCATGAGTCAGAGTTGAAAAACTACGATAGGAACAAGCAAACTCAATTGTTTGAACGCGATCTCGGCGTTTTGACGGTTACAGCGGGAAGGAACTTTGTTCGATAGTAATCGACGCATTCTGTTTAAGTAAGGGAGCCCATTGCGCGGTTCAGAAAGTGTCACTAGAACTTACTCACAACATTATACCCGGCGCATTGACCACGCGTTTTTGGTTGAGGCAAAGGGCATTTGAAGGAGCTGTAAAGGCTCCTTTCACATTTAAGGGCGGCAAACAGCAAACCATTGGCACAATGCTTAACAAGCGCCCTTAAACTAGCCTAAGGCGCATGACACCAACTAATGAGTATTTTCGGAAATAAAGCGAGAAAATCAACTATTGAAT
>NZ_JAWOWJ010001172.1:0-517 GCF_033340495.1 Vibrio sp. 1249-1
TAAGCTATTAGAATGTCGTGATATTCGTAAAGTATACCGAGAAGGTTCGTTGGATACGGAAGTGTTGAAAGGCGTGAGCTTTGATATCGATAAAGGTGAGCTCGTTTCTATTGTTGGCTCATCGGGCTCAGGTAAGAGTACGCTGCTTCATATCCTTGGCGCATTGGACGACGCTACGCAAGGTGAAGTGGATTTTTTAGGGCAGAACCTATCGGCGTTAAGCTCCAATAAACAGGCTGCTCTTCGCAACAAACATCTTGGTTTTGTGTATCAATTTCACCACTTACTTGCTGATTTTACGGCGCTCGAAAATGTCGCAATGCCACTGCTGATTGGCGGAACTAAAGTGACAGAAGCTAAAGAGGCGGCAAAAGCGCTGCTTGAGAAAGTGGGCTTGAGCCATCGTATGGATCACCGCCCATCAGAGCTGTCTGGTGGTGAGCGCCAGCGTGTGGCCATTGCTCGTGCTCTTGTGAACAAGCCTGACTTAGTTTTGGCTGACGAACCAACTGGTAAC
>NZ_JAWOWJ010001173.1:0-517 GCF_033340495.1 Vibrio sp. 1249-1
GACCGTTTATCCGATCAGTTGACTTATGAAGGGGCCGATCTCGCCATTTGTCGCCCAACTGGCCCCGTAGAGCCGCTGCGTAGCGAGATTCTTGGTCGCGTTGGCGTGTTGTGTTTACTGTCCAAACAGCATCCTTTGGCGAATCAAGAGATGAGTTTGGACGACTATTTGAGCCACCCTCACGCGATGATTGCCATCAGTGACGGAGTGAAAGCGTTGATTGAGCAAGCTTTAATCGACAAGCCGCAACGCAAAATGGTGCTGCGTGCGTACCATTTAGAAGCTGCGCTGGCGATTGTGGATACACTACCTATCATCATTACCGTTCCGGCAGATTTGGCGTATCTGGTTGCTGAGCGCTATGACCTAGTCGTAAAACCGTTGCCATTCCAATTTACGCCTTTTGATTATTCGATGATTTGGCATGCGCGCTGTGAGCATTCTCCTGCTCAAGAATGGCTGCGCTCCGTTGTGCGTGAAGAGTGCAGCAGGCTGATTGCAAAGCGAATCGAAGACA
>NZ_JAWOWJ010001174.1:0-517 GCF_033340495.1 Vibrio sp. 1249-1
TGCCAGGCACAACTCGTGACTCAATCTACATTCCTATGGAACGTGATGGCCGTGAGTATGTAATCATTGATACTGCGGGTGTACGTCGTCGTGGTCGTATTAACGAAACGGTTGAGAAATTCTCTGTTGTTAAAACGTTGAAAGCCGTTGAAGACGCAAACGTAGTGCTATTGGTTATCGACGCACGTGAAAACATCTCTGACCAAGACTTGAGCCTGCTAGGTTTTGCATTGAACGCCGGTCGTTCAATCGTATTAGCGGTAAACAAGTGGGATGGTCTAGATAACGAAGTAAAAGAGAACGTGAAGAAAGAGCTAGACCGCCGCCTAGGTTTCGTTGACTTTGCTCGTATTCACTTTATCTCTGCACTGCACGGTACTGGTGTTGGTCACTTATTTGAGTCTATCCAAGAAGCGTACAAGTCGGCAACGACACGTGTTGGTACCTCTGTTTTGACTCGTATCATGAAGATGGCGACTGATGATCACCAACCGCCAATGGTTCGTGGTCGTCGTAT
>NZ_JAWOWJ010001175.1:0-517 GCF_033340495.1 Vibrio sp. 1249-1
TCACCCAACGAAAGACCGTATCGGCTATTTGTTTTTGGATGAACATTTAGAACAATCCAACGAAATCAACCTATCCGTTTGGGTGTATAAACAGCGCGTTGCCGCCGGGGCGTTCAGTAATTTCAACTGGAACAACCCAAAAGATTTGCCAGAAAACATGAAGGAAAAACTGACCATTTTCCATAACTCGGTTGAGATCCCGCGTGATTTGGTTTTAGCGTCGCCTACTTTGAGCCAATCGACCAAAAATGAAATTACATCGATTTTATTGAAAATGGATGCCTCACCAGAAGGTTTGCATGCCTTGGATGTATTCCAAAATACCAAGCGCATATCAGCACTCACGCCAGATATGGCAACGTCTCTCGACACGGTTCGAAAGTCTGTAAACTTGCTACCAAAGGCAAACTGATGCTGAACAAACTTTCGCTAGAAACCAAGTACATTTTCGCGACCATCTCCGTCGTTGTTTTGGTGGTTGTGGTCAACCTTGTACTTTACATGCATGGCTACGACA
>NZ_JAWOWJ010001176.1:0-516 GCF_033340495.1 Vibrio sp. 1249-1
TGACAACGTCATTATTAATTTCGAAAAGGAATCGAAAATGAAATTAAATAAACTGGCTATTGCAACGCTTGTAAGTGCCGCTCTATCTCAATATGCATTTGCCCAAACTGACACCAAAGGAACCATTTATCTGACGTTTGATGATGGCCCAATCAACGCCTCAATTGACGTCATTAATGTGCTAAATCAAGAAGAAGTAAAAGCGACGTTTTACTTTAATGCGTGGCACCTAGATGGTATTGGTGATGAAAACGAAGACAGAGCGTTAGAGGCACTAAAACTGGCGTTGGATAGCGGCCACATCGTCGCAAACCACAGTTATGACCATATGGTTCACAACTGTGTTGAAGAATTTGGCCCAAACAGTGCGGCAGAATGTAATGCAACGGGTGATCACCAGATCAACTCTTATCAAGATCCTGCCTACGATGCCTCGATGTTTGCAGAAAACTTGTCAGTACTAGAAAAATATTTGCCGAACATTACGAGCTACCCAAACTATAAAGCGAATGAGTT
>NZ_JAWOWJ010001177.1:0-516 GCF_033340495.1 Vibrio sp. 1249-1
TAAATCCAAAACACTTTCAGGTTTTGACGCACCTTACATCCCAGGCTGGGACTGCCACGGTCTGCCAATCGAATTGATGGTAGAAAAGAAAGTAGGCAAACCAGGCCAAAAAGTAACGGCAGCGGAATTCCGCGAAAAATGTCGCGAATACGCAGCAGGTCAGGTTGAAGGTCAGAAAGAAAGCTTCAAGCGTCTTGGCATCATGGGTGAGTGGGACAAGCCATACCGCACTATGGATTTCGCAACTGAAGCGAACATTATTCGTGCGCTTGGTAAAATCGCAAGTAATGGCCACCTATTAAAAGGTTTCAAACCTGTTCACTGGTGTACGGATTGTGGTTCTGCACTTGCAGAAGCAGAAGTAGAATACAAAGATAAAGTATCGCCATCTATCGACGTACGTTTTAAAACAGCGGACGAAGCTGCGCTGCTATCTAAATTTGAATTGACGGAAGGTCACGAAGGTAAGGGTGACGTTTCAATCGTTATCTGGACAACCACTCCTTGGACTCTGCC
>NZ_JAWOWJ010001178.1:0-516 GCF_033340495.1 Vibrio sp. 1249-1
TTACCTTGAAGAAAAAGGTAACGCGACCGAGCATCTTGATGCGGTGAAAGCATACCGCGCGGAATACGGCATCTAATTTCCCACTTTTCCAATTCAATAAAAAAGGTATCCAATCGGATACCTTTTCTTTTGCGATTTATTTGTAGCGAATGCCTTTGGGCTCGGTTTCATCTTGCATGGTTTTGTAGCGTTTGTGCAGCCACATCCATTGCTCAGGTGCTCGCAAAATCACTTCTTCCACGTACTTGTTCATGTAAGCAGCCGCAGCCACTTCATCTTTTTGTGGGTAATCGGCTTCAATGCACTTATCAGCGATGATTTCGTATTTGCCTTCGTCATTGCGGAAACCAGAACCTGGAATGATCGCGCATTTTGATGTGTAGGCTAAAATGCTGGTGCCGGTTGTTGTACAAGCGTCATCAATGGCAAAAAACGGCACGAAGACCGATTTATTGCGGCCGTAATCGTGGTCAGGTAAGTAGAACAAACGCTCGCCGCTGCGCAGTACACGAATCA
>NZ_JAWOWJ010001179.1:0-516 GCF_033340495.1 Vibrio sp. 1249-1
CATCCACAAAGCGAGGATCACAAACACCAACCCCATAAGTTTGTGCTGGTAAGTGCGGAACTTCTCATTCTCCAGCAACCCTTTCCCTAATGTACCAGCCAACGCTACCAATAACAGGTTGAACAAAAGGCCAAGAACGTTCAACAACAAACCAAGCGCCAGCATCTGCTCGCCGGATGAAGCGGTAATATTGCTCGAAACGAACTGAGGCAAAAACATCACAAAAAAGACCAAGGCTTTAGGGTTGAGCAAATTGCTCATTAATGCACGTTGATAGTAGGTCGATGCCATCTTATTTTTTTGATCAAGCTCTGGAGCAGATGAAGCTTCTGCTCTCAAGCAATCCCAACCCATTTTAAGTAGGTACGCACCACCTAAAAGGTGAAGTACTTTGAGTGCCACAGGGCTCATCGCAATCAGGGTTGAAACCCCCATCGCAGCAAGTAAAGTAAGGATAAGGCCAGACGTCGCGTTCCCCAGACTGGCAAATAAGCCAACCTTTTTGCCGTAGCTCAT
>NZ_JAWOWJ010001180.1:0-516 GCF_033340495.1 Vibrio sp. 1249-1
TGCCTGAAGCGGATGAAGAATGGCTCGCACCCTTCTGTGATGCGTTTTTCGAACTGGCGGATTACTTTGGTATTCAGTTAATCGGCGGTGATACAACGAAAGGCCCATTAAGCCTAACACTGACAGTGCAAGGTTTTGTGCCTGAGGGCAAAGCACTGACTCGCTCTGGCGCGAAAGTCGGGGATTGGGTGTATGTCACGGGGAATTTGGGTGACGCAAAAGCAGGGCTGGATGTCATCTTAGATGAAACACTTCGCAGTCGCATTGGTGCTGATGAACTAGAAAAAGTCCACTACCTAAGTACTCCGAGAGTGTTAGCGGGGCAAGCTTTGGTAGGATTAGCATCTTCGGCGATTGATATTTCAGACGGCCTGATTGCGGATATCAAACATATTTTAAAACGCTCACAAGTTGGTGTGAGTATCGATGTGTCTCAATTACCAATCTCTTCAGAGCTGGTACAATTTTTAGATGATAAGGTCAGCGCACAGCAGTATGCTTTATCTAGCGGTGAAG
>NZ_JAWOWJ010001181.1:0-515 GCF_033340495.1 Vibrio sp. 1249-1
TGATTAATGCTGGCGTTCATGTGCCAAGGCCAATTGCTGCGAGAGCTGTGAAATCTGGATTGACATATCAGGCCGATTTATTGAGTGAGCGCATTCCTAACGCAAGAGACCTGGTCAGTATCTTGCAGGAAAAACCGTTACCGGAAGGAATGTATCAAAAAATAGGGCAAGAAATTGCCAAAATGCACAACGCTGGCGTTAATCACACAGACCTGAATATCCACAACATCTTGATCGATGACAAAGATAAAGTGTGGATTATTGATTTTGATAAGTGCCGCAAACAAGAGCACGGCGACTGGAAAAAGCAAAACTTAGAAAGGCTTCTTCGCTCATTCAAAAAAGAACTGCTCAAACGCCAAATCATTTGGCAAGCGTCCGATTTTGATCATGTACAAAAAAGTTATACTGAAAATACGTAAAGTGAGCTTTTTGTCAGTTATTCGTGAGACAATCCAATCGCGCATTTCGGTACACCCACTAAAAGTACCCATTAAAGTAGGTAACATTTGCAA
>NZ_JAWOWJ010001182.1:0-515 GCF_033340495.1 Vibrio sp. 1249-1
CGTAGGATAGAGATATCGAACGTACCGCCACCTAAATCGTAAACTGCAATCACGCCCTCTTGACCTGAATCCAGACCGTAGGCAATCGCCGCTGCGGTTGGCTCATTGAGAAGACGCAATACATGTAAACCCGCTAGCTTAGCCGCATCTTTCGTGCCCGCGCGTTGCGCGTCATCGAAGTATGCAGGAACGGTAATTACCACGCCCGCAAGCTCTCCACCTAGAGTTTCTTCTGCGCGTTTACCTAGCGCTTTTAGAATATCTGCAGAAACTTCAATCGGGTTTTTATCCCCTTGAGCAGTTTGCAGTACTGGTAAGCCATTATCACTCTCTTTAAAACGGTAAGGTAATGATGGGTAGCGAGATTGAATGTCTTTTAGCGAGCGGCCAATCAAGCGTTTCACTGAGATAATGGTGTTCTCAGGTTCAAACTCTGCTTTGGCTTTCGCATCGTAACCAACCACTGTTGATTCTGCTGAGTAATTCACCACCGATGGCAAAATGCTACTTCCTTG
>NZ_JAWOWJ010001183.1:0-515 GCF_033340495.1 Vibrio sp. 1249-1
CACTGAATTGCTTCAAAGCGTCAGCAAAACTTTCCCTTTGCAGAGGCTTGGTTAGGACATGATCGGCACCTGCCGCGATAAAGTGGTCATGAGCCTCACGAAAGACATCCGCAGTATAGGCAAACAGCAACGTCTTTACCCCTAGCTTTTCGCGAATAAAACGAGTCGCTTCGACACCATTCATCTCTGGCATGTGATTATCCATCAAGATAAGGTCATAATCGTTGTCGCGTGCCTTTTCTACGGCAACCAGCCCGTTTTCTGCGACATCCACTACGTGCCCTAACTTTTCGCAAAAGCCTTTCGCCACCAAAGCATTTACGCGGTTATCTTCTGCCAACAAAATACGCAAGTTCTGAGTGCTTCGGGTTTGAACTGGCGTATGCTGCGGGCTAGGTTTTTCGCTCTCATTCCATGGTATCGGCAAAGTGACAATAAACTGCGTGCCGACCCCTTCTACGCTCTTTAAGGTAATAGAACCACCCATAAGCTCAGTGAGCTTTTTAACGATGGCC
>NZ_JAWOWJ010001184.1:0-515 GCF_033340495.1 Vibrio sp. 1249-1
CCCAAACTAGGCTTACCAACTGCGCACTGCACCCGTACCAATGTGGACAAAGTTACTGCCCGGATAGTATCCAACACCACCAGCCTTCAAACTGATTGCCGCATCACGCACCGTAGACAGCTTTACACCATCGAGACGAAAATCAATCGCCTTCCCTTCCATGTGTAGACTCTTCTTAGCAACACCAGTAGAACCGCTGCGCAGGGACGCATTGGTCACAGGAGAACGGTAGCCAGAAATCACGATAACTTCGGATTCAGTACCGATGAGCTTTTGAATTTGGCTGATTTGATCGAACAGACGTTTATCCATTGGATGCACTTCATTACGGCGATGATCACGGCAGAACTCATTCAAACGCTGCAATTCTTTGCCGACGTAGCGATTGCCATCGAAGTAGCACGTCTCGAGAAGCTCACCCGTATTCAAGTTATTCATGGCTAACACGCGTGGTTCATCCGGAAGTGAAGCCCATGAAAGTGTAGGCATTGCAGACGCCAGTACGACACCACCAG
>NZ_JAWOWJ010001185.1:0-514 GCF_033340495.1 Vibrio sp. 1249-1
CGTCTGACGTTGAACACCGACAGATTAAGTACCGGAACAACGTGATTGAATGCGATCATGGCAAACTGAAACGGATAATCGGCGCCACGCTGGGATTTAAATCCATGAAGACGGCTTACGCCACCATCAAAGGTATTGAGGTGATGCGTGCACTACGCAAAGGCCAGGCCTCAGCATTTTATTATGGTGATCCCCTGGGCGAAATGCGCCTGGTAAGCAGAGTTTTTGAAATGTAAGGCCTTTGAATAAGACAAAAGGCTGCCTCATCGCTAACTTTGCAACAGTGCCTTTTCAACACAAGCGTGATCATCGGTGCATCCGCACCCTATACATTTAGCAGTGAGCATAAGCGCCTCCCCAAGTAAATTAACAACATCATAGTATCATTATGTGATGCTGTAAATATTAAAAAGAAAGCGGCCATAGCCGCCCTTCCGAAGTAATTTTCCTTTAGTGGTTGTCTTGGCCCTGTTTCCAAGCGACGAATGCCTGCACTAGCGGTACGCCATCATCA
>NZ_JAWOWJ010001186.1:0-514 GCF_033340495.1 Vibrio sp. 1249-1
ATGGATGGCAGCCAGAAAATCCCACAACGCATGGGCGGCAGCTTACGATTCCACCTTGCTCAAGGCTCTAACTTCTCATGGTTGGCAACAGCGATTGCAGGTTGGATGCGCTACGTATCCGGCGTGGACGAGCAAGGCAACGACATTGATGTTCGCGATCCAATGGCAGAGACACTACGTCAGATTTGCGACCAACACGGCTTGAACGTTTCTGTTGTGCCTGCGTTGCTTGCGGTTGAAGCCATCTTCCCTGCAGAGCTTGGTCAAAACCCACAAGTGATTGATGCGGTGAGCAGTGCTTACCAATCGCTAATCGATAACGGTGCTCGTGCCACTGTCGCTGCGTTGTAATAGGAGTTAACGATGAAGAATTTCTTGTGTGAAGACTTTTTACTCTCAAACGAAACGGCACGTCGCTTGTACCATGAACATGCGTTCCACCAGCCAATTTATGATTACCACTGCCACCTAAACCCAGCGGAAGTGGCGCAAAATCGTCAGTTCGATAACTTGG
>NZ_JAWOWJ010001187.1:0-513 GCF_033340495.1 Vibrio sp. 1249-1
ATAATGCAGGGCGACCTTGCTGGATGAATGTTTCAATCCAATCGATCGCATTCTCCCCCATCGGCACCAAACGTTCCTTGCCACCTTTACCCGTCACACGCACGACGCCCTGACGTAAACTGATGTTTTCCATCGTCAGGCTGACGAGTTCTGTCACACGCAACCCAGTCGCGTACAACAACTCAAGCATGGCTTTATCGCGCAGTTCTACCGGATCATTAGGATCTGGCGCGTCCAAAAGTGCGTCCACTTGCTCTTCACTGATGTCTTTCGGTAAGCGTTGTGGCAATTTCGGGCTGACCAACAAGGCACTAGGGTCATCGGCACGCACTTTTTCACGGTGAAGATACTGAAACAAACGGCGAATAGCTGACAGCATACGAGCACGTGACGTCTGCTTGTAATCCAAATCCACCAGATACGTTTGGTATTCTTGAAGTCCAGACAAACTGATGAAATCGAGGCGGTAACGATGATGCTCCATCCAAGTGAGAAGCTTCATTAAGTCATTTC
>NZ_JAWOWJ010001188.1:0-513 GCF_033340495.1 Vibrio sp. 1249-1
TATGTGGTTGGAAGTTATGAATATAAGAAAGGCTGAGTATGAACTCAGCCTTTTGTATTACGAATGGTTATTTTTAACCCGTGTTACGCATACCTGCTGCAATACCTGCGATGGTCACCATCAGTGCCTCTTCAAGGTTTGCAGACGCCTCTTCTGTTTGACGAGTACGGTATAGCAATTCAGCTTGAAGCATGTTCAATGGCTCTACGTAGATGTTACGTAGGCGAATTGATTCTTGGCCCCATGGGTCGCTTTGCATTAGGTTTTCGTTGTTCTCTACGTTCAGTACGGACTTAATATCACGTTGAAGCTGTTCACGCAGTCGGTCACCCAATGGTTGAAGTTGAGGTTCAACTAGGCGTTGGTCATAGTAGCGAGAGATTTCCATGTTGCACTTGGTGTACACCATCTCAAGCATACCTAGGCGAGTTGAGAAGAACGGCCATTCGCGACACATTTCTTCCAGTAGCGCCTGATGACCTTTGTCTACTGAGTACTGAATAGCTTCACCTG
>NZ_JAWOWJ010001189.1:0-513 GCF_033340495.1 Vibrio sp. 1249-1
CCTGATAGCGATGGCCTCTCGATTTTAGAAAGCCTTATTGACCATCATATCCAAACGCCCGTTATCCTGATCACCGGACATGGGGATGTGGATATGGCGGTGAGTGCGTTGCAAAAGGGCGCATTTGACTTTATTGAGAAACCATTTCAGCCAGAGCGACTCTCGCAACGTGTGACGGAAGCGGTCGAGACTTATCGAGCGCAGACGTCAACGCAAGATCGTCAAGAATATCTCGCGAGCGTAAGTGGGCTCGAGGAAGTGCTGATTGGCCGAAGCCGGGTCATGCAGCAATTGCGTGAACAAGTTGCAAAGCTAGCGCGTATTGATACTAACGTCATTATTTATGGTGAAACGGGCTGTGGTAAAGAGCTGGTGGCTACCAGCCTGCATAAAGAAAGCCAACGAAAATTACATCGTTTTGTGCCAATAAATTGTGGCGCGATTCCCTAAAATCTGTTCGAAAGTGAGCTGTTTGGTCACGAGCCCGGCGCTGTTACCGGAGCAAGTAAACGA
>NZ_JAWOWJ010001190.1:0-513 GCF_033340495.1 Vibrio sp. 1249-1
ATTTAACTGGGGTGTGCCTTCCATTTGTAAAAATTGGCGACGTGCTTGTGTATCGCCTGTTTGTGACCAAAGAAAATAGAGTGTCTCTGGTTGTTGAGAACCTTTCAGTTCTTCGACGATACGCTTGAGTTCATCTATGCTGTGTACCAAGGCATTAAAGCGTTGCCTTTTTAGCTCACTTTGATCGATAGGGGTGATCTGAGACGCGAGCTCCAAACATTTGCGATAATCAGCAACGATGCTGTATTCGGTAATTTGGTTTGCTTCTGATGGGGTTTTCACTAGCTCAAAACGGTGCCAAATTAACTTGGTTCTAGGAATTCGACATTGGCCGTCATCCATATTGAGGTTTTCACAACGGAGCTCTGGCGTTTTTTGACACAACTCTTCTGTTGTAACGTTGCCTTCAAAACAGCCCGTCAAAGTAAGGGTAGTGAGGCTGGCGAGTAACCAGTATGTTTTTTTCATGGTTTTGCTTGTGATCCGTTACACCAATTCATTTTCGTATTCTTG
>NZ_JAWOWJ010001191.1:0-512 GCF_033340495.1 Vibrio sp. 1249-1
TGGAAGAAGTTTTTCAGCAATTCTATGCTAACGGTGCGCTCCTCGTGATGTGGGGCGCATTACTGTTTCACCTGCTCCTCCCTATTCCTCATTCCGCTCACCCTGCGACTTTATGGCGCAAGGTAGCCGAACAATTAGCAGAGAAAGTAAATAACCACCATAGCTATTCACAAAGCATTCTCTCAGGAAGCCTCGCTCTTATTTTGATGACATTGCCGTGTTTGGTGCTCTTAATCGCTCTAAAGCCCTTAGTTTGGCAAGAGCCTCTGTACGAACTTGCTCTGTTACTATTAGCGTTAGATTGGCGAAGTTGCGAAACCCTCACCAAACAACTTGCCCTCGCCTTGTCGCGTGAGGATAAAACGCGCTGTCGCGAGCTACTCAAGCCTTTTGTGAATCGTGATACCGAAACGTTATCGCTTGTCGGTATAGGTAAAGCCGGATCTGAAACCATCATTATGGGCTTTGGTCGCAATGTAGTGTGTGTACTGTTTTGGTATGCCATCGCAGGT
>NZ_JAWOWJ010001192.1:0-512 GCF_033340495.1 Vibrio sp. 1249-1
TTTCACGCCTGTCAGATCTTCAAGGCTAAAGTCTTCTCGACGAACGGCATCTTGCAGCGTTTCATCCCAAGCAATCGCGATACCAGTATTAATGGCAAAAGACATGCTGTCGCCTGGAGCTCGGCATGGCTCTTCCAAAAACGTAATTCGTTGGCGAAGAGACGGTGTAATGTACTTAGCAAACTGCTGCGCTTTTTCGGGAGTCCAAGCGCGGTTCGCATCCAGTCGAAGCGTTAATTGAGGGATAGATTCAAGGAAGAGATTCACAAGCATGCCGTCGCGAATGGGCTCATACAGACCCACTTTCACTTTTGCCACTTTCTCGCCTTCCATCTCGTTGAGTTTTGGAATCAACTCATCGGGATCGCCCGTACACAGTGGAGCAATTTGATATTTGCCTTGCGTCGGCAAACCACCTTCTAACTCCAATTGAGCCATAGATAAGCCAAACGCAACCGAAGGATACATATTGGCATAATCAACAGGTATACCCGCGACCCAGCGTTCAGCCT
>NZ_JAWOWJ010001193.1:0-511 GCF_033340495.1 Vibrio sp. 1249-1
TAAGTTGATGTTTTTCACACGAACTAAAATGGTGGCGTTGTTGATGTCGAAGGATTGAGTCGTGTAATTGCTGTTATCGCTCCACTCGTTGAACGCTTTTTGGCTGACGGGAACCACCGCCTCTGGCGTGACCAAGCAGCGGATATTAAAGCGATCCAACATCATGCTGGATTCAACGAGCTTTACGTTATCAAACAACCCTTTTAGTTGGTCTTCATCAGCATAGCAACTCATCTGAGACAGGCTGTCGGCAATGTCCAATGCGCTATCTAAATAGTTGTGTTTCACAATACTGTTGATGGCGTAATAGCAGACCGAGAAAAAGATAGCTGTAGTAACCAGCAGCACCCAAGCGATGTCGGTGTATATCCTTTTATTCCGCAAGCAAATACGAAGGGCTTTTCTGACGCTGTTTTTCGTGTGTTGGTTGATTCTCTTTTGTTGATAGATGCCGCTTTGGTGCGTATGTAGCATGGTAAAAGGGATGAAATATCCCGTCCTGTGAATGTTT
>NZ_JAWOWJ010001194.1:0-511 GCF_033340495.1 Vibrio sp. 1249-1
GACTTGGTGGTGAGAGACTTATTTGATATTGGCTTGGACTATGCGAAAACCTTGAGCGAGTGGCACTCTAGATTTAATCAAGCTGAAGAGCACGTACGCTCTCTCGGTTATGACGACCGCTTTGTCCGCATGTGGCGCTATTACCTGAGCTATTGTGAAGGCGGCTTTTTAGCTCGAAGTATCAGTGCCGTTCACATGACATTCCAGCGACCTTAAACCGTTATGAAGTTGCTGATTGCCTCTACATGGTTCCAGCTCTGTTGGTTCTCTGCAGTGCTTGGGACCTATAAATGGCAGTGGCTAACACTGATCTTAACATTTATTACTCTTGTCTATTGTTGGAGGACGGACGCTTCTGCCTTGAAGCACATCGCGAGTATCGTTTTGGCGGGTGTAGTGCTCGATACGCTCAATCAACAGTTTTCTGTTTTTGTCTTTCCAACACAATGGTTACCCATTTGGTTGTTGTGCCTTTGGGTTCTGTTCTCTTGGTATGCCTATCAGCTCAAGC
>NZ_JAWOWJ010001195.1:0-511 GCF_033340495.1 Vibrio sp. 1249-1
GTCCGAATCCAAACCAGCAAAAGTATGGCACGGTCCAGGGAATGGTTTCCTGCAAATAGAGCAGCGCTCAAAGTTCTTATCGAGGATTCTCTTTAAAACTTTCTCAAATTTGTTTTTGTTTAACATCGAGTTCTCCACACAAAGTTACTGGCCGAGCATCCCAGCCAAGGTGGTCTGCTGGCCTTCGCTACAAGGTGCAAATCCGGCAAAAGCACCGGCATTAACCTTGAGCTCATCAAAGCGTCCATCGGTGTCCCGGTAGTACACCTTACGTTTTCCAATTCCACCTTCGAGGTTTGCGGCCAACCAGGCGATCACTGCATCAGCATCGTTCGTAACTGATGCTCCCTGATCCAGATCGATAAGTACCAGGTGGGTGTCCGTCTGGAGTGCCACTTCAAAGGTCGCTCTTACATCAAAAATCACTGGTCGCGCTCCTTGTAAAAAGTGGGCATTCAGCACCACCTATCCTATTCCAAAAACTCTACTTTTTCAAAGATACATTTTAATA
>NZ_JAWOWJ010001196.1:0-511 GCF_033340495.1 Vibrio sp. 1249-1
CTAGTGTTCAATTCTGTGCTTTTGCCAGTTTGGTGATTCGTCATTGCCATGGTATGTGCACGCCAATATTTATCGAGGTACTGCTTATAATTAGCGAAAGTTAGAGTTTTCAATAACGCGCCTTTTCGGTCGTAAAACTCGACTTTGAGAGGGCGATAATGCGCCTTGTCAAGCCATACTACCTGCTTGGTATAACCGGAGTTCTTGTCCGTTGGGATTTGCTCTAGAACGAATACGTCTTGTCCGTTAAACGTCTCATCCTTGAGGTGGTTAAAGCGGTATTTTTCGATTTCAAATGAACTCAAGTCTTCATACGCAAACTCGCTTCCCATAAACGGGCCCGACTTATTACGTGACGAAATTCGCTTTACTCGCTTTAAGGCAGGTAAATACAACCATTGGTCATCCGCACCAATGGTATGAGAATGGTTGAGAAAAGCCGTGCCCGTGACATCCCGAGGCTGGTCAAAAATGGTCAGCCCTTTGTCGCCATCCCCTTCAACTTCGAGAG
>NZ_JAWOWJ010001197.1:0-511 GCF_033340495.1 Vibrio sp. 1249-1
TGGAAATAGCTGGCTATTCCGCAGCGTTGTTTTCCTTGAACTTGAATTAGTGACAACGCTCTGAACTCTACATCTTGAAGTCACTTGGGTATATACCTTGATACGTTGTCGAAGAGGAGTGTCGCGATGGATTTAAGCAATGTAGGCAATCTGGATAGCATCATTTTGTTGGGGATCGTCAACGAAAAACTACGCTTAGAGTGCGACAGTTTTGACGAGTTGGCTTCGGTCTACGAAATGGATGTTGAGTCGGTGGTGGGCAAGCTTGATATGCTTGGTTATCAGTACGACCCACTCACCAATCAATTCAAAGCGTACGAACGCTAGTCTCAATCGATTCCTTGTTGTTAAGCCATCTTGATGCCGTCAAGATGGCTTTTGCATTGTTGTCTCGCCGTCGCAAAGAAGGCTTGCAGATAACGCTTATCTTTTTCAGAGTTACGCGTTGCTGCGAACAGACGACGCCACAAACCTTTGCCAAATGGTTTACTGGTGATTAACCCCTGACGAG
>NZ_JAWOWJ010001198.1:0-511 GCF_033340495.1 Vibrio sp. 1249-1
TGCCTCGATTTACACAAAAGGTGAGTTCTCACAAGCCAGTGGCCCATCCGTGAGTGGTGCGTTTGCAGAAGGTCTGACGCAAGGGTACATGACGATGGATGCGTTGGGCTCAATTGGCTTTGGTTGGATCATTTTCCGTGCCATCCGCAGCATGGGAGTGGACTGCCCGAGAGCAACGGCGAAATACACTCTAATTGCAGCCTTAATGTACGCTGTCGCGATGGCGTTTGTTTACATTTCGTTGTCTTACATCGGTTCCACTAGCTCTTATTTAGGTTCAGAGTTTAGCAATGGTGGCGATATTTTAACGGCGTTCACCTTCAACCACTTTGGTGCGTTTGGCTCGGTGTTGTTGGGTGCAGTCATGGTATTGGCCTGTTTAACCACAGCGATTGGCGTAACAACCGCAGGCAGCGAGTTCTATGACAACACCTTTAGCAAAGTGAACTACAAAAGCTGTGTCGTCATCACCATGGTACTGTCAGGCTTTATCGCCAACATCGGTTTAGAG
>NZ_JAWOWJ010001199.1:0-511 GCF_033340495.1 Vibrio sp. 1249-1
ATAACCGTAATGCACTGTATTGCGGTGTTACCAATGACATCGAAAGGCGATTTAAACAACACCAACTTGGCAAAGGCGCAAAAGCGCTCAAGGGTAAAGGGCCTCTTGTTTTAGAGTGGTCGACTAGCTTCGACTCAAAAGTAACAGCAATGCGCGCTGAGTATTTCATCAAACAACTAACCAAGAGCAAGAAAGAGCAGTTGGTTGAACTCAAAGCTTTGATTGCCGTGGATGATAATCAGCAAGTGATGTTTGAGTCTTGCTCTCAAAGTTAACGGTTCATCGTGACCGTTTGAGTGCCTGTTTTTCGGATTCTTAAATTTCAATTGTCTTTTATAAGCCGCCAACATTGGCGGCTTATTTATATTTATTGATACAGCTGACTAATACGGCCGAGCCCGATACATCCAAGCTTCTTGAGATAAAAGCAGAATACCATATGGGCTTTGGGTATATCATGTATGGCTATTCTGACGCATAATGGCCCGATGTTCTGTTCCAAGTAGACAAA
>NZ_JAWOWJ010001200.1:0-511 GCF_033340495.1 Vibrio sp. 1249-1
TATTTCCGCTTCTACGGCCCAACAGAGCAAATGTTCGATAAGAGCTGGACGATGGGTGATATCGAACTCGTCAAATAAGAACATTGGTATCAATATAGGGAAACACACGTCTCCCTGAGTTATACCATGGCACCTCAAAACTGAGATTGTCTGTTGTAAAACTAAGCTCGGCTACAGGACTGTTTTTACCTGTGGCTGAGCTTTTTACTAAATAAACAAGACTTATCAACTGGCTAAGTCTTGAGAATAATCTGATGGCGCGTTTTCCAACTTTCCAGTTGTTTATTGGCTGAAACACAGAACATTTACTGTTGAGATATTGAACGCAAATATCGTGTAGTCAAAGGTGGAATATCTTGTCAGAATGTCCTTACTTATTTTTAATTAATCAATTAAAAACATATAGTTAATTGTCATTTCGCTAAAGTTCGAAATTTGACTTTTTTGCTGATCAATTTAGTCTGGCTTTCCAATTAGAGGAAGCATTTATGTTCAGCATTCTAAGAAAAAT
>NZ_JAWOWJ010001201.1:0-510 GCF_033340495.1 Vibrio sp. 1249-1
ATGGTGCATAACTTCAGAAAGCTGCTCTGAAATCTGTCTATCAAGCAAATTAATCGCTTCACGGAAAGTTACGGTTAGGTTTTTATTCCAAGAAACCGTCCCCTTCATCGCTTCTTCAGTCAGTGTCTTGATCAGCTCTTCTGCTCTCGATGCTTCTGTTTGTTTCGTCGCACCAATAGCCTGTTCAAGAAATGAAGTGGTTTGTTCACCCACCGCAGGATCGAGTTGTTTTTCAACTTGAGTCGTCATTATTCTGCTCCCTCAGTACTTTCTGATGGCGCTTTTTTGCCAAGATCTAGCTCACCAGCTAGTTTTGCCAAATTGTCTGTATTGTTGAGAACTTCTTCTAGGATGTTTTCAAGTTCTTCCGAACGGTCGACTTTAGTCATCAAGTCTCGCAGTTTGTTACGAGTTTCCATCAGCTGACGCAATGGTTCTACTTGATTGACAATCGCTGCTGGTTCAAAGTCTTGCATCGATTTAAAGCTCAGTTCAACCGCAAATTCAGAA
>NZ_JAWOWJ010001202.1:0-510 GCF_033340495.1 Vibrio sp. 1249-1
TGATCATCATTTTGTCGAAGTGGGTGACTTTGTCGGTGTGGGCGATCCAATAGCGACAGTGATTGATTTAGAGACTCTGGTCATTGAGGCCGACGTTAGCGAGCGCCATATCCAGTATCTTAAAGAAGGTCTTCAAGCGGATGTCAGAACTATCAATGGTCAGCATCACTTGGGGACTTTACGTTATATTGGTCGCGTTTCCTCCGTATCGACCAATACGTTTCCGATTGAAATCGAAATAGATAATCGTAATTCGCTCATCCCTGCGGGGATCAGTGCGGAAGTGCAGCTCCCTTTGAATGAAGTGCTAGCGATTAAAATTACCGCTGCAATGTTGGCGTTAGATGAAGAAGGGAATTTAGGTGTTAAAACACTGGAAGATGAACACGTTAAGTTTGTTCCTATCCAGTTAGTCAAAGCAGAAGAAGATGGCGTTTGGTTATCTGGGCTTGGCGAGCAAGCGGACATCATTGTATTAGGACAGGGGTTTGTTCGTGATGGCGATACCGT
>NZ_JAWOWJ010001203.1:0-510 GCF_033340495.1 Vibrio sp. 1249-1
TGGAGCAAGAGCGCTTTTGGGTTGTTTCTCGATGTGCTAGTTGTGTGAGATAGCCAGTTGAAATCTTAAAGTGGCTTTTAGGTGGTGTTTTGGCGAGATAAATGACAGACCCGAGAACGGTGGTACCGACAGCAATGTCGGTACCATGGCTGGTTCAACTGAGTTAGTCGCGCTATTTGTCTTTTTTGAGTATTGCCTTGAGGGCTGCAATATTAGCAAGTGCGCCTTCGGCTTCTTTTAAACGGCGGCGTTGCTGGGCAAAGCGGTCAAACTCCAGTCTCGCCTTATCATCCGCGTCTTTCTTGGAGATTTTTCCCGCTCCGCTTAATACGTCCCGATCATTAAAACTTAAAAACTGGTCTAGCTTATCGGCCCAGTCTTGTAAGAACACTTGTTTGCGACGCAGCGCTTGGTCTTCGGCAAAGTCGAGCCACATATTGACGATGCGGTTGAGCTCTTTGATTTCGTCTTCACGCAGATAGTTTTTAGCAATGGTGACATCGGTCTTAC
>NZ_JAWOWJ010001204.1:0-510 GCF_033340495.1 Vibrio sp. 1249-1
ATATCACGTTCTACGACACCATGCTGCTTTCGCCCAATGGATCGTCACTAGCCTCTGTCGGAGAGCTATTGAAGCTTCCAAAGGTGGAAATTCCAGAGCCGTACTCTATCTCTCGAATGGATGAGTTTCTGGAAGCACAACCGGAGAAATTCGCTGAGTATGCAATTACTGATTCAATTATCAGTGCTCGTCATTTCGAGCGGGTTTCTTCCTTCTGTCAAAATACACTCGGTCTAAATTCGGTTCCGTTCACCATTGGTGGCATTGCCGTTAAAGGCTTTGTTAATAGTTTGGAGGATAAGCGCGGTTACCGTGGTTTGTTTGGTTTTGAGAAGGTGACTAAAGAAGTGTGGCCGTCTGATCGAACTAAGCCCCTAACGATAACTCGTGATGTACCTGTGACAGCTCGTATGACGTTGGAAAACTTTGCGACTCAGTGCTATCACGGTGGTCGCAATGAGTCATTCATCGCTGGCCCCACGGGTATAGACACATGGCGTGATTACGATG
>NZ_JAWOWJ010001205.1:0-509 GCF_033340495.1 Vibrio sp. 1249-1
AATACAAATGGAATCATTTAGGGCAAACGTCATGCATCCTTGTGGCGCGTAAAGTAACTGACCTTTATGGTGCTGATGCATCCCTGAGTCGTGTCTACCAACATCTGCAGCAATGCCGACCACGTTGGCTGTGAGCTTGTCTGCATCAAACTGAGTGTTTTCTTCAATAAGTGCCATTTGTCCGAATTTTGATGTTTTTGGTCTTAATGATGTTAATGGGTAAAGCATAACGCCTTCTATACTGCGCGCCAAGTTAAGTTTGTTACCCACTTAAGCTTCTGAATTCATCAGGTCGAAGTGGGATAGAGAGGCAAAAATGAAAACGAAACCTTCTATTGGATTAATGGTTGTGATGCTGATGTTTCCGCAAATTGTAGAGACGATTTACAGCCCTGCACTTGGTGATATTGCACAGTCATTCTCAACCACCTATTCGCAAGCAGCGCAAACCCTATCGATCTACTTTACAGCATTTGCAATCGGAGTCGTGGTTTGGGGTCTATTAGCAG
>NZ_JAWOWJ010001206.1:0-509 GCF_033340495.1 Vibrio sp. 1249-1
GCCGACAATAACGGTCGCCCCTGTCGTGGTTAAAGCAGAGAAGGATTCAAAAAAAGCGTCAGTCACAGAAATGTTGGGATTATCTGCGATTAAAAATGGAAGCGAACCCGCGCTGCCCAAAACCGTCCAGAAAAGAACGACGATAAGAAAGCCATCACGTGATTTGAGCTCATGTTTATGCCGACGGTTAGGAAACCAACACATCGCTCCACAAAAAAGCAGCACAAAAAAAGTCGTGACAAAAGGTACACCAGCGCCGTCTCGATAAAGAAGCGCAACCAGTGCGGGTGCCAACATGGTGACACTAAAAAGCGCGAGCAAAAGCCCGACGATTCGAATAATTGAACGAAATTGCATGGATTGATTGACTAGCGAAGCTGTCCCTGTTGCTTCCTGGTTTTCATTATTGTCCGTCGAGTGGGGTTACAATTGCCTTTGCCCCACTTTTATTGATGATAGCTTGGGTAAACGCGCTCACTTCACGAAGCTCAATTTCCACCACTAATATT
>NZ_JAWOWJ010001207.1:0-509 GCF_033340495.1 Vibrio sp. 1249-1
GGGTAGCTTTGTGGATATTTAGCTAACAACTGCCGAAATTTGTCGCCAGGTAGCTCTAATAGGGTTACGTCGGTATGAGCTGTTGCTCCGAAAATGCGTGGCATGCCGGGTGAAAATACATTGTCGCCAAACCATCCTCCGGTTTCGAAAATCATCAAGGTGACTTCTTTTCCTTTGGAACTTATCGAGTTAACGCGTACAGATCCTTTGGCGATCACCATCAATGAAGAGTGCTGCGCGCCTTTGCTGCAAATGAGTGCTTTCTCGTCGAAGTGTCGTGCACGAACGATTTGTACTGCTTCGTTTATTCCTTCCACTGGCAAACCGGCTAAAACAGGGCATTGCAGCAACAACGATTTGATATCTTCCATGTCAGTACCTTACAAAACAGGTTTGAACAATGGCATGTTATCACTTTATGGATTCGCTTCTTTAAAAGACGGTTGGAAGTGAGAGCATTGCGAGGTTTGCAATCAAGTTGATAAAAAAACGCCCATTAACGAGAATTA
>NZ_JAWOWJ010001208.1:0-509 GCF_033340495.1 Vibrio sp. 1249-1
GTAACATCTCCTTTTGTGGGATCAGCTTCTCTTGGTTGTGTTCAATGATGCTGTTGAAGAAAGCGATCACACGGATCGTTTTGCTGTTTTCATCAATAACCAATTGTACGCTGCAGCCGTCAGGGCTGACTCGAATAACGCGATATGGAACGGCCATGAGAGGCAGCTTTTTATCGTAAAGTTGTAACTCACGAAAGTTAACTTGCACTTCTTGTCCCGAGCGTAACATCGTTGGCTCATCTAAACGAATCCCCAAGCCTCGCTTAGAAATATCAACGGTTGAACCTGCTGCTTTTAACTCACCCGAACTGAGTTCAAGCGGCGTTTTGAATCGATAACGTGGTTCTTTACGGCGCGATTGAGCATCGAAATAGATACCTTTAGGGTTGCCAGTGATTTTTCGAGGATGACGAAAGGCATTTAACGTGTTGGCTGGCAAACGCGGCTTTTCTGTTAATAGGTAATCTTGCCCCGACTTTTCGTCAGCGATTTCTTGCAAAATGCCGATA
>NZ_JAWOWJ010001209.1:0-509 GCF_033340495.1 Vibrio sp. 1249-1
GTCGTTCTCATTTCTAACACCAACGTGACATTACGCGGTTATCTTGCTCCGTTGCTTGCTGATAAACTACCAAGAGTGCATAATTTGTCGGCTCGTTTCGTTCAGTATTAGATTATTTGGGGTAAACAGGCCGTTTCACTTATACCAGATAAAGAGCGATACAGTGGCGTACGCTCAACGCCTCGGGGCTGTAGCGTGCCATTTATGACGACAGCATTTAATGATCTGCATAGCAAGCTTAACTTTGCCTAGCAGTCCATAATTATTACCAGTACTAGGAACTTTTCCGTGATAAGAAATCAGCATTGTTTGGGAATACTTAGTGCACTGGGCTTGAGCCTGAGTTCTTTTTCAGCGTCAGCCGATTTTTACGCGGGCGCTCTAGTGAGCTACTCAAATGCAGAATTGAAAAGCTCGTCTTCCGGATCCGTGAAAGAGGGAAGTCCTTTCCTTCTTAGTGCGCAAGCTGGTTATTTTTTTAATGACTATATTGGCTTAGAAGGGCGTTA
>NZ_JAWOWJ010001210.1:0-508 GCF_033340495.1 Vibrio sp. 1249-1
GTGATTACGGCAATGTTCTGGTATGCACACAAGAACGGTCGTACCTTCTTCGGCGTTGCTGACTTTGTTGCGCCTCTTGTGCCATTTGGCTTGGGTATGGGCCGTATGGGTAACTTCATGAACAGCGAGCTTTGGGGGCGTGTAACAGACGTTCCTTGGGCTATCGTTTTCCCAAATGGCGGGCCTTTACCACGTCACCCATCGCAACTGTATGAAATGCTGTTAGAAGGCGTAGTGCTGTTTTTCATCTTGAACTGGTTCATCAAAAAGCCTCGCCCATTGGGTTCGGTATCAGGGCTATTTTTAGCTGGATATGGTACATTCCGCTTCTTAGTCGAGTTCGTTCGCGAACCGGATGCTCAGCTTGGTCTATTTGGTGGTTATATTTCGATGGGACAAATTCTATCAACGCCAATGATCGTGTTGGGTATTCTGATGATGGTTTGGGCTTACAAACGTGGTCTTTACCAAGACAAAGCTCAAGTTAAAACGAAGTAAGGTATTGGTG
>NZ_JAWOWJ010001211.1:0-508 GCF_033340495.1 Vibrio sp. 1249-1
ATTCAGTGAGCGATTGATGGTTAACCCGATTTCCTCGCCATGTATGTCTTGCAAGCGCGGAAAGTGTTTGAGCGCGGCTTGACAAACCTCATCATCTAGAGCCGCAATCAACTCTAAGTCTTCAATAACAGTAATCATCTCTTGAGTGCTATAGGCATCACTTTCATGATAAAAGCGCGCTAAGGCCTCGAACTTAACGACTTTACCAGTTCGGCTATCAATTATTGGTTGAAAATGAACATCCACCAGCCCACTGTCGATTTGCGCTTCCAAAAACGCCTCTAAATGCTGGCGTTTTACTAACTCAGAATGAAGCTCACTATTATAAAAATTAAAATAGCCACCTTCTCCAGAAAGTGAGGACAACATCGCCTGGGCTGCATGCGCTAACGCTTGCTTTGGCCTGTTTGTATCATAGCCGAGGATTGACACTCCCGTTTGTCCCTCAACGATAGTGGTATGCATTTTTGTTCCCATTTCATTCCTAAGCTCAGTGAAGAACCCTTTC
>NZ_JAWOWJ010001212.1:0-508 GCF_033340495.1 Vibrio sp. 1249-1
CACAAACACGGTAAAACCTGCTTGGTTCAACACGCGTGCGCTGTCTGCCCCTTCGTTATCCACCGAGACTCGCTGATAACCACCACCGGGCATCAATAAAATACCAATCCCGTTGGATTGCTCTGGTTCAAACACGACAATTTCTGGATGCGTGATGTCAAACACAGCGCGATCTGGTAACAACTCGTTCGGATTTCTTTCTTGATAACTTTGCACCAGATGGGAGGGGATTTGAGGCTCAGACCACAAAGGCAAAACGAGATGCTCAGGAAACCAAGTCTGTAGTGATGTAATCGGCGCAACGTGCATGGCATTCTCTCCGGCTTAAAAACAAAAAAAGCCAGCTCAATGGCTGGCCTTAACCTATTTCCCGATAAAATGAGTGCTTAGTCTAGTAGCGACTTCACATATTCTGCAATTTCAGGCACTTGGCAGTGCGCAAAGAAACACTCTTGGAATTGCGTGCTGCCTACTGCAGTTTTCCCTAGCTCTTGGTCGATAGCACGTA
>NZ_JAWOWJ010001213.1:0-508 GCF_033340495.1 Vibrio sp. 1249-1
GGAGAATCTTTAAACCGTATGTTAAAACGCACTCGCTCGCTCGTTTGTTTGTGCCTTGCTGCTGCAATCAGTTCACCAACGACTTACGCCAATAGCATCGACTTGCCTGATATTGGTACAGCAGCTGGCGGCACGCTTTCTATAGACCAAGAGTTGATTTATGGCGACGCGTACATGCGCATGCTCAGAGCCAGTAAACCTATCGTCAACG
This sequence comes from Vibrio sp. 1249-1, assembly GCF_033340495.1. Lineage (NCBI taxonomy): Bacteria > Pseudomonadati > Pseudomonadota > Gammaproteobacteria > Vibrionales > Vibrionaceae > Vibrio > Vibrio sp. 1249-1. The sequence goes on from NZ_JAWOWJ010001213.1 coordinate 212, forward strand.
ATCCGGTCATCAACGAATATATCGATTCCCTCGGACACCGCCTCGTGGCCAACGCGAACGATGTAAAAACGCCGTTCCACTTCTTCATGATTCGTGATCGTAATATCAACGCCTTTGCCTTTTTTGGCGGTTACGTTGCATTGCACTCAGGGCTATTTCTTCATGCTCGTAGCGAAAGTGAACTCGCATCCGTTGTCGCGCACGAAATTGCACACGTAACACAGCGCCACCTCGCGCGCAGTATGGAAGACCAAGCAAGGCGCTCTCCAGCGACTTTAGCCGCGCTTGCTGGTGCAT
>NZ_JAWOWJ010001214.1:0-507 GCF_033340495.1 Vibrio sp. 1249-1
CGTCTTCGAGAATGTCGAATACGCTGGATGAATCAGAGGCAAACGGGTGCTTAAACATGTCTCGCACGTCACTCTCTTTGGTATCAAAGTGGGTGGTGATTCGGAGTTTGTCACCAAACTTACCTTGGCCAAAATACGCTAAGCGACCTTGGTTGTAGATATCATCTTGATATTGGTCATCAACCGCCAATGCTGCCGAATTACCTGTGACTTTGTTTTTACCAATGTAGAAATCCGCCAAACCCGCTTGTACCCAATATTCATCCGGAATACGCACGTACAGTTGGTAACGTCGCTCTTCACCGCTATCAAATACCACACGAGTTGGGAATAGATAGGCGTCGGCTGGCAAGTATTGTTCGGCGTAAAGCTCGCCCTCTTCTACGTCAAATTCATCTTCACCAATCACCACCTTGTCGACACCTTTTAGTCCCGTCCCCATAAACCTTGCCAGACCAGCCGAGGTAGGAATGTTGTGGCGCATCAACTGAGCTTTGCCAAGCTTAC
>NZ_JAWOWJ010001215.1:0-507 GCF_033340495.1 Vibrio sp. 1249-1
CCGCCCCCTAGTTTGTGGCTTAATAGCGAAACAATAATGACTTTTTTCTTTTTTGCTGCGGATACTTACATGGATTCTGTTTTACATCAGTTGCAATTCTCTTTGTCGATCACCGGCCCCATCTGCTTAATGTTGGTGCTTGGCGTTATCTTTAAACGGTTTGGTCTCATCAACGATAACTTTATTGAAATAGGCTCTAAGCTGGTTTTTAAGGTCACGCTGCCAGCCATGTTGTTTGTCAGTATTGTGGCTTCTGAGCATGATTTTTCTGCCGCCAGTGGTTTCATCAACTACGGCGTAGTCGCGAGCATTCTGTTTTTTATTTTCACCTACATGTCCGTTTCTGTTCTGTTTAAATCTTCTCCCGATCAGGGCGTGTTGATTCAAGGTGGGTTTCGCGCCAACACTGGCATTATCGGCATTGCATACGTTGCTAATGCTTATGGTTCACAGGGTGTCGCATTAGCTGCTCTTTATGTCGCCATCACCACGTTTATCTACAACGTT
>NZ_JAWOWJ010001216.1:0-507 GCF_033340495.1 Vibrio sp. 1249-1
ACCACACAGGTTCATCATACGGGCAACCAACGTCGCGCTCGGATCCCAGCTCTTAGTTACCGTGCCACCCAAGGTACCCGTACCGTAGTTTAGGTAAACCGCGTCATTACCGTAGTCTTTAATGATGCGTTTTAGGTTGTCACCAACGAGGTCAAAGGCTTCGTCCCAAGTAATGCGTTTGAACTTACCTTCACCACGTTTACCAACGCGAAGAAGTGGGTATTTCAAACGGTCTGGCGAGTAAACACGGCGACGCATAGAGCGACCACGCAAACAAGCGCGAACTTGATGATTGTGGTTATACACATCATCACCCGTGTTATCGGTTTCTACCCATTTGATTTCACCGTCGACCACGTGCATACGAAGCGGACAACGAGAACCACAGTTTACGGTACATGCCGACCAGACAATTTTTTCATTGGGTTTTGCTGGCGTTTCTTTGGCAACCGCTTTAGTTGCGAACGGGAGAGAAAGCGCGTTTCCTGCTAACGCTAAAGCGCCAAG
>NZ_JAWOWJ010001217.1:0-507 GCF_033340495.1 Vibrio sp. 1249-1
GATATCAACGCTTCTATCAGCCGTTGTATGAGCACTTGTACGCAACCTGCTCATTCCACCATCGCAAACAACTTCCGCCAAATGTACTCCAATTACCTTCAGGTGAAAGAGTTACTGCCGCTTGGTGGCTATCAACCGGGTCAGGACCCTGAGTTGGATCAGTCTGTGTCGATGTATCCGCATTTGCGTTCGTACTTACAGCAATCAGCGAACGAGGCGGTGGATTACACCACCAGTTTGACTGAGCTGGCTCAAATGTTCCAAGGCGCACAGTAGAGAGCGAACGCAGCGATGAAAGCCAAACTTAAAGCGGTCGGAAAACTGCAACAAATGGAAGAAAAGCAGCGTGATAGGGTCGGGCAACAGCTCGACGCTATGCGTCAGCGTCACAATCATCTTTCAACGCAGTTGCAACAACTTTCAGCTCTCAAAGGGCACGCTGGTCAATCGGCGTTGTCCTCTCCGTCTTTGAATAGCGCGGCGTTGATGAACTTCAACCGCGTTGAT
>NZ_JAWOWJ010001218.1:0-506 GCF_033340495.1 Vibrio sp. 1249-1
CAGGTGGTTTCGCTGATTGATCTTCTGTTGTGACCGTTGTCATATCAGGTTCGAAGTTTAGCTCCGTCGTCTCCTCCCACGTATTCGTCCCAGATTTGTGCTCGTCACTTAACACTTCGTTAAGCTCTTCTTCGCCAGGGAAATATACGTCACGTTTGTACACCTTGTTCAGCGCACGAATGATCGAGTGCTTTTTCACCATGCCAGATGCGAGCTTTCTTTGCAGAGGCTTCGCAATGGATTGAAGTCCAACCACCACATCCACACCGATGTTCGCCGCCACTTCATCGCGAAGGGCGCGAGCTGGTTGATAACCCATATTGGCAGAAAGAAACAACCAAACATACGCAATCGCATTGCCTGTTTTGCCTCTGTCTTTCCATGCTTCGCCTGCATGGTACATCGCTTCTGCGCTGCCGCCCTCAGCAGCACGTTCCAGCCAATAGCAACCTTTCACCATGCTCTTGTCTGCACCAATGCCGTTTAGATAACACAAGCCGACTTGA
>NZ_JAWOWJ010001219.1:0-506 GCF_033340495.1 Vibrio sp. 1249-1
TGCTAAATTCGACGACGGGAGTGTTCTCTTTCAAAGGGGCACGCTTTTAGGGATAACAATCGCTCTACAATAACAAGTTGTGAATGCGATTTCATTAAGTTAACGCTCATATTCCAAGAGTCAGCGAATGGTTGGTTACATCGTGAGCAATAAAAAGGACCTGCCATTTGGCAGGTCAAGTCCCTGTGGAGCAAGTTATGGGGGAGAAATTCAAGGTCGAGCTTGAATAAGGGGGAGGTAAACCTAAGCTGCGATTTCTTCCGCTGGCTTCATGTGAGAAGACACATTCAAGCTCAGCAAGCGACACGCGTTGACTTCACCCATGCCTTCGATGGAGTCGAGTTGGGTCATCAAAATGGAGGAAATATGTGCTTCGTTGGCCTTTTGACGTAAGCATTCCACTAACTGTGGCGCGAGATCGACGTGGCTTTCTGCTGCTTTGAAATACAAAGGTTCAACACCGCGTAGAATGGTCATTTGTGCAAGTAAAGCTGGGTTGTCGCTCA
>NZ_JAWOWJ010001220.1:0-506 GCF_033340495.1 Vibrio sp. 1249-1
TTTACTGCTTCAACTAACGTAAGTTCAGCCATGTTTGCCTCCTTGCATTCGCATTGCTTTATTGATCAATTCATCGCGTTGAGCGTGAAGCTCTTGAGGAAGCGATTCGTATAGGTAATCGAATCCAGTTTCAGGCGCTTGTTGAGGCAAGTTTAAGTAGCGTTCAACCGCGAGCTCGACTTGTTCCTTGCAGTCGCTTTGCCATTGTTGCTCTTGTTCATCGCTCCAAGCACCTTGATTGATCAAAAAGGTTTTTAGTCGGCTCACGGGCTCGAATTGCCATGCGGTTTGCACGTCATCTGCATTACGATAACGCGTCGCATCGTCGGCGGTGGTGTGGTCACTTAGGCGATAACTTACCGCTTCGATCAGTGTCGCCCCTTTGCCTTTTCGTGCTCGCTCTAATGCGTTCATGGTGGCGTCATACATAGCAACAACGTCGTTGCCATCGACGGTAATCCCTGGAATGCCAGCGCCTTTTGCTTTTTCAGAAAGAAACTCCGCCG
>NZ_JAWOWJ010001221.1:0-506 GCF_033340495.1 Vibrio sp. 1249-1
ATGGCTTCACATGCTTTAGATTGCTCAATGGTCGAGTGCGTAATGGTGCTGATGTGATTGTTCACGTGTTCGATGCTGCTTTCGAGTAAAGACACACTCTCATTCACTTGTTGCACGGATTCAAACGTGTCGTCACTGGCTTGTTTGCTCTTCGCCATGCTTTCTACTGAGAAACGGGTTTTCTCGCCAATTTGGTCCAACAGTTTGCTGATGTTCTCGGTAGCTTCTTGGCTGCGCTGCGCCAAATCACGCACTTCAGAAGAGACAACCGCGAAGCCGCGACCATGCTCGCCCGCACGAGCGGCTTCAATTGCTGCGTTAAGGGCTAATAAGTTGGTTTGTTCAGAAACGCTGTTGATGGTCTCGACTATTTGGCCAATGCTCTGCGTGTCGTTCGCCAATTCTGCCATGCATTGTTCAGTGGCGTTGATTTGCTCCAACAAGCTTTGCACGGAGCGGTAAGACAATTCACTTTGGGTCTGGCAGTCGACCACTTTGTTATTCAT
>NZ_JAWOWJ010001222.1:0-506 GCF_033340495.1 Vibrio sp. 1249-1
TGTTCTCCAAGGAACGATGACATCCTATCATCGCAGTATTAACCAAAGATGAACGGCATAGACAAATTTAAAAAAATCATTAGTCTTACCCCACAAAACGAAAATCAGCCAACAAGTAGAAAGTAAGAATGAGAGATCAAGAATTTTGGCACAGTAAGTGGGCCAGTAATCAAATCGGTTTTCATTTGGAAGATGTGAACCCTCTATTGCCAGCGTACTGGCACCATGCGAATCCGAAACGTGAAGACAAAGTCTTGGTTCCTTTGTGTGGTAAGTCTGAAGATCTCGTTTGGTTAGCAACGAAACATGATTCTGTGGAAGGGGTTGAGCTGAGCCAAATAGCGGTGCGTTCTTTCTTTGCTGAACACTTTTATACACCAACTGTGACCCCAATTAGTGGTATGCACGAGTTGTATCAGTTTGATGAACTGTCGATTTATACTGGTGATTTCTTTACGGCTCCGGTTTCTCAAGCCGATATCGTTTATGATCGCGCTGCGTTGGTG
>NZ_JAWOWJ010001223.1:0-506 GCF_033340495.1 Vibrio sp. 1249-1
CCTCTAGAGTAAAAGGCAGTAAAGTTGGGCCACTTAAAAGCAGCGCTGCGGCAAAAAGCCACTTTCTGTACATCATCATCCATCCTTGAATTACATTCTATAAATGTACATTTGAGACCAATCGTCCATGATCAGCCTTGCAAGCGTATTTTCTATAAGCCAGTGTACTAAGTTATTTTGATTACTGACCAAAATCAAGCGGACGCAAACATAAACAAATCAAGTCAGACTACGTCAACAGTATCCACGCAGTTGACACGAGTGATTCGACCATCTTCGATAATGAAAAACGCATCTTGAGGTAAATCTTGCTGCCAAACTTGAGTGTAATCCATACCCAACAGCAATCCTCTCAGCACGATGCCTGTTAGCCCACGACTCACCACGACAATGTCTTCGTCATGCGCTACATCACTCAGCCAGCAGGACAAACGCTCCCTTACCGACTCATAAGTTTCACAGTTTGGCGCTTGAAGGTACCAGTCATTTTGAGCTAATAAGTTGGG
>NZ_JAWOWJ010001224.1:0-505 GCF_033340495.1 Vibrio sp. 1249-1
TGGGGATGATAAGGAGAAAAGTGGCGACAAACGTCGCCACTGCTCTAAAATTTGAAAAACTCAACATAGCTCCAATCGACTGAGTAACTGCACACCGTAATCATTGTTCGCCGTTATCTCAGCGACGCGTTGCTCACCTTGATAACGAATTTCTACATCTAAATCTGGTTGTGGCAGCAATCCTTGCCCTTTTTCAGGCCATTCAACCAAGCAGATCGCATCATCTGTGAAGTAATCTCGGATCCCCATGAATTCCAATTCTTCCGGATCCGCCAATCGGTAAAGATCAAAGTGGTAAACCTGCCACTTATCTAATTGGTAAGGTTCGACAAGCGTATAAGTCGGACTTTTCACGTTTCCTTGATGCCCAAGAGCACGGACAAAACCACGACTGAAGGTTGTTTTACCTGCACCTAAATCACCCTGCAGATAAATAGTGGTTTGTTGAGAACAAAGTTGAGCCAGCTCGGTGCCCAGTGCTACCGTTTCTTGCTCATCTTTTAAA
>NZ_JAWOWJ010001225.1:0-505 GCF_033340495.1 Vibrio sp. 1249-1
CTCTTTTGTTGGTTTTGTGCTAGACCTAAATCCGTTATGCCCCACAAAGCAAGCTTCCCGTTTTGGGTTTGAAGCTCGTACTTTTTGATGAAGCCTAAGCCCTTTAGTTTTGCCAGTAAGCGATCGAGCGGTTGTCTTTTTTGGTAATTCAAAAGCACCATTAAATTACTGATCGTGGAGTACGTTTCTTGTATTAAAAACTGCACAACACACTGCATGTTATCGGCATTTCGTTGGTAGCGTTCGGTCTTATCTTGGATCAAAAATTGTGTGTTCATCGGCCTCTGCCATCGGTGTCTATCATCGGGGGAGCATAGTACCCGATAGCGGACACCGATGAAATCTCAAGAAAAAAAGAGATTTCACCCAAAGGGTGAATATTGAAAAAGCGTGCTTTTCCAATGAATTAGAACGTAAATCTTCGGGGCTGGACGCCCCTGCAATTCACGTTCTAATTTAAGAGCAAAATCCGCCTCGCTACGCGAGACCAAGCCCCTATAGAGCG
>NZ_JAWOWJ010001226.1:0-505 GCF_033340495.1 Vibrio sp. 1249-1
TTTCTTTCTTATGCGTTTTGCACCGGGAAACCCTTTCTCGACAGAACGTCCACTACCGCCAGAAGTTATGGCGAACATTGAAGCGAAATACGGCCTTGATAAGCCAGTATTCGAGCAATACACAACGTATTTGACCAACGTTCTGCAAGGTGATTTTGGTCCATCGTTTAAATACCTAGATTACACCGTAAACGAGTTGATCGCCGTTGCTCTGCCAGTGTCAGCGAAAGTGGGTTTTATCGCCTTCATCTTTACGTTGATCATGGGCGTGACGGTCGGGACGATAGCGGCTCTCAAGCAGAATACGTGGGTTGACTACACCATAATGTCGACCGCGATGCTGGGTGTGGTTATGCCGTCGTTCGTATTGGCACCAGCTCTGATTTACCTATTCTCTCTACATTGGCACATTTTCCCTGCAGGTGGTTGGCAAGATGGTAGCTGGCAGTTTTTAGTGTTGCCGGTTGTTGGTATGTCTTTGCTTTACGTTGCAACGTTTGCCCGT
>NZ_JAWOWJ010001227.1:0-505 GCF_033340495.1 Vibrio sp. 1249-1
CATTACTTGTTTGCAGAAACCACACTGGATTTGCGTGAACCAAGCGTTCGTGAAGTTCGCTTTGAGTCTAAATCAACTGACCAGTTGAATGATGAACTCGGTGATGTTGACGGCAACGTTCAAGTGGGTAACCTCGCAGAAATCTCACCAACGGTGACTGAAGAAACCTTCTTAAAGAGCTACCGATTGGATCAAAAACGCCGCATGAAAAGCAGCGAAACGCACTACTTAGACAACCCTCTAATGGGAATGATCATCCAAGTGCGTCGAGTTAACTAAACTTCGACAGTTCTACAAAGCGCAGCAATCGCTGCGCTTTGTTTTATCTGCTACTTCATATCACCTAAACTCATTTAATCACAACCATGCCAGTAGTCATTCGGTTTGAAGCCTTAGCCTTTGAGCGAAGTAAACCCAAGCCAACAACTACAATGACCTAAGGAACGAAAGGTCGGTATCTCTAAAATCAGCAAAGGAAGTCGTATTTATTCATGAGCCCAGATTT
>NZ_JAWOWJ010001228.1:0-505 GCF_033340495.1 Vibrio sp. 1249-1
AGTGCTAGCAGAAAAAGAAATGAACACAAAATTGTCTCCTGCTAGTCTAACTAAAATGATGACCAGCTACGTAATCGGCCAAGAGCTAGCACGTGGTAATATCTCAGAAGATGATGACGTAACCATCAGTAAGAATGCATGGGCGAAAAACTTCCCAGATTCTTCCAAAATGTTCATCGAAGTAAACACATCTGTGTCTCTGTCTGATTTATATCGAGGATTGGTGGTTCAGTCAGGAAACGATGCTAGTGTTGCCATTGCAGAGCACGTCGCTGGTAGCGAAGCAGGCTTTGTTAGCTTAATGAATAGTTGGGCGAGTCAACTTGGTTTGACGAATTCCTCATTTACTAACCCTCATGGTTTAGATAGCGATGGTTTGTATTCAACACCGCATGATATAGCTAAGTTGGGTCAAGCAATCATTCGTGATCTGCCAGATATTTATCCGATGTACAGTGAACCGTATTTTACGTACAACGGTATTACTCAATATAACAGGAATGGT
>NZ_JAWOWJ010001229.1:0-505 GCF_033340495.1 Vibrio sp. 1249-1
TAAATGAAACGTTACCACTGAGGATAATCGAAAGGCTTTAAAAAACAACTAATTATCGTTAATGGATGAAAGTGTGCTTTCAATTATTGGAATCAGCCATTTATAAATAGGACTATTGCGATGGCGATAGTGCATGTATAGGTAAATATCTTGAGACTCGCCTTTGAAGGAGGCTTTTAGTTGTGGAGAGAGTGACAAACTTTTGAGTCCGGAAAGATGCTTTCTTGAAAGAAACGCAGATGTGGGGAATAGAGCATCTGTCTCCGAAATCACTTCTAATAGAGACAAAATGGAACTGGACCTAAAAGCGGTTTCGGTTTCAATGTTTTCACGCTCTGCCCAGCACTCAATAAGCGTTCTGTTCTCATTCCAATCTGGGACGATGGCAGTGACAATTGGATATAGACTTAAGTCATTACAATCGATCGCTTGATCCGATAAAGGGTGTGCATCTCTCGCTAATATCTGAAATTCATCGGTGGCAAGGTGCTTGGTTTGTAGTTCT
>NZ_JAWOWJ010001230.1:0-505 GCF_033340495.1 Vibrio sp. 1249-1
CCAATGGCAGTAGATGCAGTAAAGCACGGCGCATGTGAGTTTTTAGAAAAACCGATAAATCCTGCCAACCTCTTAACACTAGTAAAACAGCAGCTTGAAACTCGAAGCAGCCAGGTGGAATTGCAGCTACAGGCGGAGAAATCTATTTCGCGCTCATTAATTGGTAAGTCTGCGCATATGGAGCAGATCCGCAAGCTTGTTGCCCAATACGCGTTACTGGACACGCACGTGGTGGTTTATGGTGAGTCGGGCACTGGGCGTCACAGCGTCGCGGGGTTAATTAAAGACATGATGTCTAAGAGTGAAGAAACGGAGTATGGTTCTTTTGCTCTCAGTGCAACCACAACAATGGATAGCATTGATGATGCCATCGACAAACAGCAGTCGTGTTTACTTGTGTTAGAGAACTTACCTGAACTGCCTGAAGAGGGGCAGCGGCATCTGGCTCAACTGTTACTGGCGCGAGAACGTTGTGGGAAAAAGAATCTGCGTGTTGTAACGATTT
>NZ_JAWOWJ010001231.1:0-505 GCF_033340495.1 Vibrio sp. 1249-1
ATCGCCGTGGGCGAAATCGGCATCGACCTGTATTGGGATAAAACCTACCGAGCAGAGCAAGAGATGGCTTTCGTCACCCAACTCAATTGGGCAAAAGAGATGGATTTACCTGTGGTGATCCACACCCGCGATTCCATCGAAGAAACGCTGACTCTGCTTCGTCAAGAGCAAGACGGTCGCCTGCGTGGCGTGTTCCATTGTTTTGGTGGCAGCTTAGAAGAGGCGCGAGCAATTAACGAGTTGGGCTTCCACCTTGGTTTAGGCGGTGTATCGACGTTTAAAAACGGCGGCATGGACCAAGTCATTCCACACTTAGACATGCAATGGGTCATCTTAGAAACAGACTGCCCATATTTGGCGCCAGTGCCGCATCGCGGTAAACGCAATGAGCCAGCTTACACATCGCTCGTCGCGCAGCGAGTGGCAGACTTGCGTGGCGAAGAAGTCGCAACCATAGATGCTATCACCACGGAAAATGCAAAAAACTTATTTAAGATTTAAGCAA
>NZ_JAWOWJ010001232.1:0-504 GCF_033340495.1 Vibrio sp. 1249-1
AAAGGCATCGAAGTCATTCTGATGTTCGACCGCATTGACGAGTGGTTGATGAACTACCTAACTGAGTTTGATGGTAAGCAGTTCCAATCGATTACCAAAGCTGGCCTTGACTTGAGTAAGTTTGAAGACGAAGCCGATAAAGAAAAGCAAAAAGAAACCGAAGAAGAGTTCAAATCGGTTGTTGAGCGTACCAAGTCTTACTTGGGTGACCGCGTGAAAGACGTGCGTACGACCTTTAAACTTGCATCTACACCCGCAGTCGTTGTGACGGATGATTACGAGATGGGGACTCAGATGGCGAAGCTACTTGCTGCCGCAGGTCAAGCTGTGCCAGAAGTGAAATACATCTTTGAAATCAACCCAGAGCACGAACTTGTTAAGCGCATGGCGGATGAAGCGGATGAAGAAGCGTTTGGCCGCTGGGTCGAAGTGCTACTTGGTCAAGCCATGTTAGCAGAGCGCGGCTCGATGGAAGATCCAACGCAGTTCGTGGGTGCTATCAAC
>NZ_JAWOWJ010001233.1:0-504 GCF_033340495.1 Vibrio sp. 1249-1
CTGGTGTGTCTGGTGGTTTCTCTGCAAACTTCATTCCTTCAGGTATTGACCCATTGCTCGCTGGTTTCACACAAACAGCAGCACAGGTTCTTGATCCTGAATACGTGGTTAACCCTCTAGCAAACATCTTCTTCACTGGTCTATCTTCAGTGATCATCGTTGCTATCGGTTGGTACGTGACTGAGAAAATCATCGAGCCTCGTCTTGCAAAGATGCCAATTGATGAAGATGCAGAAACGGCACCAAACTTAGGCTCTTTCACTGAGTTGGAATCAAAAGCATTCCGCTACGCTGGCTGGGCTATGATGGCGGGTATTGCACTTCTTGTTGCCGCGTTATTGCCTGAGAACTCGGCACTTCGCTCTCCTGAAGGCGAAATTACGGCGTTTTCTGCGCCTATCATGAAGTCGATTGTTCCACTGATCTTCATCCTATTTATCATCCCTGGTTACGTTTACGGCAAAGTATCTGGCACCTTTAAGACAAGTAACGACATCATCAAAG
>NZ_JAWOWJ010001234.1:0-504 GCF_033340495.1 Vibrio sp. 1249-1
AGGTGACTCATGCAAATTACTCAAAGTCCTCAGTTCAACGGCAAAGCGTCTAAGCGTTTACATGTTATGGCAAAGCCAATTGGTGCTGCCTGTAACATTGACTGTACTTACTGCTACTACCTCAGCAAACAGGACTTACTTGAGTATAAAAAAGGATGTTCACCAATGATGGATGAAGCCACGTTAGAGGCTTACATCAAACAGTATATTGAAGGGCAAAATACACCTGAGATCGTCTTCTCTTGGCAGGGCGGCGAGCCAACGATGCTGGGTTTGGATTACTTCAAGAAAATTGTCGAGTTTCAAGCGAAGTACCAGCCCGCAGGCGTGAAGATCTCAAACGATCTGCAAACAAACGGCACGTTATTGAATGACGAATGGTGCGAATTTTTAAGCGAGAACCATTTCTTGGTGGGCTTGAGTATTGATGGCCCTGAAATGCTGCACAACGCGTATCGAACCAACCGAGCCGCTCGGGGCACATTCAACCAAGTTCTAACTACG
>NZ_JAWOWJ010001235.1:0-504 GCF_033340495.1 Vibrio sp. 1249-1
AGTCTCTGTTTCTAAACGAACTGCCAATCTCGTCGAGACGTGTTTTTGTTTCCCTACCGGCTCTTGGCTTAACCTCCTCAGGGAGGTTCTGGAACGTCTCAACAACCTTTTCCTGTTCTTCCATCGCCAGATCAATATCTAGATCGTCCTCCAAAAGCTCTGTAAAGTACTTTTCTCTCGCCTCGATAAATTCATCGAGTTTTTCTTTAAAATCGCTCTCGATCGCTCTAAGGCGCTCCTGCGCGGCTTGGTTAGCGAGTTCCAGAGCCTCAAGTTTTTGCTCGTTTTTTTTCAGGGCGCGCTTAACGTGCTGCGATTTTTCGAGGTGTTTGGCTTTGGTAAGCTCCTTGCTTGTTCCTCGTTCAAACCCAAGGTGCTTAAGGTGCTTCGCTGCAATGTCCTGCTGTTTTGACCAAATAGAGTCTTTGCCTCTAGTTTGGTAGAGCGACAACGGCGCTCTACCCTTTAACGGAATCTCAATCGTTTCTTTTTTAATATTCCCAG
>NZ_JAWOWJ010001236.1:0-504 GCF_033340495.1 Vibrio sp. 1249-1
TAGCGCTCGCCTTCATTAAGCCAATCCGCTAAGAACTGTAAAAATTCAGGCATTGGGATATCGTCGGTTTCATACCATGCGCGCTCTGTCGCAAAGGGATACCAATAATTCCAAGCACCAATCAAAAGCAGAATCGAAAAGGTTAGGCAGCAGGCCGCTGCGACTAGCGCAAGGAGTTTACGGCGCCCTTCAGGTACGATATTGATGATGACATCCACGCCAATGTGAAAGTGTTTTTTCACACCGTACGAAGCGCCAACTAAAACCATCCACGCGAACATGAATACGGTGAGCTCTAACGCCCAGAGAATATTATCGTTAAAGACATAGCGAAAAATGACATTAGCAAACGTCAGCAATGTCATCGCACCTAAGAAGAAAGCAATCAAGGTTTCTCCAATGGCATCGGTGATTCGTCCAGCCTTGGCAAAAAAAGTAGGTTCCAGAATTACATCACGTCATCAGTAAAGGGAAAAAGCCCTCATCCTCAGCTCGGCTTAGAGA
>NZ_JAWOWJ010001237.1:0-504 GCF_033340495.1 Vibrio sp. 1249-1
TTATCTTTCGATGGCTGCGCAGAATTTCGGTGCTGATACTCGGTTACGATTTGGTTTGTTCCGACTAACCAATAGGTTCTTGGCGTCGCTCTTAAATAGAACTCCAAATGTGCATTGGGAGCTCGAAAATCGTTGTATTTAGTTTTAGCGTTTGGGCGACCAGGCAAGCCGTCACGATAGTTTTGATAGGTTTTATCACTATAGCCTAAACCGAATTCGAGTCTGCCTTTGGCACCGTTAGATCCAAAGACATAATTGGTTTTTACATCGTTACGGTTGAACTCTATTGGTGCGTCGATTGCGCTACCATTACCTTCGGTAATATCTTCTCCTCGAACTTCATGCTGGGCGCGAAAACGGTAATCAACCACTAAACGATGACGATGATTAAATTCGAAAAAGTTGGAAAACTGAAAAGTGTGGGCGTCGAAGTCGTTGCGATCGTCAGATGAAAAGCCCGCTTTTAACTTAGATAAAATACCTGCGCGATAGCGATTCCGCTCT
>NZ_JAWOWJ010001238.1:0-504 GCF_033340495.1 Vibrio sp. 1249-1
CGACGAGACAGTTTAGCGACACGTTTTACATGTTGGCCAGTTTCTCCAGAGCGACTTTCAATCGCCTCACCCAATACGTGAATCATCTCTTTTTGGACGTTTAGCGTTCGTTTTTGAAGCAACACAATTTTTCTATTTTTCTTATCAATCTCTTTGCGTTGGCGAATAGTCATAAACTGAATTACAACAACAAGAGAAAGCAGCACAATAATGCCGCACGTGAACAACAGTGTTTTGAGGTTTACTTTAAACAGTGGCGGTGGCGCATTAAGAATTTCAGCGTTTTTAGGGATGTCATAATGGCTGATTTCATACTTTGTGAGCGCCTTATAATCCAAGACCGCTTCAGTGATAGCCAGCGCATGCGCCGCTGACGTCAGAGACATCCCCATCTTACTCGCCATTATCTCCGCAGCTTCATAACCAAATTGCTCAGAGCGGTTCACAAAGCCACCCAGTATTCCCGGCTCGCCTAAATAGAGTTCCCACATCACAAACACGGGG
>NZ_JAWOWJ010001239.1:0-504 GCF_033340495.1 Vibrio sp. 1249-1
GCGAAAAACTGGTCTTACGCTCTAGCAACGAAGATCAACCAAGAGCAAACTAAACTGCAAGCTGGACAGTATGCCGAGGATAAATTCACTCCTGTTTATGGTACTAACCCGGTGTACCTGCAAGCTAATAGCGGCCTTGAGCGTGTAGAAGTCGGCTACAAGATAGAAACTCCCGCTCCAGAGTACTCACTCACAGTAGATGGCTTAGCAGACGAATATATCATTGAGTCAACAACGACAACTTTGGATCTGACACTAACTGCTGAAGGCGATTTAAACGCAGAACTCACCGTGTACAATCACCACCGTGAGCCACTTGCAAGCTGGGCAGACGAAATGAAAGACGGCTCGGTGGAGGCTGTATCGCTCGCTTTAAGCAAATCAGAGCCTGGTCACCATATGCTCGTGACTCGTATTAAAGACAAAGGTGGCAACTTGGTGGATCAGCAAACGCTCGACTTTCACTTAAAAGAAGAGTCAGTAACGCCACCACCATCTGGCGAG
>NZ_JAWOWJ010001240.1:0-504 GCF_033340495.1 Vibrio sp. 1249-1
TCCATACCAACAGGCAAACCTGCTTCGCTGGTTAATGGCGTCACTTTTGCACCGGGCAAAATACCGGTGCTTTGCTCACTCGGCATCAAATACAAGTTATCACCAGAAAAACCAACCACTTCAGCTTCCATGTGACCAGACATGGTTTCAACCAAACATAGACTGCCGATCGGCGCACGACAGCCCGTTGCTTCTAAGGTCAAACCAACAACGCGCACCAATTTGCCAGAAGCGACCGGGCGCGTGGTTAAGCCTTCAACTTTGTAGTTTTTGAGGCGATCGGCCAAAACTTGCATGGATTACTCACCCTCTTGGTGACGGTTCGCGCCACAAAAGCTGTGCAGCACACTCTTGATGCGCTCTTCCATGCGGTAGTTAATGCTCGATTCGCCTGCTTCGATTTGCACATCGCCACGATTAAGTGATGGCTCAGAAACCAGTGTCCAGTTGCGGCAATCTAAATCTTCTTCACCATACGCAGAGCGAATGATGGCAACATCTTCA
>NZ_JAWOWJ010001241.1:0-503 GCF_033340495.1 Vibrio sp. 1249-1
ATTTATATCGATTTTAATCTACGAAAGTTATTTATATTCGTATCGCAAATGCTGACGAGGTGTGTAATAAGAATGGAAGATGTTAACGTTTGCGAAACGTCGGCATTATACATTGCAGGTGAGATTTCATCGAGAAATAACAGCGTGTTACCTTCCTCGCTATAAACGGTATTCGCGAAGCGAGGAAGGAAAACTAGAACCGAGAATGGGCTCTTTGAAGCAGAAGTTTTTGAAGCGATTAATTACAAAGTGCGGTTGAACTGTGCGACAGCTTCAACCACTCGGCTTGCTCCGTCTTGGATATCGTTCATAACATTGCCCGCCTTTTCAGACAGCTCTAGCGTATCAAGCGCCTCTTTTTGACACTGAGAAATCAGTGCAACAGCATTATTGGTGCGCTCTAGATTTTCCGTCACCATCGAGACAATCTCATCTGTCGTGGTATTGGTGCGCATGGCAAGCTGGCGTACTTCATCGGCAACCACCGCGAAACCACGTCCATG
>NZ_JAWOWJ010001242.1:0-503 GCF_033340495.1 Vibrio sp. 1249-1
ATTCTCTACCGCGGTTCAAGTTTGGCTCGGTAAACGCTACGCGCAATTGGGTTGGGTCATGCAGCTACATATTGGCGCACAGCGCAACAACAGTTCACGCATGTTCCAACTACTAGGTGCTGATGCTGGCTTTGACTCGATTGGCGATCGCCCATTTGCTTTTGAACTGGCACATCTACTGGATGAAATGGACCAAACCAACGAGCTGCCTCGTACTATTCTTTACTGTTTGAACCCTCGTGATAACGAAATGATGGCGACCATGATTGGTAACTTCCAAGGTGGCGGCATCGCGGGCAAAGTGCAGTTTGGCTCAGGTTGGTGGTTCAACGATCAGAAAGACGGCATGCAACGCCAAATGGAACAGCTTTCTCAACTTGGTTTGCTCAGCCAATTCGTCGGCATGTTAACGGACTCGCGCAGCTTCTTGTCTTACACCCGCCACGAATACTTCCGCCGCATCCTGTGTGATATGGTCGGTCGTTGGGCAGAGAACGGCGAAG
>NZ_JAWOWJ010001243.1:0-503 GCF_033340495.1 Vibrio sp. 1249-1
CGAAGAACATGGCAACCACCGCTGTCCTGCTGGTGGGTATTGGTTTAGTGATCAACGTAATCAGTACAACAGGCATCGGCAACACTTTCTCTTTGATGATCAATGGTTGGGCGAATGGTGATTTGTTCATCATGCTCGTGTTGATTGCTTTGGCATCGTTGGTTTTAGGTATGGGCTTACCTGTGACAGCGGCGTATATTGTTCTGGGCACTTTGTCTGCCCCTGCCTTGTATAAGTTGATTGCCGAGAACCAACTTTTAGAGTTGATGGTTTCAGGGCAGTTGCCTGAGCAAGCGAAAGCGATCTTCATGCTAGCGGCACCAGATAAGCTCGATCTTCTCAATGCGCCAATGGCGCTGGAAACGGCGAAAGAAATGCTGTCACTGGTTCCTGCTGATTTTGTTGAAACGCTACTAGAGCAAAGTCTGGGTTTAGAGGCGGTTGGCTTGGCATTGTTGGCTGCGCATTTGATCATCTTCTGGCTTTCGCAAGACAGTAACGTT
>NZ_JAWOWJ010001244.1:0-503 GCF_033340495.1 Vibrio sp. 1249-1
CGTGTTCATCTGCCCCCCTTTCTGTAAGGGCTTGTTCCATTCGGGCCATTTCCACATCATCGACCTGACCATCGGCTTTGGCTGCACCAATCATGGCTTTTAAAATTAATACGCTGTGTTTGCTATCTTGTGGATCGAAGGGTTCATGGACGCCTTGATCACTCTGCTTAGCTTGCCAATCGTTATACACTTTGTAGGCAAGTGCACCGAGTGCTGCCGCTCCACCGACTTTAAGCGCGCCAGAACCCATTTTCTTCGCCATCTTTTTGCTTTTCTTTGAGCCCATAAGCATGCCAATCAATCCACCACCGATGGCTCCTGCGCCGAGAGTTTTGAACTGGCTAGAGCTGGATGATGACTTGATGTTTTGAGTTTGCTTACCCAGGGCGCCAGCACCTTGTTTGAGTAAATCAGAGTTGAGCGCTTGGTTTAGAAGACTTTTTAAATCCA
Organism: Vibrio sp. 1249-1; assembly: GCF_033340495.1. Taxonomy (NCBI): domain Bacteria; kingdom Pseudomonadati; phylum Pseudomonadota; class Gammaproteobacteria; order Vibrionales; family Vibrionaceae; genus Vibrio; species Vibrio sp. 1249-1. The sequence goes on from NZ_JAWOWJ010001244.1 coordinate 451, forward strand.
TGACTGACCTCCTGTAAATGTTGAGATCAGTGTACAAACAACAAGCTGAACCA
>NZ_JAWOWJ010001245.1:0-503 GCF_033340495.1 Vibrio sp. 1249-1
GCTCTGCCATTAAATGCCAAACTTGAGCGAGGTTCTCTAGTCGTTGAATATAGAAACCTAGTTCAGCGAGCGCAGGCTCGGCCAATCTTGCCGCGAGTTCGCCATCTTTGACTCTTTCTGCGATAAGATCGGCGATTTTCGCGACGCTTTGGTTTGCTTTCTTGCTGAACTGCTTTAGCTCTTTAGATTGGTTTTCTAGCCAAGTTGGCAGTTCGCCATGTTCAAAGCGGTAGATGCCTTCTTCAAACTGAGCTGGATCGAATTGTTTAGTCAATTGAGTGAGCGCAGGTATTAAGTTTTGCACGGAGTCTTGCAAGTCATTGCGGAAACGAGCGACACGTTTCTCATCAGCCAGTGATGAAAATTTACTGATTGACTGATTCAGCTTCTCTAGCCACGCTGCTGCGCCTTTTAAACTCGCGGATGCTGAAGCGTGATCACGGGCGACGTGAGGCAGGTGGTGAGCTTCGTCAAAGACATAAATCGTATTTTCTGGCTCTGGT
>NZ_JAWOWJ010001246.1:0-502 GCF_033340495.1 Vibrio sp. 1249-1
TGGCCTATTTTGGCAGTCGCTTTGTAAAAGAAATCATCTTGAATTAAGGAGCTCTCGGGCTCCTTAATCCTTTATATTCGCGGACAGATAAAATACAGTACGCATTAATTCATTGAATTCGCAGCTCACTTTGCTGTTGAATTGCCAAAAACATACAAGGAACAGCTACGTTTTGGACGACATATCTACGGGTATCTTATTTGCGCTACTCGCGTGTCTTATCGTCATATCAGGTTATTTTTCTGGTTCAGAAACAGGGATGATGTCTTTGAACCGTTACCGCTTGAAGCACTTAGCGAAAAGTGGGCATAAGGGCGCCAAACGTGTCGAAAAGTTATTAGACCGACCAGATCGCTTGATTGGTCTTATTCTTATCGGCAACAACCTCGTGAACATTCTTGCTTCAGCAATTGCGACCATCATCGGCATGCGCCTGTACGGCGATTTAGGTGTCGCGATCGCAACGGGTGCGCTAACTATGGTTGTCTTGGTGTTTGCCGAA
>NZ_JAWOWJ010001247.1:0-502 GCF_033340495.1 Vibrio sp. 1249-1
TTCTGTTGTCGACTCTTCTGTTTCTGCAGGTACCACTTCATCAGTTTGCGCTGCATTGATGGATGATTCTGATGCTGTATTGTTTGATGCCGCTAGTTCTGCTGGAGTACTTGCGATCAGCTCTTCTTCGGTCATTAGATCAATATCAGCAATTTCATCGGCACTTGGCTGGCTTGTTTCAACATTAGCCTCTGCTACAACTTGAGCGAGACTATTTTCTTGCTGATTTTGCCACCACCAAGCTGCTGAGATACCGATGATGACAATGGCTATTACCCAAGTCAGCAACATAATTCGGCTGTTGTGTTTCTCGTGTTTGGTTTTACGAGAGAAGCTTTGCATTTCGATTTCTTGCTCTTTTGGCTTTACATCTGCCGTTTGTTCTAGAGCAACCAGCACCACTTTCTCATCTAGCCCGACAAACTTTGCGTAAGAACGCAAATAGCCGCGAGTGAATGTCGCTACTTGTTGAGATTCAAATCGGTTGTTTTCAATATCTTCA
>NZ_JAWOWJ010001248.1:0-502 GCF_033340495.1 Vibrio sp. 1249-1
TTGTCTTTACGTAGTTTAAATTCTAGTTTGATGGTTGGACGAGGTGCATCAATGATCTCAACTTTGATGCTGGTAATACGCTTAGAGCCGTCTAATTTCGGCTCTGGACCAAACTCAATTTGTTGATCGCTGTATTGCGTCAAGACTTGTGCGTAAGACGCAATCAAGTAAGCACGGAACGCATCAACGAACTCTAGCACGTCTTCACGTTTTGCCCCTTTCAAGTTAGGGCCAAGGAGTTTCAGTGCTGCGTAACGGTCGTTGACGTAAGGCATCAGCTCTTGCTCAACAATCACCTTTAATAGATTAGGATCTTGTTTGATTTTTGGCTGTTCTGCTTTTAGTCGAGCAAATGTCACTTCAGCCACTTGCTTCATCATTTGATATGGCTGAGTTTTACCCACTTCTGTCGCGCCACCACCAAAAGCGGTAAGCACCACTGAAAATGAAAGTAATAGTCTAGCCAACATAGTTATTCCTTACTTGAACCGTCTGAACCACC
>NZ_JAWOWJ010001249.1:0-502 GCF_033340495.1 Vibrio sp. 1249-1
TCTCGAGCACAAAGCTCAGATGATTCTTAGTGAGGTCGAATGAAAGATCAGAGACCATATCAACTTTCATTGGTGATTGTGGCAAAGCATCACCTTCAAAGCTTGATTTCAGCGTAAGCTTATTCAACAACACTTTGCTAATCGCTTGGTCAACCGTAAGCTGCCCACCGCCTTGCATGTCCAACTTCATACCAGCCGCACTGCCTTTAAGCGCGTAGCTAAGATTGTTTACTTTATCGAATTCAAATGTATCTAAGCCAATTTTTGCCGATTCAATAGTGTTGTTTGGATCAGTGTACGTCGCATCAACATTGATGTTCTTCAACGCATAACTTGCAAGACCTTTCGCCAGTTTAAAGTCAGCCTTACCTTCTGCAGTAAACTTCTGGTCATTCATCTCGCCTTTCATACCAAAGTCAGCTGTCGTCCAGCTGTCAAAAGCAAATTCAGAAAGGTTCAACGATACATCATACAGCTTGGTGTAATTGCGGGCTTGCTTGTC
>NZ_JAWOWJ010001250.1:0-501 GCF_033340495.1 Vibrio sp. 1249-1
TCTTTGAAGCTGCTGGATGTGAATGAACAGCAGTTGAAATCACTGGTGTGCACGCTGCATTTGATCGCTTGTAGTTGGTTAGCTTACCAATCTGCAATGGCATCGAAAACCAGCATTACCGAGCAAATGGTGAAGCAGGGGATGCTGCAGATGCTGAATGTTGTGAAACCTGTCGCGACTGAACAAGGTTTGGAGCAACTACAGCTGTTGGAAGAAGCGGTCAGCACACTGCAGGGCTGATCGGTCACTTGCTTCAATATTTCGAGAGTCACTCTCATTTTCGAGTCGCGCCTTGAGTTGACTTGTCATACTTGCTACGCACAATAAGACGACTATCTCCCTCGATTAGTTCAAGGGATTGACTCTCGATAAAGGAACTATCGCTCAATGAATTACGACATCTTCAATGGTGATGCAGACGGCATCATCGCACTTCTACAACTGCGTTTGGCTGACCCTATCGATTCCCAATTAATTACTGGCGTAAAGCGCGATATTAAG
>NZ_JAWOWJ010001251.1:0-501 GCF_033340495.1 Vibrio sp. 1249-1
AGATGTAAGCATTATGGTCGAGAGAGATCACTTCCGTCGTCATGACTGTTGAAACATCATCTTGAGGAGACAAGCCTTCCGCAAGCACTCGAGTACATAAATCTCGGTCAGTAATGATGCCTAAAACGGGCGATTGCGGGTCATCTTCGTCACGGACAAAATCGGGGTCGACAATCAAGAGTGATGAAATGTTGTCCTGAGCCATTAACTGCGCTGCTTGTTGGATTGTTTGGCCGCGGTTTATGGTCGGGGCATCGCCAGTAAGTAGGGTCTTGACTTTAGAGGTAGTTAAGTCGTTTGCGTCTTTGTTTTCTGAAATGGTTTGGCGCAAGCGGGCGCTGTTTTCTACTTCAACAAAATCGGCGAAAGAGTCGAAGTTGTCGTAGATCTCTTGAAACACCTCGACCGGAATGCAGTAGAGTAGGGTGTCTTCAATAGCTTTTACCGGGAAACGAACTTTGTTGTTGGTAAGCAGCCCCATTTGACCGAATAAGTCGCCTT
>NZ_JAWOWJ010001252.1:0-500 GCF_033340495.1 Vibrio sp. 1249-1
CGCGAAGTTTTCAAACTCGTCGCATAGTTCATTGAAGATGTTCTCAGGAATGCAGTACACCAAGGTGTCTTCTATCGCTTTTGCTGGCATACGAACGCGGTTGTTCATGAGCAAACCCATTTGCCCGAACAGGCCACCAGCATCAATACGGTTATAAAGTTCACCTTTGCGTCGATAAATCTCTACCGCTCCACTGCGTACCATATACAAGTCGCGAATCGTATCGCCAAATTTGAGGATGTCGGTACCTTGACGGAAATACGCCACTTCTGCATGAATGGCGATTTTTTTTAACTGCTCTTCTGGCAGTTCATCGAAAGGAGGATGTTGGCTAATGAAATTGAGTACTTCTAACTGCTCGGCTTCCATTCTTTATTCCATGCGTTGCCTAAAGTAACCAGATCAATATCATCTCGATTTCGCATAAGCAACAGATAACGCTAAGACTTCTGCTTACCTCATCATGTTATGTTTGCTTCTTCCAAACACAGATTTGAACT
>NZ_JAWOWJ010001253.1:0-500 GCF_033340495.1 Vibrio sp. 1249-1
AGATGGTGCTTTGCGCCACTCTTGCACCATATTCCAAACCAAGCGCTACTTGTTCAGAAGACATCGCCGCTTGCTTTGAAAAATTGGCAGTGCCATTTCCTAAACGCTGCTCAATTAAATTCGGATGAGATTTAAACTCAGGAACCATTGCTTCGATTGGCGCAAGCATACCGCAGTCAATCACTTTGAATTCGATTTGGTTTACATCGCAAAAGCAGTTAATTGCCGCACCTCCAGCAAGGAAGTTTGCAACCATTTGCTGGGTAACTTCACTCGGTGCGATGCTAATGCCTTCCTTCGCAACACCATGATCGCCAGCAAACACCAACATTGTTGGCTTGCGAATAACAATCTCTTCAACGGCTTGTGCTTGATCTTGGCTTTGAATCAACGCTAATTGAAATGCGACTTTTTCTAGCAACCCTAGAGCACCTAAGGGTTTGGTTTTGTTATCAATGCGCGTTTGAATCTCTGCGGAAAAAGAGCAATCCATGTTTGGT
>NZ_JAWOWJ010001254.1:0-500 GCF_033340495.1 Vibrio sp. 1249-1
GCACCTTGTCGTGAAAGCCTGATTTGATTCCCGATTTGCTCAGGCTTGTGGGGAACAACCAATGAAAACACAATTCTTCGCTTCGCTTTGGCATGATTGTTAATCACGATCCGAGAGCCATTCTCGAAAGGCTCAACAAAGAACATTTCTTTAGTTAAAACAACACTTCGTTTTTTAAATTTGTTTTTAATTTTTGGAAATTTTCTCAGTCCTTTTTTCGCGGCTTCTGCATCAGAGAAAACCAAACTTGCGGCATTGCGTAAAAGTTGAACGGGAATGTCTTTTAAAAATAAGAGTTCAGGATTGTTTTTAATGGAAGCGTAACCTTGAGCGATAAGCTCTGGTGTTTTGCTTTTTAGAAAGGTTTTATATTCATTAATCTTTTGATTTCGGATCACATTGGCAGCACCAATCCATTGAGCAAAAAGCGTGGCTTGCTCTGGATTAAGCTTATCAGAAATATTGTAGCTAAAGCCTAATATTGCCAAGGTAAATCCTAA